>NZ_JBEXCU010000004.1:0-487770 GCF_040605415.1 Kribbella sp. NPDC005582
ACCCCGCCGACTCACCGAAGTGTCACCACCAACACCAACGAAAGCGTCACCGATGTCTCAATGTAGAACTGTCACCGATGTCCTGAGACATAACACGGGTTCACGGTGGCCGTGGGGCCGGTCGCCACTATGCTTCGGCACGTCCGAGGTGTGCTTCGAGGAGAGGACGACATGGTCACCGCGATCGTGTTCATCAAGGCCGATGTCGCGCGGATTCCGGAGGTCGCCGAGCAGGTGGCGGCGATCGCGGGAGTCAGCGAGGTGTACTCCGTGACCGGCGGGCTCGACCTGATCGCGATGATCCGGGTCGCTCATCACGACGAGTTGGCAACTGTGATTCCGGACCACCTCAACCGGGTTCCCGGCGTACTGAGCACGGAGACGCACATCGCGTTCCGGGCGTACTCGTCGCACGACCTGGAAGCCGCCTTCAGCCTGGGCCAGGAGGACGGTGTCTGAGGCCCGGAATCACGCCCCTTCTGACACGCGCTGAAGTTACGGTGAACGTATGAGCAACCCTCCCGCAGGCTGGTACCCGGATCCGACCGGGCAGCCCGACACCATCCGCTGGTGGAACGGGAAGCAGTGGACCAACCGGACCGAGAAGGAACCGGTTGCTGGTGAGGCGGAGTCCGCTGCGCCTGATCCCGTGGATACGGGTGCGGCAGAGGACGACGTACCGGCGTCTGCTGGTACGACGGCGTCCCCCGAGCCCGCCCAGCCTCAGCAGGGGTGGGGAGCTACAGCTTCTGTGCATGAGGGCCCGAGTGCGGGTGGTCCGGCGTGGGGTTCTGCGCAGACGGGGTGGGATACGACGTCACCGCCGCAGCAGGGTGGCTGGTGGCCTAATCCGGATGAGTCTGAGGGGTCGGGTACGCCGCGGTTGACCGCAGTGGCGCCGGTGGATGCTGGCGAAGCTGCGGGGGCGAGTGGTGGTGACGGGCTGACGCCGTTTGAGCGCGCGCGGGCCACCTGGAACGCACCGGAGATCGCGCCGGCGCCGCCGGAGCACTGGACGCAGCAGCCGATTCCGGATGAGGTCGAAACTGCGCCGGAGGGTGCGTCGCAGGGCGACGAGCAGGCGGCTCCAAACGGGTGGACGCTGCGGTTGGCTGATACGCCTGAAACCGACGTACAGGCGGAGGCTGGTACGTCGGCCGCCGCGGGCAGCGGATGGGATGCTGCCGGTGGTGAGTTTGGTGTCGAGGGCGAGCCCGATCTGCAGGCTGGCATCAGTGCTGCTGGTGGCTGGGGTACTGAGGGCGAGAAGCCTGTTGAGGTCGAGGGCTCGGCTGGTGGCTGGGGCGTTGAGCCGGAGACATCAGCTGCGGCTGGCGGGTGGGGCGCTGAGGCGGCCGGGGATGCACAGGCTGGTACGTCGGGGGCTTGGGGAACTGTCGGTAGTGATGGTGCGGCCGCAGCGGCTGGTGCTGGGGATACGACCGACGGTGGGCAGGGCTGGTCCGATGTGAGTTGGACTCAGGCGCCTAGCGTCGTGCGGAAGCCGCGCGAGTCGAGTGCTGTGGGCGAAACCGGTGACGCTCAGGCCGCGGGCCCGGATGGCGAGACTACGCAGGTGCAGCCCGCAGCAGGTGGGCAGCCGGGTGAGGAAGCTACCCAGGTGCAGCCGACCTGGGGTGAACAGCCCGCTGCTGCGCAGGCGCAACCCACCTGGGGCAGCCAGACGGGTGATCAGAGCGCGCAGGTGCAGCCGAGCTGGGGTGGACAGTCAGGCGAGCCGGCGTCGGGCGAGCAGCCAGGCGCAGGGGCCAGTCAGGCGCAACCGGTGTGGGGCGCCGAGCCGGGTGACGACGCTACCCAGCAGCAGACCTGGGGTGCACAGCCGGGCGATGGGGCCGACCGCGGGCGGCCGACGTGGGGCGAGCAGCCGAGCGACGGGACCACGTCGGTACAGCCAGCTTGGGGCGCACAGCCGGGCAACGGGCCTGACCAAGCACAGCCAGCGTGGGGCGCACAGCCAGCGGACGGAGCATCCCAAGCACAGCAGACCTGGGGCGGACAACCGGGCGACGGAGCTACACAGTCGCAGCCCACTTGGGGCGCACAGCCTGATGAAGGCGCTGCGCAAGCGCATCAGACCTGGGGCGCGCAGCCGGATCAGGGATCCGAACAGGCGCAACCGACTTGGGGTGCGCAGCCGGGCGATCCCGACCACACGCAGCCGACCTGGGACACACGGTCAGGCGATGAGGCGACCCAGGTCCAGCCGGCCTGGGGCGCACAGCCGGGCGACGGGGCTGACCAAGCGCAGGCTGGCAGCGGCGCCCAGCAAGGGCCGTCCGGTTGGGGCGTGGATCCGGACTTGGCGCAGGGGCCGGGGCAGCAGAGTTGGGGCGTTGCGGCTGGTGCGCAGAGTGGCACTGCGGCTTCGGAGGAGAAGACTCAGCTCTGGGGTTCGGACAGCGGCGCGGAGGCCCAGCAGGGTGCGACTAGTGATCCGTGGGCTGCGAGCAATGGTGGCCAGCAGGCCGGGGCCAACGGTTGGGGCGCTGGTCAGGGTGACGCCGGCCCCTGGGGGAATCAGCCGGAGACTGCCTGGGGTGCTGAGCAGAGCACGGGACCTGAGCCGACACCGGTGGCTTGGGGCGCCGGACAAAGCGGTGGTGCGACTACAGCGCCGGCTGAGGGCGGGCCTTGGGGTGCCGGGCAGCAGGCCGGTGGTTGGGGTGCCGGACCGGGTACTGGTGGTCCTGGTCGGGGCGGTGGCAAGCCTAAGAAGAGCGGCGGTAGCACCAAGAAGAAGTCGTCTGGTGGGGGTGGTGGGCCCTCGGGTGCGAAGCTGCCGCTGCTTATCGGTGGCGGGATCGCGCTGGTGATGCTGGTGGTCGCTGCGGTGTTCCTGATCGTGAACCCGGGCGACAAGAAGGCGGGTCCCGACCCGACGACTCCGCCAGTTCAGCCCACCAACCAGCCGACGAATCAGCCCACAGGTACCGGTAAGGGCCAGTCGAAGAACCCCAAGCTGCACGAGGGCGAGCGGATCGCGTCGACCGCGATCTCGTTCCCGCGGCGTACCGGGCTGTGGTCCGATCGCAAGCGGCTGGTACCGCAGTTGCTCGAGTCAAGCGGGCAGTACATCCTGCTGCAGGAGAAGTTCGACGGGACCAACAACTGGTACGCGAACATCTTTGTCGGTGCCCTAGGCAACCAAGCCGGGTACGGCGGCGATCCGAAGGCGACCGCGCTGGCGCTGGCGAACGAGGTACCGGCGTCGCTGTACGGCGGCATCCCGATCACGCGCAAGGCCGGCCTGAACGGCGCGGTGAAGCGGTCGGACAAGGCGGGCTGGTACGTCCAGCAGACGATCACCGCGAAATCGCCCAAGCTGACCGCCCGGGTGCTTACGCTGACCGTGGCCGTCTTCGACCTCGGGGACGGGACCGCTGTCGCCTACATCAGCGACATCCCCACCAACCGGCCGGACCTGAAGGCGGCCGAAAGCCAGGCCTACAAGGGAATCAACGTTGGCTGACAACGAGAACCACACTCCGCCCCCGCGTTCCGGCCGGCACAGCGCTCCCCCTCCACCGCCGGTACCGCCCGTCCGCCGTCCGCCGGCGCCTCCTGGGTTGCCTGCGGATGATGGTGCTGCGGACGCTGGTGCTGCGGACTCTGGGGCTGCTGGTACGCCGGGCTCTCGGGCTGCTGGTACGCCGGGTTCCGGGGCTGCTGGTACGCCGGTTGGGCCGGGCGGGCCGGTTGGGCCGCCGCCGGGGTTGGGTGGTGTGGGTGCTCCCCCGGTCTCTGGTGGTGGGTCTGATGACGTGTTGATGGGGCAGTCGCCTGCGCCCGCGCCGCCGCCTCCTCCGCCGCGCTACCAGGGGCAGCAGGGGTCGGTGCCGCCGGTGGGGTATCCACCGCAGCCAGGGCAGTCGGTCGGCACGCAGAGTGGGCAGCCGAGCCCTTATCAGGGACCGCCGGTGGGACCGCAGGGCGGGCAGCCGATTGCACAGCAGCCTGGGCAGGCGCCTGCGTACGGCGCTGGTCCGGGCCAGGGTCCCCTTCCCGGCGGGCCGCAGTGGAGCGGTCCGCAAGGTAGTGCAGCCGGTTCTGGTGGTCCGCAAGCTGATCTCGCAGGTCCAGGTGGTGCGCTGGCCGGTGAGCCGCGTGCGACCGATCCCCAAGCGGGCGGTGTGCTGGCTGGTGAGCCGCACGCAGCTGATCCACGAACTGGCGGCGCACTGACCGGTGAGCCGCACGCAACCGATCCACGACCTGGCGGCGCACTGCCTGGTGAGCCGCGAGCAACTGATCCCCAAGCTGGCGGTGCGCTGGTTGGCGAGCCGCGGACGGCTGGTTCATGGACTGGTGCGCCGCAGGGTGGGCAGCCGGGCGCGCTGCAGAATGTGCACCCGCTGGCGCAGCCGCCTGGGCAGGGAACGGCGTCCGTGCCTGATCCGGCGCAGGCACCACACACTGGTGGTCCGCAGTCGGGTGGTCCGTCGGATGGCGCTCCACGGCCCGGTGTTCCGCAGGTGAGCGGTCCGCACGGTGGTACTCCCCGTTCTGGTGGTCCGCAAGCTGCTGCTCCGCACGTGACAGAGCTGCGAGCTGGCGGCGCCGTGGCTGATGGGCCGCAGTCGGCTGAGCCGCAAGCCCGTGCCCTGGCTAATGGGCCGCAGGCAACTGGTCCGCGGACTGGAGGTGCGCTGGTTGGCGGGCCGCACGGTGCTGGTCCGTGGACCGGTGCACCGCAGGGTGGGCAGCCCGGTGCGCTGCAAAGCGGGCACCCGTTGGCGCAGCAGACCGGGCAGGGGGCGGCGTACGGGCCCGGTCCGGCGCAGATGTCCAGCGTCGGTAGTCAGCAGCCTGGTGGGCTGCAAGGTGGTGCTCCGCGGGCTGGTGTGGCGCAGGTTGCTGGTCCACAAGCTGGAGGTCCACAAGCTGGGGCTAGTGGTCCTCAGCCGGGTGGGCGAGCGGCGGGTGTTTCGCAGGTTGGCGGCCCCCAGACGGGTGGGCCGGCGGCGGATGTCCCGCAGGCTGGCGTTCCCGGGAACGGTGGTCCGCAGGCTGGCGGTCTCGGGAATGGTGGTCCGCAGGTAGGTAGGCCCCAGGCTGGTGCTGCTCAATTGGGTGGGCCACAGGGTGGGAGGGCATCGCAGGGAATGCCGCCGGCTGCTGCGCCTCAAGCAGGCGGGCCGGGCGCCGGTGTGGCCCCAGTTGCTGGGCCTCAAGTGGTTGGGAGTCAGGCAGGGACGCCATCGCGAGGGATGCCGCCGGCTGGTGGACCTCAAGCGGGTGGGCCCGGCGCGGGTGTGCTCCGAGTTAATGAGCCTCAAGTGGTCGGGCCGCAGGCTGGGAGGCCGCCGCAGGAGATGCCGCCGGCTGGTGGACCTCAAGCGGGTAGACCCCAGGCTGATGGTTTCCCGGCTGGGGCCACCCAGGCTGATGGCTTCCTGGCTGGAGCAGCCCGTGGGCCTCAGGCCGAGACACCGCCGCGCGGGATGCCGCCCACGGGTGGACCTCAAGCCGGTGGTTCCCAGGCTGTTGGCTTCTCGGCTGGGGCCGCCCAAACTGGTGGGCCTCAGGCCGGGACACCGCCGCGCGGGATGCCTCCGACTGGTGCACCCCAAGCGGGTGGACCTCAGGTTGACGACTTCCCGGCTGGGGCCGCCCAGACTGGTGGGCCTCAGGCCGGGACACCATCGCGAGGGATGCCTCCGACTGGTGGTTCGCATGGACCGCGGCCGGGTGCTTCGGGGCAGCCGGGGTACGGACCTGGGCAGGCTCCGGTCGCTGGTGTGCAAGCCGGCCAGCCAGGGCCTCAGCCGGCGGTTGGACCGGCCAGCGGTCCGCAGTCCGGACCGACCGGTGGATACGGACCGCCGTCCGGCGCTTGGGCTGCGCCTGGCGGGCAACCGTCGTACTTGCCGCAAAGCGCGGGCGGTGGTCGAGCCGATGGGCCCGGCGATGCGCTGAGTGGACCGAGCGTGCTCGACAATGCGCGTGGCGTCGGACCGGATACGCCCAGTTGGTCGAGCGAAGGCCCGAGCGGGCCTGGACCTGGCGAGGGCTCGAGCGGGTCCGCGAGTAGCACAAATGGCGTAGGTCGGCGGGGTTCTAAGCAGGTTGTGCCTGAGGCTGAGGGGTATGGGGTGGTTTTGCGGCCGGCTGGGGATGCGAACGGGCGGGCGCGGCTGATCGGGGCGCTCGTGCTGGTGGTGGCCGCGTTGACGGTTACTGCGCTGAGCGTGGGCTGGATCTGGACGAAGGCCGACGCGGTCATGCCGGTCAGCTTGCCGACGGGGAATTCGGGGTTGCCGACGGTCAGTCCGTCGGTGAAGCCTTCGGAGACGCCGCCGCCGCGGGGCAAGGTGCTGGGGGCGCAGATCGTTGCCGCCAACAAGGACACGATGCCGATCATGGGGTCGGCGTGGACCACTACCGGTGAGCGGTCGGGGCAGTTCGGTGGGGCCGCGATCTGGTTGACCGTGCACGAGAACTACAACGCCGAGGCCGACTGGGGGAACTTCGTCTCGTTCGGGCAGCTGACGCCGACGGTCAAGGTGGCCAGTACGCCGGCCGGGTTGAAGGCGGCGGCCACGCAGGCGGGGGCGCGCGCGATCTCCGGTCTGTACGGCGAGAAGTCGACGATCACCAACGTGACGCATCGGGCGATCACCGTGGACGGGCACAAGGGGCACGAGATCACGGCGCGGGTCGCGGTGAGTGCTCCCAAGCTGAAGGAGACCTACTCCACGATCCTGGTCGCGGTGATCGACCGCGGTGACGGGACGGCGGCGGTGTCGATCGGTGACATCGCGGGCTCAACGCCGACCTGGATCGAGGTCTGGCGCACGAAGGTCAGCGGGATCAAGATCAACCGCTGAGCAGCAGCAGTGCCGGCGGGATACCCTCCCGCCGGCACCAAGCCAAACCAGGCAAACGCAGTACGAGCTAGCCGCGCACCACAGCGCAGGCAGCGATCCAGCGATCCAGGACGTCCTTCGCAGCACCGGAGTCGATCGCTTCGGCGGCCAGATCCATCCCGGCCCGGATCCGCGCGGTGATCGGACCCTCGACCGGCTTGTACGCCGCGAGCGCGGCACCGGCGTTCAGCAGTACGACGTCGCGCACTGCGCCGGTCTCGCCCTCGAGCAGCGACCGGACGACCTTCGCGTTGTACGGCGCGTCCGCGCCCTTGAGCGCATCCGCCGACACCGGCTCGATGCCGAGGTCGCGCGGGTCCACAGTGAACGGGCCTTCGACCTCTCCCCCGCCGACGTTCCACACCTGCGACGTCGTACGGGTGGTGAGCTCGTCCAGCCCGTCGTCGCCGTGGAACACCAGCGCGTCGATGCCACGCCGAGCCAGTACGCCGGCCATCAGACCGGCGACGCGGGCATCGCCGACGCCGACCGCTTGCGCGGACGGATCACCGGGGTTCGCGAGCGGGCCGAGGAAGTTGAACGTCGTCGGTACGCCGAGCTCACGCCGCGGTACGGCGGCATGCCGCAACGCGGGGTGGAACGCGGGCGCGAAGCAGAAGGTGATTCCGGCCCGCTCCCCCACGTCGGCGACCTGCGCCGAGGTGAGGTCGAGGGGAATCCCCAGCTCCTCCAGTACGTCGGCCGCCCCGCACGCCGATGAGGCGGCACGGTTGCCGTGCTTGACCACCTTCGCGCCGGCGCCTGCGGCAACGATCGCGGACATCGTGCTGATGTTGACCGTGTGCGCCTGATCGCCGCCGGTACCGACGACGTCCAGGGTGCGGCCGGGGACGGTGATCCGGGTCGCGAAGGTGCGCATGGTCGCGACCAGGCCCTCGACCTCGGTGACCGTTTCGCCCTTGGCGCGCAGCGCGATCACGAATCCGGCCAGCTGGGCCGGGGACGCGGCGCCGGACAGGATCTGCTCCATCGCCCACGCGGTGGCGGCGGCCTCCAGGTCCTCGCCCCGCAGCAGCGGGTTGAGGATCTGCGGCCAAGTAAGAGCAGCTGTGTAGGCGGCCATCCCCGGGATCAGGTGGTGGCGGGCAGCTTGGCGACCACGGCGCGAAGCAGCTCCGCGGTCACCTCGGCGAGCCGGACCGGGTCGATCGGGTGCGAGACCGCGGCCTCGGCGCGCGACCAGGTGGCCAGCCAGGCGTCCTGCGGACGGCCGGTGATCACCAGGACCGGCGGGCAGTTGAAGATCTCGTCCTTGAGCTGCCGGGCGATCCCCATCCCGCCGGCCGGAACCGCTTCGCCGTCCAGGATGGCCAGGTCGATACCGCCCTTGTCCATCGCCTTGATCACGGCCGGCTCGGTCGCACACTCGACGTACTCGAGGGTGGGCAGATCGGCGGCCGGGCGCTTGCCCAGCGCCAGCCGGACGGACTCCCGCGTCGTACGGTCGTCGCTGTAGACGAGAACCTTCAGCGGACGCTCTGAGCTCATCGATTCATCCCAAGCTGTGAAAAAGGCGACTGGACAGCTGAATGCTACCGGGGTGCCTGTCCGGACCGGCGCGCCTGCTCCTCCAACCGGTCCAGGCGACGGTCCTCACGGCGCGCCTCACGCTGCGAGTCGCGCACCCATTGGACGAACAGGACACCGAAGAACACCAGCCCGACGATGTCGCCGGACCCCCACAGCAGGCCGCCGGCGATGTACTGGTCGTGCAGCGGCGAGGGCGGCCACGAGCGCCCGAAACTCGTGTACCAGTCCTCGGCGATCAGCGTGTTCGCGGACATGATCGTGATCCCGAGGAACGCGTGGAACGGCAACGTGAGGAACGTCATGATGAGCCGGAACGGGTAGATCACCCGGCCGGGCACCGGGTCGAGGCCCAGCAGCGGCCAGAAGAACAACGATCCGACCGCGATGAAGTGGACGTGCAGCAGATCGTGCAACGCGGTCGAGCGCAGCGTCGCGTCGTAGATGCCGCTGAAATAGAGCACCCAGGGGCTCAGCACGAAGAGCGTGAAGCCGATCAGCGGGAAGCAGAGCACCTTCGCGAACCGCGAATGCAATACGGAGAGCAACCATTTCCGCGGCCGCTTCGGCAGCGTCCGGAGCGCCAGCGTGACCGGAGCGCCGAGCGCCAGCATCAGCGGCGTCAGCATCGACAGGATCATGTGCTGGGCCATATGCACGCTCAGCAGCACCGTGTCATAGGTGCCCAGCGCCGATTGGGTCGCGATCACGGCGCTGCCCAGACCCAGCCCGACGAAGGCGATCGTGCGCCCGACGGGCCATTTGTCACCGCGTTTGTGCAGCTTGTGGACGCCGTACAGATAGAGCGCGCCGACGGCGACGGTCACGGCGAGTAACACCGGCTCGAAGGTCCAGGCCGTCAGCAGACGCAGCGGCGTGAACGGCGCGATCTGGTCACCAGGACCGGCGTGGAGGGGAAGCACCAGTCCACAGTAGAAGCACCGTTCGGCGACATGCATGGGGGTGGTCGTAGTACTTCGTGGATGGACCGACATAATGACGGCGTGGCCACTGCAACTGCGCTCCCAGCGTCTCGTGAACACGGACACCACGACCGTCCCAGCATGGTCAGTGTCGGCACGATCGTCTGGCTAGCGAGCGAACTGATGTTCTTCGCCGCCCTGTTCGCGGCGTACTTCACGATCCGGTCGGTGACGACCGCGACCGCGGCGACAGCCGGGACCGAGTCGCTGTGGGACGCGTCGACGGAGATGCTCAACATCCCGTTCGCGCTGACCAACACGCTGATCCTGGTGCTCTCCTCGGTGACGTGCCAGTTCGGCGTCTTCGCGGCCGAGCACGGCCGGGTCGGCCGGATCGGATCGGCGGCGAACTTCCTCAAGTGGGGGATGCGTGAGTGGTTCATCCTCACGTACCTGATGGGCGCGGTCTTCATCGCCGGCCAGGTGACGGAGTACGCCACGCTGATCCACGAGGGCATCACGATCTCGTCCTCGCCGTACGGGTCGGTGTTCTACCTGACCACCGGCTTCCACGGCCTGCACGTGACCGGCGGCCTGATCGCCTTCGTGTTCGTCCTGGCCAGGACCTACATGGCCCGCAAGTTCACCCACGAACAGGCCGTCTCGGCGATCGTCGTGTCGTACTACTGGCACTTCGTCGACGTGGTCTGGATCGCCCTGTTCGCGACCATCTACCTGCTCAAATGAGTGAGAAGAGAACCTCCTTGTCACCGGCGCGCTTTCTCTCCGCGCGACGACGGCACCGGTCCGCCGGCCTCGTCGTGCTCCTGTTCGGCCTTCTGGCAGTGGGCTCGGCGTACGCCGCGTTCGCCCCTGACAGCGCGGTGGCCGACAACTCCGCCAAGACCCAGCAGATCGAAGAGGGCAAGAAGCTCTTCGCGGTCGGCTGCTCCAGTTGCCACGGCCTGAACGCCGAGGGCAGCGGGAACGGTGAAGGCAAGCTGGCCGGCCCGTCGCTGATCGGCGTCGGCGCGGCCGCCGTCGACTTCCAGGTCGGCACCGGCCGCATGCCCGCGATGCAGCCGGGCGCCCAGATCCCGCGCAAGACTCCCGCCTACACGCCGGAGGAGATCGAGGCCCTGGCCGCGTACGTCGCCTCGCTCGCCCCGGGCCCGGCGGTTCCGGCCACGGACGCGTACGACATCAGCAAGGCCACCGACGAGCAGGTCACCCGTGGTGGCGAGCTGTTCCGGACCAACTGCACGGCGTGCCACAACTTCGCCGGCCGCGGTGGGGCCCTGCCGGGCGGCAAGTACGCCCCGTCACTGATGAACGTCGACCCCAAGCACATCTACGAGGCGATGCTCACCGGTCCGCAGCAGATGCCGGTCTTCTCCGACCAGGTGATGCAGCCGGAGGACAAGCGCGACATCATCGCCTACCTGCACGCGCTGCAGGAGCAGAAGGACCCGGGCGGCTTCGGCCTCGGCCGGCTCGGCCCGGTGTCGGAGGGTCTGTGGGGCTGGCTGGTCGGCATCGGCCTGCTGGTCGCGGTCGCCGTCTGGATCGGCGCCAAGGGAGTCAAGGCCACCGGCGCGCACAGCGGCGCCAAGGGACCCAAGGCCGAGGGAGCGAAGGCGGAATGAGCGAGAAGAATCTGCCGGTGAAGGCCTCCGACGAGGAGCACGGCGCGGTCGAGGTGGCCGAGCCGATTGCGGACCCGGGTCTGGAGCCGCACGAGTACCGGATCACCGATGTCGACCCGAAGGCCGCGGACCGCGCGGAGCGTCAGGTCGCCACGATGTTCACGCTGGCCGGCCTGCTGGCTCTCGGCTCCTGCGTCGCGTACTTCGCGATCCCGCGGGACGCGATCCTCGAGTTCGGCCCGCTGTCCGGTAACGCGAACAACATGACGCTGGGCCTGTGCCTGGGCCTGGGGCTGTTCCTGATCGGCGCCGGTGCGATCCAGTGGGCCAAGCAGCTCATGGTCGACACCGAGATCGTCGAGCTGCGGCACGACGCCAACTCGTCGCCGGAGCAGAAGGCCGACATCATCGAGGGCTTCAACGAGGGTGCGGCCGAGTCCGGCTTCGGCCGGCGCAAGCTGATCCGCCGCTCGCTGCTCGGTGCGATGGGCCTGCTCGGCCTGCCGGCCATCGTCCTGCTGCGCGACCTCGGTCCGCTGCCGGGCCGCAGCCTCTACAACACCATCTGGGCCAAGGGCATCCGGGTCGTCAACGACGTCACCGACCGCCCGATCAAGCCGTCCGACCTGCAGGTCGGCCAGCTGGTCAACGCCCAGCCGGCGAACCTCACTCCGATCCAGGAGGAGAGCGCGGTCGAGTACCAGAACGCCAAGGCCAAGGCCGCGGTGATCGTGGTCCGGATCGAGCCGAACAAGATCCGCACCAAGCCCGGCCGGGAGAACTGGGGTATCGACGGCATCCTGTGCTACTCCAAGATCTGCACCCACGTGGGCTGCCCGATCTCCCTGTACGAGCAGACCACGCACCACGTGCTCTGCCCGTGCCACCAGTCGACGTTCGACCTGGCCGACGGCGCCAAGGTGGTCTTCGGGCCTGCTGCCCGGCCGCTGCCTCAGCTACCGTTGGCAGTGGACGCAGAGGGCTACCTGGTCGCGCAGAGCGGCTTCACCGAGCCGGTCGGCCCGAGCTTCTGGGAACGAGGGTGACACCAGTGTCTGACACGAAAGAAAAACCCGCCGCGACGGCAGAATTTCCGCCGCCGGTCAAGTGGGTCGACGACCGCCTCGGGATCGGCAAGATCGGGCGCAAGAACCTGCGCAAGGTCTTCCCGGACCACTGGTCGTTCATGCTCGGCGAGATCGCGCTGTACAGCTTCATCATTCTGATCCTGACCGGCATCTTCCTGACGCTGTGGTTCAAGCCGTCGATGGCCGAGGTCGAGTACCAGGGCTCGTACAGCCTGCTCAAGGGTCTGCACATGTCGGAGGCCTACTCCTCGACACTGGACATCTCGTTCGACATCCGCGGCGGTCTGCTGATGCGGCAGATCCACCACTGGGCGGCCGTGCTGTTCATCGCCGCGATGATGGTGCACCTGCTCCGCATCTTCTTCACCGGCGCGTTCCGCAAGCCGCGGGAGCTGAACTGGGTGATCGGCTTCGGGATGCTGTTCCTGGGCATCATCGAGGGCTTCATCGGCTACGGCCTGCCCGACGACCTGCTCTCCGGAACCGGCCTGCGGATCACCCAGGGCATGATCCAGGCCTCGCCGGTGATCGGTACGTACCTGAGCTTCTTCATCTTCGGTGGCGAGTTCCCGGGTGACGACTTCGTCTCCCGCTTCTTCACCGTGCACGTGCTGCTGATTCCGGGCCTGATCCTGGCCCTCGTCACGGCGCACCTGTTCCTGGTCGTGTACCACAAGCACACTCAGTTCGCCGGTCCCGGCCGGACCGAGAAGAACGTCGTCGGCTACCCGCTGATGCCGGTCTACATGGCCAAGGCCGGCGGCTTCTTCTTCGTCGTCTTCGGCATCACCGCGCTGATGGGTGCGCTGCTGCAGATCAACCCGGTCTGGCTCTACGGTCCGTACAACCCGGCCGAGGTAACGGCCGGTTCGCAGCCGGACTGGTACATGGGCTGGCTGGAAGGCTCGGTCCGCATCATGCCGGGCTTCGAGTCGCACTTCTGGGGCGTCACCCTCAGCTGGAACCTGCTGATACCGGCGCTGCTGATCCCACCGGCCTTCGTGACGCTGGTCGCGCTGTACCCGTTCATCGAGAGCTGGATCACCGGTGACAAGCGGGAGCACCACCTGCTGGACCGGCCGCGCAACGTGCCGACCCGGACCGGTATCGGCGCCGCGTTCATCACCTTCTACGGCCTGCTCTGGATCGGTGGCGGTAACGACCTGATCGCGACCCACTTCGGGGTCTCGCTCAACAACGTCACCTGGTTCCTGCGGTTCGCGGTGTTCCTCGGTCCGGTGCTCGCCTTCTGGGTGACCCGGCGGATCGCGATCTCGCTGCAGCGCGCCGACCAGGAGCGCCTGCTGCACGGCCTGGAGTCGGGCATCATCGTCCGCTCCCCCGACGGCGGCTACTCCGAGCGGCACACGCCGATCTCGATCCACGAGGCGTACGAGCTCACCGCGCACGACCGGCTCGTTCCGTACGAGGTGGGCCCGGAGACCGACGACAACGGGGTCCGCGCCCCGCGCCGGGCGCTCAACAAGGCCCGCGCCAAGCTGAGCCGGTTCTACTACGCGGACGCGGTGCAGAAGCCGACCGCGGCGGAGATCGAGGACGCGCACTCGCACGGTCACGAGGACGACGTCCACGAACTGTCCGAGACCGACACCTTCCGCGAGGTCACCCCGGACACGCACTGATCGCAGTACCACCGAGAAACGCCTCTGCTTCGGCAGGGGCGTTTTTCGTTGTGGTCTAACTGGTTGCGAGCGTCCTCGGTCTGCCGAACCACCGAATGTGCAGGAGGCGCTGCGGTGGTGGGCACCGCCCGCCGATGCCGACCGGGTCCTACTACCTGTGCAAGGGTGACTTCGGCGTCGGTATCCAGGGCTGGCAGCAGGACAAGAACACCCCCGTGCTGCGGACGGAGCACGGGCGCCAGGAGGGCGTCGTACTGCGTCAGTCGGTGTTCGCGCATCTTCGGGGCGCTCCCGACGTACAGACCGCGCTGGAGCCGATCTACGCGTGGACGCGGCGCGTACGTCGACGTACTGGTCCCGATGCTCCCCTAGCCGCGGGCCGAGATCGACGCCGAGCTCGCCCTCGGGTACGCCGGTGCTCTCGCGCAGGCCGAGACGTATTGGGCGAAGAAGCCGGCCACCGCGGCGACCATCAGCACGCCGGAGCCCTACGTCAACGAGTTCTTCCGTCGCAGCGTGCAGCTGGCCGAGATCATCGGTGAGAGGAGCCCGGACACCGGCAAGCACACGTTCTTGTCCGGCTCCTACGGCTACGACATGTTGTGGAGTACGCCGACCTCGATGGTCAGCCACATGTTCCTGGATCTCCTCGGCCACAATGACGGCCACCGCCCTGCTTGTCGGTGACGTGACAGGGGACGGACGCGCCGATCTGGTGGCCCGGGACGGCTCGGGGAACCTGACCATCCACGTGACCGCCACAGGCGCTCAGATCGGCGCTGGGAGCGGCTGGGGGCTGGCCAACGTGATGCTGCTGCAGGACGTGACCGGCGACGGGCGGCTGGACATGACTGTCCGAGACAGCAGTGGCGCCGTGTGGGTGTATCCCCACAACGGCGCCACTGACAGTAATCCGTGGACCTTGACCCGCTACTCCGCCGGCGGCGGCTGGCAGGACGCGAGCCTGATGGCCCTCTAGAGCGCCCCTTAGAGCGCGGAGCCCTGCTTGTACTTCTCGTAGGGCAGGTTCCAGTCGGTCCAGCCGTTGCCTTCGGTCATGTAGCGCTTGGTGCCGGTGACGACGACGGGGTCGCCGCGGAGGGTCTGGTTGAAGAACCACTGGCCGTTGGCCAGGCTCATGCCGACGCAGCCGTGGCTGACGTTGGCGCTGCCCTGGCTGCCGCTCGACCACGGGGCGCCGTGGATGAACTCGCCGGAGCTGGTGACCCGCTGGGCCCACTTCACGTCGTGGATGTCGTAGTACTCCGGGTCACCGGGCTTGATGCCGACGGTGCGGGCGTCCATCCGCTTGGTGGCGAACTTCTCCATGATCACCTTCACGCCGCTGCGGGTGGTGAACCCGTCCTTGCCAGCGGTGATCGGGATGGTGCGGGCGAGCTTGCCGTTGATCGTGACCGTCATCGTGTGCTTCTGGACGTCGACCTTGCTGACCACCGACTTGCCGATCGCGAACTTGATCTCGCGGCTGGAAGCGCCCCAGGTGCCGTTGCCGGCGTTCACCCCGGCGGTCCGGATGTCGACCGTGACCTTGGTACCGGCCGGCCAGTACGCCTTCGGGCGGTAGTTGACCTGCTTGTTGTTCACCCAGTGCCAGCTGCCCTCGACCGGCACCGACGTCTTGACCTCGAGCCGCTTCTCGACCGCGGCCCGGTCGGTGACCGGGTTGTTCCAGTAGATCTGGATCGGGAGCGCGACGCCGACGGTCTCACCGTTCAGCGGGACGACGGAAGCCTTCAGGTTCCGGGTCGCCTTCAGCGTGCTGAAGGTCGACGAGATCGGCACGCTGGCGCCGTCGGTGCCCTCGGCGGTGCCGCTCACCGTGTACGTCGCGCCGGGCTTCACGCCGGGGCCGGCGGTCCACACCGTCTTGTCGGCGTTCAGGGTGCCGTCGACGGTGTCACCGTCGTCGTCCTTGAGCGTGACCGACTTGATCGTGCCGACCGAGGTGGTCACGGTCACCGGCTTGTCCGGCTCGACGCCCTTGGCGCCCTTGGCCGGGACCACCGCGACAGTGGCCGAGGCCGGGTTGTCCGACGGTTTCGTGGACGGATCGGGGGTCGTCGAAGCGCCCGCCGTACCGTTGCTCTGCGTGGCACCTGGAGCGGCCTTGCCGCCGCCCTCGGTGTCGCTGCACGCGGTGCCGACCAGCAGCATCGTCGCGATTCCCAGCACGGCCAGGCCGTGTTTCCTGCTCACCATTCCCCAGTTCTCCCCTGTATCCGTCAACCGCCGCCCAGAGTAACCCGTCGTTCATCAGACGCACGAAAGCGCCGTCCGGTTGGACCGGACGGCGCTTTTTCGTACTGCGTTCAACTAGTGAGCGTGGTCACCACGGTAGTACTCGAAGATGAATCCCGAGAGCGTGATGATGCCGATCGCGCAGCCGGCGATGAACAGCCACCAGCCGAAGACGATTCCGAGCGCGGCCACGGCCAGCGTCGCGGCGGTGAACAGCGGCCACCACGAGTGCGGCGGGAAGAAGCCGAGCTCGCCGGCGCCCTCCACGATCTCGGCTTCCTTGCGGTCCTCCGGGCGGGCGTCCATCCGGCGGGCGCTGACGCTGAGGTAGAACGCGATCAGCAGGGCCAGGAAGAACGTCATCACCAGCGCGGTGGTCCCGGTCGGGTCCTCCGACATCAGCCAGTAGATCGGCGTGACGACCAGCACGAACACGCTCAGGATCCCGAAGACCCAGGCTTCGACCTTCACGCCTCGTCCTTCCCTTCGTTCTCCGCTGCGTTCTCCTCGAGCAGGGCGACCCGGCCCTGGTCCTCACCGGCGTCCAGCAGGTTGTCCGCTCCGGCCCGGTTGGCCGGGTACTCCGCGAGCGCCAGCTCCGGGTGGTGCAGGTCGAACGCGGGGCTCTCGGACCGGATCCGCGGCAGCTTGTCGAAGTTGTGCCGCGGCGGCGGCGAGCTGGTCGCCCACTCCAGCGACCGGCCCCAGCCCCACGGGTCGTCGACCTTGACCAGCGGCGACTTGCGGGACTTGTAGACGTTGTAGAAGAACGGCAGCATCGACAGGCCGAGGATGAAGGCGCCGACGCTGGAGACCTCGTTCAGCGTGGTGAAGCCCTCGTTCGCCCCGTACGACGCGTAGCGCCGCGGCATGCCCTCGACGCCGAGCCAGTGCTGCACCAGGAACGTCGTGTGGAAGCCGATGAACAGCAGCCAGAAGTGGAGCTTGCCGAGCCGCTCGTCGAGCATCCGGCCGGTCATCTTCGGCCACCAGAAGTAGAACCCGGCGAACATCGCGAACACCACCGTGCCGAAGACGACGTAGTGGAAGTGCGCGACCACGAAGTACGAGTCGGACAGCTGGTAGTCCAGCGCCGGCGAGGCCAGGATGATGCCGGTCAGGCCGCCGAACAGGAAGGTCGTCAGGAAGCCGATCGACCAGAGCATCGGGGTCTCGAAGGAGACCGAGCCGCCCCAGATCGTGCCGATCCAGTTGAAGAACTTCACGCCGGTCGGGACCGCGATCAGGAACGTCATGAACGAGAAGAACGGCAGGTTCACCGCTCCGGTGACGAACATGTGGTGCGCCCAGACGGCGACCGACAGGACGGCGATACCGAGCGTCGCGGAGACCAGGCCGATGTAGCCGAACAGCGGCTTGCGGCTGAAGACCGGGAGGATCTCGGTGATGATGCCGAAGAACGGCAGCGCGATGATGTAGACCTCGGGGTGCCCGAAGAACCAGAACAGGTGCTGCCACAGCAGTGGACCGCCGTTTCCGGCGTCGAAGACATGAGCTCCGAGTGTTCGGTCCGCCTCCAGCATCAGCAGCGCGCCGGCCAGGATCGGGAACGCGATCAGCACCAGGATCGACGTCACCAGGATGTTCCAGGTGAACATCGGCATCCGGAACATCGTCATACCGGGGGCGCGCATCGTGATGATCGTCGTCACGAAGTTGACCGCACCCAGGATCGTGCCCAGACCGGCGAGGTACAGACCCATGATCCACAGGTCACCGCCGACACCGGGCGACCGGACCGCGTTCGACAGCGGGGCGTAGGCGAACCAGCCGAAGTCGGCCGCGCCGCCCGGGGTGAAGAAGCCGCTGATCGTGATCGTGCCGCCGAACAGGAACAGCCAGTAGCTGAACATGTTGAGCCGCGGGAACGCGACGTCGGGGGCGCCGATCTGGACCGGCATGATCACGTTCGCGAAGCCGACGAACAGCGGCGTCGCGAAGAGCAGCAGCATGATCGTGCCGTGCATCGTGAACAGCTGGTTGTAGACCTCTTCGTTCACGATCTGCAGACCGGGCTTGGCCAGCTCGGCCCGGATCAGCAGCGCCATCACGCCGCCGATCAGAAAGAAGACGAACGACGTCATCAGGTACAGATGACCGATCAGCTTGTGGTCGGTCGTGGTCAGCCACTTGACGGCGATCTGGCCCTTGCTACGCCGCCGCGGCAGCGCTGCAGTGGTCCCGATGGCGCCGGTACGCTCGGCGAAGTCGGTCATTTCCCGCCCTCCTGCTCACCGTGACCGGGGATGGTGGTGGCGTCCTTGCCGCCGACGGCGGCACCGGTCTGGCCGCGGTCGGCCAGCTCCTTGAGGTGCTGGTCGTACTCCGCGCGGGTGACCACCTTGACGGTGAAGACCATCCGGCTGTGGTAGAGCCCGCAGAGCTCCGCGCACTTGCCGGCGAACGTCCCGGTCTTGGTGGGCGTGACCTCGAACTTGTTGGTCCGGCCCGGGATCACGTCGAGCTTGAAGTAGAAGGCCGGCACCCAGAAGGAGTGGATGACGTCCGGCGAGGTCAGGTCGAAGTGCACCGACTCGTTCACCGGCAGCCACAGCTCCGCGGGCTTGTCGAGCGTGCCGGTCTCCCAGACGCCGTCCTGCCCGTTGACCTGGTCCTTGTAGTTGAAGGTCCACTGCCACTGCTGGCCGACCACGTTCACCGTGTGCTGGGGCGAGCCCGACATCTTGGTGATCTGGTTGCCGTGCTCGACGGTGTAGAAGAACAGCACCCCGATGATCGCGAACGGGGCCAGCGTGTAGAGCACCTCCAGCGGCAGGTTGTACCGCACCTGCTTGGGTGCGTCGTCATTGCGCTTGCGATAGCGCACCACGACGTACAGGATCAGGGCCCACACCGCGACGCCGACGATCAGCGCGGCGATCCACGCGCCGATCCAGAGGCTTCGCACGGCCTCGGTCCGGTCGGAGGCAGCCTCCGGGAGACCGAGTCGTTTCCACTGCTCAGTGGTCTCCGACGAACAACCGGTCAGCAGCACGGTGCCGAGCACCGTTGCCGCCGCGGCCAGCAGCCGTCGTTTCGCCGGACGTGTGGCGCGGGCAGGACCTGCCATGCGCTCCTCCACTCCGGACGTGCCGTTCGAACCCACGGGGCGCCTTTCCCTTCCCAAGTGAGACTGACGACCAAACACTACTGGACAGCTTTCGCCTTCTTGCGCACAGGTAGCCCTTAGCGTTTCCCTGTGATGTCCACAGTGAATGAGCGTGCGTACCTCGACGCCGCCTCGGCGGAGCCTTTGCATCCGGCCGCGCGGGAAATGTTGCTCTCGGCAGTGGATTCCGGGTGGGCCGATCCGGTCCGCCTGCACCACGAGGGAAGGACGGCCCGGCTGCTGCTGGACAACGCCCGCGCGGTGCTTGCCGAGGGCGTCGGAGTGCGTCCCGACGAGCTGTACCTGACCACCTCCGGTACGGCGGCCATCCGCACCGGACTGAGCGCCGTACTGGCGGCGCGGCGACGCATCGGGCCGACTGTGGTCCACAGTGCAGTGGAGCACTCCGCCGTACTGCACACGGCCGGTGAGGCCGGAGTGGAGATCGGTGTGGACATGCTGGGCCGGGTGGACCTGGAGGCGTTCGCAGAGGCGGTGCGGCAGCCCGGAGTGGCGGTGGCGGTCCTGCAGTCGGCCAATCACGAAGTGGGCACGCGGCAGCCGATTGGGGCGGCGGCTGAGGCGTGCGGCTCAGTGCCGCTTTTGGTTGACGCCGCTGCATCGGTTGGGCGCGAGGCTTTAGACGATGGCTGGTCGGTGCTGACGGCAAGCGCTCACAAGTGGGGCGGTCCGGCTGGTGTCGGGCTGCTGGCGGTTCGGAAGGGCACTCGGATCACTCCGGCCTGGCCGATGGACGAGCGGGAGGACGGCCTCTCCCCCGGGTTCCCTGACGTTCCGAACCTGCTGGCTGCGGCGGCTGCGCTGCAGGCTCGGCTGACAGAGGCTGCAGAGCTCGACCGGCAGCACCGGGCGTGGATCGAGGAGATCCGGCAGCGGGTGGCCGCGGGCGTGGCCGATGTCGAGGTGGTCGGTGATCCGGAGGACCGCCTGCCGCACGTGCTCACGTTCTCCTGTCTCTACGTGGACGGCGAGGCTCTGGTGACCGCACTGGACGCTGAGGGCTTCTCGGTCTCCAGCGGCTCCGCCTGTACGTCGAGTACGTTGCGACCGTCACATGTGCTGGCAGCGATGGGCGTACTGACCCATGGCAACGTCCGGGTGTCGCTGGCCCGGACGACGACGTACGGCGAGATCGACCGGTTCTGCAGGGTGCTGCCGGGGATCGTGCAGCGGATCCGGGCGGAGGTGGGCATGTGAGCATCGAACTGGACTGCCGTGGGCTGCTCTGCCCACTCCCGGTGATCAAACTGGCCAAGGTGCTACCCACGGTCGCCGTTGGGGACACAGTCACTGTGCTGGCCGACGATCCGGCCGCTGCGACGGATATCCCGGCCTGGTGCCGGATGCGGTCGCAGGAGCTGGTGTCGGCGGCCGAAAATGCGTATGTGGTCCGGCGGGTGAGCTGACAGACTCCGCCGGGTGAATGACTTCTCGTTCAAGCCGACACTGACCGGTGAGCTCGTCGTACTGCGGCCGGTGACCGAGGACGACTACCCCGCACTCGCGGTGGCGATGGATGACCCGGATGTGGCTCGGCTCACCGGCAGTCACGGCGAGATCGGCGAGGAGAAGGCGCGCGAGTGGTACCGGACGCGGCAGGACCAGCCCGACCGGCTGGACCTGGCGATCGTCGACAAAGCGTCGGGGCGGGTCGTCGGCGAGGCGGTGCTCAACGACTGGGACCCCGACAACGAGTGCTGCAACTTCCGGATCCTGATCGGGCCGGAGGGTCAGGGTCGCGGGCTCGGCACTGAGGCCACCCGGCTGATCGTCGGCTACGGGATCGAGGAGCTCGGCCTGCACCGGATCAGCCTCGGCGTGTACGCGTTCAACCCGCGCGCGCAGCGGGCCTACGAGAAGGCCGGGTTCGTCGTCGAGGGTGTACTTCGGGACGCGTTGCGGTGGGACGGCGAGTGGATCGACGAGGTGGTGATGTCGGTCCTGGCGACGGACTGGCTACAGTCCAAAGCGTGATCGACGCCGAACATATCGCCGTACTGACGGGCGCAGGCATCTCCACGGCCTCGGGCATCCCGGACTTCCGCGGGCCGCAGGGCGTGTGGACGAAGAACCCCGCGGCGCAGGCGATGTTCGACATCGACGAGTACGTCGCCAGCCGGGCGGTGCGGGTGGAGGCGTGGAAGTTCCGGCTCGCCGCACCGGCGTGGACGGCCGAGCCGAACGCCGGTCACCACGCACTGGTCGAGCTGGAGCGTCAGGGCCGGCTGACCGGTCTGGTCACGCAGAACATCGACGGGCTGCATCAAAAGGCCGGGTCGTCGCCGGAGCTGGTTCACGAGCTGCACGGCACGGTCTGGTTCGTCGACTGCCTGCAATGCGAGCGGCGGATCCCGATGGCCGACGTACTCCCCCGGCTGGAGGCAGGTGACGAGGACCCGGCGTGTGAGGTCTGTGGCGGCATTCTGAAGTCCGCCACGGTCTCGTTCGGTCAGTCGCTCGATGTGGCCGTGCTGGAGGCCGCAGTCGCTGCCACGGAGGCGGCTGACGTGTTCATCGCGATCGGCACCTCGCTGCAGGTCTATCCGGCCGCCGGCCTGTGTGACATCGCTCTCAAGGCCGGCAAGCCGCTCATCATCCTCAACGCGCAGGAGACGCCGTACGACGAGGAGGCGACTACAGTGCTGCGGACGCCGATCGAGACGACGCTGCCTGCGCTGTTCAGCTGATCACGTCCCACCCGGTCCAGGCGGTTCCGAACGCGGACTGGTGCGCGGTGGCAAGGTTGCCGTCGGCATCAGTCGTGAAGGCCGTCCCAGCTCCGGTCACACCGTCGACGATCCGGACGTCGGAGTACACGCGCACCTGATCGGTCAGCCAAGCGTTCTTCCAGTCGCCGCCCGGAGCCGTCTGCCACATGGTCCAGCCGCGGTCGTCGGAGCCGCGCACCGTCAGTGTGAGACCGCCGGTGTTGTCCAGGTGCGCGCGCGGGTTGCCCTTGGCCGTGATCTCGCCCAGCCGGACCGGTCCGGTGAACTCTGCGCCGCGAGTGCGCTGCCAGCTCGTATAGACGGCGTCGTCCGGTCCGCGGTAGATCGCACTGAACGTGCCGGCGTAGCCCATCACCAGCTCCGGGTCGGAGGCGATGGAGCCCGGCAGCTGGACCCATGGGCGCCAGGTGCTGCCGACGCTCCACTGCCAGCTGTTCTGCAGCTTGTTGTTGGTGTCCCGCACCACCATGACCAACAGACCGTCCAGGTTGACGTCGACCGCCGGCTTGCCGACCATCGTGACTCCACTGATCCGGTCGACCAGCCAACTGCCTTCCCGCTGCCAGATGGTCAGCGGCACGCCATCGGTGCCGCGGACGAACAGACTGATCAGACCGTCGTCCGCAACCACCGCAGCCGGGTCACCGCCGACGACGAGGTCGACCACGATCTCCCAGGCGCCCCAGTCACCACCGGGAGCGGTCTGGCGGCTGGTCCGGATCCGGCCGTCGGTTCCGCGCACGAACGCAGTGAGCCCGCCATCACGCCGTACGACCACCTCTGGCTCGCCTGCTGCGTCCACCGGCCACAGGTTGACGAGCGGGTCCCAGCTGCCGCCCGCTGTGCGCTGCGATGCGCTCTTGATCAGACCGTTGCCGGCGCGCTGGAACACGGACAGTGCGCCATTGTCGCGCCGGACCACGTCACTCCCCCGGGCCACGCCCGCCAGGTCGAGCAGGTCATCCAGACTGCCCAGGACTGCGAGCCGGAACGACGTGTTCGCCTCGTTCAGCCCGGCTTGCATCTCCTCGCGCCGAGCCCGGTAGCCGCCGATGTCACCGGCGGCCTTGGCCTGGAGCGCTCGAACCGCGGCGATGCCGGCGCGACTCCTGCGTTCGGTCCGGGCCAGCCATGGCTCGGAGTCGGAGACGAACGACACATTGCCGAGGCTCGCTCGCAGCTCCGCCGGGGCGGCTGCCAAACGATCCAGGTACGCCGTCAACGCCGCCGCTGGCGCGGTGAGGTCCCGACCGGCGCGGTAGGCGTCGATGAAGGCGCGCACGAGCGGACTGAGTCGTGCGGACGGATCACTGGTCAGGGCGGAGCCCGTGTTGACCTCGGCGTACCGGCGGAGGGCGTCCGCCACAGGTCCGCCGAGTTCGGTCAGCATCCGCGTCCAGGCTGCTTGCGGGTCGTAGGCGGTGGGGTTCCAGGCGAACTCGCCAGCCGTACCGAGAGCGATCAGTGACGGCTCCGCCTCCTGCATCTCGTTGATCAGCAGTCCGGTCGCGTACTGCGTCAGTCCGGCGTCCCGCCCGACCAGGGGGCCGAGGTGTTGCGTCATCGGGGCGTAGTCGTTCACCGGATAGTTGTCGAAGATCAGCAGCTTCCGGCCGCCGAATGAGGCCGACGCCGCGGCCGCATCCTCGGTGGTGATCTTCGGTGCGACCACCTCCGACCCCGTCCAGAAGATGTCCACGTCGGTCGGGATCAGCTCCGCGAACCGGCTCCGGTACGGCGGCTTCTGGGACGCGTTGCCCCAGTAGTCGGTCGGAACCGTGACGAGCCGGGCGCCGGGGTGTGTCTTGACGAACCGGTTGTACACATCGTTGACGACATGTGCCTGCGCCGCCGCCAGCGGACTGGGATCGCTCATGAAGGTACGTGCGTCCTCGAGGCAGCGGAACTTGCCGCCGACGTCATCCCAGCCGACCGAGAAGACGCGCTCACCCAGGTCCCACAGCTGCTGGTAGCGGGCGATCAGTGCGTCCTTGTCGACCTGGCGCACGTGGCAGATGCCGTACTCCTCCTTGACGTTCGCCTCGGGGTTGACCCGGTAGATGAACTCCACGTGGTTCGCCTTGGCCCGTTCGATCGCCTCCCGGATCCGGTCCACGTCCGCACCGGTGTAGAGCTGGCGCCAGGCCGCACCGGCGGTGTGGGGATCGCCGCTGACCGTGTACTGGAAGGCGTTCAACCGATGGCGGCCCATGAAGTCGAGATGCCGCAACAGGTCGGCCTGCTTCCACGGCTGACCGTAGAACGACTCCATGCCGCCGCGCAGCGCGAACGCCGGCTCGTCGACCACAGCGACGCTGGGCACTGCGGCAGAGGCGGTCAGCTGCGCGAGCGTCTGCGCACCATAGAACGTCCCAGCGGGATCTGCGCCGACCAGGACCGCCAGCCTCTCCCCCTGGTAGGTACCGATGCCCAGGACATAGCCGCCGGACTTCAGCCCGGCGGCGGTCGGCATCGACCAGGCGGCCAACGCCCCGGCGGCGCGCGCACTCGGCGTACCGGTCTCTTTGAGTACGGCGAGCCCAGCGGCCGGTACGTCGTCTCCGAGCCGCCGGATCGACTGTGGTGTCGGAGTGATGGTGGGCAGCTCTCCGGCCGCGGTGGCCGGAGTAGCTGTCGTGAACAGGCTTGCTACGAACGCGCCAACCAGCAGCAGCCGGAGCTTCACCACTGGTCCACGACCGGTACGCCGGTTGCGTCCGCCTGCCAGTGGGTCAGGGTGTCGGTGGCCGACTGGGCGAAGACGTGCTGCTGGTTGTTGTAGACCGAGGCAAGCGGGTCGGAGAGGACCTTGCCACCCCAGTTCGCGAACTGGATCTTGTCGGTCGGCTGGTCCCACCACCAGTGGTACAAGGTGCCGTCGGCGCCTCTGGCGACCACGTGCTGCTGGTTGCCGTAGCGATAGCCGGCCGGAGTGCCCTGGAAACCCGCAGGTGCACCGGTCCACTTGTCGGTGTGGAGCCCGTCGCCAGGGTCTGCGAACCAGTGGAACAGTTGTCCGTCGGCTGCCTTGGCGAACGCATGCAACTGACCGTCGTAGGTGAAGGTGGTCGGGTCGGAGTACGCCTCGCCACCCCAGGCCTCGACCTGCGGCGCGGGCGCGTCGGCCTTCCACCACCAGTGGTACAAGCGGTTGTCGGTGCCCCGCGCCACCACATGCAGCTCGTCCCGAGCTGCGAAGGCAGACGGCTTACCTGCAATCGGTACGGGTGCTTTGGGCCAACTGTTGAGCTGCTGACCACTCGCGGCGTCCCACGACCAGTGCGTCAGACCACCGTCCGCCGAGCGAGCGAACACGTGGCGCTGGTTACCCCAGACCACCGGTGCCGGATCGGAGTAGGCCTCGCCACCGAGGTCAGCTGTCTGGACCGCGGTCTGTCCTTCGGTCCAGGACGAGTTGATCAAGGTGTTGGTCTTGCTGCGCGCGAAGACGTGCTGCTGGTTGTCGAAGGCGATGCCGACCGGTTTGCCCTCGACCGGGCCGCCCGGCCACACATCCCGTTCGACACCGATCCCCGGGGAGTACCACCGGTGCTGGAAGTCCGGTGTGAACACGTGGTTCTGGTGCTTCCATACGAACGCCCCGGAGCCCGGCGGCTCCTCCGGTCCGACGGCCGAGCCGGCGCCGTACACCTCCAGCTCGTCCATCAAGGTCACCGTGCCGGGATCCGTGCCCCGGTGATTGAACGAGATCCGCACCCAGCGCGCCTGGACCGCGGGGAACGCCAGGTCGTACCAGACCTTCGACTGCCCGGCCGGGTCGATACCGGTGACCGTCTTGCGAACGGTGTAGTTGGTCCCGTCCGTACTGGTCAGCACACTCAGCTCGTCCGGGCGGTAGTGCTGGTACTCCTCGTAGGCGTGCACCTTCGCCTCGGCGACCCGCTGCACCGAGCCGAGGTCGATGGTCATGTCGGTGTAGCGGTTGCTGTTCTTGATCGTCTTCCACCCGACACCGCGCTTGTCCGACCAGTCGTCGCCGATCTGGCCGTCGGTGAGCTGGCGACCGCCCTCGTCCGGCTGGTCGTCCGGAGCGGGCACCAGCCCGTACGTCTTGCCGGCCGCCAGGTTCGCCTGGCCCAGCCGGTGCCCGGAGACCTCCAGGGAGTTCAGCTGGTACGCCGAGCTTCCGCCGGTCACCTCGAGTCGCAGGTACCGCGCTTTGCCGACGAACCCGATGAAGTCGTCACCGCCGTCACCAGTGGTCGTCGAATAGGCATCCACCCAGTTGGTGCCGTCGTACGACGTCTTCAGGCGGTAGTTGCCGGCGGCAGCGGCGGACCACTTGAGGTGGACACCGTCCAGCCGGCTCTGGTTCCGCAGGTCCACCTGGAGCCACTGCGTCCCGACCTCCGGCCGCCAGCCGGTGGCGTCGTTTCCGTCGACCGCCTTGCTCGCTTCGAACCCGGTGCCTGCAGACGACGAGCTGGTCGCGGCTTTGTCGCGTGCGTGGTCCTGCGCGATCACCGGGAGCCCCGCCGCCGCGTCCAGTGCCATCCGCCGGATGCGCTGCTGGAAGGTGGTGTCCATGACGTACTTGTCACCGCGCTGCGCCATGCTCGTCGCGAGTTCCTTGGCCAGGCCGGCGTTGCGCTTGCCCAGGATGTTCAGGACTTCCCAGTCCTCGATGCCGTCGCGCAGTGACTCGTAGCGGGGCGAGGACTCGAAGGTCAGCCGGGCCGGATCCGGCCGGACGATGTAGCCGTCTCCCTTACCGCCCTGGTCGTTCATCTTGTACTGCCAGTTCATCCAGGCCCAGTGCAGGTAGCCGGTGACACCGCGCGAGTAGGCGTACCACATGGTCATCCGCTGGTGCCATTGCGGCTGGTCGACGAACCTGTTCAGGAAGTTCCCGGCCGGACCGATGCAGTTGTACAGCCAGAGCTGCTTGCCCTTGTCGTCCCGTTCCTTGTCGTACACGTCGCGGTGCCGGTCGTACTCGTCGAGGATGGGGATCATCACGTCGGCTTCCTTGGCCTGATCCACGCCCATCCAGAGGAAGGCGTCGCCGATCTTCACCTCAGGCCAGCGAGCGCGGATGATGCGCTCGATGGTGAACCACGTCGGGCTGCCGGACTCGTCGGAGACGTGGTGCCACCACATCTTGTCCCAGCCCTTGCTGATCAAGTGCGCGCGCAGTGCGGGGAAGAACTGGTCGTTCCACTTCGTGGCCGGCGCGGAGTCCCAGTCCACCCAGCTGAAAGAGGCCTGCTGCGTCCCCGCGTCGGTCTTCCCGAGCACCTCGGTCAAGAACTTGCCCTTGGGCCGGTTGGGGTCGTACCAGGGCGACCTGGGGTCGTCGTGCGGCCCGTTCATCGTGAAGCCTTCGAGGCGCTTGATGTGCCCGGCCCGCATGATCCGCTCGACCACCTGGTCGAAGCGCGTCCAGTTGAACTGGTAGTTCCCCGCACTGTCGACCACGCTGCCGCCCTCGCGGAGCAGGTGGATGACGGGCAGCTGCAGGCTGTTGCCGCGGTACTTGGCCTGCATGGCGGCGTAGTTGTCGACGATCTGCCACCAGCGGTCGTCGTACCGCTTGACGTTGTAGTACATCTCGACGGTGTCGCCCGCGCCGTGGTCCCACGACGACGGGCCGAGCATGTTGTGCCACAGGACGTTCGTGAACTCGCTGTCCTTCGTCGGCGGGATCAGGACATCCCGCACGTTCGCCGTGATCGGCACCTGGATATCGCCGACCGTGGTCCGGACGGTGACAGTGCCGGTGTACAGCCCACCGGCGGCCGCGGCCGGGATGTAGGCGCGGATCCAGATCGACTGGGTGCTGTTGGGCTCGACCGCGATCGTCGGATCGTTCCGCAGCCGGTCCGGGAACAGGCCGGCCCCGGTCCGCAGCAGCGGGGTGACGGGCGAGTTGTAGTTCAGCGACTCGTAGTCGACGAAGTTGTAGCTGAGGTTCGCCGCGTCGATCGACCCGGCCGGGCCGCTGAGTACGCTGAAGCCGACACCGGTGATCGTGAACGCCTGGGACCGGCGTACCACGATCTGAGCGCCCTCGTAGTCGTTCCGGGCGGTGTCCAGCAACAACTCCTGGTCAGACTCGTCGGACGGCCGACTGTCGCGGAAGACCGAGGTGTAGGCCGACTCCGTCCACACCGACAGGCCACCGGCCGAGGGGCGGACGGCCTGGGCAGTTGGAGTCTGAGCGGTCGGCGTGAGCAGGCTCGCACCGAGCGCAGCGACCAGTATCCAGCGCAACTTCATGGGGACATCCCTTTCAGGGCGGGCGGGGATGCGACCAGGAAATACCGGTATAGACCCAACCGCAAACCTTTCGATCAGGGCTGTCGGTTTTGTGACGTTCGAAGCCTTCCCCACCTCAGGACCGCGGGCTAGCGTCCCGGAGACCGGCACTGGAGGGGACTGCGATGCGTGGGTTGAGGCGATGGGCGGCGGGGTTCGCCGCGGCGGCGATGGTGGCGACGGGGCTGGGGGCTCCCGCACAAGCACAGGTGACTGCGGAGCGAGTGATCACACTGGCCGGCTCACTGCAGAGTGAGCTGGGCTGTCCGGGCGATTGGGACCCAGCCTGTACGGCGAGCAGCCTCGGTACGGCGGCGCCGTACACGAAGGTGTTCGACGTACCCGCCGGGTCGTACGAGTACAAGGTGACCGTCAACGGCGGCTGGGACGAGAACTACGGCGCGGGCGGCGTGCTGAACGGACCGAACATCCCACTGCGGATCGAAGGCCCCGCGAAGCTGTCGTTCAGCTACGACGACAAGACGCATGTGGTGTCGGTGCGACCCGTGGACCTGGCCGGGACCGCGGTGACAGCGGCCGACAAGGCGCTGGCGTCACCGAGTCTGCGGCAGGACCTCACCAAGGAGCGGTTCTACTTCCTGATGGCGGACCGGTTCGCCAACGGCGACAAGAGCAACGACTCCGGCGGTCTGACCGGCGACCGGCTGCAGACCGGCCTGGACCCGACCGACAAGGGCTTCTACCACGGTGGTGACCTCACCGGCGTGATCCAGAAGCTGGACTACATCAAGGCGCTCGGTACGACGTCCATCTGGCTCACGCCGTCGTTCAAGAACCGGCCGGTGCAAGGTACGGGCGCCGATGTGAGTGCGGGCTACCACGGCTACTGGATCACCGACTTCACCCAGATCGACCCGCACCTGGGCACCAACGCGGACATGAAGCGGCTGATCGACCAGGCGCACGGCAAGGGGATGAAGGTCTTCTTCGACATCATCACCAACCACACCGCCGATGTGATCGCCTACCAGTCCGGTCAGTACGGCTACATCCCGAAGTCGACCTCGCCGTACAAGGACGCGGCCGGGAACGTCTTCGACGACAAGGCCTATGCCGGTGGTGACACCTTCCCGCCGCTGGACCGCAACACCTCGTTCCCGAACGTGCCGGTCTTCAAGACACCGGCCGACGAGACCGTGAAGGTCCCGGCCTGGCTGAACGACCCGACGCTCTACCACAACCGCGGCGACTCGACCTTCGCCGGCGAATCCGCGGAGTACGGCGACTTCGTCGGCCTGGACGACCTGTTCACCGAGCAGCCCCGGGTGCGGGACGGCATGATCGACGTCTACAAGACGTGGGCGGAGCTGGGCATCGACGGCTTCCGGATCGACACGGTCAAGCACGTCAACCTCGAGTTCTGGCAGAAGTTCTCGCCGGCCGTACTGAAGGCGGCGCGCGATGCCGGATCCAAGAAGTTCTTCATGTTCGGCGAGGTCTACGACGCGGACCCGAAGTTCATGTCGACGTACACGACGGCTGGTGCGCTGCAGGCGACGCTCGACTTCGGGTTCCAGCAGAACGCGGTGACGTTCGCCAAGGGTGACCCGGCCACGAAGCTCCGCGACTTCTACGCGAATGACGACTACTACACCGATCCGGACTCCAACGCGTACCAACTGCCGACGTTCCTCGGCAACCACGACATGGGGCGTGTGGGCACGTTCCTGAAGCAGGGCGGCGCTAACGGGCCGGAGCTGCTGGCACGCGACAAGCTGGCGCACTCGCTGATGTACCTGACCCGTGGCCAGCCGGTTGTGTACTACGGCGACGAGCAGGGCTTCACCGGTCCGGGTGGCGACAAGGACGCGCGCCAGGACATGTTCGCTACCAAGACAGCGGACTACACCGACGACGAGGTGGTCGACGGCACCGGTACGACGACGATTGGCAGCAAGGACCGGTACGACGTCAGTGCGCCCATGTACAAGCACATCGCGGCACTGGCGAAGCTCCGGTCGCAGTACCCGGCTCTGGCGGACGGACGGCAGGTGCACCGGTACTCGTCGAACGCCGGAGGCCTCTACGCGTTCAGCCGGGTCGGTGCGGACAACCGCGAGTACCTGGTCGTCGCCAACAACGCGACCACGGCCAAGTCCGCGACGATTCCGACGTACGGGCCGAACACCTGGCTGCGGCCGATCTATGGCGGCTCCAAGCTGGCCCGGACCGACCGTGAAGGGCGAGTGCTGCTTAGCCAGCCGCCTCTGTCTGTGACTGTCTACGAAGCGTTGAGCAGGGTGCCGGCGCCTTCGACGGCACCGGCTGTGTACCTGAGCTCACCCGAGCCAGGTGGCGTGGTCGGTGGTCGTGCTGAGATCAGTGCGGCCGTTCCGGCCAACACTCCGGTCACTGTGACGTTTGGCTACCGCCCGGTCGGTACGTCGGCCTGGCAGCGACTCGGCTCTGACGACAACGCGCCGTACCGGGTGTTCCAGGACGTCAGCGGTGTGCCGAAGGGGACGCTGCTCGAGTACCGCGCCGTACTGCGTGACTCGGCGGGTCACTACTCGGTGTCCGGCTCGTACGGCGTGGTCGGCGACGCACCGAAGGCCGGAGGCGGTGGTGACACAGGACCGGTCGTCCAGCCGGCCAATGTGAGCGTGCCTGGTGATCACAACAGTGAGATGGGTTGTGCGGCGGACTGGTCGCCGGACTGCGACCAGGCACAGCTGACGCTCGACCCGAAGGACAAGGTGTGGAAGGGCACCTACACGATCCCGGCCGGTGAGCACGCGTACAAGGCGGCACTGAACAAGAACTGGGACGTCAACTACGGTGCCGGCGGCAACCAGAACGGCGGCAACATCTCGTACACCGCGCCGGCCGGGCCGATGTCGTTCTACTACGAGCAGGGCCGGCACTTCGTGACCTCCACCGCGGAGGGGCCGATCATCACGGTGCCCGGCTCGTTCCAGTCCGAGCTGGGATGCCCGGGCGACTGGGACCCGTCCTGCATGCGACCCTGGCTGACGGACGCCGACGGTGACGGCACCTACACCTGGTCGACGAGTGAGATCGGAGCGGGCAGCTATGAGGCGAAGGTCGCCCACAACCTGTCGTGGGACGAGAGCTACCCGGCACAGAACATTCCGATCGTCGTACCGGGTGACGGACTCGTCGTCACGTTCTCGTACGTGCTCGCGACCCACACGCTCACGGTGACGACCGCCAAGCCCGGCGCCCAGCCGGACCTGAGTCAGGCCAAGGCCTACTGGTTGTCGCGCGACACCCTCGCCGTACCGGCGGTGGCGCATCCGGAGCGGTCTCGCTGGCGGCTGCACTGGTCGACAACCGGTGGGCTGAAGGTCGACGCGGACGACATCGGCGGTACGTCGGTGGGGCTGCGCTACGACCCGGTTGAGGTACGGCCGGGCTACACGACGCTGCGCCTCGGCGCGGCCGACGTACGGAAGATCTTGACCGGACAGCTCGGGCTGGCGCAGTACGACGATGCCGGGCGGTTGCTGGATGCAACCGGCGTACAGATCCCTGGTGTGCTCGACGATGTGTACGCAAGTGCCGTCAGCAACTCCTACGGCGTGACCTGGCGCTCCGGTCTGCCCACGTTCCGGTTGTGGGCGCCTACTGCGCAGAGCGTCGCGCTACTGGTCGGATCACAGCGTGTGCCGATGCAGCGAGCTGACGACGGCTCGTGGTCGGTCCGGGGGCCGCGGTCGTGGAAGAACGCGTCGTACCGGTACGAGGTGAAGGTATATGCGCCCAGCACCGGCAAGGTGGAGACGAACGTCGTCACCGACCCGTACTCGGTCGCACTGACCACCGACTCGGCGTACTCGGTCGCGGTGGATCTGAACGATCCTGCGGGCAAGCCTGCGCTGTGGTCGAACACTGCGGCACCCAAGCTCGCGCAGCCGGTCGACTCGACGATCTACGAGCTCCACGTCCGGGACTTCTCGATCAGCGACCCGACTGTGCCGGCTGCCCATCGGGGGACGTATCTGGCCTTTGCGGACAACGGCAACGGCACCAAGCACCTCAAGCGGCTTGCGGAGGCTGGGCTGAACACCGTCCACTTGCTGCCGACCTTCGACATCGCCTCGATCCCGGAGACCGGTCAGCAGACGCCTGCGTGCGATCTGAAGTCGCTACCGGCGGACTCCGAGCAGCAGCAGGCCTGTGTGACTGCAGTGGCGGCGAAGGACGGCTTCAACTGGGGCTATGACCCGCTGCACTGGCTCGCACCGGAGGGTTCCTACGCGACTCAGAAGGACGGTCTCGCCAGAGTCGCCGAGTTCCGCACCATGGTCGGTGGACTGCACCGGTCCGGGCTGCGCGTCGTACTGGACCAGGTCTTCAACCACACACCTTCGGCTGGGCAGGCTCCGACCTCCGTGCTGGACAAGATCGTGCCCGGGTACTACCAGCGACTGAACGCGAGCGGTGCGGTCGAGACCTCGACCTGCTGCAGCAACATCGCGACCGAGCACGCCATGGCCGAGAAGATCATGGTGGACGGCACTGTGAGCTGGGCACGCAACTACCGCGTCGACGGCTTCCGCTACGACCTGATGGGGCACCACACCAAGGCGAACCTGCTCAAGGTGCGGGCCGCGCTCGACAAGCTGACGCTGGCCAAGGACGGTGTCGACGGCAAGCGCATCTACCTGTACGGCGAGGGCTGGAACTTCGGTGAGGTCGCCAACGACGCCCTGTTCGTTCAGGCCCGCCAGGGCAATCTGGGCGGCACCGGAATCGGCACCTTCTCCGACCGGCTCCGCGACGCGGTCCGTGGCGGCGGTCCGTTCGACGACAACCCGCGCGTGCAGGGCTTCGGCTCCGGAGCAGCCAGCGACCCGAACGGTGACCCGATCAACGGTTCGGCGGCGGACCGCGCCAAGCGGCTCGCGCACGACACCGATCTGGTCCAGCTGGGTCTGGCCGGCAACCTGCGGTCGTTCAGCTTCCGCTCCGCCGAGAGCGGCGCGACGGTGCGCGGTGACGGCGTCGACTACAACGGCTCCCCCGCCGGGTACGCCGACCAGCCGGACGAAGTGGTCACGTACGTCGATGCCCACGACAACGAAACGCTCTGGGACACGCTGACGTACAAGCTGCCGACCGGCATGCCGATGGCAGACCGGGTCCGGATGAACACGCTGTCGCTGGCGACCACCGCGCTCGCGCAGACACCGTCGTTCTGGCATGCGGGCGCGGACATGTTGCGCAGCAAGTCGCTGGACCGGAACTCGTACGACTCCGGCGACTGGTTCAACACGCTCGACTGGACCGGCGCCGACAACGGCTTCGGGCACGGTCTGCCGCCGAAGACGGACAACGAGGCGAAGTGGCCGTACATGAAGCCGCTGCTCGGCAATGCGGCGTTGAAGCCCAGCGCAACCGACGTACAGACTGCGTCGGCGGCCGCTGCGGATCTGTTGAAGCTGCGCTTCTCCACACCGCTGTTCCGGCTCGGTTCGGCGGAGCTGATCAACGCCAAACTGAGCTATCCGCTGAGTGGTTCGACACCTGGCGTGGTGACGATGCGCATCGACGACACTGTCGGTCCGAACATCGACCCGACGCTCAAGGGCGTTTTGGTCGTCTTCAACACCACAGGTGCAGCTGTGACGCAGACAGTGCCCGGACTGGCCGGGCAGTCGGCAGCACTGTCGCCGGTGCAGGCCAACGGGTCTGATCCAGTGGTGAAGCAAACGACGTGGACCGCCGCGACCGGCACAGTGCAGGTGCCGGCCCGGACGGTCGCCGTACTGGAGATCAGGTAGCCGGAACTCGAACCAGGACAGAAGCGGGATCGACCTCGGCGACCAGCACACGGCCGGGGTCGATCGTGTCGCCGTCGAGCTCCCGGCGGGCGGTCTCGTCTGTCCTGAGCTGGATCCGGCGGCCGGTGAACCGCTCGAGGTGGCGCTCGCGCCAACGCTTCACGACCAGGCCGAGGACCAGACGCGGCCAGTGGCTGACCCGGCGCGGCGCCAGGACGACGAGGTCGATGATCCCGTCGTCCGCACGGGCGTCGGGCAGCAACGGGATGTTGGCCTGCAGCGTGCCGACGTTGCCGATCACCACCGTGCGGGCCCGGCGCCGAACCGGTGGCCGGTCGTCGATCGTGATCTGGACCCGGATCACCGGATGGTTGAGGTGCTTCAGGGTCGAGATCACGTACGCCGCCCAGCCGACGCGCTTCTTCAGTTCGTCCGGGGCGTCGTCGATGATGGCCGCGTCGAGCCCCACCCCGGCCATCACCAGGAACCGGTCGTCGGGCAGGTCGCCGGAGATCAGCACACTGTCGATGCGTTGCTCGGTGCCATCCAGTACGTCGTCCAGCGCGGTCTCGAGGTCGAGCGAGATGCCGAGGTTGCGGGCCAGCAGATTGCCGGTGCCGGCCGGCAGGACGGCGATCGGGATCTCGCTCCCGGCGAGCTCGGCGCAGACCACCCGGACGGTCCCGTCACCGCCGGCCACCACCACGAGGTCGACAGCGGCCGCGATCGCCTCCTGCGCCATCGCGGCGCCGGCGTCGTCGGCGGTGGTCTCGAACCAGGAGATCTTCTCGACGCCTCGTGCCTCGAGGGCGTCGGTGACGGTCCGGCGGAACGTATCGAGGTCGACCTGCTTGATCGGGTTGACGATCACGGCCGTGTGCGAAGAACTCAACTGAATTTGTCCGTCCGGGAAGATAGCGTGTCTGAGGTGAGCAGCCTTCCACGGAGTACCCCGGACGACCAGGGACTATCCACCGCCGCGATCGACGCGTTCGTCGCCGCGATGGATGCGTCCGCGCAGGAGTTCCAGACCGTCATGCTGCTCCGGCACGGGCACGTCGTGCTCGAGGCGGAGTGGACGCCGTACCGGTTGACCGATCGGCACCTGCTCTACTCGGTCTCGAAGAGCTTCACCTCGACCGCGATCGGGCTCGCCGTCGACGCGGGACTGCTGTCGATCGACGACAAGGCGGTGTCGTTCTTCGGCCCCGAAGACCTGCCGGAGACGGTCAGCGACAACCTCGCCGCGATGACGGTCCGGCACCTGCTCACGATGAGCACCGGGCACGACGAGGACACGGTGCAGCGGATGACCCGCGACGACCGGATGGTGCGGACCTTCCTCGGCCTCGAGGTAGAGCACGAGCCGGGTGCGCCGTTCGTCTACAACAGCGGCGCGACCTACCTGCTGTCCGCGATCCTGCAGCGGGTGAGCGGTGAGACGCTGCTCGACTACCTGCAGTCCCGGCTGTTCGAGCCGTTGGGGATCACCGAAGCGACCTGGGGCTCCTCGCAGGAGGGCATCACCTTCGGCGGTTGGGGGCTCAGCCTGAGCACGGAGTCGATGGCGAAGTTCGGGCAGCTCGTGCTGCAGCGTGGGCTCTGGGAGGGCCGGCAACTGGTCCCGGCCGAGTGGTTCGAGGCTGCCACTACGAAGCAGGTCTCCAACGACCGGGAGGTCAACCCCGACTGGCACCAGGGCTACGGGTTCCAGTTCTGGCGCGGGCGCAACAACACCTATCGGGCCGACGGCGCGTTCGGCCAGTTCATCCTGGCCATTCCCGACCATGACGCCGTACTGATCATCACCAGCGCGAGCACCGACATGCAGGCCACGCTGAACCTCGTCTGGGATCACCTGCTGCCGGCACTCGAAGGCAAAGAGGTGCCAGCCGTGCCGCGGCCTTCGCGTCTGGAACTGTTGCCGCCGAGCGGCCCGGCTCCTCAGGGCGGGGACGGGCGGATTTATCCCTTCGAGCAGAATCCAGCCACGCTCCGGTCGGTTCGCTGGGATGCCGACGGCACGGCGCTGTTCACGTTCGACGACGCCGTTGAGTTTGTGCACACGCCGAATGGCTGGCACGACGCCGGTGCGCAGGTGGTCACCGCAGCGCATGGCGACGGTGACGTGTTCGTCGGCACGATCCGGTGGGTGGACACCCCGCACGCCGCGGAGTTCCGGTGCCGGATCAGCGACGGGCAGCTGACGGTGGACGGCGAGCTGAACGTGTCGTTCTCCCCGTTGAAGTTCACGATCACCTCGCGCGCATGATCGCTGCCGAAGAGCAGCGCCTGCTCGCCCGGATCGACGAGGACCTACTGCTCCGAGTCTGTACGGCGCTGATCCGCGCGACCGGCCAGAACCCGCCCGGCGAGGAAGCCGCGACGGTCGCCGTGCTCGACGCGATCGGTCGCGAGCTCGGGCTGACGGTCACCACCACGACAGTTGAGCCGGGGCGCGACAACATCAGCCTGAGCGTCGGGACCGGCACTGAGCCGGGACTGCTCCTGCTCGGGCACACGGACGTCGTACCGGTCGGTGCTGGGTGGACCACCGATCCGTACGGCGCTGAGATCCGCGACGGGCGGATCTACGGACGCGGCGCCTCCGACATGAAGGGCGGGCTCGCTGCCGCGGTCGCCGCGCTCGCCGTCCTGCGCGACGTCGAGCTGAGCGGCCCGGTCGAGCTGGCCGCCGTGGTCGACGAGGAGGAGACGGGCCTGGGCATCCAAGCCTTCGTGCGCGACAACGCACGAGCTTACGCAGGCTGCATCACCGCGGAGCCGACCGATCTGCAGACCATCATCGCGGCGCGCGGCGATTCCTATCTGCGGGTCGCCGTGCACGGACGTGCGGTCCATGCCGGCAACGCGAAGGACGGCGCCAACGCGATCTACGGCGCGACCGCGATCATCACCGAGATCGAGCGGCTGCACGACGAGCTGGCCGCCGACCCGCATCCACTGCTCGGTCCGGCGACCTGGAGCGTCGGCCAGATCAACGGCGGGACCGGCGGATCGATCGTGCCGGCCGAGTGCGTCGTGATCGCCGACCGCCGCCTGCTGCCAGGCGAGTCGCCTGAAGCCATCCTTGCCGACCTCCGTGACCGCGTCGCCGGTCTGCAGCTAGAAGCTCGCGGGCTCTCGGTCGACCTCGAGATGCCGATGGCGATGCCACCCTTCGAAACCCCGGCCGACGCCGAGCTGGTCAGCATCACCGAGGCCGCCCGCCGCGACGCCGGTGGTCCCGACGTACCGCTGGCCGGCTGGGGCGCGGCCTGCGACGGCGGTTACGTCGACCGTGACCTCGGCATCCCGGTCGTCATCCTCGGCCCGGGGTCGGTCGCACATCAGGCGCACCGCGCTGACGAGTCCGTCCCGATCGAAGAGCTGGCGATCGCCGCCCGCGCCTACGTCCTGGCCGCCTGCCGCCTGCTCGGCTGAACTACTTCTCGGCTGAGCTACCTCTCCGCCAGGGCGGCCAGCCCGGCGGTGATCACCGCGATGCCGAACTCGAAGCGTTCGTCACCCTTGGCACCCGCGGTCAGCGGGGTCGCCAGCGCCACGACGAACGGGAAGCGGTCGGCCGGCAAGGCAGCGAAGTACCCGCGCATCTCGGTGACGAAGTTGTCGATGTCGTCCACGGTCCACGACGCCGCGCTCTGGACGATCTCCTCGAACGACACCGCGGTGACGTAGAGCGGGATCAGGTCGGCCGCCCAGGCAGCGGCCTGGTCGGGGAGCTTGCCGGCCTTCAGGATCGCGAGGATCTTCTCGGTCATCAGCAGTGCCTGCTCGCCGAGCGGAACCTGGCCGATCGCCGCGCGCGCGACGCCCGGGTTCGCCCGCATCACGCGCAGCATCTCGCGCATCGCGTCCTTCAGCTGCTCCTGCCAGCGCTCCGGATCCGGCTCGTCCGGCAGCTTCATCTGCTGCGCGGCCCGGTCGACCAGGAGCTGGTCGAGTTCGCCCTTGTTCGCCACGTGCGCGTAGAGCGAGGCCGGGCCGGTGCCCAGTTCCTGGGCGATCTTGCGCATCGACACCGCGTCGTACCCGTGCTCGACGATCAACCGCATCGCGGCGTCCACGATCCGCTCCCGGGTCAGCGGCTCCTTGGCCGGACGCGGAGGTTTGGGCGGGCTGATCGGCTGCCACGGCGACTGGGTCATGCCCTCACTGTAGCGAACGCCGTACTTGACCGGAACAGTGTTCGCGTGTAGAACAGTGTTCGTTCACGAACATCGTTCGATATGGAGCCATCGATGAGCACCCCCACCCTCGCCACGGAATCCGTGGCCACCCCGCCCACGGCGTACCGGTGGCGCTGGATCGTCCTCGCCACCGTGCTGATCGCCGAGATCATGGATCTCGTCGACGCCACCATCGTCACCATCGCCGCGCCGTCGATCCGGGCCGAGCTCGGCGGGTCGGAGTCCGCGATGCAGTGGATGCTGGCCGGCTACACGCTCGCCTTCGCGATCGGCCTGATCAGCTTCGGCCGGCTCGGTGACCTGGTCGGCCGCCGCCGGCTCTTCCTGATCGGCGCCGCCGGCTTCACGGTCGCCTCCGTCATCTGCGGGCTGGCCACCTCGCCCGAGCTGCTGATCGGCAGCCGCGTCGCGCAGGGTCTGCTCGGCGCGGTGATGATCCCGCAGGGCTTCGCGATCCTGAAGTCCGTCTTCCCGCCGGCCGAGATCGGCAAGGCTTTCGCACTGTTCGGTCCCGTGATGGGCCTGTCCGCGGTCGCCGGTCCGATCCTGGCCGGTGTCCTGATCGACGCCGACTGGTTCGGCCAGGGCTGGCGGATGATCTTCTTCATCAACGTCCCGATCGGACTGCTGGCCGTCCTGGGCGCACTCCGCTTCATGCCCGAAGTGAAGACCGCCGGCGCCCAGCGACTCGACGCGGCCGGCGTGTTCCTGGTCAGCCTCGCCTCGGCACTGCTGATCTACCCGCTCGTGCAGGGCCGCGAGCTCGGCTGGCCGGCCTGGTCGATCGCGATGATGATCGCCGCGATCCCCGTCTTCGCCCTGTTCGGCCGGCGCGAGCGCCGGTCGGGCAACCCGGTCATCGACCCTTCACTGTTCCGCAGCCGCGGGTACGTCGCCGGGCTCGCCGTGATCACCACGTTCTTCCTGGCGATGTCCGGCTTCACGCTCGTGCTCACGCTCTTCACCCAGCTCGGCCTGCACTACACCCCGCTCAAGGCCGGCCTCTCGATGGTCCCGTTCTCGCTCGGCATCGCGATCGGCGCCCCGCTCTCCGGCGGCCTGCTCGCCCCCAAGCTCGGCCGTACGGCGCTGCAACTCGGCGTCGCCGTGATGACGCTGGCGATGGGCGGCATGTGGTTCACCCTCCACCACTACGGCGAGGCCACCACCGTCTGGAACCTGGTCCCGGCCATGCTCGCCTGCGGCATCGGCGCCGGCATGGTGTTCGCGCCACTGTTCGACATCATCCTGGCCTCGATCGACGACGAGGCCGCGGGCTCGGCCTCCGGCGTACTGACCGCCATGCAGCAGTTCGGCGGCGCGATCGGCGTCGCCGTCCTCGGCACCGTCTTCTTCCAGCTCCTCCCCCAGCACGCCTTCCTCGGCGCCACCAAAACCACCGTGCTGGTCGCGATCGCCCTGTTCATCGTCAGCCTCGCCGTCACCTGGCTGCTCCCGAAACGAGCCCGCGACGGCGCGCCGGCCCACTAGCGCCCGGGCAGCCGCCGGTTCAGCGAGAAGAGCCGGCCGAGGACGGGCATCAGGATGATGTTCAGGCCGTGCAGCACCCCGATGATGAGCAGAATGCCACCCAGCCGGGCCGCCTCGAAGGCGACCTGGCTGGGCAGCACGTTCAGCCCCCATCCGTCCCGCGGCTCGAAGCTGACCGTGAACAGGATGTACGCGGCGAAGATCAGGTAGTAGACGATGTCGGTCAGCACGATGTAGCTCTTGCCGGTCTGCGGGTTGTCGTGGAACACGTCCGCGGCGTAGGCCCGGCCGAAGCGTTTGATGAACGGGCCGAGCCAGAGCGCCAGCCCGATCAGCGCGGCCGTCGTGAACAGTTCGAGAAGCCACCAGTTCATCAGCAGATGTCCGTTCTTCCGCGGGGTGACCAGCAAGACGATTGCTGTGAGCAACAAAGCGCCGGCGATGGCAGCCAGCACGCCGGACCGGATCCGCCGGCGCCGGATCCGGTCGTCGGCGATGCTGCCGAGCACCCGGTCGAACAGGTCCGGGGAGACGCCCCGCTCCTGGGCGGGCTCGAGGGCCTCGAGCAACCTCCGCTCGACCGGCGTCGGGTCGGCGGGCGACTGGTCAGTGGTCATCCCGGCTCCTCCAGGTGGATCTTGAGTGATTGCAGCCCGCGGCGCAGATGGGTCTTCACGGAGTTCGGTGACAACCCGAGGGTTCCGGCGATCTCGCTGACCGGCAGCTCGAGGTAGTACCGCAGAACGACGCAGTCACGCTGCCGGCGAGGCAGGCCGCGCAGCGCCGCGATCACCTCGCGACGCCGCTCGTCCTCGGCCGCGAGGTCCTCGGCGGAGCGGTCGTCCACCTCGGCCGGCGGCCGGTGCCGCAACGAGACCAGCCCGCGGCGGTTGTGATCGCGAGCCAGATTGATCACGATCGACCGCAGGTACGCCGCGGCACGGTCCGGCTCGTTGATCCGGTGCTGATTGCGGGCCAGCCGCAGGAACGCCTCCTGCACCAGGTCTTCGGCCGCCGTCCGGTCGTCGACGAACCACCGCGCGAGCTGGGTCAGCCGGGCGGCCTCGGCCCGGAAGAGCGTGACGACGACAGCGTCGGTCCATCGCCCGGCGCCGATCAGTGTCGCGGTCTCATCCATGGCCCCCATCACTGTGACGGACGAGTGAGTCGAGCAACCGGGTGACAGGACGACGGGATTGATTTCTGTGTCACCCGGGCGATCCCGCGGTCCGTCTGTAGAAGTGATCCTTGCTCCCAGCATGGACCCGAGAGGGGCAGTCATGACAGTACCGAGGTATCTCGCAGCGACCACGGCGTTGCTGCTGACGGCAACCACTCTGACCGCGGCGCCTGCCTACGCCGGAACGAGCACCAGCTCGGCAGACGTCGTACGGGCTCGCGGTCACCTCCGCGACCTGCAGCTTGGCACGGCCGGACCGTTCGACCACGCCCGCGCCAAGCTGGTGATGGTCCAGCGGCACGGTCGCAGCGTGGTGATCCTGAAGGTTCGGGGCATCGACCGGTCGGTGGCCGGCCGATCCTTCGGAGCTCATCTGCACACCGGTCCGTGCGTCACCGGCGACGGCGCCGCAGCGGGACCGCACTACAACGCTGACACGATCGCCGGGCATGTCCCGCCGCGGGTCGACGCGACCACCGAGGTGTGGCTGGACTTCGACGTCTCCCGGACCGGAACCGGCTTCGCGATCGCCAGGGTGCCGTTCACGCCCCTGCCGGGAAACCGCGCCATCGTGATCCACCAGGAGCCGACCAACCCGCAGGGTGCCGCAGGCCCCCGCGAAGCCTGTCTGCCCGTGTCCTGGTGACCATTCCGCGGGCCGCTGCCGCCGGCCTCGCGCTCGGCCTGGCGTGGGGCGCGGCCGCCCGGGTCTGGATGCGGCTGATCTCGACCGACCCCGAGTTCAGCTGGAGCGGTACCGGGTTCATCCTCGGATCCACCGCGGTCTGCGGCCTCGCCTTCGGCATCCTGTACGGCCTGCGCGGGGCGGGCCGGTCAAGATGGTGGCGACTGCTCGCACTGGTCTGCCTGGCCGACGTTGCCGGACCGGGGATGGTCTTCCTCCCGGCCCTGCTGCTGGGCGGGCTGCTGTGGCTGCGGCGGACCTGGTTACGGTTAATCGGCGCCCTGGGGATTGCGGGCGGCGTCCTGTTGCTGTGGGTGGTCGGCCGCGGCGATCCGTCCGGCGCCGGCCTACTGACGACGTACGGCGGATTCCTGCTGCTGTCGATGGCGGTGTCGGCCGGGGCAGCTGAGCTCTACCGGCATGGCCGCTGACAGACCGAAGCCCCCGATCACCGCAGTGATCGGGGGCTTCGAGGTGCCTTTAGTTGAACGAGTCGCCGCAGGCGCAGGAGCCGGTCGCGTTCGGGTTGTCGATCGTGAAGCCCTGCTTCTCGATCGTGTCCACGAAGTCGATCGACGCACCCTTGAGGTACGGCGCGCTCATCCGGTCGGTGACGACGCTCACACCGTCGAAGTCGGCGACCACGTCACCGTCGAGGTTGCGCTCGTCGAAGAACAGCTGGTACCGGAGCCCGGAGCAGCCACCCGGCTGTACGGCGACCCGGAGCGCGAGGTCGTCGCGGCCTTCCTGGTCCAGCAGCGCCTTCACCTTGGCTGCGGCCCCGTCGGTGAGGAGCACACCACTGGCGACGGTCTGCTCGGTCTGCGCTTCAGTCATTCCTGACTCCAGTCATCTCGCAAAAATCCTGTCAACACCGGTCAACCTCAACCGGTCCGCGAACATTCCCATGGTCGCACACTCAATTTGAGGATCAAGAATCATCTCAACGGGCCCAGGTCCTGGCGACCCGCTCGGCGACCGCGGCCAGGGACCCGTGCGGGTCCGCGAAGGCCTGCTCCTCGCCGACCGCGTCGACCAGCGAGTACGCCGATTCCACGCCCATCGTGCGCATTTCCCGGGATCCGATCAGCACCTTGCCGGCCAGCACCACACACGGCCGCATCGCGTCGTTGGCGACCTTGGCCACACCGGCGATCACCTTGCCGTCACGGGACTGGAAATCGAAGGCGCCCTCGCCGCTCAGCACGAGGTCGACCCTGGCGGCCTTCTCCTTCAGCCCGGTGAGCTCCGCGACCAGGTCGATCCCGGAGACCCGCTCGGCGCCGAGCAGCAACAGCGCGTAACCGAGACCACCGGCCGCGCCCGCGCCCTTCTGGTCTGCGGTCTTCCGCCCGGCCAGCTCGGCGAACTTGGTCAGATAGCCGTCGACGGCCGGCTTGCGCTCGTCGGTGATGCCCTTCTGGGTGCCGAAGATGTTGGTCGCGCCGCGCAGCCCGAGCATCGGGTTCTCGACGTCACTCGCCGCGACGAACTCGATCCCGGCCACCCGCGTCAGCGCGGGCTCCAGATCCACGGCCGTCAGCTTGGCCAGGCCGGCCGCTCCGGCCGCCAGGTCGCCGTCGACAGCGGTCGCGCCGAGCGCGGCCAGCAGCCCGGCCCCGGCGTCGTTGGTCCCGGAACCACCCAGGCCGAGGATGATCCGCTTCGCCCCGGCATCGACGGCGGCGGCAATGAGCTGGCCCACGCCGTACGTCGTACCGTCCTCAGGCCGCCGGTCCTCCGGCTCCACCAGGTGCAGACCACACGCCTGCGCCGTCTCGATGTACGCCGTCTCCCCCGCGACGAGCACGGTCGCCGGAGTCTCCTCGCCGAGCGGCCCCCGCACCGTCACCGACAGCAGCGTGCCGTCCACCACCGCCGACAGCACATCGATGAACCCCGGCCCGCCGTCGGCCATCGGCGCCACCAGCACCTCAGCCTCCGGATCCCGCCGCCGCCACCCTTCCTCGATGGCCGCAGCCGCCTCCACCGCGGTCAACGTCCCGGCAAACTTGTCCGGCGCAATCAGCACTCGCATGCGCACATCCTCTCCCACCCCGGCACTGATCGCTCGCCACCGGTCATCTCGCGGACCGCCAGCACTCACCAACTCCGTGGCGGCCGGACTAGTCGCGGGCTGACTTGCCGGGGAGCGCGAGCATGCGGTCGAGGGCGATCTTGGCGTAGTGCTCGGTGTCGGCGTCGACCTTGATCGGGTTGACGACGTGACCGGCGACCAGGTTCTCCAGCGTCCAGACCAGGTGCGGCAGGTCGATCCGGTTCATCGTGGCGCAGTAGCAGACCGTCTTGTCGAGGAAGACGATGTTCTTGTCCGGGTTCTGCTTGGCCAGCCGCTGCACCAGGTTCAGCTCGGTGGCCACCGCCCACGACGTACCGGGCTCGGCCTTGGCCAGCTTATTGATGATGTACTCCGTCGAGCCCACGAAGTCGGCCTTGGTGACCACCTCGTGGCGGCACTCAGGGTGGACGATCACGTTCACCCCAGGAACCCGCGCGCGGACGTCGTCGACCGACTCCGGCGTGAAGCGGCCGTGCACCGAGCAGTGCCCGCGCCACAGGATCATCTTCGCCGCCGCCAGCTGCTCGCGGGTCAGGCCACCGCCGGGCTTGTGCGGGTCGTAGACGACGCACTCGTCGAGCGAGATGCCCATCTGCAGTACGGCGGTGTTGCGCCCGAGGTGCTGGTCCGGCAGGAAGAGGACCTTCTCGCCCTGCGAGAACGCCCACTCGAGCGCGACGTCGGCGTTGCTCGACGTACAGACCGCGCCGCCGTTGCGGCCGCAGAACGCCTTGATGTCGGCGCTGGAGTTCATGTAGGTAACCGGCACGGTCACGTCAGCCACGCCGGCGTCGGCGAGGGCCTCCCAGGCGGCCTCGACCTGCTGGATGCGCGCCATGTCGGCCATCGAGCAGCCGGCGGCCAGGTCCGGCAGGATCACCGTCTGGTTCTCGTTGGTGAGGATGTCGGCCGACTCGGCCATGAAGTGCACACCACAGAACACGATGTACGGCGCGTCCGGCCGGTTGGCGGCGTCCCGGGCGAGCTTGAACGAGTCCCCGGTGACATCGGCGAACTGGATCACTTCGTCGCGCTGGTAGTGGTGACCCAGCACGAACACCTGGTCACCGAGCGCGGCCTTCGCCTTCAGTGCCCGCTCGACCAGGTCCGGGTCGGAGGCCGGCGGCAGCGCGCCGGGGCACTCGACGCCCCGCTCGGAGTGCGGGTCGGTGTTCTGGCCAAGGAACAACAGCGGCAGGGACTTCGGCCCATCGGCAATCGTCGTCACGTCAAGCATCGTGTCACGTTTCCGGTCCCCGGCATGCGTGCCCCCGCACTGCCCGGATCCTGGGATTCAGCGGGAGACGTGTGCTCCGGCGTACCAGCCGGCCAAGAGGTCCGGTAGCCGGTCGGGGCCCCAGCGGTCGACCGGAGTGATGCGGCCCGGCAGCGATGCCAGGCCCTTGGCCAGACCGCCGACCACGTCACCGCGCCAGTCGACGACGACGCCCTCACCGGGGCCGACGATGACGGACGGGCCGCCACGGTCGAGGCAGACGACCGGACAGCCCGAGGCGAGCGCTTCGGTGACCGCCCACCCGGCGGCCTCACGCAGCGCCGGAGCCAGTACGGCGTCCGCCCGGAACATTGCCGCGAGCACGGACTCACGCGGCAACTGCCCGGTGAACTCGACCCGATCACGAACCCCGAGCCGCAGCGCGAGCCGCTCGGCACGCTCCCAGTCCGGACCGTCGCCGATGATCCGGAGGACCCAGTTCGCGGCTTCGGGCCGGGCCAGCGCGCTGATCGCGAGCAGCACGCCCTTCCACGGGATCAGGCGGCCGACGAACAATGCCGTCTTCACGCCCGGCGGCCCGAACGGCTCGTACGGCCCGGAGGCGGTGAACCGGCTGATCGCGACATTCGGCTGGACGACGATCTCGCCGGCGTACGAGCGGAAGGTCTCGGCCACATCGTTGTTCTGGGCAACCATCAGGTCGGCGGTCCGGGCGGCCTTGCGGCCGGTCAGGTGCCGGCGGACCCCGGTGTAGCCGCGGCGCACCAGTTCCCCGATCACACCGCGCGGACCCAGCCAGTGCGCCATCGACAACGGCGCGGTCGTCGAACCACCGACCGGCCCCCAGATCACCTTCGCCGACGACGGCCGGACCACGCCCGCCGCCATCCAGTCGACGGCGAACGTCAGATGGTGGATGACGTCGTACGAGTGTTCGGCGTGCAACCGGCGCGCGGTCTTGCCGGCCAGTCGCTGCCACAGCGGGTAGTACCAGTACACGTCCGCGGGCCGCCGGCGCAGCTTCAGCACCCATCGCGGCAGCTCCAGCGGTACGACGGTCAGTCCGGGGACCGGCCGGATCGCGAGCTCCTCGGCGATCTCGTGGGCGAACTTGCCCCGGGTCAGCAGCCACACGTCGTGGTCGCGGGCCGCGGCCTTCGCCCAGGCCCAGCCCGCGCCGGGCTCGGAGCCGCCCTGCGGCCGGCACGCGTACGCGCTGATCAGGACCTTCGGACGGCTCGTCATCAGCTCAGGCCCTCCAGCAGGCGGCGTAGATCCGTACTCGAGGTGGACGCCGTGTAGGGGAAGTAGTGCACCTGCGCCCCGACCTCGCCGAGCAGCCGCTCGAGCCGGGTCCCCTTCTCGGTGCCCTTCCAGTCGTCGCCCTTGAACAGGACGTCGTACCGGAGTTGTTTCCACATCTCGAACTTGTCGCTGGACCAGTCGCTGACGACCTCGTCGACCAGACCGAGGGCGCGGACGACCTCCATCCGCTCGTCGTGCGGAACGACCGGCGGGCGGCCCTTGATCCGGGTCACCACATCGTCCTCGACGACACCGGCGATCAGATGGTCGCAGTGCTCGCGGGCCCGGCGCAGGATGTTCAGATGCCCGATGTGGAACATGTCGTAGACACCCGGCGCGTAACCAACACGGCCCATGATCAGATTGGCCATCAGCCGCGCACCGGCTGCAACGCGGCCATCTCCCGGTACCACTTGGCGACGGCGGCCGCCAGGAAGAGCAGGTTGATCGCGAGCAGAGCGCCGTACAGGCCGGCGAACAGCGACGGGGTGCCGAAGGCGAGGAACACCAGGCAGAGCACGCCGTAGTCGGTCGGTGCGATCAGCAACGACTTCAGCACGGAATCGCCACGGACGTTGGGCTTCTGGGCGCCGCCGTGGCCCCGCCGGAGCTGGTCGATCAGGATCAGCCCGAAGAACAGCACCGACGACAGACAGAGATAGGCCAGCGGGATCAGCAGGACCAGCTCGTTGCTGAAGGCATCGAATCGGTAGAACGAGATCAGTACGGCGCTGTGCAGCAGCACGATCTTGACCGAGTCGATCATGTGGTCGAGCCATTCACCGAGCGGCGAACCGCCGCCGCGGAGACGTGCCAGCTGACCGTCGGCGGAGTCGAGCCCGTAGCCGAGCACGAGCAGCACGGTCACCGCCAGCGCCAGCCCGAACGACGGCCGCACGGTCGCGACCAGCACGATCCCGGCCAGCGAGAACAACCCACTGGTGATGCTCACCTGGTTCGGCGTCCGCCCGGCCAGGAAAGCCGCCGCCGCGATCACCCGGCCGATTCGCCGATTCACGAACCGCGAGTAGGCCGGCGTACCGGCCGAAGGCTTCTGCGCCTGGGACAGCCGGGCGACGACCTCGCCCAGTGTTTGTCCGCTCATGCCACCGAGCTGCGGGACTGGCGCTGGTCGATCGCCGCTCGCAGGATCGTGCTCCGCGACGTCCGCACCGCGGGCAGCTCCCGCAGGCCCGGTACGTCGTCCAGGTCGTCGGCACCGAGGACGCCGTCGAGGTCGGCGGCGAACACCAGCCGGCCGGCCAGCAGGTTCGCATCCACGTCGTCGATGACGATGACCTCGTCGACCGCGCGGAGATGCTGCAGAATCTGGACCCGCTCGACCAGCGGCACGAACGGCCGCGCACCCCACGCGTCCATCGCCCACTCGTCGGTCAGCACGCCGACGACCAGGCGGTCACAGGACCGGCGGGCCCGCTCGAGCACGTCGAGATGCCCGACGTGGAACAGGTCGAAGACTCCGGCCAAGAATCCGTTCTGCGGCAAACTGTGTTCCCCCTGCGGCTCCCCCACGGAGCGTTCTGTCGCGCGGCCGGACCTCTGCGGGACCTGGCCGTTTGCGGTGACCCTATACCTAGGCGTCATCGCCTGCCCATTCCGGATCACCGGCGTCCCCTCCGGGCGGCGATCGCGTCGTGGTAGATCGTTTCCGTGGCAGCCAGATCATGCTCCGGAGTGAACCGGTTCAGGTAGACCTGCCGCGCGCGCTGGCCGAAGGCCACCGAGGTTGCCGGGTCCGTCACCAGAGCGATCGCCTTGCGCAATCCCTCGGTGTCGCCGGGCTCGGCCAGTGCACCGGTCTCGCCGTCGTCGACCAGCTCCGCCAGCGCGCCGAGCCGGGACGCGACCACCGGAACGCCGTGCGCGAACGCCTCCACCACCACGAGTCCGAAGGTCTCATACGAACGCGCCGGTACGACGACGGCGCGCGCGGAACGCAGCACATCCATGCAATCGGCCCACGGTAGTTGACCGAGCACCTGAATCGACAGGTCTTCCCGGGCCCGCCGCTCGGCCTCGGCACGCAGCGGGCCGTCGCCGATCACCACCAGCTTGCCGAGCGAGGAATCCCAGGCTCGCAACAGATCCGCGAACCCCTTGTCCGCCACCAGCCGCCCGAGGAACACGACCGCATCCCCGGGACCGGTCCGCACCCGGCCGTCGTGCGGCACCGCGTGCGGCTTCACGACGATGCGGTCCGCGTCGAAGCCATGAGCGACGTACCGCTCGCGCACGAACTCCGACGGCGCGATCAGCGTGGTGACGTAACGCTGCCAGGTGTGCAGCGTGTTGTGGATGCCGATGCTCGTCGCCAGCGGCAACGTCTGCACGCGGGACTCGCGGTAGCAACTGTGGCGCACGCCGGCCAGCGGGAGCTTGCCAACGCACGAGTCGCACGGACCGCCGTCGCGCTGCAGCACGGCGTTCGCGCACATCAGCCGGAAGTTGTGCAGCGTCGCCACCACGGGCAGGTCCAGCCGGTACGCCGCCCGCAGCACCGAGGGGCTGAACAGCGGGAAGGTGTTGTGCACGTGGACCAGATCGGGCCGATTCGCTTGCAATAGCTGTGTTAAATCGCGTTCCGCCGAAAATGACCAAACGGAGCGGAACGGTAACAATGCGCGATCTTTTCGGCCCATCTCGGCGATGTCGTCGCTGTTCCGAGCGTAAAAGTCGATCTCATGTCCGGAGTTACCCAGCAAATCAACCGTTTGTGCGACAACAGTGTTCTCGCCACTGGGTTGACCGCTCCGGTAACGGTTGTGCAACATGGCGACCCGCATGGCACTACCTTAAGTCTCGCGGTGGCTACGCCTGGTGTGTCCAGGCCGGTGTCGAACCGCAACCCCGGAGGGTTTCCTTGAGCAGTAAGCGCTCTACGGCGTGGTTCGCAGCGTTCATCGCTGCTGCCGTCGCGGTCGTTACGGTCGCCCTCCCGGTGATCGCACACGAGAACAACGCCACAAGTGCCGTGAAGTCACGCACGAATTCGGATCGGTCGTTCGCGGGCGAGAAGCTGCCGACGCACCACGCGTCGAAGCCCGCCGGGAACCACCGGACTCCGAAGGGCACCACCGAGGCGAAGCCGTCCAAGAAGCCGGTCCCCTCGCCGTCGGTCACCAAGCCCACCGTGCCGGTTCCCACGGTCACCCCTCCCACGGTCCCGGTCGTCGACCAGGGCTCGGCGGGCCCCTCGCTGGCTGGTCCCTGTCACGGTGTGTCGATCACGCCGGACGACGACGCCGCGAAGATCGTCAGCGCGGCCGCAGCCGGTACGACGTTCTGCTTCGCGGCCGGCGTCCACCGGATCGGTACGACCATCCGCCCGAAGGCCGACCAGGTCCTCGCCAGCGCGGATGGCGCCGTACTGACTGGGTCGGTGCCGTTGACCGGCTGGACCAAGGACGGCGACCGCTGGGTCGTCCGCGGGGCTCTGCCGTCGGCGTACGGCAAGTCTGGGCAGTGCGAGGACAACAAGGCCAACATCTGCCACCTGCGCGAGCAGGTCTTCGTCGACGGCACGCATCTGACCCGCGTCGCGAGCCTGGCCTCGGTCGCGCCCGGCACGTTCTACGCGGACTACGCAGCCGACGCCGTGTACGTCGGCGCCGACCCGACCGGGCACAAGGTCGAGATGTCGAAGACGGCCACCGCGATCGAGTCCGGAGCGACCGGCGTGGTCGTCCGCGGGCTGACCATCGAGCACTTCGCGAGCGCCCCGCAGGCCGGCGCGCTCGTCTCCGGGCCGGAGTGGACCGTGACCGCGAACGACGTGCGCTGGAACCATGCGGTCGGCGTGATGCTGGTCAAGGCGAACAAGACGCTCGTCGAGAAGAACCTCATCCACCACAACGGCCAGCTCGGCCTCGGCCAGTACAGCTCCGCCGCGGCGACCGTGTCCCGCAACGTGATCAGCGAGAACAACACCGACGGCTTCTGGGTCGCCGACTGGGAGTCCGGCGGCATCAAGTCGACCCGCTCGTCCGGCACCGTCAGCGGCAACGTGATCAAGGCCAACCGCGGCGTCGGCATGTGGGCCGACGTCGCGGACGACGGCCGCGTGATCACCGGCAACAAGATCACCGGCAACGCTGCCGACGGCATCCGGTTCGAGATCAGCCGCAACGGCGTCATCGAGAAGAACGTCGTCACCGGCAACGGTTTCGGCACCGGCCGCGGCTCCGGTACGTCGCTGTGGGACGGCGGCGGTATCAACGTCAACACGTCGAGCGGTGTGACGATCCGCGGCAACTCGGTGTCCGGCAACGTCAACGGCATCACCATCCAGTCCCGCACCCGCGGCACCGGCCCCTGGGGCGCCTACCTGCTGCGCGACGTCGAGGTCACCGGCAACACCGTCACGATGACCGGCGGCACCCAGGCGACCGGCATGGTCCAGAACACCGCCTCCCCGGTCCCCGCCGGCGAGGTCGTCTTCTCCGGCAACCGCTACGTACTGGACGCTCTCGCCGCCAAGCGGTTCGCCAAGTTCGGCACCAAGCTGACCGCCGACGGCTGGAAGAACGCCGGCCTGGACACGGTCAGCACCTTCCTGGCGAACTGAAATTTTGATGCACAAAGCAACAGAATGAGGGTTGCATTGACTACGGGAAGTAGTACTCTGCTGACGTGAAGTCGCGCCTTGGGGGGTGCGCCGAGGAACTACGTTGCCCCCCGGAGGCTCCTCAGTGAAACCACCCTTCAGCGTTCTAGCAGTAGTTGCCACCGGCACCCTCACAGCCGCCGTGCTGTCGCCCCACGCCCAAGCCGCGCTCGGCCCCGTCGGCATCCGCCTGCCCGACGGTCCCTCCGCCAGCGCCTCCGGGCCCACCACGCAGGTGTTGAACCCCAACACCTCAACCGCCCTCACCTCAACCGCGCTCGGGCCCGCTGGCATTCGCCTACCCGACGGCACCGCCCAGGGCGACCCACGCCCCACCGCTGAGTTGCTCAGCGCCAACCCCAACACCGCACTCGCTTCAGACTCCGACTCGCCACGCACCAACCCGGGCGACCGGCCGCGGAGCCTCAGCCCCGGCGAGGACTCCACGCGACTCAGCAAGACCTACGACTCGTCCCAGGACTCGAGTTGGCTCATCCCGCGCTCTGTGCAGCCCCACCCCACCGGCGATTCAGCACAGCTCAGCGTCGCTCAGGACTCGGCACGACCCGACTCACCGCGGGACTCGGCTGGGCTCGACCCGAGCGACGACTCGGCGCGATTCACTTCGACCGAGGAATCGGCACACCTCGACCTGCGCGACGCCTCGTGGGTTGAACCCAGCGACAGCTCCGGCGGCGACGACTCGGCACACGTCAACCCGGCTCTGGACTGGGCGCGCCTCCACCCGGGCGACGTCTCTCGGTTCAACCCTGACAACGGCTCCGACTCCGCGGAGCTTGGTTCCAACGATGTGCTGGTTGCGATCGGACCGGCCAACGACCCCGCCGGCACCCCGAGGCCGGGCACACCGGCGCCGACTCCTTCCCCCGGCACGCCGACACCGACGGCTCCCCCGACCACGCCCACGCCCACCCCGGACCCGACGACCCCGCCGACTCCCACGCCTCCGGCGTGTCCCGGCGTACGGATCGCGCCTGGGGATGATGCGGCAAAGGTGGTAGCGGGCGCTCCGGCCGGAGCCAAGTTCTGCTTCACCAAGGGCCTGCACCGGATCAGCGCAACCATCAAACCCACCACGAATCAGGTGCTCACCGGCGAACCCGGCGCAATCCTCACCGGCTCCGTCCCCCTCACCCGATGGGCGGCGAACGGCGACGACTGGGTGACCACCGGTGCCCTCCCCCCGGCGTACGCACGGACCGGGCAGTGCGAGGACAACGTGGCGAACATCTGCCACCTCCGCGAGCAAGTCTTCCTCGACGGCAAACACCTGACCCGCGTCGCCTCCCGGGACAAGGTTGCCGCGGGCACCTTCTACGCCGACTACGCCGCGAACGCCATCTACCTGGGCGCCGATCCGCGCAAACGGTCGGTGGAGATGTCGAAGACCGCCACCGCGATCGGCTCCGGCGCCGTCGGCGTCACCGTGCAAGGGCTGACGATCGAGCATTTCGCGACCCCACCACAGGGTGGCGCGCTGATGCTCGGCCCGAAGTGGCACGTCACCGCCAACGAGATCCGCTGGAACCACGCCGTCGGCGCCATGCTCGTCAACGCGGACGGCGCGATCCTCGAGAAGAACATCATTCACCACAACGGCCAGCTCGGCGTCGGCCAGTACAGCACCACCAACGGCACCATCGCCGACAACGAGGTCCGCTCCAACAACACCGATGGTTTCTGGATCGCCGACTGGGAGTCCGGCGGCATCAAGACCACCTGGTCGACCGGCGGCAGTGTCACCGGCAACCTGATCAAGGCCAACCGCGGCGTCGGCCTGTGGAGCGACGCGTACGACGACCGCCGCACGTTCAGCGACAACACGATCCAGAACAACGCCGCCGACGGCATCCGCTTCGAGATCGGCCGCAACGGCGTGATCGAGAACAACGTCGTCACTGGCAACGGTCGCGGCACCGGCCGCGGCTCCGGCACCTCCCTGTGGGACGGCGGCGGCATCAACGTCAACACGTCGTCGAACGTTGCCGTCCGCAACAACGTGGTCGCGAACAACGTCAACGGCATCGCCATCCAGTCCCGCACCCGCGGCTCCGGCCCCTGGGGCGTGAACGTCCTGCGCGACATCACCGTCACCGGCAACCAGATCACCATGCGGGGCGGCACTACCGCGACCGGCATGGTGCAGAACTCCGGCGCCGTCATCCCCGCCGGCGAGGTGGTCCTCGACAAGAACACCTACCGCCTGGACAGCCTCACCTCCACCCGCTTCCAGAAAACCGGCCGCTGGTATACCGCCCGCCAATGGCAACACCTAGGCCTCGACACCACCAGCACCTTCCTCCAGAACCGCCTCCCCACCCCCCGCTAGCCCACCGGTGGTGCGAGAGCGGCGAAGCGGGTGGGCTAACGGTTTGTCAGGGCTGCGACGTGAGTGATGAGGAGGTCTCGGAAGGGGGTGGAGGTGGCGAGGGCGGGCGGGAAGATGGTGTCGACGGCTAGGAGGTTGTCGACGATGGCTGCGGGGGTGGTGGCGCCCGAGAGGGCTGCGGTGAGGCGGGGGGCTTGGGGGTCGTCGAGGGTGGGGGCGGTGTGGACGTAGACCATCCAGGCGGCGACGGCGAGAGCCAGGGTGGTCGGTTCGGCGCCGGCGGTGAGGCGGTCCTGGACTGTGCCTAGGAGGCGGACGGGGAGTTTGACGGAACCGTCCATGGCGACCTGGGCGGTGCGGTGCTTAAGGGCTGGGTTGGCGAACCGGTCGAGGACGGTGGCGCCGTACGACGGGAGGTCGAGGCCGTCGGGCGGCGTGAGGGTGGGGATGACGTCGTCGGTGATCAGGGTTTGAGCGAGGGCCGCCAGCTCTTCGTCGCGGACTGCTTCGGCGATCGTTTCGTAGCCGCGGAGAGCGCCGAGGTAGGCGAGCATCGAGTGGGTGGCGTTGAGAATGCGGAGCTTCGCCTGCTCCCAGGGCGCCACGTCGTGGGTGAGGACAGCACCGCCTTGCTCCCACGCGGGGCGGGGCCCGGCGAAGTCGTCCTCGATCACCCATTGCAGGAAGGGTTCGGCGACCACGACCGCTTCGTCCCGTACGCCGAGCAGTCGGGCAGCCTCGTCGCGATCAGCGTCCGTGGTGGCGGGCACGATGCGGTCGACCATGCTGGCGGGGAATCGAGACGCCTCGAACACGTCGGGCACCTTGCCGAGTGCATCGAAGTACTCGGCGACCAGTTGACGCAGGAAGGGGCCGTTGGCCACGAGGTTGTCGCAGGAGACGATTGTCAGCGGTTCGTCGCGGCGGGCCAGGGCGGCTGCGAGCTGGCCGACGACGGTACGCGGCGGGCGGCCGGTGAGGTCTCCTTGGATCTCCGGGTCGTCGAGATCGAGATGGCCGTTCTTGGCGCGGTAGCCCTTCTCGGTCACGGTCAACGTCACGACAGACACGGCGGGATCGGCGATCCGCGCGACGACGGCTTCGGGGTCCTCCGGGGCTGTGAGCACCTCGCGGATGCTTCCGATCACCTGGATCGTCGGATCACCGTTACCACGCTCGAGAACGCCGTACAGGCCGTCCTGGGGGGCCAACTGCTCGCGGACGGTGGCTGAGCGCTGGCTGACGCCACTGATACCCCAGCGGGTGTCTCCGGTCAGGGCCGCCGCGCGCTCGGTGACGACGGCTTGGTGGGCGCGGTGGAAAGCGCCGAGGCCGAGGTGGACGACACCGACCGACAGGGAGCGCGGGTCGACGGCTGGTGCGACGGGCAGGTGGGCGAGACTCAACCTGTTCACGGGGACGACCTCTTTCAACCTGTGGTGGACGGGGCGGGACCGGTCGAGCTGCGGACGATCAGCTCGCCGAGGAGCGCGCGCTCCCGACGGATCGGCGGCACAGCCTCGGGCATGGTGATCAGGCTCAGCAGCGTCTCGACGGCGAGCTTGCCGGCTCGCTGCTTCGGCATCCGGACCGTGGTGAGCGCCGGAATCGTCATCCGGGACATCTCGATGTCGTCGACACCGAGCACGCTGAGGTCGTCCGGCACCGAGATACCGCGGGCGTGCAGGCGGGTCAGCAGACCGATGGCCATCAGGTCGTTGTAGGCGACCACGGCGGTGGCTTCGGTCGCGGCCACCTGGTCGGCCGCGGCGACACCGCCCTCGTAGGTGGGCGCGAAGCTTCCGACCTCGATCAGCTCGACTTCTCGCGCTGTCGCGGCAGCGCGCAGACCGAGAAGGCGGTGCCGGGTCGACCATGATGCCTCCGGGCCGCCCACCCACGCGATCCGGCGATGCCCGAGCGCGGTCAGGTGCGCGATCGCCTGCCGGGTCGCGTCGTCGTCGTTGAAGATGATGCTCTCGATGCCGTCGACCCACCGGTTGATCAGCACGACGTTCGTCTCGTCGGCGATCTCGACGAGGTCCTCGGCGTCCGAGCGGGGTGAGCACAGGATCAGGCCGTCGACCTGTTTGGCCAGCGCGCGGAACAGGCCCGCCTCGACCGCGGGCTCCTCGTCGGTGTCGGCGACGAAGACCGCGACATCGTCACGGCGAGCGCGGGCCTGGACACCTTTGACCACGCTGGCGAAGAACGGGTTGGCCAGATCCGGGACGACGAGGCCGACGTTCCCCGTGCGGCCGGTGATCAGGCCGCGGGCGGCCCGGTTCGGCTGGTAGCGGAGCCGCTCGACGGCAACGGCCACGCGGGCACGGGTGCCGGCGTTCACCATGTCGGGCAACGAGAGCGCGCGGGACACGGTGGACGGTGACACGCCGGCAAGGCGGGCCACGTCACGGATCGTTGCGGGCATCGCCACCTCCTCCGGCTCGGGGTCGAGTCAGTCTGCAATCCGTTGCAGGCGAGTGTCAAATCCACACGACCAAACGCCGATTTGCCTCGGCAGCCTTGGACTGCAATCCTTTTCAGCATTCGTCGCAACCGATCGCCCCGGAGGCCCTCATGCCCAAGGTCCTGCAGCCCCATCCCGATCGCGCTCTGCCTGCCGGGGAGTCACGTGACCTCGCGCGCCGGATCCACGCGTCGACGAAGGATCTGCCACTGCTCTGCCTGCACGGGCATGTCGACATCGGGTTGTTCGCGGCCGACGCGCCGTTCGGCAATCCCGCCGAGCTGCTGGTGATCCCCGACCACTACGTCACCCGGATGCTCGTCTCCCAGGGCGTCTCGCCGGACCGGTTGGGTCTCCCCCGCCGCAACGGCGCACGGACGGCCGAGCCGCGTGAGGTCTGGCGCGAGTTCTGCGCGCACTGGCACTTGTTCCGTGGGACGCCGAGCCGGTATTGGCTGGAGCATGAGTTCGCCGAGGTGCTCGGACTGACTGTGCACCCATCAGCCGAGACAGCCGACGAGCTGTACGACCAGATCTCCGCACGGATCGCCGAGCCGGACTTCCGCCCCCGCGCGTTGCTCGACCGGTTCAACATCGAGCTGCTCTCGACGACGGACGCCGCGACCGACGACCTCGCCCAGCACGCGCAGGTGGAGGCGGAGCTTCCCGGCCGGGTGATCCCGACCTTCCGGCCGGATGCCGTTGTCCACCTGGACCGGCCGGGCTGGGGCCATCTGGCCGAGCAGCTTGGCCAACTCGCTGATGTCGACACCTCGACGTACGGCGGCTATCTGGAGGCGATCCGGAAGCGGCGGCAGGTGTTCGTGCAGGCGGGAGCCCGCGCGACCGATCACGGCCACTTCAGTGCGGATACGACACCGCTGTCCGATGCGGAGGCCGAGCGGATCTACGCCGACGCCCTCAAGGGCCAGGTGTCGACCGAGGACGCGGCGGCGTTCGCCGGGCACATGCTGTTCCAGTCGGCGGTGATGTCGGCGGAGGACGGGCTGGTCATGCAGTTGCACCCGGGCGTGCTGCGCGACCACGATCCGGCGATCCACGCGACGTACGGGCCTGACCAGGGGCACGACATCCCGGTGTCGACCGAGTTCACGCGCTCGCTGCGGCCGTTGCTCAAGCGGTTCGGGCATGCGGAGGGTTTCCGGATCGTGCTCTTCACTGTCGACGAGACGACGTACTCGCGAGAGCTCGCGCCGCTGGCCGGCGTGTATCCGGCGGTCCGGCTCGGGGCGCCGTGGTGGTTCCTGGACAGTCCCGGTGGGATGCGGCGGTTCCGTGAGCTGGTGACCGAGACGGCCGGCTTCTACAACACCTCAGGCTTCGTCGACGACACCCGCGCGTACCTGTCGATTCCGGCACGGCATGACCTCGCGCGGCGGATCGACGCGGGCTATCTGGCGGACCTGGTCGCGCAGCATCGGCTGGACGAGGAGGACGCGTTCGAGGTGGCGAAGGACCTGGCCTACAACCTGGCTCGGGACACCTACCTGGCCAACGGGTAGTCTCCACCAGATCTGCACGGCTGGGTGGGCTGGGAAGGAACGTGGGATGAGGCGTCCTGGGGTCGTGGGCGGCGTCGCGTCAGCGGCGGTGTTCGCGTTGCTGCTCGGTGGTTGTACGAGCGGCGACGATGGTCCCGGGAAGGCCGGGCAGGCGACCACGACGGTGACCGTGCCGACGGGACCGCCGGCGGCGGCCGCTGCTGCGCTCGGGCCGACCGGACCGAGTACGGCGAAGGCGTGCAGCGGAGTCGCGATCGCAGTCGGCGCGGATCCGCAGCAGGTGATCGGCGAGCACCCGGCCGGTACGACGTACTGCTTCGCGAAGGGGGTGCACCGGATCGCCGAGCCGATCGAGCCGCGGGACGGGGACACCTTCGGTGGTGGACCGGGCGTGGTGCTCACGGGCTCGCGGGCACTGACCGGCTGGGCGCGGGACGGTGACGGTGACAGCGCCCACTGGGTGGTGCGTGACGTGCTGCCGGCGACGTACCCGCTGAAGGGGCAGTGCGAAGACAACCGGACCAATCCTTGTCAGCGCGGCGAGCAGGTGTTCGTCGACGGCAAACACCTGGACCGGGTGATGAGTCTGGCGGAGCTGAAGCCGGGGACGTTCTTCGGTGACTATGCGGCCAACGCCGTCTACCTGGCCGACGATCCGACTGGGCGCGCGGTCGAGCTCTCGCGGACGACTGCCGCGTTCACGAGCAGCGGCGAGCGGGTCACCGTGACCGGACTGACGATCGAGCACTTCGCGTCCCGTCCGCAGGGCGGAGCGCTGGAGGCTGGACGCGGCTGGCGGATCACGAGCAACGAGGTGCGCTGGAACCACGCGGTCGGCGTGATGCTGATCGAGGCGGACGGCGCGCAGGTCAGCCGGAACACGGTCGCCGACAACGGTCAGCTCGGCATCGGGCAGTACAAGTCGGCCGACGCGCGGATCACCGCGAACCTGGTCACCCGCAACAACACCGACGGCTTCTGGATCGCCGACTGGGAGTCCGGCGGGATCAAGTCGACGCGGTCGTCCGGCGAGGTCTCCGGGAACGACATCGTCGCCAACCGCGGGGTCGGTCTGTGGAGCGACATCGCTGAGTACGACCGCCGGATCAGCGCGAACCGGATCCGCGACAACGCAGCGGACGGGATCCGGTACGAGATCAGCTACGCCGGGGTGATCGAGCAGAACGTTGTCGAGGGCAACGGGTTCGGCACCGGCCGCGGCTCCGGCGGGAGTCTGTGGGACGGCGGTGGGATCAACGTGAACACCTCCGCCGACGTTCAGGTGCGCGGCAACCTGGTGAAGGACAACCGGAACGGGATTTCGATCCAGTCCCGCACCCGCGGCGAGGGCCCGCGCGGCCGCTACGTGCTCAGCAACGTCGTCGTCGAGGGCAACACGATCGTCCTGAGCGACGCCGCGTCCAGCACCGGAGTTGTCGAGAACAAGGGCTCCCCCACCACGTCCGGCGCCGTCACGTTCCGCCGGAACAGCTACCGCCTCCCGGGCAGTACCCGCTTCGCCTACCGAGGCAAGTCGCTGACCTGGCCGCAATGGCAGCAAGCCGGCTTCGACCAAGATTCCGTCGCCGGCTGACAGCGACACCGGCTGAAGACGCTACCGGCTGACGGCCAACTGCCTGGCGCGATGTCGGATCCGGTCGGCGTCACAGATGGCGGCAGCGACCAGCAGGTGCACGGTCATCGACGACAAGTCCGACAGGCCGCTCTCGTTCAGCGAGGCGGCACTCACATAGCCCATCAGCAACGCACCGCACGCTCGGATGTACGGCGTCGGTGCCCGCAGTACGGCGATCCACCCCAGGATGACCGCCAGCGCGACGATGATGACCGCGAGCAGACCGGTCTCCCAATAGAGACCGAGCCAGCTGTTGTCGATCGCCATCACGTCGATATCGCCTTCGCCGCGACGCAGCAGCACCCGCTTGTTCCCGAGGCCGTGACCGATGATCGCGGTCTGGATCGAGACCTTCTCGTCGAGCACGGCCTGCCAACTCGTCGTGCGCCCGCTCAGCGAACTGATCTGCCGAGTCCCCTGGCCGCGCAGCAGCCAGTTGTGCAGCGATCCGATCGTGAGGAACGCCAAGCCGAGCAAGGCCGGTACACCGAGCGTCGCGATCCGGCCGAACCACGTCTTCCGCGTGAGCAGCAGCGCGAGGACCAACCCGAAGGCGATCGCGGCGGCCGACGTACGGGTGCGGCTGGCGGCGACCAGGATCCCGCCGAGACCGACCAGCGCGACCGCCGGGATCAGCGACAGCTTCCGGCAGACGAACCCGATCAAGGCCAACCCGAGCAGAACAGCGCCGACCTCACCGACCCGTGGCGGCAGCATCGGAATGATGACGCCCTGCAGCCGATAGCCGGTACCGAAGGCACTCAAGGGCCGCCACGCCTGGCTCGGCGCGTAGGCCAGGCTGGCGACCACGGTGATCGCCAGCAGCAGGTGCGCCCAGAGGTGAGCACGCACCAACCGCTCCGGCACCTGAACCAATGGCCGCCAGAGCAGGAAGACCAGCACCAGGCCGATCAGGAAGCGCGCCAGCCGGGTCAGCGGCCCGAGCGGTTCGGCCAGCAGGAACGCCGTCGCGGTGGCGAACAGGACGTACAGGACGTAGAGGGTCCCGGTCGGATTGACGCGGGTCCGGAAGCCGGGCTTGGTGGCGGCCAGAGCGATCAGGAAGATCGCACCCAGCAGCAGGCCCTTCATCACGCTGTTGGTCGAGCCGGTCGTCCCCTGCGGCGCGGCGACCCGCGCCGACCACGGCTGCACCCCGAGCACGAACAGGCACCACAGCATCAGCCAGAACCACGCCGGCCGCTCCAGCGGCGCCTCGACGGTCCCCGGGACCGCCTGGGCCAGCCGGTCCCGCCGTGGGGCCCAGCCGTGGCCTACCCGATACTCCGCACCCCTCCGGAACAGCTCTGCGCCTGATTGCATGGCGCGGTCAGCGGATGTGGGGGGTGGGAGATTCGGTCGGCGTGTAGTTGAGCGGGATGCCGAGCGTCTCGTCGTGGTCGGAGGCGCCGATCAGGACGACACCGAGCACCGGTGCCCCGGCGTAGTGCAGGGCCGCGGTCAGGCGAGCGACGTCCATCTCCTTGTCGTGGCCGATCTGGACCACGAGCACGGAGGCCTCGACGGCGGCGGCGAGCGGCGAGATGCCATGCCGGCCGACGGCGGCGGGGCCGTGGATGACGACCGAGTAGCCCGGCGGCAGATCAGCGATGATGCCGGGCACGAGCGACGGGCCCACAGCGGAGGCGGTCTCCTCCTTGTTCATGCCGGGCGGCAGGACATAGAGGTCCGCGACCGTGCCGGGGCGGAAGAGCTTGCGAGCGCGGACCGCGCGGGTCGCGGCCGGCTCGACGACGAGGTCGGTCAGACCCTCATGGCCGGTCACGTGCGGGAGCACCGGCGTACCTTCGACGTCGGCGAGGACCAGGAGCGTCTCGCGGCCGTCGCGAGCGTTCGCCTCGGCCATCGCGAGCGCGATCCCGGCTGCGTTCGGGCTGGTGGACGCGGAGACAACCAGCAACGCGCCGGCTCCCCCGCCGGTGAAGCTGCGCGGGTTCAGCTCACGACGAGCCAGCGCGCCGCTCGCTTCGGCTCCCAGCGCCGTGATCTCGTACTGCGGGAGCTCGGGCGCCGACCGGTGCCAGATCCGCCGCCGGTTGCCCTCGGAGGCCGCGATCACCGGCGAGCTCGAGGCCCGGGCCGCCTGGTCGCGAGTCAAGATGTACGGCGTCAGGTGCGAGCGCAGCAACGCCAGTCCGAAGCCGAGCACCAGGCCGAGGATGCCGCCGACCAGAATGTCGCGTGCGACCATCGGCGACGACGAGGCCGTGTCGGTCGTGGCCGGGGTGACCAGCTCGCTCCCCGCGCCGACCCCGGTGAGGGCCTTCCGCATGGCGGCTGCGTCATCGGCGGCCTGCCGCGCTTCCGTGGCGAGGCCGACGCGCTGATCACGCAGCTGGCTCGCGGTCTGGGTGTCGCCGCGCTGAACCGCTTCGTCGATCTGGCTGACCAGCGACCGCGACTGAACCGTCGCCGTCTTCGCCCGGTCCTGCGCCTGGCTGGCCAGCGTGGTGAGCAGCGCCTTGGCCGCGTCGTTGCGCTGCTTCAGGTACGTCGTCGCGATCGCGTTCGCGCGCTGGACAGCCTGAGCCGCGGTCGGGCCGTCGGTCGTCACCAGGTAGGCGTTGTCGGTGACCGCCTTCACCCGGGTCACGGCGGCGAGGTCCTGGATCGTCTCGTCGGAGGTCGGCAGGCCCAGCGACTCGGCGACCGAGCGCAGCAACCGCGGGCTGGCCATCACGCGCGCCTGGGTTTCGGCCGGCAGGTCCATCCCGAGCGGGCCGGTCTTGTCGGTACTGCTCGGCAGCTTCCCGACCAGCGCCGGCGGGACCGCCGGGCCGATGACGAGCTGGCTGGAGGCCGTCCAGCGCTGGGTCTGGGACAGCGCGAAGACCGACGCCCCGATCAGACCGAGCACGATGCAGGCCATGATCAGCCACTTCTGCCGTAGCAGTGACTGAGCGGTTTCCCGCCAGACCACGGTGCCCGGTTCCATCCCTACCCCATTCCGTCGATCAGCGCCTCAGGATAGCCACGACGGCTAGGTGTGGCGAGTCGGTCCGTCCGGTGCCCTACTCTCTTCTCTAGGTCGCGGGGGCGAGTGGGAGACCGTCAATGTCCAAGGGGGGACATCGCAGCATGAAGAGATGGTTCGTTGCGTCCGTGGCAGCTGCCGGGGCGCTGATCGCAGGGTCGCTGGTGTACGCACCGTCGGCGCAGAGCATCGAGGCCTCGCTGTCGGCCACCGACAGCCCGGTCTGGCAGACCAACGCCAGTGTGCAGGGCCTGACCGTCGCGGCCGGCAAGGCATGGGCCGGCGGCCGCTTCACCAGCGTCCGGCCGCCGGGTGCGGCCCTCGGGACCGGTGAGGTCGCGCAGGCCTATCTGGCCGCGTTCGACCAGGGCACCGGCGCGCTGGACAGCTCGTTCGCGCCGGTTCTCAACGACCAGGTGTACGCCGTGGCCGCGACCGCGGACGGTTCGCGGATCTTCGTCGGCGGCGACTTCACCACGGTGAACGGCGTCACCCGGAACCGGATCGCGGCGTTCGACACCGCCACCGGCGCGCTGGTCGCGACCTGGAAGCCGAGCGTCTCCTACCGGGTCAAGACGATTGCGGTCTCCGGCAACACCGTGTACTTCGGCGGTTCGTTCGGCCTCGTCAACGGCCAGGACCGGCCGCGCCTCGCCGCGGTGACCGCCGACACCGGCACGCTGCTGCCGTTCGCGCCCGCGGTCAACGGTGACGTGTACGCCGTGGACGCCACCGACGACGGCTCGAAGGTGTACGCCGGTGGCCAGTTCAGTCAGGTCAACGGCACCAGCCAGAACACCGTGACCAGCCTCGACCCGACGACCGGCGCGGTCCTCCCCTTCCCCGGGGCGTCCGCCGTACCGCCGCCGAACGGTTCCTGCACCACGCGTGTCAAGTCGATCGACGCCAGCGGCGACACGGTCTACTTCGGCAACGGCGGTGACGGCGGCGGCTGTTTCGACGGCACCTGGGCGGTCGACATCGCGACCAACACGCTCAAGTGGAAAAACCAGTGCCTCGGCGCGACCGAAGCGGTCAAGGTCGTGAACGGCTGGCTCTACAAGGGCTCACACGCTCACGACTGCGCGAACCAGGGCGCCGGCGGCTTCCCGCAGGGCTTCGGCTACCGCTTCCTGCTCAGCGAGAAGCTCACCGACGGCACGCTCGGCCCGTGGTTCCCGAACACCAACGCCGGTCCGCCCACCGAGGTCGGCCCGCTGGCGTTCGCGACCGGCGGCAGCGACCTGTGGGTCGGCGGCGACTTCACCACGACCAACGGCGTCGGCCAGCAGGGCCTGACCCGCTTCACCAACGCGGTCCCGGGGGCTGCTCCCGCGAAGCCGGCCAAGCTGACGCCGTACAGCGTCAAGCCCGGTGTCGTGCAGATCCACTTCCCGACGGTGGTCGACAACGACGACAGCACGCTGACCTACCGCCTGCTCAAGGGCTTCAGCAACACCACCATCGCGACCTGGACCGCCAAGTCGACGCCGTGGGACCGCCCGTGGCTGCACTACACCGACACCAACGTCACCCCCGGTGAGTCGACGAACTACCGGGTCGAGGTGACCGACGGCGCGACGACGCTGCGCGGCAACTACTCCGACCCGGTGACCGTGGCCAGTGCGGAGTCGACGGCGTACGACCAGATCATCGGTTCCGACGGCCCGCAGGCGTACTGGCGGCTCGGTGAGCCCTCCGGTACGACGACCTCGGTCGACTCGTCCGGTCAGAGCAACAACGGCACCTTCACCGGTATGACGCTGGGCGCGAGCGGTGCGATGGCCGGGAACACCGCTGCCACCACCAGCTCGAGCACCGGCCGGATGGTCGGCGAGAAGGCGTACAGCATGCCGCAGCAGTTCTCGGTCGAGGCATGGGTCAAGCAGACGTCTCTCCGTGGCGGCCGCATTCTCGGCTTCGGCAACTCGAAGACCGGTAACAGCGCGGGCGGCGGCGACCGGATGCTCTACATGCGGTCGAACGGCGCGATCACGTTCGGCGTCAACGACGGCTCCCAGCGGATCGTGACCAGTGCCTCGGGCAAGAACGACAACCAGTGGCACCACGTCGTCGGCACCTCCGACAACGGCATCCTCAAGCTGTACGTCGACGGGGCGCTCGTCGGCAGCACCAGCGTCGGTACGGCGTCGCTGTACTACGGCTGGTGGCGGATCGGGTACGACAACACGAGCTCGTGGACGGGCGGCGGGGCCACCCAGACCGGTCTCGGCATCGACGAAGCGGCCGTCTACCCGTACGCCCTGAGCTCGCTGCAGGTGCAGAACCACTACGATGCGCGGTAAGCATTCTGTCGGGGAGTTGTAGCACAAAGTCATAACGTGGTGGGGGGTCGGTTCCCAGCCGGCCGCCCACGGCGCTAGTGTCCGCAGCTGGTGCGTTGTGCGGCACGTGCCGTGGCCTCAGTCCCCCGCCCTGTCGAAGGAACTTGATGAAGAAGCTAGTTCTGGCCCTCGTCACTGTGGCGGCCGTCGTCGCCGCGGCGCTGATCCCGTCCGATGCACCGGTCGAGGCCGCCTCGAAGGGCTTCGGCTCCGCGGTCTCCGCGGTACGGCAACTGGCCTGGCAGACCAACAGCAGCGTGAACGCGCTGGCGATCGCCGGCAACACGGTCTACGCCGGCGGCCTCTTCACCAGGATCCGGCCGCCGGGCGCGGCGAAGGGCCAGCGCGAGTCGGTCCGCACCTACGTCGCGGCCTTCAACAAGACCACCGGCGCGCCGACCACCTTCGCCCCCAAGCTGAACGGAGCGGTCTACAGCATCGCGGCCAGTCCGGACGGCAAGTGGGTGGTGATCGGCGGCGACTTCACCACGGTGAACGGCGTCAAGCGCAGCAAGATCGCGCTGTTCAACGCGGCCACCGGCGCGCTCGTCGCGAACTGGGATCCCGTCGTCGCGGCCCGGGTGCGGTCCTTGGCCGTCTACGGCAACAGCGTCTTCCTCGGGGGCGCCTTCACCAAGATCGACGGCCAGGTCCGCAACCGCGTCGGCGCGGTCACGCTGAGTACCGGCGCGCTGCTGAAGTGGAACCCGAACGCCGACGACGACGTGTACGCCGTGGCCACCTCCGACAACGGCACCCGGGTGTTCATCGGCGGCCCGTTCGAGCAGATCAACAGCCGCGACCACTACTCGCTGGCGATGGTGAACAGTACGACGGGCGCCGCGCTGTCGATGCCGGCCGCCGACGCCATCCCGAAGCCGAGCTGGAACTGCACCAGCCGGGTCAAGGTCATCGACACCCTGGGCAACCGCGTCTTCATCGGCAACGGCGGTGACGGCGCCGGCTGTTACGACGGCATCATCGCGGCTGACGCCACCACCGGGAAGCTGCTCTGGCAGAGCCACTGCCTGGGCGCGAACGAGGCCCTGAAGGCGATCGACGGCTGGCTCTACAAGGGCTCGCACGCCCACGACTGCAGCCAGGACGGATCGTTCGGCGACGGCACCGGCACGCACTACCTGCTGACCCAGAGCGTGGTCAACGGCAAGATCGGCCCCTGGTTCCCGAACACCGACGCCGACCCGAACAGCAGCACGCAGGTCGGTCCGCTGGCCTTCGCCGGTGACAGCACCGGTCTGTGGGCCGGTGGCGACTTCCTGCACGTCGCGGGCAAGGGACAGCAGGGTCTCACCCGGTTCAGCAGCGCACCGGGTGGCGCGTTCCCCGCCGTCCCGAAGGCGCCGGCGCTGACCGCCGGCAAGGCCAAGGTGACGATCCGGTTCACCGACGTGTACGACATCGACAACATCACGCTGACCTACAACGTCTTCCGCGGGAGCACCCGGATCGGCTCCTACAAGTACAACTCCTACTACTGGGAGAAGCGGAAGTCCTACACGGTGACCGACACCGGAGTGAAGTCCGGCCAGACGGTCGGGTACCGGATCGAGGTCACCGACGACCGAAATACCGTCAAGAGCTCGACAGCGACCGTCAAGGTCCAGTAGAACCATGGGGGCTGCCTGACAGGGCGGCCCCTTCGAACTTCGCCCACCGGCCGCCCGCCGGTCCGTTCTACAGTTGAACCCGAGGGGGGTTCATACATAGTGAGGAAACTTATTGCTGCGCTCAGCGCGGCAGGTCTCGGCGTTGCCGGGCTCCTGGTCGCCCTGCAGCCGGCTCAGACAGCAGTCACCACCGGCGGTCCGCTCACCGCGGTGGCCGGTTCCGCCTGGCAGACCGACGCGAGTGTGCTCGGCCTGGCCGTTGCCAAGGGCAAGGCCTTCGTCGGCGGCCGGTTCCTGAACGTGCGTCCGCCGGGCGCCGCACCGGGCGCCAGCCAGACCAGCCGGACGTACCTGGCCGCGTTCAACCAGACCACCGGTGCGCTCGACACGTCGTTCAACCACGTGCTGAACGGCATCGTCTGGGCGATCGTCGCCTCACCGGACGGCTCGAAGATCTATGTCGGCGGTGACTTCACCAAGGTCGACGGCGTCACCCGGAACCGGCTGGCCGCCTTCGACACCACCACCGGCGCCCTGATCGCGAACATCAAGCCCAGCGTCTCCTACCGGGTCAAGGCGCTCGCGATCGGCGGCAACAGCCTGTACTTCGGTGGTTCGTTCGGACTGGTCAACGGCCTGGCCCGCAACCGCGCCGCGGCGATCAGCACGGTCGACGGCAGCCTGCTGCCGTGGAACCCGAACGCCGACTCCGACGTGTACGCGATCGACGCGGCCGACGACAACACCAAGGTCTACCTGGGCGGCACGTTCACCAAGATCGGCACCACCAGCCGGTGGGCCGTGGCGAGTGTGAACAACTCGACCGGCGCGATCCTGCCGTTCAGCGCGGCGTCCGCCGTACCGGGTCCGACCTCGACCTGCAAGAGCCGGGTCAAGGACATCGAGACGGTCGGCACCAAGGTGTACTTCGCCAATGCCGGTGACGGCCCCGGCTGCTTCGACGGCACCTGGGCGGCCGACGTTGCCACTGGCAACCTGGTCTGGAAGAACACCTGCCTGGGCGCCACCGAGGCGATCACGATGGTGAGCGGCTGGCTCTTCAAGGGCTCGCACGCGCACGACTGCAGCGCGGCCACGGCCGGTCCGGCGTTCGGCGAGGGCACGGGCAACCACTACCTGCTGCTGCAGAACCCGGCCGACGGCAAGCTCGGGCCCTGGTTCCCGAACACCAACGCCGCGGCGCCGACCCAGGTCGGCCCGCTGGTCTCGGCCACCGGGGGCACCGACCTCTGGGTCGGCGGCGACTTCACCAAGGTCAACGGCGCGGCTCAGCAGGGCCTGACCCGATTCACGAACCTCGGGAACGGCGCCGCACCGCTCGGCCCGGTGCTGCCGACGCTGTCCAACGCGGTGACCAAGCAGGTCAAGGCGACCGTGCAGACGTCACTGGACAACGACGACGTCACGCTCACCTACCGCCTGCTTCGCGGCTCGACGAACACCATCGTGGCGACCACCACCGCGAACTCGACGTTCTGGAGCCGGCCCAGCGTCACGCTGACCGACCCGGCTGCGCCGCTCGGTTCGCAGATGTACCGGATCGAGGTGACGGACGGCAAGAACACCGTCCGCGGCGGCTACGCCACCATCACGGTCAAGTAGTACCGCTCCACCCGAACCCCCGGCCGCAACCAGGCCGGGGGTTCGGTCTGTCCGGCCACAACCGCGTCATACCTCAGTCGTACGGCGGCGCGCGAAGTGAGTTCCGATGGGCGATGCCGCACGGGACTGGTCTTCGGGATGCTGTGGGTATGACACCTCGGAGGACGCTGCAGCTGGCGGGAACAGCACTGGCCGGAGCCGCGCTCGCGATTGCTCTGCTGGTCAGCTTGCATCGGCCGGGGGCTCGGTTGTGGACGACTGCTGCTTCGTTCACGCTTACTGTTGCGTCGCAGCTTCGTTGTGGGGATGTGCCGACAGAGCTCGCGGGGTTGGTCGACCGCAGGTAGGTCAGGCGTTGGCGCGGCGGTGCGAGGCGATGGCGCGGTTGGCTTGGTGCCACCACAGCAGCAGCGTGCAGAACGAGGCGCTGGCGAGACCCCAGGCTGCGCCGCTGGCACCGCCTAGGAAGGCGCCACCGACGCCACAGACCACCAGAACGACGGATGAGACCAGCCGGACGCCCAACCCGCGGTTAGCGGCTGCCAGGGCCCGCAGGATCGCGAAGGCGCCCGCGTTCGACGCTCCGAAGGCCTGGAGCAGGATTACCGGAACCAGTACGGCGTGTGCCTGCGTCCAGACTCCTGGACCCAGCAACTCGCGCCCGACGACCGGCGGGAGCAGCAAGAAGACCGCTCCCCAGGCGAGTGCACCCGCGCCGACGCCGAGCGAGATCGCCAGGCCGACCAGCCACAGGCGGCGGTAGGAGTGCCGCAACGCACGGCCGGCCTCGGGGACGGAGATCATCCGGATGCCTTGGTTGAGCACGTTCACCGGGCCCAGCAGGACTTGCGCGCCGCGGATACCGGCGGTGGCAGCCAGGCCGGCGGCGGCGGTGATGCCCAGCATGTAGACCTGGATCGTGCCCGAGATCGCCAGCATCTCCCCCACGTACTTCGGGGTCAGGTCCCAGTTCCGGCGTACCCACTCGCGGATCAGCTGGCGGCGCGGCGTCAGGCCGGTCTGGAAGCGACCGACGACGGCGGCGATCACCGCACCCAGCCCCCAGGCGAAGGTGAGCGAGAACGCCGATGCGGTGTCCGTGAGATACAGGCCACCGAAGATCACGAGCATGGCCAGCAGCCAGATCAGATCGTTGAGGAAGGCCTTGTAGCCGTCGCCCACCACGAAGAACGCCCAGCGCCACGCGTCCTGCAGCAGCAGGCCGGGCAGTGTGACGGCGAAGGCGATCAGAACCCCGCGCGATGGCACGCCAGGGAACAGTGCGATCGCCAGTCCCACCAGTAGCCCGAGAAAGCCGACCAGCAGGGCGGTCGCCGTACTGGCTCGCACTGCGCGCTCCCAGGCCGGAGTGCGGCCGTCAGTGGAGTGCCGGACAGCCAGTGGCTCGGTGGAGACCGCGCGGGAGACGTTGAGGGCGATCGTGTAGCCACCGAAGGCCAGCGCGTACACACCGAAGTCGGCGACCGAGCTGGAGCGCGCCACGACCACTCCGACAGCCAGATTGCTCAGGCTGGACAGTGCCTGGTCTGCCAAACCCCAGCCCGCGCGACCAGCCGGTCCGGCCAGTCGACGTAACTTGGGCGGCCGGAATCTCACTCCAGCACGTTACAAGGCGCGCGGCGGGCGACGCAGCACGCCGAACCCGAAACGCGGGATTCCGATCAGGTAGCGCTTCCACAGCCGCCGCGGCTCCTTGTAGAGCCGATAGCTCCACTCCAGTCCGGCGCGCTGCATCCACAGCGGTGCACGGTCGAGCCGGCCGGTGTGGAAGTCGAACGCCGCGCCGACGCCGATCAGGATCGGCGCGTTCAGCCGGTCGCGGTGCGCAGCCATCCAGCGCTCCTGCTTCGGAGCCCCGAGACCGACCCAGATGATGTCCGGCCGCGCCGAGTTCATCCGCTCCACCGTCGCGGCGTCCTCGGCCTCGGTCAGCGCCCGGTACGGCGGGCACTCGACACCGAGCACCTTGAGCGCCGGGTGCTTGTCCTGGAACCGCATCCGAAGCTCGTCGGCAACGCCCTCGGCGCCGCCGTAGAAGTACTGCGTCCAGCCGCGCTCGGCGGCCTCGGCCATTACGCGCTCGAGCAGGTCCGGCCCGGCCACCCGGTCCATCCGCTCGAAGCCGGCCTTCTTGCCCGCCCAGACCAGCGGCATGCCGTCCGGTACGACGAGCCCCGCGGTGTTGTACACCTCGGTCAGCTGCTCGTCCCCCCGCGCGTGCAGCAGCGCGTTCATGTCGGTGACGCAGACCAGCTGCCGCTCGCCGCCGGCGATCCAGCGCTCGAACGTCGCCACCGTGTGGTCGAGATTGGTCACGCTGACATGGATGCCGAGCACATCGACCTGGTCCGCTGCGGTGGCAGGGGCCTCAACATCGGTCATCGGTCGTCCTCCGGGGTCAGCAGGGCCAGATCCGCGTCGACCATGATGCGAACCAGTTCGGGCACGTGGGTCTGGGCCTTCCAGTCCAGCTCCGTGTTCGCCTTCGACGCGTCGCCGATCAGCGAGTCGACCTCGGTCGGACGCTCGTACCGGGAGTCGTGGTCGACGTACTTCTCCCAGTCCAGCCCGACGTGGTCGAAGGCCAGCGACACGAAGTCTCGCACCGAGTACGACGTACCGGTCGCGATCACGTAGTCGGCCGGAGTGTCGTGCTGCAGCATCCGCCACATGCCCTCGACGTACTCCGGGGCGTAGCCCCAGTCCCGGCAGGCGTCCAGGTTGCCCAGGTACAGCCGGTCCTGCTTGCCGAGCTTGATCGCGGCCACCGCCCGGGTGATCTTGCGGGTCACGAAGGTCTCACCGCGCCGCGGAGACTCGTGGTTGAACAGGATCCCGTTCACCGCGAACATCTCGTACGCCTCGCGGTAGTTCCGCGTCATCCAGTAGCCGTACAGCTTCGCCGCCCCGTACGGCGACCGCGGGTAGAACGGGGTCGACTCGTTCTGCGGCGGTGGCGTGGCACCGAACATCTCCGACGACGACGCCTGGTAGAACCGGCAGTCCAGACCGATCATCCGGATCGCCTCGAGCAGCCGCGTCGTCCCCATCCCGGTGGTGTCACCGGTGTACTCCGGCTCGTCGAACGACACCCGCACGTGCGACTGCGCCGCCAGGTGGTAGACCTCGTCCGGCTGGATCGACGCCAGCAACGTGACGAGGCGCGAGCCGTCGGTCAGGTCGCCGTAGTGCAGGAACAGCCGCTTCCCGGTCTGGTGCGGGTCCTCGTACAGGTGATCGATGCGCTTGGTGTTGAACGTCGACGCGCGCCGGATCAGGCCGTGCACCTCGTAGCCCTTGGCAAGCAAAAGCTCAGCGAGGTAGGACCCGTCCTGGCCCGTGATCCCGGTGACGAAAGCTTTCTTCATGCAGCGTGCTCCAGGTACCAGGCGTAGGTGGCGGCCACTCCGTCGGAGAGGTCGATGGTCGGTTTCCACCCCGACGCCTGCAGCCGGCTCACATCGAGCAGCTTGCGCGGCGTCCCGTCCGGCTTGGACAAGTCGTTGCTAATGGCACCTTCGTAGCCGACGACGCGGGCCACGAGCTCGGCCAGCTCGCGGATCGTCACATCAGTGCCGACACCGACGTTGATCGGCTCCGGCTCGTCGTACGCCGTCAGCAGGTGCAGGCATGCGTCGGCCAGGTCGTCCACGTGCAGGAACTCCCGGCGCGGCGTGCCGCTCCCCCACAGCACGACCTCCGGCGCCCCGCTCACCTTGGCGTCGTGGAACCGGCGGATCAACGCCGGCAGCACGTGCGACGACGTCAGGTCGAAGTTGTCGTTCGGCCCGTAGAGGTTGGTCGGCATCGCCGAGATCCAGTGCAATCCGTACTGCCGGCGTACTGCCTGGACCTGCATGATCCCCGCGATCTTCGCGATCGCGTAGGCGTCGTTGGTCGGCTCGAGCTCGCCGGTCAGCAGACTCGACTCGCGGATCGGCTGCTCGGCGTACTTCGGGTAGATGCAGGACGAGCCGAGGAACAGCAACCGCGGCACCCGGACGTCGAGGGCCGCATCCATCAGGTTCACCTGGATGCGCAGGTTGTCGCTGAGGAACTCGGTCGGGTGGTCCCGGTTGGCCAGGATGCCGCCGACCCGGGCCGCGGCGTCGATCACCACGTCCGGCTTGTGCTCGGCGAAGAAGGCGAACGTCGCCTCGCGATCCCGCAGGTCGAGCTCGGACGACGAGGCACCGATCAGCCGGGTGTGCCCGGCCGCCTCCAGCCGCCGCCAGATGGCGGAGCCGACCAGGCCACGATGGCCGGCCACGTAGACGGTTGCCTCAGGGTCCATCAGTACGCTCCCGCGCCGTAGATCACCGCACGCACGGTCTTCCAGAGAATCAGCAGATCAAGGGTCATCGACCAGTTGTCGACGTACCGCAGGTCGAGCCGGACCGACTCGTCCCAGGACAGGTCGCTGCGGCCGCTGACCTGCCACAGGCCGGTGATGCCCGGCTTGACCAGCATCCGGCGGGAGTCGTCGGCGGCGTACAGCGCGACCTCCTCGGACAGCGGCGGGCGCGGGCCGACCATCGACATCTCGCCGCGGAGAACGTTGAACAGCTGCGGCAGCTCGTCCAGCGAGAACCGCCGGATCCAGCGGCCCAGCGGGGTCATCCGCGGGTCGTCGCGCATCTTGAAGATCACGCCGTTGCCATCGCTCAGCGCGTAGAGGTCACCGAGCCGCTGCTCGGCATCGGCGTACATGCTGCGGAACTTGAGCATGGTGAACTCGGCGCCGGCCCGGCCGACCCGCTGCTGCCGGAACAGCACCGGTCCCGGGCTGGACAGCCGCACAGCCAGTGCCAGGCCGATCAGCAGCGGCGAGAACAGGACGATCATGCCGAGCGCGAGGACGCGGTCGAAGACAGCCTTGAGCAGGTGCGGCCCACCGCTGACGGACGGGCGCTCCAGGTGCAGCAGCGAGAGGCCCGCGACCGGGCGGACCGAGATTCGCGGACCGGCCACCTCGATGATGCCCGGCGAGACGATCAGCTCGATCCCACGCTGCTCCAGCGCCCAGGACAGCCGGCGGAGCGAGTGCCCGACCAGCTCCGGATCGGTCGAGATCGCCACCACGTCGACGGCGTGCCGGTCGGCAGCGGCCACGATGTCCGCCTCGTCCAGCTCGTCGGGCTGCATCGGGCCGTCCGGAGCGTCCTCGTCCCGCGGGCGGCAGGTCGCCACCACCCGGAAGCCGTCGGTCGGGCGGCTCTCGAGGTGCTCACACAAAGTTGCGGCCGGGCCACTGTGCCCGACCACCAGAACCCGATGCATACAACGGCCCCGCACGCGGTGCCGGTGCAGGTCCTTGCGCAGCGCGTACCGCAGGAACAGCGCGGACGCGCACATCACCGGAATCGCCAGTACGACGAAGCCGCGCGCGATCTCGGTCTTCGTCACGTACGACGCCATCGCGACGGCCGCGGTAAGGCCGACCCCGGATCGCAGCAGCGACCGGAACTCGTCCGGCCCGGTGCCGAAGTACCGGGGGTCGTAGCCCTTGGAGAGCGCGACCGCGGCCACCCAGGCCAGCGGCAGCAGACTGCTGACGATCAGATAGCTGCTGCCGACACCCGAACCGAACCGGGCCAGCAGCGCCACGAAGACGCCGAGCATCGCGGCCAGCAGATCGCCACCGACGGCGGCCCAGCGGTAGACCCCGACCCAGCGGGGCTCGGTCGAGCGAGACGGCCGGGGAACGATCGCGGGGACCTCGTGCGGAACCACCCAGAGGGGACGACGGCCATCGACCGCGTCCGGCGCCTCAGCTCCGCTCACTCCGCTTCCTCGTGTCTGCGCGTCATACCTGTCAAACGGTGATCACCGCACTAAGTGACGGTGGAATCCACGTTTCCTGGGGTCACAAAATTCACCTGCATGTTGACGGCGAGTCACGGCAGGCTACTACGCGCCGCAGTGTACAGCGACCATCGACGCGGAACCGTTGCAGAGAACTTGCATACCCTACCGGGTGACGACCCCGCGCGAGGCCTCGGCCGCGCGGTATGCCCTACTGCGGAGGATTACTGCCGCTAGTTGGCAGTACGACTCCGCAGATCGAGATGATGAACGTGCGCCGCCCACTGAACCCACTCAACGCGCCCACCGAAGCCCCTTTCATCGACTGAACGGACCGTGCGGCCGGAAATCGAAATCCAGCGTCACACTCGCCCCACTCAACCGGCGACAGCACGGTGAAGCCAGTGGGCGAGTGCACGGTGGTACCGGTGGGTGCCCGAGTTCCTCCCATAACCGGTTTGGGGACGGGTCCGGCCGGGGGCGCGCTGACCTTCGGCGGGGCAGTGTCGCTGCGCGGGAGCGGTTTACGGCACTGGGCGGTGGAGGGGGTGGAGTGTTTGCTGGAGGAAGGTGTTCAGCTGGCGGCCGACGACGTTCGCGGCGAAGGCTTGCTCGAAGCGGAGCCGGGCTGCAGCGGCGTACCGGGAGCGGGTGGCGGGGTCTTCCATCAGGCCGATCAGGACGTCGGCGGCCGCTTCGGCGTCGTCGAGGGGCCAGAAGAGGCCTTCGACTCCCGGCTGTACGACGTCCGGGATGCCGCCGACGGGAGCGGTGAGGACGGGGAGGCTCTCGGCCATCGCTTCGACCAGGACGATGCCGAAGCTCTCCATTGTGGCGGTGTGGCAGTAGACGCGGTGCTGCCGCAGGATCGGGCGGGGGTCGGACTGGTAGCCGAGGAAGCGGACCTGGTCGGTGATCCCGAGGTCGGCGGCCAGCTTCTGCAGCGCGCCGCGCTCGGGGCCGTCGCCCACGATCGACAGCGTGTAGCGATGACCTCGATCGGCCGCCGCGCCGAGGATCCGGAGCAGGTGACTGTGGTTCTTCCGCGGCTCGAGCCCGCCGACGGTGACCAGGTCCGCCGCAACGGAGACCTCCGTTCGCGGGCTGTCCGGGACCGGATTCGGTACGACGGCGCTCGGCACCTCGTGCAATGCCGGAATCCGGGCTTCCAGCTGGGACTTGTTGAAACCGGAGACGTAGACGATCCCGTCCAGCCGGCCCAGTACGTCGGCCTCGTGATCGCGGATCGACCGGAACAGCGCGCCGTCCCGCGGGATCTCGCCCTTGTCCGCCCACTCGTCGGCCTGGGAGATGTTCAAGTGCGCAACCATCACGACCGGTTGAGTAGTGCGCACCCGGAGCGCGACCCCGGCGCTGATCGGGCACTGCGCGTAGATCACCGCGTCCGGCCGACTCGCGAGGTGCTTGCGCAGCGCGGCGGCGAGGTACCGCGCGTGCCAGTACTCGTGCCAGCGGATCCCAGCGGGCCTGCTCAGCCGCCGGACGACGATCCGGGCGGCGAAGATCGGCAGCACAAACGGCGACCGCGCCGAGAACGGGCTCACCACGCTCACCGGTTCGGACTGTTCGCGAAGGTAGGTGTCGAAGGTCCGGACATGGCTCTGCAGGCCGGACGGACCTTCCAGCCTCATCAGGGTCGCGATGACCACCTCGCTCATGCGGGTGCCCCGGCCAGGTCTGCCGCCGCGAAGTGCTCGTGCTGTGCCTTCTGCAACCGGCTCCACCAGATGCCGCCGCCGATGATCGAGGCGACCGCTGTCCCCCACACTGCGCCTTGCGCGTCCCAGAACACCGCACCGGCCGCGGCCAGTCCGACGAAGAGCGTGGTCACGACGATCTGGCACTGCATGGTCAGGTCCGCGCGACCCAGCGCGCGCAGCGCGGCCGACGGACCCACGTGGGTGCAGCCCGCCGCACAGCTCACCACAATGCCGAGGACCAGCGGGTGTGCTTGGGTCCAGACGTCACCCAGCACCAGCTGCCCGATCCCAAGCGGGAAGGTGACCAGCACAGCGAGTCCCCAGCCCAGCGCGACAACCGCCAGGCCACCGCTCAGTGCGGCACCAAGTCGGAGCAATGCTTGCCGGCCGCGCGTCAGCGCTCGCGCTGCCTCCGGTACCGCGACCTGACCGACGCCCATCAGGAGCGCAGCAACCGGGCCGATCACCATCTCCGCACCCCGTATCGCACCGGCGGCCGCCAGCCCACCGGTCGTGGCGACGACCAGCGAGCGGATCTGACCACCAGCACCCAGTACGACGTTCTCCACCAGGAACCGCAGTCCCAGGTCGCGGTGCTTGCGCAGCCAGCTGATCGCGAGCGCCGGCCGCGGCAGGATCCGCGACTGCCAGATACCGAATAGTCCCGCGATCCACGCCGTACCGCCGAAGGCGAGCAGGGCGAAGGTGATGCCCTTGAAATCGGCGACGTACCCGGCGGCGAGGACGCCGACCATCAGTACGGTCCAGACGGTGTCGTTCGCGAAGGTCTTGGCGCCCTGGCCCGCGGCGAAGAACGCCGACCGCCAACTGTCCTGGAACATCAGCCCTGGGAGGACGATGCCGAGGGCAATGAAGGCTGCCCCGGCCTCGGAGCCCGGCGTCAACTGCTTCAGCACCACTCCGAGCGCTATGCAGACCACACCACTGACCGCACCGACCATCAACGCCACACCGCTCGCGGCGGACACCGCGTCGCGCCAGTTCTCCTTGCCGGTCGCACTGAATCGCACCATCACCGCATCGGTCGACAGCGCGCGTGAACAGTTCAGGGCGATCGCATACGCAACGAACGCAAGGCCGAGCGCGCCCAGACTCGCGGCACCCATCAGCCGGGCTACGAACACACCGAGCAGGAAGTTGCCCAGACTCGACACCGCCTGGTCGGCGATCCCCCAGCTCAGCCGGCCCGCGACCTGCCGCCGGATGCTCATGACGACTCCCCGAACAGTACGGCGCTCAGCTCGGCGAACTGCTCGTCCAGCCGCGCACGAACCAGCTGCCGCCGTTCTTCGATGGTGCGGACCACCTGCTCCCGTTCACCCTGCAACGCCACGAACTGGGTGTACAGCTGATCGGCGTCGAGATCGCGGATCTCCTGGAACCACTGCTCGACACCCAACTGCTCCATCAGCGCCAGGTGCTTGCGGCCGTAGCCGATCGCGATCGTGGGTTTGCCGAGCTTCAGGCCGAACAGCACGGTGTGGAAGCGGGTCCCGACCACGGAGTCGACCGTGCCGAGCTGGCTCATCAGCTCGTCGGCGGAGGTGAACGATTCGTACACCACCCGGGTCGACCCGACCCTCGACAACACGTCCAGTGCGACGGCCTCGTCGGCCTCGTCACCGATCAGCAGTCGCACACTGCGGCCCGACGCCAGCAGACGCTCGACGAACTGAGTCATCGTCGCCGTGTACTGCTCCTGGATGCGCTCGGCATCGGCCCGGTCCTCGGTGCCTCCCGAATACGCCATCACGCCCACGCCGACCGCGTCGCCTTGCGTCATCGGCGGCGACGGCAGCGCGAAGACGAGGTCCGGGTAGACATGATCGGACGGCCCGGCCATCCGCATCTTCTGGGCCGCACCCAGCGACTGCTCGTCGCGGAACGACCGGTAGTACGCCAGCTCCGCGGAGCGAGCCAGCAGCCAGCCGGTCACGCGCTCGCTGACCACGTTCGCCCCGACACTGACGAACGCGACCTTGACGCGGAACAGCTTGCCGGCCAACGACATCACGAACTGCGTCCACGGCAGCTCCCACGGCCGCTGCGGCAGCGTCGACTCCAGCACACCCATCCCGGGCACGATGACGACGTCATGACGCCGTACCCAGGAGGTGATGCGCCAGGTGTCGATCAGCGAACCAGCCACGATCCGTCCGAGCGTCATCGCCAGGCGGACCGGCTTAGGTCCGCGGACCGGGCCTACGCCGTCCAACCAGCCCAGCTGTGCCGCCGGTACGCCGTACCGTTCGGTGACGCGCTGCGGTCCCGAGCACAGGCTGTCGAGGTCGGCGTCCGGTCGCTCTGCCTTCAGATAGGCCAGGACTGCCTCGAGGGTCGCGTCGTTGCCGATGTTCCCCGAGCCCAGCCGGCCGAACAGTCCAATGCGCACGTCAGCGCCCCTCGGAGCCGGCGACGACGGCCTGGACCGACAGCGCGTCGATCGCGCCGAAGTGCTGGATCGGCTCCGGCCGCTCGGCGCCCGGGAGCCGACGAGTCACCCGACTGGTCAGCCAGTCCCGGATGTGGCGGTTGCACGCGCGCTTGTCGGCCGGGCTCAGCGGAGCACGCCGTACGGCGGCGTAGTAGCCGAGGATGTATTCGGCGACCAGCCGGATCGGCGGGTGCACGAGCTTGTTCGAACGCTTCGGGTCCAGGTTGCGCGACCAGCTGCTGATGGTCGGGTTCGCCTGCAGCGCCCGGCCGTCGTGGTGCCGCCGGAAGTACAGCCACTCCGGCACCTGAAGGAAGCGGCCGTGCAGTACCAGCTCGGCCATGAACACCTGGTCCGCGTGGTAGAAGCTGCCGTGCGGCTTCACCTTGCGCAGGACGTCGGACCGGATCACACCGTAGAAGTCGTCCGCCTGGATCGCACCGGGCAGGTCCGCGTCCCGCAACTGGCTCCGCAGTCGCTCCGGGGCCTCGGGCGCATCGGTGTGCAGCGGGTACTCCAGTGCCTGGATGACGTTGTCCTCGCCGTCGATCGCAGCGGTGTAGGTGTGCGTCAGTACGGCGTCCGGGTTGGCGTCCAGCAGCTCGATGCACTTGGCAACCAGTTCCCGGCCCCACAGGTCGTCGCCGGACGCCCACTTGAACAGCTCGCCGTGACTCTTCTGGAAGACGAAGTCGTGGTGCGGTGCGGCGCCGACATTGTGGTCCTGCCGGTAGAACGTGATCCGCTCGTCGCGAGCGGCGTACTCGCGGCAGATGTCGTCCGTGCCGTCGGTGGACGCGTTGCTGGACAGGATCAGCTCGAAGTCCGTGTACGTCTGGCCGAGCACCGCGTCCAGCGACTGCGCGAGATACTCCTCGCCGTTGTAGACCGGTAGGCCGATGCTGAGTCTGGGGTGAACGGTCATGTCGGGCTCCCAACTGAGTCGCGGGCTGCGGCCCGGTGCACGGGGTCGAGGAAGCGCTGCGACGAGGCGAGCGCGAGAACAGGGACTGCCAGCAGGAACCCACCGACGACATCGGTGAACCAGTGCATCGACAGCAGCAAGAGCGAGAAGCCCATGGTCACCGCGCACACGAGCACGAGCCACCAGGCCCACAACGGCGGGCGGCGACGCCAGACGAACAAGATTCCGCCCAGGCAGCACAGCAGAACCACCATGTGCCCGGACGGGTAGGAACCACTGAAGAAGCCCACGTCCTGGTGCGGATCGGGGCGCTGGAGGACCGCCTTGCTCACCTGGGTGACGACGATCGCCACCGCCGCGAGCCCGGCGACGTACAGCAGCGGTGCGAGGTGGCGGCGGCGGTAGGCGGCGATCAGCCCAGCCAGCGCGAGGGCGGCGAGCGCTACCGGTGGACCTGCTCCGTCGACCACGTTGCCGAAGACCAGTTGCCACGGTCCCCAGACATCGTCGGGGCGGAACACCTCCCGTGCGGCCCGGTCGAAGCTGTCGGTCGGTTCGACTGTGACGAAAACAGCCAAGGCCAGGAACACCACCAGACTGACCACAGCCCAGCGGTGCGCCACTGACACCTTCGAACTCACACTGCTCCTATCTATGCGTACTTGCGGAAGACGGGCTGCACCGGGCGACCGGGCAGGAAGGCCGAGACGTCCTGTGCCTCGAGCGCCTTGCGGTAGACGGTGCAGGCTTGCGCCACCACCTCGACGGTGCGCTCGATGTCCGCATCGGTGAGCGCACTGCTCACCACGAACGACGGGCCGATCACGCCACCGAGCAGCAGCTCGCGGAGGAAGAGCGTCCGGTACGGCTGCGACGGCGCGAAGTTCTCGTCGAGCGTCGCGAAGACGAGGTTGCTCGCCCGGCCGCGGACCAGGACGTGGTCCTCAACACCGGCCGCCAGGGCGACCTCGCGGACACCTGCGGCCAGCTTCTCGCCCCGCTCGTGCAACCGCGCGGGGATGCCCTCTTCGGCGTACACGTCCATGACCGCCATCGCCGCGGCGAGTGCGTGCGTCTCGGCGCCGTGCGTGGTGGACAGCAGGAAGACGCGCTCATTCGTGTCGCGCAGACCGCCGCGCTCCATGAACTCACGCTTACCGGCCAGTGCCGAGACGGCGAACCCGTTGCCGAGCGCCTTGCCGAACGTCGACAGGTCCGGCGTCACGCCGTACACGCCCTGAGCGCCGGCCTCGGAGAACCGGAAGCCGGTGATCATCTCGTCGAAGACCAGCAGCGCGCCGTACGAGTGCACGAGGTCGCGCAGCCCTTCCAGGTACCCGGCCGGCGGCTCCTGCTGGGTGGCTGCTTCCAGGATCAGGCAGGCGATCTCACCGTCGTACCGGCGCAGGAGCTCTTCGGTCGCGGCCAGATCGCCGTACGGGAAGGCGACGGTCAGGTCGCCGATCGCGTCCGGGATCCCGGCTGCCATCGGAGTCCGGGTGATGAACCAGTCGTCGGTGGAGAAGAACGCGTGGTCGGAGCAGATCGCGACGCGGGACCGGCCGGTGATCGCGCGGGACAGCTTGACCGCGGCCGTGGTCGCGTCCGAGCCGTTCTTGGCGAACTTCACCATGTCGGCGGTCGGCACACAGGCCAGGAACCGCTCAGCCGCTTCGAGCTCGACGATGCTCGGCCGGACGAAGTTGCTGCCGCGCTCGAGCTGGCCGCGGACCGCTTCCAGCACGCGCGGGTGCGCGTGGCCGAGACTGACCGCGCGCAGGCCCGAGCCGTACTCGATGTACTCGTTGCCGTCGACATCCCAGACATGGGCGCCGAGGCCGCGCTCGATCACCGGCGCCATGTCCTCGGGGTACTGGTCGTCGCCCTTGGCGTAGGTGTGCGCGCCGCCCGGGATCACCTGATGCAGGCGGGCGTTGGCAGCGATCGACTTCTCGAAAGACTTGTTCATGTCAGCCTCGCAATGGCTTCGGCCAGGGACGGCGCCGCGAGGTCCCGCTCGGACATGAGCGTGACCGGCAGCGGCCAGTGGATGTCGAGATCCGGGTCGTCCCAGCGGATCGAGACGTCCTCGGACGGGTCGTGCGCCCGGTCGATCCGGTACGAGACATCGGCCGGCTCGGTCAGCGCCTGGAACCCGTGCGCACACCCCGCCGGCACGTAGACCGTCACCTGGTTCTCACCGGTCAGGTCGAACGTCTCGCGCTGCCGGTACGTCGGTGAGTCCGGCCGCAGGTCGACGACCACATCCAGTACGGCGCCGTACGAGCACCGGACCAGCTTGGCCTCACCAGCGCCCGCCCGGATGTGCATGCCCCGAACAACACCCCGGCGCGACCGCGAAATGCTGTCCTGGACGAACGCGTCCGGGTCGAGCCCAGCCTGCTTCAGTACGTCGCGATCGAACGTGCGCGAGAAGAACCCACGCTCGTCGACATGCGGCGTCGGCCGGAAGATCAACGCACCAGCGATGCCCGCTACCTGTTCTACCTGCATGGTCACCGCCTCAGCTCGTGTGGCTCGGGAAGCGGAACCAGATACGTCGCACCCCAGCCACCGTCGGCTTCAAGCTGCGCGATCACCTCTTCGGCGATGTCCCACGTCAGCACCAGTACGACGTCGGGCCGGGCGGCCTTCAGCTCCTCGACCGGACGGATCGGGACCATGCAGCCACCGGGGATCCGGCGGCCGTGCTTACCCGGCGCCTTGTCGACGGTGAACTCCAGCAGGTCGGTGCCGACGTTGCTCAGGTCGAGCAGGACCGGCGCCTTCGACGGAGCGCCGTACCCGAGGACCTTGCGACCGGCGGCCTTGTGCCGGGTCAGCTCCGCGTGCAGTGCGCCGGCCGCGTGCTGCGCGGCTTCCTGCAGGCTGGCCAGCTGGATCTCGTCCGCGATCCCGGCAGCCTCTTCGTCGGCCAGGACCACGTCGACGCTGGCATCCGGCTTGGCCTCCGCGGTGTGCCGCAGCATCACCATCAGGCTGCCGCCGAACATCTCGACGTGCTTGACCGACTCGATCGCGAGGCCGTGCAGGTTGGCGATATAGCTCACCGCCCGCAGCGACTGGTAGACCCAGTGCCCGTGCCGGATCGTGTCGAACTGGTTGCCGATGAACAACGGAAGCAGGTGGTGGAACTCCATCACCAGCAGGCCGCCCGGCGCGAGCCGCTCGGCGCGCAGCCGGAAGCTCGCTCCCATGTCCGGCTCGTGCACGAGTCCGTGGACGTCGATCACCAGGTCGGCCTTCTCACCGTCACCGGCCAGGCGCGAGCCAGCGGCGTACAGGTGGTCGAGCCAGGAACCGCCGTGCGGGCTGCCGAACTCGAAGACCACACCGCCGGCAAGCTCTGGATAGTCGCGCAGGATCTCCTTCACCGACGACTCGGCGTGCGCGAGGCTCGTCGCCGACTCGACGGCCAGCGGCTCTTCGGCGATCTGTGCCTCGACCGGGCCGAGCTGAACCAGCGTGCATTCGCGGCACAGCCACAGCGACAGCGGATGGCGCGGGTCCGGACCAGGAGTGTCAGCGGTCGGGAACAGGTCAGCGGTCGGCTGATCACCCAGATCCACGACCGGTACGACGTCGGTGCCGGCGCACCCCCGGCAGTTCACGCTCACCACGTCAAGATCCCCTTGCCGGTCGTGAAGGCCTCGGCGTACCGGGCCCGGCATTCCATCCCGCGCAGCCGGGCGAGTCCGGTGAATGTCTCCTCGTCGAACCAGTCGTGCGGGACCTGCGACGGGTAGGCCTTGTGCAGCCGGACGACCTTCTCGTGCATCTGCTCCTCGGTCAGGTCGACGTACAGCCAGGGCCGGCCGAGGTCGCCGTCCCACTTCGGGATCTCGTAGTGCAGCACCAGGTGGTCGCGCCAGACCGTCGGCGCCAGCTCGGCGATCAGCCGGTGGTCCTGGTGGGCGTCGTGCCGGCTCGGCGCGAGCACGAGATCAGGCTTGCGGTCGCTCCGGGCCGTTGCCTCGAGCAACTCCTTGGTCTCGTTCCAGTGCGCGGGCAGCCGGCCGTCCGGCAGCTCGGCAGACGTCACCGTCACCTCGCACTCGGGCAGGAACAGCTCCGCGCCCCGGCGGGCCTCGTCGAGCCGGAGCGGCGTACCGGTCGCGATCACGAACTCGGCGGTCAGCTCCGGTACCGACTCGGCCAGCTTCAGCAGCGTGCCGCCGCAGCCGATCTCGATGTCGTCCGGATGGGCGCCGAGGGCAACGATGTGGACCGGCCCGTCGATCAGGCCGAGCTGGAACGGAAGCATCAGATCGCCACCACGACCGGGTCGCCGCCGCCGCGGAGCAGGTGCTGCTGGCGGTTCTCGTGCGCCCACAGCGCCCACGGCTTCTTGCCTGAGCGGTACAGCTCCTCGAGCTGGCTGCGCTCCTTGAGGGTGTCCATCGGCGCCCAGAACCCGTGGTGCGGGATCGCCTCCAGCTTGCCGACCGCGGACAGCCGCGGGAACGCGTCGCCGACCAGATCCTCGCCCTCGTTCAGGACGTCGAAGATCTCCTTCTTGATCACGAAGTAGCCGCCGTTGATCCAGACGTTCAGATCGGCCGCCGAGCGCAGCCCGGTGACGCGTGAGTCGGTGCCGAACTCGACGACGTGGAAGGACGCCTGCGGCGGCACCGCGAGCAGGCTCGCCGTCACGTCGCTGGAGATCACGTGGTCGACGATCTTGTCCATCGGCGCGTCGGTCAGCACGTCGCCGTAGTTGGCCAGGAAGACGTCGTCGTCCTCCAGGTACGGCCGGACCCGGCGCAAGCGCTCACCGATGCTGGTGTCGATGCCGGTGTCGACGAAGGTGATCTTCCACTCGCTGATGTCGGAGTCGAGCAGCTCGATCCGCTGCCCGCCCTTGGTCATCACGAAGTCGTTGGAGACCGTCTCCTCGTAGCGCAGGAAGTACTCCTTGACCGCCGAGCCCCCGAAGCCCAGCGCCAGGATGAACTCGGTGTGGCCGAAGTGCGCGTAGTACCGCATCACGTGCCACAGGACCGGCCGGTCGCCGATCGTCATCATCGGTTTCGGTGCGGAGTCGACGCCACTGCGCATCCGCAGCCCGAAGCCTCCACAAAAGATCACGACCTTCATCGCTGTTCCCTTCCCCCCACTGCTTTTCTTAGATCACTTCGAGACGCGGGATCGGTACGACGAACTTCGCGCCCCACTCCCGTGCGTAGCCGAGCTGGTGGACGATCTCGTCGCGCAGGTTCCACGGCAGGATCAGGATGTAGTCCGGGCGCGTCTCGGCCAGGTGCTCCGGAGCGAAGATCGGGATGTGTGTCCCCGGCAGGAACAGTCCGTGCTTGTGCGGGCTGCGGTCCACCGTGTACGGCAGCAGGTCCTCGCGGATGCCGCAGTGGTTGAGCAGCGTGTTCCCCTTGCCCGGCGCCCCGTAGCCGGCGACGGTCTTGCCGTCGCGCTGCGCCTGAATCAGGAACTCGACCAGCTCGGCCTTGATCGTGAAGACCTCGTTCGCGAAGCCGGCGTGGCCTTCGACGGTGTGCAGACCGGCGTCGGCCTCGTCCTGCAGCACCTTGCCGACGAGCTCGGTCGGCTCGCCGGCGGTCTCGATCGGCGTACTGAAGACGCGCAGCGACCCGCCGTGACTGGCCAGCTCCTGGACGTCGACGACCTTCAGACCGGCCTTCTCCAGCGCCAGCGCCGCGGTCTTCAACGACAGGTACGAGTAGTGCTCGTGGTAGATCGTGTCGTACTGACGACGCTCGATCAGCCGCAGCAGGTGCGGGAACTCGAGCGACACCAGGCCGTCGTCCTTCACCAGCGCGCGCAGACCCTTGGCGAAGTCGACGATGTCCGGCACGTGCGCGAAGACGTTGTTCCCGGCAACCAGATCGGCCTGGCCGTGCCGGGCCGCCGCGTCCTTGCCGGTCTCCTCGCCGAGGAAGTAGCTCTCGGTCCGGATGCCCTTGGAGTTCGCGATCTCGGCGATGTTCCCGGCCGGCTCGATCCCGAGCACCGGGATGCCGAGGGCAACGGCATGCTGCAGGAGGTAGCCGTCGTTGCTGGCGGCCTCCACGATCAGGCTCTCCGGGCCGAGGTTCAGCCGCTCCTGCATGTCGACGACGAACCGGCGGGCGTGCTCCACCCAGCTGGTCGAGTACGACGAGAAGTACAGGTAGTCGCTGAACACGTCATCGGCCGCGACGTACGCCGGAAGCTGGACGAGCAGGCAGTTGTCGCAGATCCGCACGTTCAGCGGGTAGAAGGTCTCGCCCGCGTCGATCTGGTCGGCGCGCAGGAAGCTCTCGCACGGCGGCGACATACCGAGATCGACGAAGGTGCGGTTCAGGGTCTCGCCGCACAGGCGGCACTCGACGGTGGCCATCAGTTGGTCTCCTGCGCAAAGAAGTCAGCCAGCGGGCCAGGGAACTGGTCGTCGGTCTGGCGGCGGAGCTGGCTGTCGACGAGGTTCTTGTCGAGCAGCTGCTGGATCCGGCGCAGGCGGACGAACTGGGCCGACGTGAAGTCGTCGTACGTGAGGCCGTGCCGCTGGTAGGCGGCGTACATCTCCTCGACGCCCTTGCGGACCGTCCACTCGAGCTTGAGGCCCGGGAAGGTGTCGTTCAGCTTGCTGAAGTCGACCTTGTAGTTGCGCAGGTCCGGGCCGGCGCCGTCGGCGATCGACAGCGTCGAGCCCGGGACGACCTCGCGCACCATCTCGGCGATGTCGCGCACCTGGACGACGTCCTCGGACCGGCCGACGTTGAACGCCTCGTCGTGGATCAGGTCGCGCGGCGACTCGAGCACCTCGGCGAACGCCCGGCTGATGTCCTCGATGTGGACGAGCGGCCGCCACGGGGTGCCGTCGCTCTCCAGCCGGACCTGGCCGGTGGTCAGCGCGACCGCGGTCAGGTTGTTCACCACGATGTCCAGCCGGAGCCGGGTCGAGGCGCCGTACGCCGTGGCGTTGCGCAGGTACGTCGGGCTGAAGTTGTCGTCGGCCAGCTTCGACAGCTCCTGCTCGGCCAGCGCCTTGGTCTCGCCGTACGCCGTCACCGGGAACATCTCGGCGTCCTCGCCGACCGCCTCGGACCCGGCCGCGCCGTACAGGCTGCAGGAGGAGGCGAACAGGAACCGCTCGACCCCCGCGTCCTTGGCCGCCTGGGCCACGTTCAGCGTGCCGCGCAGGTTGACCGAGTACGTCGCTTCCTTGTCGAGGTTGCCCAGCGGGTCGTTCGACAGCGCGGCCAGACACACCACCGCGTCGTACCCCTCGAGCTCCTTCGCCGTGACGTCGCGCATGTCCCGCGGCTTCCGGTCGCCGATCGGCTCCGGCCCGCCCAGCAGGTCACACCCCTCGTACAGCCCGGTGTCCAGACCGTCCACCACATGCCCGGCATCCTTGAGGAACGGCACCATGACGGCCCCGATATAACCCCGATCGCCCGTGACCAGCACTCTCATCCGTACGCTCCCTCACCCCGACACTCCCCTGTCGCCTCATACAGATCACCCTCGAGCCGTCCTGATACATCCAAAGAATTTCGGTTCGGATGTATCAGGGGCACACGGTCGCTGCTCTTCTGTGCGCTGCCGTGTTCTGAGCCTGTGGGGGGCGTTATGAAGGTTGCCGTATTCGGTCTTGGGTATGTGGGGTCGGTGACTGCGGCGTGTCTGGCCGCGGCCGGGCACGACGTGTGGGGTGTCGACGTGGACACCGCCAAGGTCGGTCCGATCACCGAGGGCCACAGTCCAGTGGTCGAGCCCGGGCTGGACGATCTGGTGGCCGAGGGGGTGACCGGGGGGCGGCTGCATGCCACCACGGACCCACGGCTGGCGGTCGATCGGGCGGATGTCTCGCTGATCTGTGTCGGTACGCCGTCCACTCCGGCGGGCAGTACCGACCTGACGTACATCAAGCGCGCGGTCCGCGATATCGCGGAGGCCGCGCATGTCGTCGTACCGCCGGAGTCGGGGTTCCACAGCATCGTGATCCGGTCGACCGTGCCGCCGGGGACGGTGGACGAGGTGGTCGCGCAGGTGCTGGCCGACGTGCCGCCGCCGGCCGGGCTGACGTTCGGTACGGCGATGTGTCCGGAGTTCCTGCGGGAAGGCTCGGGGCTGGCGGACTTCTACGAGCCGCCCTTCGTGGTCGTCGGGACGCAGTACCCGATGGTCGGTAAGCAGCTGACCCAGCTCCTCGCCTTCCTTGTCAACAGCAGTCTCGGGCAGGAGGTTCAGGTGGTCGACGTGCGGACCGCGGAGGCGCTCAAGTTCGCCTGCAACGCGTTCCACGCGACCAAGGTCTCGTTCGCGAACGAGATGGGCCGGATCTTCCGTCACTACGACGTGGACTCGCGCGAGGTGATGCGGCTGTTCGTCCAGGACACCAGCCTGAACATCTCGCCGTACTACCTGAAGCCCGGGTTCGCGTTCGGGGGCTCCTGCCTGCCGAAGGACCTGCGCTCGCTACTGCACCTGGCCCGGGTCAACGACACCGAACTGCCGCTGCTGTCCGGCACGCTGGCCACGAACGAGCGCGCGGTCAGCGACGTGGTCGACCGGGTCATCGCCGGTCCCGGCCGCGAGGTCGCGCTGCTCGGCCTGAGCTTCAAGGTCTCCACCGACGACCTGCGCGAGAGCCCGAACGTCGAGCTCGCCGAGCGGCTGATCGGCAAGGGCTACAACCTGCGCATCTACGACGCGATCGTGAACCCGAGCCGGCTGGTCGGCGCGAACCTGCGGCACGTCGAGTCCAAGCTTCCGCACCTACAGCGGGTACTCACCGACGACCCGACCGCCGCCCTCGCCGGCGCCGACGTGGCGCTGGTGAGCGCTACTGACACGGCTGCCGTCCAGGCGCTGCTGGCCACCCCGCCGGCTCGAACCATCGACCTCAGCGGGCGGCTCGGCAAGGACGTCGAGGCGCTGCCCGGATACGAAGGAGTTGCGTGGTGACGTCAAGAGTGACCGGCCCGCGCGTCCTGATCATCATCCAGAACCTGTGGGTCCCTTTCGACCGCCGGGTCTGGGAGGAGTGCAAGGCGCTGAAAGGCGCCGGGTACGACGTGACCGTGGTCTGCCCGAAGGGTCCGGGTGACCCGGCGTACCAGGTGATCGACGGTGTCGCCGTCCACCAGTACAAGGCCTACGCACCCGGCGGCAGCAAGGCCGGCTTCATCGTCGAGTACGCGTACTCGTTCCTGATGACGCTGCTGCTGGTGCTGCGCGCCCGCAAGGCCGGCCGCTTCCAGGTGATGCAGGCCTGCAACCCGCCGGACATCTTCTGGCCGATCGCGATCCTGCTGCGCAAGCTGGACCGGACGAAGTTCGTCTTCGACCACCACGACCTGTGCCCGGAGCTGTTCCAGTCCCGCTTCGGCGGTACGACGTCCCTTCCGTACAAGGGACTGCGGTTCCTGGAGAAGATGACGCACCGGACCGCCGACCACGTGACGTCGACCAACGACTCGTACCGGCGGATCGCGATCACGCGCAGCGGCAAGGCCAACCACGACGTGACGGTCGTCCGCACCGGACCGGATCCGGAGAAGCTGCAGCGCGTGCAGGCCGACGAGTCGCTCCGGGACGGACACAAGTACCTCGTCACCTACATCGGCGTGATGGGCCCGCAGGACGGCGTCGACATCGTCGTCCGCGCGGCCGACCACATCGTCAACCAGCTCGGCCGCACCGACATCAAGTTCACGCTGATGGGCGGCGGCGACTCGTACGACGAGGTGGTCGCACTGCGCGACGAGCTCGGACTGGGTGAGCACATCGAGTTCACCGGCCGGGTGCCGGACGAGACCGTGCGCGCGGTGATGTCGACCGCGGACCTCGGCCTGTCGCCGGACCCGAAGAACCCGCTGAACGACGTCTCGACGATGAACAAGACGATGGAGTACATGGCCTTCGAGCTGCCGGTCGTCGCCTTCGACCTGATCGAGACCAGGGTCTCGGCCGCCGAGGCCGCCGTGTACGTCGAGCCGAACGATGTCGAGAAGTACGGCCAGGCGATCGTCGACCTGCTCGACGACGAGGTCGCACGGCGCCGGATGGGCCGGTTCGGCCGCGAGCGGGTCGAGCAGGTCCTGGCGTGGAAGCACCAGCAAAAGGCGTACCTCGGCGTGTTCGGGCAACTGACCGGGCATGTGACGCCGATCAGCGTCGTCCGGGCCACGGGGTCCTGACGTGTGCGGCATCGCCGGCTGCTACCAGCAGCACGACGGTTCGGCACTGGCCGAGGCCATGAGCGACCGGATCGCCCACCGCGGTCCGGACGCTGCCGCGATCTACCGATTCCAGGAGGACGACGTCTCCGCCGTACTGGCGCATCGACGGCTGTCGATCATCGACCTGTCCTCCAGTGCGGACCAGCCGTTCAGCAAGCGTGGCCTGACGCTTTGCTACAACGGCGAGCTCTACAACTACAAGGAACTGCGGGCGGAGCTGGCCAAGTCCGGCGTCTCGTTCCGGACCAGCTCGGACACCGAAGTGGTGCTGGAGGCGTGGCGTCGCTGGGGCCCGGACGCCCTCCAGCGGTTCCGCGGGATGTTCGCGTTCGCGATGCTCGACGAGGAGAGCGGCAGCCTGTTCCTGGCTCGCGACCCGCTCGGCATCAAGCCGCTGTTCTTCCTGCGCCGCCAGGGTGGCGTGGTCTTCGCGTCCGAGCTGAAGGCGCTGGTCGCCGCGGTCGGGCCGGAGCTCCGGACCGAGCCCGGTGCGCTGATCTCCTCGATGCTCTATTACTGGCTGCCGGAGCAGCGCTGCTCGATCGACGGTGTGGAGAAGCTGCCGCCGGGATCGTGGGCGGAGTTCCGGCCGGACGGTAGTAGCCGGCACGACACGTACTGGCGGGTGACCGACGTCGCGACCGAGGCCGCGGCCGGTCCGCCGGCCGATCTGCGTCAGGTGATCGAGGAATCGGTCGCCGCGCACATGGTGGCCGACGTACCGGTGTCGACGTTCCTCAGTGGTGGGCTCGACTCCAGTTTGGTGACGGTGCTGGCGAAGCAGATGGATCCGTCCGTCGACTCGTACACGATCACCTTCCGGTCGCAGGACCAGAAGCTCGAGGCGATGCCGGACGACGCGATCTACGCGCGCAAGGTGGCCCAGCAGTTCGGGATCGACCTGCACGAGATCGAGATCGCCCCGGACGTCGTCGACCTGCTGCCGCGGATCGTCGACATCCTCGACGAGCCGATCGGCGACCCGGCCGCGATCAACACGCTGCTGATGTGCGACACCGCCCGCGATGCCGGCGTCAAGGTGCTGTTGTCCGGGATGGGCGCCGACGAGCTGTTCGGCGGCTACCGCAAACACCTCGCGTGTGTGATGGGAGCGCAGTACCAGCAGCTCCCCGGCGTACTGCGCAACGGCTTGATCGGTCCGGCCGTACGGCGGCTGCCGGTGACCGTGCGCGGTCGCGGCCTGCGGTACGCGCGGTGGGCCAAGCGGTTCGAGACGTTCGCGAACCTGCCCGAGGAAGAGGCGTTCCGGCGCAGCTACACCATGTACGACGGCGACCAGCTGACCGGGCTGTTGAGCCCCGATCTGGAGCCGTACGTCGGGAAGCTGCTGGCCGAGCACAGCGATCTCTACCACGACACCACGCTCGACGATCACGTCAACCGGATGTGCCTCGCTGACTCGCGGATGTTCCTGCCGGGGCTGAACCTGGCGTACACCGACCGGGCGAGCATGGCCGCGTCGACGGAGGTGCGGACGCCGTTCGTCGACCCGATCGTCGCGCGGGCCGCGTTCTCGATCCCAGGCAGTCAGAAGATCCATCGCCGGGTCAGCAAGCTGGCGCTGAAGAAGGCAGCCGAAGCCTGGCTGCCCAAGGAGATCATCTACCGGCCGAAGGCGTCGTTCAGCGCTCCGCTGCGGGCCTGGATCCGGAACGATCTGCGCGAGCTCGTCGACGACACGCTGATCCGCGGTGAGCTCGTCGGCAGTGGCTTCCTGCAGCAGGCCGCCGTACAGCGGCTGGTGGACGACGAGCGGGCCGGGCGCGAGGACTACTCGAAGCAGATCTGGCAGTTGCTGACGCTCGAGACCTGGACGCGCAACATGCGTTCGCTCGGCGTGACCATCACCTCTTAAGGACTCAGACATATGAAGCAGGTCGCCCAGAACTACAAGTCCGGTGAGCTGGCGGTGCTCGACGTACCGCCGCCCGGGTGCCAGCCCGGCGGGGTGCTGGTGCGCTCGCTGTACTCGCTGATCTCGACCGGTACCGAGCTGATGAAGGTCGGCGAGGCCAAGCTCTCGCTGGTCGGCAAAGCGAAGGCACGGCCGGACCAGGTCAAGAAGGTGCTGGACACCGTTGCACAGCAGGGCTTGCGAAGCACCTACCAAAAGGTGATGAACAAGCTCGACTCCTACACGCCGCTCGGCTACTCGCTGTGTGGTGTGGTTGTTGAGGTCGGTGCTGGTGCCGAGGAGTTCAGCGTCGGCCAGTTGGTCGCTGCCGCAGGCAACGAGTTCGCGCTGCACGCGGAGTACAACTGGGTGCCGGTGAACCTGTGCGTGCCGGTGCCGGACGGTGTGCCGGCTGAGCAGGCCGCGTTCTCCACCGTTGGCGCGATCGCCATGCAGGGTGTGCGCCAGGCGGAGGTCCAGCTCGGCGAGACCGCCGTAGTGATCGGGCTCGGCTTGGTCGGTCAGCTGTGCGTGCGGTTGCTGGTTGCCGCGGGTGTCCGGGTCTTCGGGATCGACACCGTCGAAGACCGCTGCCGGATGGCGGAGAAGGCCGGCGCCCTCGCCTGCTCCTCCCCCGACGAGGCCGGTGTCGCCTCCCTCGAGCGATCGTTGCTGGAGGCATCCAATGGCCTCGGCGCCGACCACATCCTGCTCGCCGCCGGCGGCCACTCCAACGGTCCCGTCGAGACCGCCGCCCGGCTCGCCCGCGACCGCGCGCGCGTCGTCGACATCGGCAAGACCCGCCTCGACCTGCCGTGGAACGCCTACTACGACAAAGAGCTGGACGTTCGCTTCTCCCGCTCCTACGGCCCCGGCCGGTACGACGACCGCTACGAGCTCCAAGGCATCGACTACCCCGCCGGCTACGTCCGCTGGACCGAGCGCCGCAACCTCGAGTGCTTCGTCGACCTGATCGCCCGCGAACAGATCGACATCCAGTCACTGATCGCCGGCACGTTCCCGATCGCGGAGGCGACGGACGCCTACGCCAAGCTGAGCTCCGGCTCGCTTCCCGGCGTCGGCTTCCTCTTCGAGTACCCAGATGTGCCCACCGAAGAGCCGAAGCCGGTTGTGCCGCGCGTCGCCAAGCAGTCGTCCGGTACGACGGGCGCCGCTCGGCTCGGGTTCATCGGTGCGGGCAACTACGCGTCGAGCATGCTGCTGCCGCACCTGCAGAACAACTCCGAGGCGACGCTGGCCCGGGTGGCGACGAACAAGTCGCTCTCCGCGGCCAACGCGCAGAAGAAGTTCGGGTTCGAGCAGATCTCGACCGACGCGGCCGAGGTGCTGACCGACGACAGCCTCGATGCGATCTTCGTGGTGACCCGGCACAGCTCGCACGCCGACCTCACCTGCCGGGCGCTCGAGACCGGCAAGGCGGTCTTCGTCGAGAAGCCGCTGGCGCTCACGTACGACGAGGTCGACCGGATCGTGGCCACGGTCGAGGCCACCGGCAACGACCGGCTGATGGTCGGCTTCAACCGCCGGTTCGCGCCACTGCTCACCGACCTCAAGACCCGGTTCGGCGAGCCCGGCGGGAACCACTCCGTGCGGTACCTGGTGAACGCGGGCAAGCTGGATCCGTCCAGCTGGTACCTCGACCAGGGCAAGGAGGGCAGCCGGTTCGCCGGTGAGGGCGGGCACTTCATCGACACCCTCGCCTGGTGGCTCGACAGCACCCCGACCGAGGTGTACGCCGTACCGGGGCCGGAGGCGGGCGATGTCGTCATCACCCTGCGCTTCGCGAACGGATCCGTCGGCAGCATCAACTACGTCAGCGGCGGCAACAGCAGGTTCCCGAAGGAGACGCTCGACATCACCGGCGGCGGCCGCAACGCGCGCCTCGACAACTTCGCGAGCGCGTCGGTCTGGACCGGCCGCAAGCCGGCCACGAAGAAGGCGCGCGGCACCGACAAGGGCCAGCGCACCGAACTCGAGGCCTTCGTGCGAGCGGTCAAGAACGGGACCGCGATGCCGATCTCGTTCGACTCGCTCATCGCCACCACCCGCGCCACCATCGCCGTCGACCGCAGCCTCGCCTCCGGCGCGCCGGAAAAGGTATGAGTCGTCAGCCCCTGGGCTGGTACGTCCGGCGGTTGCGCCGGATGTCGCCCGCCGAACTGATCTGGCGCAGTACCGACCACGCACGACGTACTGCCTGGGCTTATCAGCAGGTGAAGCCCGGGCAGGACCCGGCCGCGCCAAGCACATTGCTCAGGGACCTGACGTTCGGTACGACGCTTCCGCCGCACGTGGCCTGCGCCGTACCGGACGATGCGCGCAAGGCGGTGATCGAGACCGCCGACGCGATCATGGCGGGCAACCTCGAGGTGCTCGGCACCGACCGCACGGACCTTGCGAAGCCGGACTGGTTCCGTGACCCGATCACCGGCCGCAGGTCGGACCCGACGCAGTACACGTTCAAGCTGAACCACCGCAACGAGGACCTGGTCGGCAACATCAAGCAGGTGTGGGAGCTGTCGCGGCACCACCACCTCACCCAGCTGGCCGCCGCCTGGTACCTGACCCACGACGACAAGTACGCCGACCGAGTCGCGGAGCAGCTGAACGACTGGTGGCGTACCAACCCGTTCCTGTCCGGCGTGCACTGGGCCAGCGGCATCGAGCTCGGCATCCGGCTGATCAGCTGGACCTGGATCCGCCGGCTGCTCAACGACTGGCCGGAGATCACCGACCTCTTCGAGCACAACGAACTCGCACTGAACCAGCTCTACTGGCACCAGCGCTACCTGGCTGCGTTCCAGAGCCACGGCTCGTCAGCCAACAACCACGTGATCGCCGAGGCAGCCGGCCAGCTTGTCGGTGCCAGTGCGTTCCCGTGGTTCCGCGAGAGCGCCAAATGGCGCACCGATGCGGCTGCCCTGCTGGAACGCGAGCTGGACGCCAACACCTTCCCCTCCGGCGTCAACCGCGAGCTGGCCACCGACTACCACCGCTTCGTCTCCGAGCTCGGCCTGTACGCCGCTCTGGAAGCAGACTTGGCCGGACACCCGTTGAGTGCGTCCACCTGGGCTCTCCTCACGCGTACGGCGGATGTCTCCGCAGCGATCGTGGACAGCACGCTGCGTCCGCCGCGCCAAGGTGACGACGACGAAGGCATGGTCCTGGTCCTCGATCCACCCAACATCCACAGCTGGTCCGCCTACGTCGCCCTGAGCGCAGCTGCGGTCGGATCCGCCGACTGGTGGCCGAAGGTCCCGGCAACCGCGACCTCCACACTGGTAGGCGCACTGATTAAGGGCACCCAAGCAGACCGACCATCTGAACGCCCCGGCCACTTCAACGACGCCGGTGTCACGATCCTGCGCAGTACCGACGATGGCCCGGAGATTTGGGTCCGCGGCGACGCCGGACCGCACGGCTTCCTGTCCATCGCGGCGCACGCGCACTGCGACGCGCTGTCGCTCGAGGTCCGGGCCGCCGGCGTCGATATCCTCGCCGACCCCGGCACGTACTGCTACCACGGTGAAGAGGAGTGGCGGAACTACTTCCGCTCCACGATCGGCCACAACACCGTCGAGGTGAACGGCGCCGAGCAGTCGCTGTGGGGTGGCGCGTTCCTCTGGCTGCGCGGCGCCACCGGCCAGGTCCGCCAGTACGACGGCGCCACCGGCCGCTGGGATGCCGAACACGATGGCTACCGAGCCGGCGACAGCCCGGTCACGCACCGGCGCAACGCCGTACTGGACGGCGGGACGCTGCGTGTCGAGGACCACCTCGACACGGCGGCCGACGTACGGATCGCATGGCACCTCGGCCCGGACGTGACCGCGGAACTCGAAGGCTCCAGCGCCCGCCTGCACTGGCCAGACGGTACGGCGGTCGCCGACCTGCCGGCGGGATTGACGTGGACAGCGCACCGCGGTGGTGACGATCCGCTACTTGGTTGGTACTCACCGCGATTCGGCCGTAAGGTCCCGATCACCACACTGATCGGCGCCGGACGGATCAGCCCGGACGCGCCGGCGGTCAGCACCTTCCGTTTCCGCTGACGGGTGTATCAGGTCACGTCCTAGCGCCTCTATTACTGCGAACCACGCAAGTCGTTCGCTCGGAGGGGGCAGGGCGTGAGCGCACAGCAGCTCGACGTGAAGAAGTCGTGGCAGGCTATTCGGCGGCACCGGTTACTGGTCGTCATCGGGGCGGTCGTGGGACTGCTGCTCGGTGTGGCCTTCGCTTTCGTGCGGCCGCCGATGTACTCGGCCGCCGCACTGGTGGTACTTCCGCCGCCGCCCGTGGTGGCCGGCGGCTCGACGGCCGGCTCGCAGAGCATCGACACCCAGCGGTACATCGCCGAGAGCGGCCCGGTCCTGCACAGCGCCGGCCAGAACCTGGAGCCGCCGCTGTCCACCGAGGTGGTGCGCGAACGGGTGAAGGCCTCGGCGGTGACCGACGACGTGATCCGGATCGAGGCCAAGGGCACGTCGGCGCGCCAGGCGGTCAAGCTCGCCAACTCGGTCGCGCAGGTCTACCTCGTCTTCGTCACCACCGACAAGCAACTGCCGGGTGACCTCGGCAAGCGCACCGGCGCCCGGCTGCTGGAAGGTGCGGCCGAGGCCCACGGCGGCAGCAAGCTTCTGCACGCCGGCACGTACGGCGGCCTCTTCGGACTGCTCGGCGCGATCGCCGCAGCGATCATCGTGCTGGCCCGCGCCCGCGGTGACCGCCGGCTCCGGATGCGCGACGAGATCGCCGACGCGGTCGGTCTTCCGGTGCTGGCCTCGGTGTCGTCGTACCCGGCGCAGGATCCGTCCGACTGGGCCGAGCTGCTGCAGAACTACCACCCGACCGCGGTCGACGCGTGGAGTCTGCGCAAGACCCTGCACCATCTCGAGCTGGACGTGAAGGGCGGCCCGGCGACCTCGCTGACCGTCATCTCGTTCGCCGACGACGAGAAGGCCCGTTCGCTCGGCCCGCAACTGGCGGCGTTCGCGTCGACGTTCGGCGTGACGAGCTCGCTGGTGATCGACCAGCACCACGAGGAACCGCGCGGATCCGTTGCCCTGGACATCTATCTGACCCTGGTCGACCGCGCCGACCCGCAGCTCGAGGGCGAGCGGACCACCCGCACGATCATCGCGCTCTCGGCCGGCACCGTGACCGCCGAGGAGCTGGCCCGGCTGGCCGTCGCGATCACCGGGGACGACCGCACCATCGACGGCATCGTGGTCACCGATCCCGATCCGTTCGACCGGACGATCGGCCGGGTCGCGCAGTCGCAGCGGCGGTCCGGTTCCCGGCTCCCGACGCTGCTCACCGGTACGGCAAGGCGGACCCGATGACGAACCAGCAGTTCTCCGAGCCGACCAGGTCGGCCGGCTCGTGGGACGACCAGGACGGCCTGTTCGACGCCGAGCGCTCGACGGGCTACCCGCCGGACAGCCTGGTCACGTTCCGCTTCCTGCGGGACGCGATCGTGCGGCACCGCCGGCTCTGGCTGCTGCTCGCGCTGGTCGGGCTCGCAGGCGGTCTGGCGTCGAACGTCGTGCTGCCGTCGCCGCACACCGCGACGGCCCGGATCCTGGTCACGACCCGCGAGGGCGAGGACCCGGCGAAGGCGATGGCGACCGAGGTCAGCCTGGCCACCACCAGGACGGTGGCCAACCGGGTGATCGACTCGCTGCACCTCACCATGACGCCGGACGAGCTGCTGGACAGCTACACCGTGGCGCCGATCACCAGCCGGGTGCTGGAGGTCAACGCCAGCGCGAAGTCCGACGTCGAGGCGACCAACCTGGCCACGACCGTCGCCCAGACCTTCCTGAAGTTCCGGCGCGAGCAGATCGCTTTGCAGGACGCGCCGTTGCGCCGCGATCTCACGACCGCGCAGAACGAGGCGGCGCTGGCGCGGCAGGCAGTGGTGGCGGCCGGTGACGATCCGGCCGATCCCAAGCGCCCGAACAGTCCGGAGATGACGCGGCTGAACTCTGCGCAGGACAAGGTCAAGTTCGTCCAGCAGCAGTTGCTCGACTCGACCACGATCGCCTCGAAGATGAACAGCAGCCGGCTGCTCGACGCACCGGCCCCGGTGCTCACCTCCCAGAAGCGGATGCTCGCGCTCAAGATCGGCACCGGCCTGATCGCCGGGCTGTTCCTCGGCCTCGGCTTCGTCGTCGTCCGCGCGCTGATCTCGGACCGGGTGTGGAAGCGGCAGGACATCTCGCACGCCGTCGGCGCGCGGGTGCGGCTGAGCACTGGCCGGCCGCCGCGGCGGCTGCTCCCCCTCGGCCGACTCCTGCGCCCACGGCAGTCGAAGCACCGTGGGATCCGGCTGCTGTCACAGCACCTCGCCGGCCGGATCAGCTGGGCCGAGCGTCCGGCGCCGGCGCTGGCCGTGGTCAGCGTGGACGACGTACCGGCGTGTGCGCTGGCGGTGGCATCGCTGGCGGTGGCGCTGGCCGACGACGGCAAGCACGTTCTGGTCGCCGACCTGACGGGGCACCAGACCTTGGCCGCCAAGCTGGGTGTCACCACGCCCGGTACGCAGGACTCGAGCTTCAACGGTCCGGAGCGCCGGATCTCCGTGCACCTGCCGGACAAGGACGCGCTGCTGCCGGAGGGCTGCTATCTGCGGATCGGCGACACGACCCGCCCGGCCGGCGACGGCGACGTACAGCTGGATGCGGCGTGGGAGATCGCCGACGTGGTGCTGGTGCTGGCGACGCTGTCACCGGCTCTCGGCGCCGATCACCTCGGCAGCTGGGCGTCCCGGGCCGCCGTCGTGGTGACCGCCGGACGGTCGTCCGCGACCAAGCTGAAGGCCACCGGCGACATGTTGCGGCTGGCCGGTCTCGAGATCGATTCGGCGATCGTGCTGAACGCCGACAAGACCGATGAAGGCGTCGGCGTGGCGGAGGCGGAGGCGGCTGCCGTCTCGGCGAACGTCGAGATGTTCTCGCGATGAGCGCTCTGGCCACGCTCGGGTCGCGGCTGACGCCGAAGCCCGGCTTCCGACCGGTACCACCCGAGCGGCGCCGCCGCCGGCGCGTCCAGCTGGTCTGGGTGCTGATGGTGATGAACGTGCTCACGTTCTTCCCCGAGTCACGGTTGCTGGTGCCGATCCCGAGCGCGCTCGGCCGGCTGATCGCTCAGGGTTCGCTGGTGCTCGCCCTGCTGCTGGTGCTGACGGTCAACCGCCCGCTCCGGCTGCGTCCGAGCGTCTTCATCTTCCTCGCCACGCTGCTGGTCACCGAGGCAGTCATCTCCAGCCTCCGCGCGGAGTTCCTGGTCGGTGCGCTCTACCGCTCCAGCCGGCTGATGATCTTCGTGGTCGTGCTGTGGCTGCTGTCGCCGTGGTGGACGCGGCGCGACCTGCTGCTCGTCCGGACTCATCTGATGATGTTGTGGGCCGTCATCGGCACCGTTGTCGCCGGGCTGCTCGCCTCCCCCGGTGGCGCGTTCATCGACGACCGGCTGTCCGGAATCCTGTGGCCGATCCCCGCCACCCAGGTCGGTCACTATGCGGCGATGGCGACCGGCCTCACCGCCGTACTCTGGATGGCGGGGCTACTGCGCCGAGAGGTCGCGCTGGTCAGCGTGCTGGTCATGGTTCCGGTGCTCCTGCTCACGCACACCCGGACCGCGCTGATCGCGTTGCTGGTCGGGGGAATCGTCGCCGGGCTCAGTCTGTTCACGGCCCGGTCGCGGGCGCGGCGCACGTTCGCGATCGCCATCGGCGTGTTCTCGGTCGGCGCACTGACCGCAGGGTCCGCTGTGACGACCTGGCTGGCCCGTGGTCAGGACACCGAGCAGGTCGCCGCCCTGACCGGGCGCAAGCTGGTGTGGGACGCGATCCTGGCGCAACCGCGCTCGACGTTCGAGACGCTGTTCGGTTTCGGCCTGTCGAACAAGTCGTTCACCGGGTTGCCGATCGACAGCAACTGGCTCGGCACGTACTACGACGTCGGTCTGCTCGGCGCCGCGATCAACATCGCGATGCTGCTCTTCGTCTTCATCGCCGCCTGGTTCACACCACAGGGCCCCCGGCGGGCGATCGCCTTGTTCATCGTCGCGTACTGCGTCGTCGCGTCGTTCACCGAGACCGGACTGAGCGAGGCGTCGCCGTACTTCCTCGAGCTCACGCTGGCCGCGTCGCTGGTGTATCCGAGACCGTCCCGGGAAGGCATCTGATGAAGATCCTGCTGGTCCACAACCGGTACCGGTCGACCGCGCCCAGCGGCGAGAACAGAGTCGTCGACCAGGAGTGCGAGGCGCTCGCAGACCTCGGCCACGACGTCCGGCTCTTCGAGCGCCAGAGCGACGAGATCGAGGACTGGCCGGCCTGGAAGAAGGCCACCCTGCCGGCGCGCGTGATCTGGAACCCGGAGAGCAAGCGCGATCTCGCGGCCGAGCTGCAGGAGTTCCGGCCGGATGTGGTGCATGTGCACAACACGTTCCCGGTGCTCAGCCCGTCGGTCCTCTACGCCTGCCGCGATGCCGGCGTACCGGTTGTGATCACCTTGCACAACTACAAGTTGCTCTGCGCAAGTGGTGACTTCTACCGCGAGGGCTCGGTCTGCCACGACTGCGCCGGCGGCAATCCGCTGCCGGCGGTCCGCAACAGCTGCTACCGCGGTTCGAAGCTGGCCACGGCGACCACGGTTCTCAACACCCGGTCTCATCGACGCACCTGGCGCAACCTGGTCTCGGCGTACCTGTTCATCTCCGAGTCACAGCGCACACTCCTGGCCGGGATGGACTTCGACGCCGACCGGAGCTTCGTCCGCTACAACTACGTCCCGTACGACGGCCCCACCGCTCGATCGCCGCAGCGACAGGTCACGTACGTCGGCCGGCTGGACGCGGCCAAGGGCGCGCCGCTGCTGATGAAGGGCTGGGACGCGTACCGCGCGGTCGCGGGGGACGACGCGTTGCAGCTGGCGATCGCGGGCGGTGGCCCGATGCTCGACGAGGTGACCGCATGGGCCGCCGACCGGCCGTCGGTACAGCTGCGCGGAATGCTCGCCAAGCCGGACATCTTCCGCCTGATCAGCGAGTCGCGGGCCGTCGTTCTGCCCTCGGAATGGGAGGAGACCTTCGGTCTGGTGGTGGTCGAGGCGATGGCCGTCGGTGTCCCGCTGCTCGCCTCCGGGCACGGCTCCTTCCGCGAACTCGTAACCGACGGTGTCGACGGGGCGTTGTTCGATCCGACCCGTCCGGACGAGCTGGCCAAACTCCTGCTCGACGCGGACGCCTGCCCCGACCGGTACGTCGATCTCGGCCGCAACGCACGGACGACGTACGAGACCATCCACGACCCCCAGGCGAATCTCCAGCAGTTGCTCGACGTGTACCAGTTCGCGATCGCCAACCCGGTGCCGAGCCGTTAGCCCCCCGAAGGAAGAGTCATGAAACAGCGCGGAACCACGTGGTACACGTCGCGGCGGCTTGTCGTCGCGAGCAGTGCGGTGGCGCTGGTCGGGCTGGTGTCTGCTGCCGTCCTGCTGAGCGGTAACGGGCGCGGCGACCGCGACGGTGCGGCGACCGCACCAGCCAAGTCGCTGACCGCACCGGGCAAACCGCCGGTCGCCATCTGCGGCAACGCCAAGGCCCTGAACGGCCCGGCCACCGCGCCGAGCGGAGCGGTGCCGGTCAGCATCACCCAGAACCTGCAGGACCTGACCGCCCAGCACCCCGCCGGTACGACGTTCTATCTCGCCGCGGGCACGCATCGCCTGGCCGGCGGGGAGTTCCTGCAGGTGATCCCGAAGGACGGCAACCGGTACATCGGTGCTCCCGGCGCGATCCTGGACGGCGGGAAGTCGAACCGCTACGCCTTCACCGGGTACGCAGCGAACGTACAGATCAGCCATCTCACGATCCAGAACTTCGGCGCGGCCAAGAGCAACAACGACGAAGGCGTGGTGAACCACAACTCCGCCACCGGCTGGACCATCGAGGCCAACACGATCACGAACAACGCGGGCGCCGGCCTGATGATCGGCAGCCGCAACGTCGTTCGCGGCAACTGCCTGCGCGACAACGGCCAGTACGGCTTCAACGCCTACCACCAGGACGGCGTCAACGGGATCACCGTCGAACGCAACGAGATCACCGGCAACAACACCGACGACTGGGAGAACCTCCGCCCGGCCTGCGGCTGCACCGGTGGCGGCAAGTTCTGGACGGTGACCGGCGCCGGGGTGCGCGGCAACTGGATCCACGACAACCACGGGCCGGGGCTCTGGGCCGACACGAACAACACGGCCTTCACGATCGAGGACAACTACATCTCGGGCAACTTCGCCGAGGGCGTGATCTACGAGACCAGCTACAACGCGCTGATCCGGCGGAACAGCTTCATCCGCAACGGGCTCGGCAAGGGCCCCGACAACGAGGGCTTCCCGGCACCGGCGCTGTACATCTCCGAGTCCGGCGCCGACAAGCGGGTGCCTGGGCAGTTCGGTGAGGTCTTCGAGGTCACCGGCAACGTCTTCACCGACAACTGGTCCGGCGTGATCCTCTGGGAGAACGCCGACCGGTTCGCGGGCTCGCCGGCCAACACCAGCACCGGTTCGGGCACGCTGGTGAACCCGAAGGTTGCCACGATCAAGACCTGCAACGCGCAGAACATCGCCAAGCAGCCCTACCTGGGCGACTGCCGCTGGAAGACCCAGAACGTCCGCGTGCACGAGAACACCTTCAACCTCGACCCCAGCAAGCTCGGGCCCAAGTGCGCCTCGAACTCCGGCTGCGGGTACAACGGCATCTTCTCCAACTGGGGCACGTTCCCGGACTGGTCGCCGTACCAGGCGCGGACGATCGAGGACGCGATCACCTTCAAGCAGGCCAACAAGTTCTACGCCAACACCTACAGCGGCCCGTGGAACTTCATCGTCCACGAGCAGGGCAGCTCGGTGAACTGGGCGGCCTGGCAGGGCGCGCCGTACGGTCAGGACGAGGACTCCGTGATCAAGGTCTCCGGGGAGCGCTGAGATCACGATGACACTTCCGCCCCCCGAGCGTGCGTGCACGCAGATCGCCCTGGTGCGCTCTGTGGGTTACGCCGCGTTCGGGCGGCACGAGCGGGACCTGGACGTGCTCGACGTGGTCTTCGACAGCCTGGTCGATGCTCCGGGCAACGACGAGTGCCGGCGACTGCGGTTCGCCGGGCACGGGATCACGCTGGACGTCGACGTCCGGGGTCGGGCGGAGCTGTCGGTCGAGCTGCGGGTGACGCCGTACGGGCCGGTGCAGGTCGAGTCGCGGGGCGCCGAGGGCCCGGGCGACACCCGGCTGGTGAGCTTCCTGCTGCAGTGGCCGAACAGCACACAGCGCCCGGTCCGCACCGCCTGGATCATGCTCTGATCCTGGCGGCTGCGGAACCGGACGCCGTCGCTAACTCACTGCTGTTTCAGGAGGCAAGCAGCAGTCTGAGTTTGTCCAGGCACCGGCCGCGGATCGGGCCGATGCTGCCGATCGGAATCCCGATCTTCGCCGAGATCTCCGCGTACGGCGCGGGCGGATCGGCCATCAGCATGCCGAGCAGCTGCTGCCAGCGATCCGGCAGCGTCTCGAGCGCCTCGCGGACATCGGCAGCCCGCTCCAGCGCGATCAGGTCGGCGTCGAGCTCGGGCTGGTCGCCCGGCTGCTCCTCGAACGCCGTCGACTCGTACGTCAGCAGCACGCGCTTGCGAAAAGCCAGCACCCGCAGGCATTCGCGGCGGGTGGTGACGACCAGCCAGGCACCGACCCGCTCGGGGTCGACGCGGTGGATGTGCTCGAGCAACCGCATCCACACCATCTGCGAAACATCCGCGGCATCGCTGTCACTGAGCCGGAAACTGCGGGTCACGGCCCAGACGAGCCGCGCATAGTGGTCGACCAGCCGGCTCCACGACCCCTGGTCCCCGGACGCGGCCTGGATCACCAGGGTCGCGGCCTCGGACCGAACCGGTACGTCGGTCGTTGCGGAATCAGCACCGGATTCGGCACTGAGTTGTTGCACCATGAATTCCCCCCTCGGGAATGCACCGCTCTTTTGTTGTCCTGCGGATCAGTAGGCGCCGTCACTCCCCAGTACGGCGCGGGCGGTCTTCCAGAGAATCAGCAGATCGAGGGCGATCGACCAGTTGTCGGCATACCGCAGGTCGAGCCGCATCGACTCTTCCCAGGTCAGATCGCTGCGTCCGCTGACCTGCCACAACCCGGTCAGTCCGGGCTTGACGAGCATCCGGCGCGAGTCGTCGATCGCGTACAGCGCGACCTCGGCCGGCAACGGTGGCCGCGGGCCCACCAGTGACATCTCCCCCCGGAGAACGTTCACCAGCTGCGGCAGTTCGTCGATCGAGAAGCGGCGCAGGTACTTGCCGACCTTGGTGATGCGCGGGTCGTCCCGCATCTTGAACAAGATGCCGTTGCCCTCGTTCAGGGCGACCAGCTCGGCCTTGCGCGCCTCCGCGTCGACAACCATCGTGCGGAACTTGAACATCGGGAACTGCTCGCCGCCGCGGCCCACCCGAACCTGCTTGAACAGCACCGGGCCCTTGCTGGTGAGCTTCACCAGCACCGCCGCGACCAGCAGGACCGGCGACACCGCGAGCAGCATCAGCACCCCGACGACGCGGTCGAAAACCGCCTTCATCAGGTGCGGACCGCCACTGACCGACGGCCGCTCCAGGTGCAGCAGCGACAGTCCGGCCACCGGCCGGATCGAGATCCGCGGACCGGCGACCTCGACGATGCCCGGCGAGACGATCAACTCCACGCCACGCTGTTCGAGCGCCCACGACAGCTTGCGCAGCGAGTGCCCGGCCAGTTCCGGATCGGAGGCCACCGCCACGACGTCGACGTCGTACTGGTCGACGGCCGCGAGGATGTCCATCTCGGTCCGGCCGAGCCGGTCCGACACGGGCTCCTCGAACGCGTCACCGCGCGGCAGGCAGCTGGCCACGACGACGTACCCGTCGGCGGGCCGCTCCTCCAGATGCCGGTGCAGTGTGACCACCTGGTCGTTGCGGCCGACCACCAGCACCCGGCGCATGCACCGGCCGGCGAACCGGCGCCAGGAGATCTGCCGGTGCAGCACCCAGCGGCCGACCATGGCCGCCAGACACGTCATCGGCACCGCGAGCAGCACGAAACCACGAGCGACCTCGCTCTTGGTCGCGTACGACGTGATCGCGACCGCGGCGGTCAGTCCCACCGCGGCCCTGATGATGGACCGGAACTCGTCCGGCCCGGTGCCGAAGTACCGGCTCTCGTAGCCACGGGTCAACGCCACGCAGGCCAGCCAGGCGACCGGGATCACGGCCCCGATCACCAGGTAGCTCAGGTTGATCTGCGCCCCGAACCGGCCGAGCAGCGCGAACGAGACACCGATCAGCGCCGCGGCCAGGTCCCCGGCGAGCGCGGCCCGCCGGTACTTGGCCACCCAGCGCGCCTCGGTGTACCGCGCCGATCGCGGCACAGTCGCCTGCACCTCGTCCGGAACAACCCACACCGGCCGACGACGTTCCCCCGAAGCCGCCGGCCGAAGATCGGCCGGCTCGGCCAACCCTTCAGACATGACAAACTCAGTCACGCACAGTCACCCCCCACAGGTGAACAGCGACCCCCGTGACCAACCCACACCCCGTCACGGACAGTCGTCCAACGCCGCCCCCACAACGGCGTGAGCCAGACAGTACTACGTCGCGGCGACTCCGAACAGTATTGACCGCGAGTGTTTACCCGTGCGCAATCAACCTCGGAAAAGAAGACTCCCGGGGACCGAAAACTCGGTCGCCCGGGAGCCTTGCCGACGCTGGGTCCGGCGGGGGTGCTTCGTCAGCCCGCGATCAGGCCGTCGCCGCTGATCAGCTCGCGCATCTCGGCCAGCGAGCTGTCGCTCGGCGGCAGGATCGCGTCGGAGTCGTGCAGGTCGCCGTCCGGCACCTTCTCGCCGGAGCGGACGAAGTCCAGCAGCGCGCCGAACGCGGTCCGGAAACCGTCCTCGTCACCGGCCGCGACGGCCTTCTCGAGGTCGGTGTCGACCGCGTTCAGCTGGTCGAGCTTGTCGTCGGCGAGCTGCCACTGGCCCTCACCCATGATGCGAACGATCATCGAACGTCCCCGTCCTGTGGTCGTGCCGGCTCTGCCACCGGCTGCTGTGCCGGCTGTGCTGCACCGGGGGTGTTGTCACCGGAGAGCTGCTTGGGGGCGCTGCCCCCGGAGAGCTGGGCCTTCATCGCGGCCAGCTCGTCCTCGACACCGGAGGTGGACGACATCCGCTCCAGCTCGAGGGTGATGCTGTCCTTCTGCGTGCCGCTGGCGTCGTCGAGCGCGCCGGAGGCCAGCAGCTCGTCGATCGCACCGGCCCGGGCCTGCATCTGCTGGGTCTTGTCCTCGGCCCGCTGCACGGCCAGACCGACGTCGCTCATCTCCTCGGAGATGCCGGAGAAGGCCTCGTTGATCCGGGTCTGCGCCTCGGCCGCGGTGTAGGTGGCCTTGATCGTCTCCTTGCGGGTCCGGAACGACTCGACCTTGGCCTGCAGCCGCTGGGAGGCGAGCGTGAGCTTCTCCTCCTCACCCTGCAGCTGGGCGTGCTGGGTGGTCAGGTCGTCGATCTGTCCCTGCAGCCCGGACTTGCGGGTCAGGGCCTCGCGGGCCAGGTCCTCACGGCCCATCGAGAGCGCCTTCTGCGCCTGGTCCTGCAGCTTGGCCGACTGCGCCTGCAGCTGCGAGGCCTGCAGCTCCACCCGCTTCCGGCTGGTGGCGACGTCGGCCACTCCCCGGCGTACCTTCTGGAGCAGCTCGAGCTGCTTCTGGTACGAGTAGTCAAGGGTTTCGCGAGGATCCTCGGCCTTGTCCAGGGCGGTGTTCGCCTTGGCCTTGAAGATCGTCGACATCCGCTTGAAGATGCTCATCGATATCCGTACCCCTTCTGTGCCGGAGCGTCGACCCGGCGTGCGTGTCAACCACCCTATGTCCCTACGGGTCACCACACCATCAGGACAGGCCCCGATAAAGTGGTATCCAGGTCCGGGGACCACCCCGAGTCGCGACAGTCCTGCCGAATGAGGTTCAGACCCCGTGTTCCGTCGTACCAAGTCCGATACAACTACAGCCACCGTACCCGCTGAGCCCCAGGCCAAGCCGGGCGGCAAGGGACGCCCGACCCCGTCGCGCAAAGAGGCCGAGGCGGCCCGGAAGGCGGCGTACAAGAAGCCACGCAACCGCAAGGAGGCGTCGGCGCTGCGCCGGGAGAAGATGCGCACCGAGCGCGCCAAGATGCAGTCGGCGATGCAGACCGGCGACGACCGCTACCTGCCGGCCGCGGACAAGGGCCCGGTCCGCCGGTTCGCCCGCGACTACGTGGACGCGCGCTACTCGGTGATGGAGTTCGCACTGCCGATCCTGCTCGTGGTCTCGCTGATCGGCGTCGTGTTCTCGCGGCAGTTCCTCTGGCTGGCCGGGCTGGTGAACATCTTCTTCCTGGTGATGGTCCTCGTCATCGCCGGCGACTGGTTCCTGCTCTCGGCGGGACTGAAGAAGGCGGTCGGGGTGAAGTTCCCGAACGAGCCGGTCAAGGGTCTCGGGTTCTACGCGGTCCGGCGGACGATGCAGATGCGCCGCTGGCGGCTGCCGAAGCCGATGGTCAAGCGCGGCGAGAAGCCCGCCTGATCTCTCCGCGTTGACGTAGGGTCTCGGTATGGACTTCCGCTATCTCGGCAACAGTGGTTTGAAGGTCAGCGAGATCTCGTACGGGAACTGGCTCACACACGGTTCCCAGGTGGAGAACGATCAGGCCAAGGCGTGTGTGCGGGCGGCGCTGGACGCCGGCATCACCACGTTCGACACGGCCGACACCTACGCGAACACCAAGGCCGAGGTGGTCCTCGGCGAGGCGCTCGCAGGTGAGCGGCGTGAGTCGCTGGAGATCTTCACCAAGGTCTACTGGCCGACCGGACCGGGTGGACCGAACGACGTCGGTCTGTCCCGCAAGCACATCCACGAGTCGGTGAACGCGTCGCTGAAGCGGCTGCAGACCGACTACGTCGACCTCTACCAGGCCCACCGGTTCGACACCGAGACGCCGCTCGAGGAGACCATGGAGGCCTTCGCCGACGTGGTCCGGCAGGGCAAGGCGCTCTACATCGGCGTCTCCGAGTGGACCGCGGAGCAGCTGCAGGAAGGCCACCGGCTGGCCCGCGAGCTGCGCATCCCGTTCGTCTCGAACCAGCCGCAGTACAGCATGCTCTGGCGCACCATCGAGGCCGAGGTGATCCCGGCCTCGGAGGAGCTCGGGATCGGCCAGATCGTCTTCTCGCCGATCGCGCAGGGCGTGCTCACCGGCAAGTACCTGCCGGGCCAGCAGCCGCCGGAGGGTTCGCGGGCCACCGACGCCAACGGCGCGAACATGATCAAGCGGTTCCTGAACGACGACGTCCTGACCCGCGTCCAGGAGCTGAAGCCGATCGCCGACGAGGCCGGACTCTCGCTCGGCCAGCTGGCCGTCGCCTGGGTGCTGCAGAACCCCAACGTCTCGTCCGCGATCGTCGGGGCCTCCCGGCCCGAGCAGGTCGTCGAGAACGTCAAGGCCTCCGGGGTGAAGCTCGAGGAGAGCCTGCTGAAGCGGATCGACGAGGTCCTCGGCGGGATCGTCGAGCGCGACCCGGCCAAGACCGCGCAGAACTCCCCGCAGACCCGGCCGGGCTCATGAGCTGGGTGTGGCGGTTCGAGACCGCGACCGGCGCCGTCGTCGACCCGAGCGAGGTCGGCGGGACCGAGTTCTCCGCCCAGGGTGACGCCGAGAGCTGGCTGGGCGAGATCTGGCGCGAGCTCGTCGAGAAGGGTGTCGGGCAGGTGTTCCTGCTCGAGGACGGACGTGAGGTGTACGGCCCGATGAGCCTGGAGGCGCAGGAGTAAGGGTTGCCAGGCGTTACGCTGCCTGCGTGATTAAGCGACTGCTTCTCAGCCTGGTGGCCGGTCTCCTGCTCGCGGGGACCGCCACCACTCAGGCACATGCCGAGGACGGGTTCCGGTTCTGGGGCTACTACCAATGGTCTTCGTCTCAGTGGACCTTCGCGCAGAAGGGCCCGGACGCCGTCGTACCGGCGGATGGTTCGGTGGAGGGCTGGCGGTACGCCGTTGGCGGCGTCAAGCCGCGGCCGCCGCGCGCCAAGGGTGACTTCGAGGCGATCTGCGGTGACGTCCCGGCCGAGACCGGCAAGAAGCGGGTCGCGATCGTGGTCGACCAGGGAACGCCCGACGACGGGCCGGCCGGCGCCCAGCCCGCCGAGCCCTACGGGACGTGTGTGGTGACGCAACCGGAGTCGACCGGCGCGCAGGTGCTGGCGGCGATCGGCCCGACCCGGGTCGAGAAGGGCCTGACCTGCGGGATCAACGGCTACCCGGCCACGGGCTGCGGTGGCGCGGTCAAGGACATCAAGCTCCCGGACGGCGGCGACCCGTCGAAGCTCCTGGTGATCAAGGACCCGGTCGGCTCGTCGGCGCCGAAGCCTCAGGTCTCGGGCGACTACCAGGGCCCGACCAAGGTCGAGGAAGACACCAACTGGACGCCGTACGTCGTGGTCGTGGTGATCATCGCTGGTCTGATCGCGGGTGGCGTGCTGCTCGTACGCCGCCGCTCGAGAGCGTAGTGCGTGCCGTCCACCGCCTGACACTCCCCCGGGCGCTGCATCCGGGGGCCTGGTGGCTTTGGGCACTCGGGATGGCGGTCGCGGCGAGCCGGACCCGTAATCCGGTGCTGCTGGTGCTGATCCTCGCGGTGACCGGGTTCGTGGTGGCCGCACGCCGTACCGATGCACCGTGGGCGCACAGCTTCACGGCGTTCCTCAAACTCGGCCTGATGGTGATCGGGATCCGGATCGTCCTGCAGGCGCTGCTGTCGACCCGGTCACAGGGCAACACCGTGCTGTTCACGCTGCCGCAGATCCCCTTGCCGGACTGGGCTACCGGGGTGAAGCTGGGTGGGCAGGTGACTTTGGAGGCCGTCATCACTGCCCTGTACGACGGTGGCCAGCTCGCGGTGATGCTGTGCTGTATCGGTGCGGCCAATGCGCTGGCCAGCCCGCGCCGACTGCTGAAGTCGTTGCCGGGGGCCCTCTACGAGATGGGTGTGGCCTGTGTGGTCGCTCTGACGTTCGCACCGCAGCTGGTGACCGACGCGCGCCGGATCCGGGCGGCCCGGCGGCTCCGCGGCCGGACTCGCGGCTCCTTCCGCACTACGGCGATGCCGGTGCTGGAGGGTGCACTGGATCGCTCTGTCGAACTGGCCGCGGCGATGGACTCCCGCGGCTACGGGCGCACTGCGCAGGTCCCGCGGCGGCAACGGCGGATCACTGGGCTGTGTGTGCTTCTGGGGCCGCTGGGCATTCTGCTCGGCGTCTACGCGCTCCTGACGGATTCACTGGCGTTTCCGTTCGCTCTGGGCGCGTTGGCGGTTGGGCTGTTGCTGGCGGTCGGTGCGCTGGGCATCGGTCGGCAGCGAGTGACACGGACGCGGTACCGGCCTGATCCGTGGGCGTTGCCCGAGTGGCTGGTGACTGCGGCCGGTGCGGTCGCCGGAGCCTCCATGGTGGTCGCTGCGGTGCGTGGGGTGCACGGGCTGCTGTTGGCGGGACCACTCGTCGTACCTCCGATCCCGGTGCTGCCGGTGGTCGGCGTACTGATCGGACTGGCACCGGCACTGGCTGCACCGCCTGTTAGGCAGGGGGCTGCCGCGTGATCGAGTTTGACCGCGTCACCGTCACGTACGACGGCGCTGCGGCGCCCGCCGTACGGGATGTGAGCTTCACTGTGCCCGAGGGTGAGTTGGCGCTGGTGATCGGGCGGACCGGTTCCGGCAAGTCGACGTTGCTGCGGGCGATCAACGGACTGGTACCGCACTTCACCGGCGGCACGCTGGCGGGGCGGGTGCTGGTGAACGGGCGAGACACTCGGGAGTACCGGCCGCGTGATCTGGCCGATGTGGTCGGGTTTGTCGGGCAGGACCCGATGACCGGGTTCGTCACCGACACCGTCGAGGACGAGCTCGCGTACAGCATGGAGTCCCTCGGTACGGCGCCGGACGTGATGCGGCGCCGCGTCGAGGAGACACTGGACCTGCTGGGGCTGGCCGACGTACGGGATCGCGCACTGACCTCACTGTCTGGTGGCCAACGGCAACGAACCGCCATTGGCGCGGCACTGACCTCACACCCCGCTGTGCTCGTGCTGGACGAGCCGACCTCCGCACTCGACCCACAAGCGGCCGAGGAGGTGCTGGCCGCGTTGCAGCGGCTGGTGCACGACCTGGGTGTCACTGTGGTGATGGCTGAGCACCGGTTGGAGCGCGTGGTCCAGTACGCCGATCGCGTGATCGAGGTACCGGGTGGCATCGGGCCGGTGTCGACTGGGCTGCCGGCTGACCAGATGGTGACGGCACCCGTCGCACCGCCGGTGGTGGAGCTTGGTCGACTGGCTGGCTGGTCTCCCCTGCCCCTGTCGGTGCGGGACGCGCGGCGTGCCGCGGTGGCGTTGCGGACGCAGCTGGCTGATGTGCAGCCGCTGCGGCGAGCCACTGAGACTGGTGCTGAGCTGGCGCGGTGCAGCGATCTGATCGTGGGCTATGGCGCTGTGACCGCCCTACGTGGTGTGTCGGTCAGCATCCGCGCTGGTGAGATCGTCGCACTGATGGGCCGGAACGGCGCTGGCAAGTCCACCCTGCTCAACACGCTGGTCGGCATCGTCCCGCCGCGCTCTGGCACGGTGGCTGCCGCTGGAGCGGACCCACGCCGTACTCGGCCGGCGAAGCTGGTCAAGGCGGTCGGACTGGTGCCGCAGGAGCCGGCTGATCTGTTGTACGCGGCAACAGTCGCGGAGGAGTGCGCCAGCGCGGACTCCGACTTCCGCGTGCCTGCTGGGACTTGCCGGGCGGTGCTGGAGCGGCTGGCGCCAGATGTGGACGACCAACTGCATCCGCGGGACCTGTCCGAGGGACAACGGCTGTGCTTGGCGCTGGCCGTCGTACTGTGCGGTGCGCCGCCGCTGTTGCTGCTTGACGAGCCCACTCGGGGTCTGGACTACGGCGCCAAGCGGCGGCTGGTGGAGATCCTGCGTGAGCTGGCTGCAGCTGGGCATGCGGTCGTGCTGTCCACTCATGACGTCGAGATGGTGGCCGAGGTCGCCACGCGGGTGATGGTGCTCGCTGATGGTGAGCTGGTGAGTGAGGGCGAGACTGCGACGGTCGTGGCCGACTCCCCTGCCTTTGCGCCGCAGGTGGCGAAGATTCTGGCACCCTTGCCGTTTCTGACCGTTGGAGAGGTCGCAACGGCTTTGGGACGCGCGTCGTGAACCTGATCCGGTTCCGGCCGCGCAGCGCGGGCACTCTGCTGCTGGCGTCGCTGATCGGGGTGGTGGCGTTCGCATGGCCGCTGTTCTGGCAGACCGACCAGGCAGGGCAGTCTGCGATCGGTCACACCACCGATGCGCCGTGGCTGTTTGTTCTGCTGCTTCCGTTGCTGGTGGCCGTCGTACTGGCTGAGCTGTCGGAGTCCGGCATCGACGCGAAGGTGATCTCGCTGCTGGGGATGCTGGCGGCGGTCGGGGCTGCGTTGCGAGCGCTGGGGCCGGGGACGGCTGGTCTGGAGCCCGGGTTCTTCCTGCTGGTGCTCGCCGGGCGGGCGTTCGGCGCCGGCTTCGGGTTTGTGCTGGGATCGGTGTCGCTGCTGGGCGGTGCGCTGATCAGTGGTGGCGTTGGGCCGTGGATGCCGTTCCAGATGTTCGCGTGTGCGTGGGTGGGCTGTCTGGCCGGCCTGCTCCCCCGGCTGGGTGGGCGACTCGAGCTGCTGCTGCTGGCGGCGTACTCGCTCGTTGCTGGTGTCTTGTACGGCGTGGTGATGAACCTGTGGTTCTGGCCGTACGCGACCTTCGGGAGTGACTTCTCGTTCATCCCCGGTGATGCGCTGGTCGACAACCTGCACCGGTACCTGCTGTTCGTCGTGGCGACGTCGCTCGGTTGGGACATCCCTCGGGGCATTCTGTGCGCCGTACTGGTGCTTGTGCTCGGACGGCCGGTGCTGAACGCGTTCCGCCGTACGGCTCGCAAGGCGGCGTTCGACACCCCGGTCCTGTTCGAGCCAAGGAGTCCGCATGCCTGACCGCACTCTCATCCTCGGCGGCGCCCGCTCCGGCAAGTCCGTCGCGGCCGAGCGGCTGCTGGCCGACGTACCGGATGTCCTGTACGTCGCCACTGGCGGAGACGACTCGGGCAGCTCCGAATGGGCGGAGCGGGTCGCGAAACACCAGGCCCGGCGACCGGCGTCGTGGGGGCTGGTCGAGACGATCGACCTCGTCCCGCTCCTCGAGTCGCCCGGACCGCCGTTGCTCATCGACTGCCTGACGCTCTGGCTCTCCCGCACCATGGACGCTGTTGAGGTCTGGTCGGACCTTCGGCGAGCAACGCTGGTTGAGGACCGGATCGCTGCGCTCGCGGCCGCGTGGTCCGCGACCTCGCGTCGCGTGGTTGCCGTCAGCAACGACATCGGCTCCGGCGTGGTCCCGGCCGATCCCGGCACCCGGCTCTTCCGCGACCTGATGGGCCGCCTCAACACCACGATCTCATTGGCCTCCGACCAGGCCTTCTACACGATCGCCGGCCGAACGCTCCCGCTGACATGATCGACGCCAACGGGCAGCCGGCGGCCTGCCCCTCGCGGCTGGATGCTGTCCGCCTCGCCTTCGGGCTGCTCAGCGTCCTCCCGGCGGGGACGCCTTCCCGCGTCGATCGGGTGGTGGGACGGCGAGCCATGATCCTGGCCCCGCTGGTGGGCGCAGTCCTCGGCGGAATCGCGGCCGCCGTGGTCGCCCTCGTGCAACTGCTGCGCCCGGACGCCGCCCTGCTCGCCGCCGTACTCGGCGTACTGGTCGTGGCCGGTCTGTCCGGCGCCCTGCACCTCGACGGCCTCGCCGACTTCGCCGACGCCCTCGGCAGCCGCCGCGACCGCGAAACCATGCTCCGCATCATGAAGCAGAGCGACATCGGCCCCTTCGGCGTCATCAGCATCGTCGCCGTCCTCCTCGTCGACGTCGCCGCCCTCACCACCTGCATCCAGCACGGCCACGGCTGGCAAGCCATCCTGATCGCCACCACCGCCAGCCGCCTCACCCTCCCGTGGACCTGCCGCACCACGATCCCCTCCGCCCGCCCCGACGGCCTAGGCGCCGTGGTAGCCGCCACCGTCTCCCCCCTCACCGCCTTCCTCACCACAACCGCCGTACTGGCCGCCGCCACCGCCCTAGCGTGGCTCACAGCCGGAGTCACCGCCCTGACCTCGCTCACGACCGGGCTGACGCCAGCAACCGCGCTCGCCGTACTCGTTGCCGTCCTCACCGCCCTGGCCACCACCCGCCGAGCCCGCACCGCCCTAGGCGGCACCACCGGCGACGTCCTCGGCACAGCCATCGAACTAGCCCTCCCCCTGACTTTGCTGACCCTCGCCCTAGCCACACCTTGAGCACCCCTCGCCCACTGAACTGACCGAAATCCGGCCGAACGGTGCCCAAGGTGGTTATCCACAGGTCAGGGAATGCGGGTGGCGGTCGGCGTGCTGCGTGGGCGATGGTGCTGCGATGGTTCCCCTCGAGCTGGTACGGCGGCCGCGGCGGCGGGCGATTCTGATCGCCCTCGGGTTGAGCGACGCCGACATCCGAAGGTGTGTCCGGCGCGGTGTGCTTCAGCACCATCACGGGCACTACCTCGACGGAAGTGTCGTCCGCGATCAAGCAGTCATCGCTTGTGCGCAAGCCGCCTATCCGGGCTCTGTCGTTAGCCATTTCAGCGCTGCGCACTTGGCCGGACTCAGTACCTGGGTCGACCGAACACGCCGGCCGGCCCCGCCGTACGACGCGACCTGGCTGACTCGCCCTCCCACCGCGGGGCGCAATCAGTTGCGTCCGGACATCGTCGTACGACGTGCTGGGCTGGCCGCCGGCGATCTGGCACTCCACGAGTGGCTGCTGACAACCTCGGCGGCGAGGACCGCGGTGGACCTCGCCAGGGAGCTGCCGCTGCGCGAAGCCGTCGTGACCGTCGACGACGTACTGCGGTCCGGCGCCACCAGGACTGAACTACTGACGATTCTCGACCGCCAGGAACGCTGGCCGGGTGCGAGGCAGGCAAGAACCGCCATCAACTTCGGGAATCCCTTGTCGGAGTCCGCGCTGGAGTCGATCGGCCGGGTGTTCTGCGCGGTCGCCGGATTCCCTCCCCCGGTGCTTCAGGCGCAGTTCTTCGACGGATACCAGTGGATGCCCGAGCGCGTCGACTTCTGGTGGCCGAGATTCCGGCTGGTCGCCGAGGCGGACGGCCTGTTCAAGTACGACGGCCCGACGCCGGAGGACCGCCGGCGCCGGATCCGCAGCAGCTACCGCCGTGACCAGCGGCTCAGCGATCGCGGAATCGAACTCGTCCACTTCGGCTGGGAGGACGTCGTACAACCGCACTCGGACCTGATCGCTCGCCTCCGCTCCGCCGCCCACCGCGGCCAGTCCCGCCCCGGAGACCCCCCAATCTGGCGAGTAGCCCCCACCGCCCTCCCCACCACCGCCACCGCCTAACCCACACCTTGAGCACCCACCACCCACGCTCACCGCCCCAAAGTGGTCGAGCCGCGCCCAAAGTGCCGCCCCCACCACCTTGAGCACCCACCAACCACACATCCACGACCCCCGTGACTGATCGGTGCACAAGGTGCCCGACACCCCCGCAGGCCCGCCTTGAGCACCCATCAACCACGTCCCGCCCCCGCGGATGACTGAACCGTGCTCAAGGTCGTGGCGGGGTCACACCTTGAGCACCGGTCGACCATCAGTTGGGCCTTGCGACGACTGATGGGTGCTCAAGGTGGGATGCGCGGGCGGAGCGGTGGGGTGCATTAGGGTCTCGGGGTGGGGTTGTGGGGGCTGAGGTGAGGCGGAGGACGATGTCGGCGGTTGTCGGGTGGTGTGTGGATACATCCACGCCGCGATCCGTTATGTTTATGTAATGAACGCAAGCCGCTCCGCGCCTGGCTCGCAGACTTCGCTGCGCGAAGCCAACCGTGCGCGCGTTCTGGGGGTGGTTCGGCAGCACGGCCCGTTGACGCAGGTCGAGATCGCTGCCGCGTCCGGGCTGTCGGCCGCGACCGTGTCGAACATGGTGCGTGAGCTGGATCAAGCCGGCATGGTCGGGCTGTCGCGGAGCATCCGCAACGGGCGGCGCGCCGTGCTGGTCAGCTTGGCGTCCGGCGGCGGATTGCTGGCCGGGGTGGCGTTCGGGGAGCGAGATGTCCGGGTCGCGATCGCGGACGCGTCGCGCGAGATCCTCGCCCAGCAGCTGATGCCGTTGCAGGCGGATCACGCGGCCGACGACGGGATGGAGCGGGTGGCGCGGCTGCTCGCCGACCTGGCCGAGACGGTGAGTTCAGGAGTCGAAGAGATCGCCGCGATCGGGTTCGGGCTGCCCACGCCGGTCGATTCGGTCAGTCACCAGGCCGGTTCCGACGCCGTACTGCCGGGATGGCGCGGGGTGAACGTCGCCGAGGCGATGACCGGCTATCTCCGCGCACCGGTGGCCCTCGACAACACGGCCAACCTCGCAGCGCTTGGCGAGCTGCGCAGCGGTGCGCTCCAAGGCGTCCAGAACGGCTGCTACCTCAAATTCTCGTACGGCGTCGGCGCCGGCATCGTCCTCAACGGCGACGTGTTCCGCGGCTCAGCCGGTACGGCGGGCGAGATCGGACACGTCACGATCGACGAGAACGGCCCGATCTGCCGGTGCGGTAACCGCGGCTGCCTGGACACGTTCGTCGGATCGCGAGCGCTGATCAGCAGCCTCTCCGCTTCGCACGGACCACTGAGACTCAAGGACATCGTGCAGCGCGCACTGGCCGACGACCTGGGCTGCCGCCGCGTGATCGAAGACGCCGGCCGCCGGGTGGGAGTCGCCGTCGCCGGTCTCGTCAACCTGCTGAATCCCGAGGTGATCGTGGTCGGCGGCCTGATCGCCGAGGCCGGCGATCTGGTCCTGCATCCGCTCCGCGAGGCCCTGGATCGCTGCGCGATTCCGAGCGCGGCCGCTACCGTCGAGCTTCGCCCGGCTACGCTTGGTGACGATGCCGATGTGGTCGGCGCGATCCACCTCGCCTCGCTGCTCAGCCACAGTCACGCCACGGAGTCGCTGGCGAATTAGACGGCCGTGTAACAACGATATGTCTATTTCTTGAATTCAAGTCTTGACGTCAAAGCCAGGAAGGGTCTTGACTTCGGTCAGGCCTACTCGGGCCTTCACGTCAAGGAGTCGCATATGTCCGTGTCAGTACCTCGTCTCGTCGGCCTCGGCATCGCCGTCTCGGCCCTCGCCGTCTCGCTGGTTGCCTGTGGCTCCGACGACGGCGGCTCCGGTAGCGGTTCGAAGGGCGGCGGCAAGAAGATCGCCCTGCTGCTCCCCGAGTCCAAGACGACCCGGTACGAAGCCCTGGACCGGCCGCTGTTCACCGAGGCCCTGAAGGCGGCCTGTGCGGACTGCGAGCTGATCTACAGCAACGCCGACCAGGACCCGGCCAAGCAGCAGCAGCAGGCCGAGGCCGCGCTCACCCAGGGTGCGAACGTCCTCGTCCTCGACCCGGTCGACGGCAAGGCCGCCGCCGCGGTCGTCGCCTCGGCCAAGGGCCAGAACGTCCCGGTGATCGCCTACGACCGGTTCATCGAGGGCGCCAACTACTACGTCTCGTTCGAGAACGAGGCGGTCGGCAAGCTGCAGGCGCAGACCCTGGTCGACACCCTGAAGGCGGCCGGCAAGACCTCCGGCAACCTGGCGATGATCAACGGCTCGCCGACCGACCCGAACGCCGCCGACTTCAAGAAGGGCGCGCACAGCGTGCTCGACTCCAGCGGCTACAAGATCGCGGCCGAGTTCGACACCCCGGACTGGAGCCCGGACAAGGCCCAGGCCTGGATGGAAGGCCAGCTGAGCGCCATCAAGAACGGCCTCGTCGGCGTCTACGCGGCCAACGACGGTACGGCGGGCGGCGCGATCGCGGCCCTCAAGGGTGGCGGCGTGACCCCGCTGCCGCCGGTCACCGGTCAGGACTCCGAGCTCGCCGCCATCCAGCGGATCGTCTCCGGCGACCAGGCGATGACCATCTACAAGGCCGTCAAGCCGCAGGCCGAGGCCGCCGCGAAGGCAGCCGTCGCGCTGGCCGGCGGTGGCAAGCCGGAGTCGACCGGTGACTTCAAGAGCGTCCCGTCGACGATCCTCGACCCGGTCGCCGTCACCAAGGACAACATCAAGGACACCGTCGTCAAGGACGGCATCTACAAGGTGACCGACATCTGCACCGCGTCGTTCCAGGCCGCCTGCACCGCTGCCGGCCTGAGCTGACCCCCGCGACCGGTACCGCCCCGAGTGAGGTCGGGGCGGTACCGGTCCCGGATGTGTGGTTTTTGTTGCCTTGTCGCCCTACCCCGACGGCCCCCACGCCGGGATCATGGGCAGAACGAAGCCTCAGGAGGCTGATCGAGTGACTGTCATTCCCACCCCCGCACCACCCGGTACCTCGACGGTGCTGGCGCTGCGGGGCGTGTCCAAACGGTTCGGCGCCGTCCAGGCCCTGAAGAACATCGAGCTCGACGTCCGGGCCGGCGAGGTGCTCGCCCTGGTCGGCGACAACGGCGCCGGCAAGTCGACGCTGGTCAAGACGATCGCCGGGGTCTACACCGCCGACGACGGCACCATGGTGTTCGACGGCCGCGAGGTCCGGGTCGGAAGCCCGGCGGAGGCGCAGCAGCTCGGCATCGCCACCGTCTTCCAGGATCTGGCCCTGTGCGACAACCTGGACGTCGTCGCGAACCTGTACCTCGGCCGCGAGCTGCGCAAGGGCCGCGTGCTGGACGAGGTCGAGATGGAGCGTTCCTCCTGGGAGCTGCTCCGTCAGCTGTCGGCCAAGATCCCGTCGGTCCGGATCCCGGTGGCCAGCCTGTCCGGTGGTCAGCGGCAGACCGTCGCGATCGCCCGCAGCCTGCTCGGCCAGCCCAAGGTCGTGATGCTCGACGAGCCGACCGCGGCACTCGGCGTCGCTCAGACCGCCGAGGTGCTGAACCTGGTCGAGCGGCTGCGCGAACGCGGCCTCGCGGTCATCCTGATCAGTCACAACATGGCCGACGTGATGGCGGTGGCCGACCGGGTCGCCGTCCTGCGTCTCGGCCGCAACAACGGCGTCTTCCAGGTCAGCGAGACCAAGAGCCAGGACATCATCGCCGCCATCACCGGCGCGACCGACAACGCCGTCTCCGAGCGCGCGGCGCGCCGGACACGGGAGGAGGGCTCGGCATCATGACCGTGCACGGATCCGAGGCCCGGGCGCAGGACTCCACACCGAACGGCAACGGGAACGGCGACGGTGGCGTCACGACGCCGGAGAACCTGCCCGCCGACCTGCAGGACGAGCGCCTGATCGCCAGCCGGGGAGTCAGCGGCGCGATCTCCGCCTTCACCAGCCGGCTGCGCTCCGGCGACCTGGGTTCGGTCCCGGTGGTGATCGGCCTGATCATCATCTGGGCGGTCTTCCAGATCGCCAACGGCTCGTTCCTGTCCAGCCGCAACCTGGTCAACCTGACCCTGCAGACCACCTCGATCGGCGTCATCGCCCTCGGCATCGTCCTGGTCCTGCTGCTCGGGGAGATCGACCTGTCCGTCGGTTCGGTGAGCGGCCTGGCCGCGGCCGTCCTCGGCGTCACGTTCGTCAACCAGGGCTGGTCACTGGTCCTGTCCCTGATCGTCTCGGTCGTTCTCGGCCTGGTGATCGGACTGTTCTACGGAGCGCTCTTCACGAGGTTCGGTGTCCCGAGCTTCGTGATCACGCTGGCGGGTCTGCTCGGCTTCCTCGGCCTGCAGCTGCTGGTGCTCGGCAAGGAAGGCACGCTGAACTTCCCGTTCGACTCGGCGCTGGTCGGCTTCGCCGCGCGCAGCTTCCTGTCGCCGGCCCTGTCGTACGGCCTGATCGCCGTCGTCGTGGTCGCCTACGTACTCACCCGCCTGCGCGCCCGCGCTGCCCGGCTCGCCGCCGGTCTGTCGGCCGCTCCGCACTCGATGATCGCGATCAAGGCTGCCGCGCTGGCCGCCGTACTGGTGATCCCGGCGATCATCCTGAACGGCGACCGCGGGGTCTCGTCGATGTTCCTGCTGTTCCTGGCGCTGGTCGTCGCCACCGACTTCGCCATCCGCCGGACCCGCTGGGGCCGCTCGGTCGTCGCCGTCGGCGGTAACGTCGAAGGCGCCCGCCGCGCCGGTATCAACGTCCGGATGATCTACCTGTCGGTCTTCGCCGCCTGCTCCACCTTCGCCGCCGTCGGCGGCATCCTCGCCGCCGCCCGCCTGGTCGCGGTCGGCCAGAGCAGCGGTGGTACCGACACCAACCTGAACGCGATCGCAGCCGCCGTCATCGGCGGAACCAGCCTCTTCGGTGGCCGCGGCTCGGCGTACTCCGCCCTGCTCGGTGCCTTCGTGATCATGTCGATCCAGAACGGCCTCGCGCTGCTCAGCCTCGACTCCAGCGTCCGGTACGTCGTCACCGCCGGCGTACTGCTGATCGCCGTCACCATCGACTCGCTCAGCCGCCGCAGCCGCCAGGCGCACGGCCGCGCCTAACAGACCCGGTGGGCTCCCGCCAGCCCCCTGCGCAGCGGGGGCCCACCGGTTCCAACCTCAAGCGTTCGCCGGGTCGCGCGGGTCGTGCTCCAGCTCGTAGCGCACCTGGTAGGCGCCCAGGAGATCGCCGCGCTCCTCCATCGTCTCCAGCATCTTGAGGCGAATTCGGCGACCGGTGGCCACTTCGCCGAGCGCCATCGCCAAGTCGGCTTCGTACTCGTCGAGGAACATGCCGATGTCGAGTCCCGGCTCGTGATCGAACCGGCCGTGAGCCTGGTCGAGCAGTCGTCGCGCCTCGTCCACGTTGCCGCGATGAATCTCCAAATGCGCCGTCAGGCAGTCGATCTGTGCCTCGAAGTACGGACTCTGCATCGGTGCGCTGATCTCGCGGCTGCGCAGTAACGCCTGCTCCGCCTCGTCGAAGCGCCCTTCCTTGACCAGGACCTCGCTGAGGCTGTTCTGCCCGTAGAACTCCTGCACGGTTCCCGGGGAACACTCGGCCAGGAGCTGCCCGAACCAGTCGCATGCAGCCGGGTAGTCGCGCCGGGCGGCGCTGTTCTGCCCCAGATTGCGCAGGATCACGTGCCTGACGATCGCCGGACCGTCGTGGTGATCGATAAGCCGAAGCGCGAGCTCGCTGGCCTCCTTGTCCCGATCGAAGTCGCATTGCCGGCGTACCGAGTTCGCGAGATTGATCAGGGTGCGGACCTTCAGCTCGACCGATCCAGAGCGCTGCGCGTTCTCCCAGCTCTCTTCCGCTACCGGCCAGCTCCGCGGATCGGCCGAGCCGAGCGCGGCGACCAGGCAGATTTCGGTCCGGACGAGCCACTCCAGCTCTCCCGCCTCCCGGAGAACGGTGCGCAGAGCCTCGAGCACCTCGATCCGTGGTTCCCGAAGATCTGTGATGATGTAGAAGCTGTTCAGTCGCAAGCCGAGCGCCACGGCCTGCTCCAGGCGCCCGGCAGCGATCCCGGTCAGGGCTGCTGCCTGCAGCAACGGCCAGGACTCACCAAGCCATGCCCGTTCGTTGCCGGCCATCTCACGCTCGGCCTGCTCCAGTCCCACCTCGCCGGGCGCGAGAACCGCCTGCGCGGTGGTGAAGCCGTGCCCGAGCGCGTCATCAGCAACCACGAGTAGCCGCAGGGCGGCCTGCAAGAACCGCGCCAGTGGCTCGTCCGGGGACTCGAGACGCTCGGCAGCGTAGGACCGGACCAAGGCGTGCATCTTGAATCGTCCCTGCCGGACGTGCTCGACGAGCCCAAGGTCGACAAGTCGCGCGAAGGCAGCCTCGCCCGCCGCCTCGTCGGTGTCCAGCAGCGGCGCCGCCACCCAGGCCGGGAACTCGGTCACGCCGACCAGCGAGAGGCGTTCCAGTAAGTCGCGGGCCTGCGTGTCCACCAGGACCAGAGTGCGGTCCAGACTTGTCCGTACTGCGAGGTCGCCGGCCACCATCGAGTCGAGCCGCTGATCCTCGACTGCCAACGAGGCGGCCAGCTCAGGCAGCAGCTCGTCGCCGGACAACGCCAGCCGAGAACCGACGATCCGCAGCGCCAGCGGCAGACCGGCAGAGTGATCGACCAGCACCGAGATCGACGCTTCGTCGCGAACGCGCCGACCGATCAGACGGAGAAGGAGATCCCGGCTTATCGCCGGTTCGAGCGGTACGACATGGCGATGCACCGCTGTCGACAGCTCCGGTAACGGCGCACGGGACGTGACGATCACTGCGCTACGCGGCCCCTGCGGCAGCAGCAGCTCAACGGTCTCCGCGTCGAGTGCGTCGTCCAGCACCACCAGGATGGCACGGTCCGCCGTGCGCTCACGCAGTACGTCGCGACGTTCGGGGAGGCCCTCCGGGATCTCGCCGGAGGTGAGCCCCAGGGACCGCAACATGCGGCCCAGCAGCGTCCGCGCCGAAACCGCTTCACCGGTCACGTCCTGCAGCCGCGCGAACAACTGGCCATCAGGAAACGCCGCGGTCGCCCGGTGCGCGATGCGAACTCCGGCCGCCGACTTACCGACGCCTGCGCCGCCCCACACGTGGAAGACGGCTGCTTGGTCGCGATCAGGCCGGGTCAGCACCTCGACCGCCTCGTGCACCAGGCCGTCGCGTCCGGCCAGCACCGAGATGTCGACCGGCAGCTCCCTCGGCACCGTCTCGCTCGAGGCCTTGCCGTCCGCTGCCAGTGCCAGGTCGTCGCGCAGGATCGCCGAATACAGCCGGCGCAGGGACGGCGCCGGCTCAAGGCCGAACTGGTCGGCCAGCGTCGCGGTCACATCGGCGTATACGTCGAGTGCGTCCTGTCGTCGCCCGACTCGATGCAGGGCGGTCATCCAGGCCGCGACGGCGACCTCCCGGGTCGGATCAGTCTTGACGAGAAGGGGAAGCTCCTCAAGCAACGGCAGGAACAGTCCAGCGGCCAGGTCGGCCTGGATCCGCTCGTCGAACGCGCTGCGCCGCTCCTCCTCCACCGATGCGCAGAGCCGATCACGAGTTGGCGGATCGACAAGATCGGGGAGCAGTTCGCCGCGCCACAGCCCCAGCGCCGCCCGCAACAGGCTCCCTCGGTCGGCGGGGTCCGGCAACGCTCGTGCCTCGGCGACCATTGTCCGGAAGCGGTCGAGGTCGGCAGCTCCGGACGGCACGCGAACGGCGTACCCGTCACGGCCACCGTCGATCGTGATCCCAGTCTTCCGCAGCCGGGAGATGTAGACCTGCAGTGCCCCTCGCGCGTCCGCGGGCGGATCGTCCGGCCACACCAGATCGATCAACTGCTCCCGCGGTACGACGTGATTCGCCCTCAGCAACAAGACGGCGAGCAGCAGCCGCTCCTGCCGCCGGTCCAGCTTGATCTCGGTCGTGCCGTCCTCAACCTCGAGCGCTCCCAGCAGGCGGAACTCCATCCGCGCATGATACCCACCGCGGCGCAACGACAGCCGCCCCGACCGAAGGGATCGGGGCGGCTCCGGAACAGCTGATTCAGGCGATCTCGGCGATGAGGTCCACCTTCGGCTCGGCGAAGTGGCACGCGGCCGCGTGGCCGGGAACCGACTGTGGCTTGCCTTCGAGCTCGGGCTCCTGCAGGGCGCAGATGTCCTCGGCTTTCCAGCAGCGCGTCCGGAACCGGCAGCCGCTCGGCGGGTCGATCGGCGACGGGACGTCCCCGACCAGCCGGATCCGCTCCTTCGGCGGTACGCCGCGGATCGTGCCGAGGTCGGGAGCGGCGGACAGCAGCGCCTGCGTGTACGGGTGCTGCGGAGCGCCGTAGATCTGCTCCCGCGGGCCCTGCTCGACGATCTTGCCCAGGTACATCACCGCGACCTGGTCACAGAAGTGCCGGACCACGCCGAGGTCGTGCGCGATGAACACGAACGCGATGCCGAGGTCCCGGCGCAGGTCCTCGAGCAGGTTCATCACCTGGGCCTGGATGGAGACGTCCAGCGCGGAGACCGGCTCGTCGGCGATGATCACCTCGGGCTCGACCGCCAGTGCGCGGGCGATCCCGATCCGCTGCCGCTGACCGCCCGAGAACTCGTTCGGGTAGCGGTTGTGGTGCTCGGGGTTCAGGCCGACCCGCTCCAGCAGCTCCTGGACCCGGGCGAGCTCCTGTCCCTTCTTGACCAGGTTGTGCACGCGCAACGGCGTACTGATGATGTTGCTGACCGTCTGGCGCGGGTTCAGTGAGCTGTAGGGGTCCTGGAAGACGATCTGCAACTGCCGGCGGAAGGGGCGCAGGTCGCGCTCCTTGAGCCGCGCGATGTCGGTGCCCTTGAAGTTGATTTCACCCGACGTCGGCGTGAGCAGCCGCGTGATCATCCGGCCGGTGGTGGACTTGCCACAACCGGACTCACCCACCAGACCGAGGCTCTGACCGGCCTTCAGGTCGAAGCTGACACCGTCCACCGCCTGGACCATCTTCTTCGTCCGGCGCAGACCGGCGGATTCCTTGATCGGGAAGTGCATCTTCAGGTCGCGGACCCGAAGCAGCGTCTCGCCCTGACCGGCCGGCTGGTCGATCGGACGTACTGTGTCGCTCATTACTCTCCTCAGTCCGCTCGTCAGCTCAGTCTCGGCAGGACTTCGGCCTCGTAGATCGAGGCCTTGTCGTGCAGATGACAACGGGACGTGTGGGCACCGGCGCCGTCGACCGGCAGCAGCTCGGGCAGGTCGGTGATGCAGCGGTCGCCCTTGACCCGCTCCTTGTACGGACAGCGGGGGTTGAACGAGCACCCGCTCGGCAGGTTCAGCAGGCTCGGCGGCAGACCCTTGATCGGGCGCAGCTTCTCACTCGCCGCCGACACCGTCGGGATCGACTCCAGCAGGCCCCAGGTGTAAGGCATCCGCGGGTTCGCCAGTACGTCGGTGGCCGTGCCGTACTCGACGCAGCGACCGGCGTACATGACCAGAACGTCGTCGGCCATCTCGGCCACCACACCCAGGTCGTGGGTGATCAGCACGATCGCCGAGCCGAACTCCTTCTGCAGGTTGTTCAGCAGGTCCAGGATCTGCGCCTGCACCGTCACGTCGAGCGCGGTGGTCGGCTCGTCGGCGATGATCAGCTTCGGGTCGTTGACCAGACCCATCGCGATCATCGCGCGCTGCCGCATACCGCCGGAGAACTCGTGCGGGTACTGACCGAATCGGCGGATCGGGTTCGGGATGCCGACCAGGTCGAGCATCTCCAGGGCGCGCTTCTTGGCGACGTCCTTGGAGACCTTGTGGTGCACCCGGTAGGCCTCGGAGATCTGGTTGCCGACCGTGTAGAGCGGGTGCAGCGACGACTGGGGATCCTGGAAGACCATGGCGACCGCGTCACCGCGGACCTTCATCAGGTCGTTCTCCGGCATCCCGATGAGCTCGTCGCCGCCGAGCCGGATCGACCCGGTGATCTGGGTTCGCTTGCGGTCGTGCAGACCCATCACGGCCATACTCGACACCGACTTGCCGGAGCCCGACTCGCCGACGATCGACAGGGTGCGGCCCAGCGGGACCGAGTAGCTCAGCCCGTTCACCGCGCTGACCACACCGTCGGCGGTCGGGAACTTCACAGTCAGGTCCTCGACTACCAGGTACGGCGTCTCGCCGCTGGGGTTCATCAGACCGGACCGGCGCTCGCGGGTCGCGACCGACGGACCGCGCTTGGCGTCCGCGGCCGCTGCCGGCCGCTCCGCTGCACTCTCGGCCATGCTGTCCTTTCGGTCTTCTGGGGCAGGTGTGGTCACGACAACCTCACCCGCGGATCGATCAGGCTGTAGACGATGTCGACGATCACGTTGGCCGTCACGAGGAAGATCGACGAGACCAGCACGGTCCCCATGATGACCGGCAGGTCGAAGTTGACCAGGCTCTCGAGAACGAGGTTACCCAGACCCGGCAGGTCAAAGATCCGCTCGGTGAAGATCGCACCGGCCAGCATGCCCGCCACGTCCAGGCCGAAGATCGTGATGACCGGGATCAGACCGGAGCGCAGTGCATGCTTGTAGGTCACGACCCGGTCCGACAGGCCCTTGGCCCGGGCGGTCCGGATGAAGTCCTCGTTCAGTGTCTCGACCATCGAACCGCGCGAGTACCGAACGTACTGCGTCATGTTGACCAGGCCGAGTACCAGCCACGGCGTCAGCAGGCCGGCCACCCACTTCCCGATGTTGTCGCTCGGTGGTGTCCAGCTGCCGCGGGGAAGAATGGGGTAGAAGATCGTCAGGTAGAGAGCAATCATCAAGGCGACGATGTAGTACGGGATCGAGCTGATCACCAGCGTGCTGGTGACCAGGATGCGGTCGCCGGCGGTTCCACGCCGTTTGGCGGCCAGCGATCCGACGGTCACACCGACCGTCAGCATGATGACGGCCGCTCCGGCAACCAGCGAGACGGTGACAGGAACCCGGTTGCCCAGCATCTCCAGCACCGAGCGGTCGTTCTTGAAGGAGAAGCCGAGGCACGGGGCCTTGCACTCGCGCTCGACACCCCCGTTGATGTACGTCCGGCCGACTGCGATGCCTTCGATGTAGTCGGCGAACTGTTTCACCTTGGGCTGATCGAGCCCCAGGCCCTTTTTGATCTCCTCGTACCGCTGCTGCGGGCAGTTGCGCTCGCCGCAGATCGCCGCCGCCGGATCCGTCGGTGCGATGAAGAAGAGAGCGAACGTCGCCACCAGGGTGACGAGGACGACGGACAGAGCGCTGAGAATGCGGCGCCCGAGGAAGTACAACACGTGGGATTCTCCTCACCGATCGCCGTAGGTGGCCGGCCAGAGACTGGCCGGCCACCCATTGCGCGATCAGAACGAACGGCTCAGGGCCGTCCGATCACTGGTGGCGATCAGGGCTGCTTCAGGAACAGCGAGGTGAACTCGGGCATACCCTGCGTCGGGTCGTTGATCGGGTGACCGATGTTCGTACCGACCAGGAAGGCGGACCTGGACTGGTAGACCGGAAGAGCCGGCAGGTAGTCCTGCATGATCTTCTTGTCGAGGTTGATCCAGGCCTTGGTCTTCAGGGCCTCTTCCGGCGACATGTTGTTGACCTTGTCGATCTCGGCGTCCAGCGCCTTGTCCTCGAGCTGGCCAACGCTGTTGCCCAGCTTGATCGCGTCGGAGCGGAACAGCACCGGCGCCCACGAGGAGCCGCTCGGCCAGTCGGAGCACCAACCGACCGGAGACTTGAACATGTTCACCGGAGCGTTCTGGTCACCGGTGACCTCGCGGATCTTGGCGGTCGGCACACCGATCGCCTTGACCTTGAAGCCGGCCTTCTCCAGCGCCTGCTGGCGAACCTGGCTGCGCTGCGTGGCGATCTTGGCGTCGTTCGAGTAGTACCAGGACAGCTCGAAGTTCTCCTTGCCCGCTTCCTGCAGCATCTGCTTGGCCTTGACCGCGTCTCCGTCACCCTTGCCGTTCAGGCCCGGGATCTCGTAGTTCTCCCAGCCCGGAACCGACGGCGACATGTAGGTCGAAGCCGGCGGCTCGGCGAGCGAGGTCCAACCTGCGACCTTGCGCTCGGTGTCGTAGGGGTAAGCGACCGCGATCGCCTTGCGGACCTCCAGCGGGATCTTGCGGGTGTCCAGCGGGACCATCCGGTTACACGGCGTGTCGCCCTGGATCAGCTGGTCCTTCTTGGTGCCCTGGTTCAGCTCGGGCATCAGCGTCGCGTCGATGTTGCTGTACGTGAGGGAGCTCGAGTCGGGCCCGGTGCTGGCCAGGATCTGCCGCTGGATCTTGATGGTGTCCAGACCGAAGCGGAAGTGGTAGCCGTCCAGGTACTGGTGGCGCACCGCGTCGGTGGCCGGGTCCCAGTTCGGGTTCTTGACCAGCTTGAGCTCGGAGCCCGGGTTGTAAGAGTCCACCATGTACGGACCGGTGGCCAGCGGCTTCGACTGGTAGGCGTCCTTGGTGTCCTTCGCCTTCGGGATCGGCGTGAACAGCGTGAACGCGCCGAAGAACGGCATGTCCGGGAACGGCTTCGAGAGGTTGATGACCAGGGTGTGGTCGTCCGGCGTCTCGACGCCCTCGAAGTTGTCGCCGCTCGCCCACGGGCCCTTGTACTTGTCGGCGCCCTTGAAGAACTGCCGCTGGTACGCCGGTCCGTTCGTGAAGATGTCGGACGCGAACGACCGCTTGATCGAGTACGCGAAGTCCTCGGCCTTGACCGGCGAACCGTCGGAGTACTTGATGCCCTGCTTCAGCTTGAAGGTCCACTTCAGCTTGTCGTCCGACACCGTGCCCAGGTCCTCGGCCAGGTCGGGAACCAGGACCGGCTTGTGGTCCGGTCCGTCGAGCCGGTACTGGGTCAGCGCCCGGAAGTAGAGCTTCTGAATCTGGAATCCGTCGACGTAGTACGTGTCGGTCGGGTCGAAGGTCGACGGCGTGACGTCCGAGAGGATCGTCGCGGTGCCGCCCTTCTTGAATCCGTCGACGTCGGGTGCGGGGCCCTTGGCGGCTGCGTCCATTACCTTCGTCTGGGTCGTGTTCGCCGGCCCGTCCGAACTGCCGCCGCTACCGCCCTTCGAAGACGGGCTGCCACAGGCAGCGACGGCCAACATCACCGTCACCGCGACTGCGGTGATCCGTTTCACCTGCATGGTCGGTTTTCTCCTTTTCTGCCGCTCGGGCAATCGCCGCACTACCGGCGAGTCTTGGGGTCGAAGGCGTCCCGGATCGAGTCACCGAGCAGCGCGAGCGAAAGCACCAGAATGGTGATCGCGCCGACCGGCAGCCACAGATAGACCGGGTCTGCCTGGAACCAGTTCGTGGCGGTCGCGATCGTCTGGCCCCACGAGGGGGTCGGCTCGATCAGACCGACACCGAGGAAGGACAATCCGGCCTCCGCGGTGACGTAGGCGGGCAACGCCAGCGAGGCCGAGATGACGATCGGTGCAACCAGGTTGGGGAGGAGCTCACGGAACAGGATCCGCGGCGTAGAGACCCCGATCGCCTTGGCGGCCAGGACGAACTCCCGCTCCCGGAGCGAGAGCACCTCGCCGCGGATGATGCGGGCCAGTCCGGCCCAGCCGAAGAAGGACAGCACGAAGATCAGTACCAGGAACCGCGTGCTGGACTGCTGCTCGGGTGAGAGGTTCAGCGAACCGCCGCGCCACGACTCGACGATCGGAACGAGCGCGATCGCGAAGAGCAGGTACGGCAGGCTCAGCACGAAGTCGATGACCCAGGAGATCACGCGGTCGACCCAGCCACCCAGGAAGCCGGCCATCAGCCCCATCACGACCCCGACGACGGTGCCGAAGACGGTGGCGGTGAACGCGACCTGCAGCGACGGCCGGGCGCCGAACACCCAGCGAGCGAAGTTGTCGCGACCGGTCCTGGGCTCGACGCCGAACCAGTGGTCGGGCGTGATGCCGATGGTCGGGAAGCCGAACTCGTCGATCAGCTTGGGGTTGAAGTCCGCGATGTTGCCGCCTTCGAGACCGGCCAGCACGGGCGCGAAGATCGCGACCAGGACGAAGAACAGCACGATCGACGCGCAGACGATCGCGACCTTGTCCTTGCGCAACCGGTCCATCGCGATCCGGGTCGGCGACTTGCCGTGCGCGACGCCCTTGGCCCGCTCCGGTTCGGCAGAGGCCGGGTGGTCCTCGATCCCCACGGTCGAGTCTGGTGACCCAATGCTCATTCGCGCTCCGTCAGCTCTGTCAGCCGGATGAATATGGTCCATTTGTGTCCGGCGGCGGTCTGTAGATCGTGCCGAACATTCGCTCGCTGGAAGGGCCTGCGTCAAATCCCTTGACACCGGCAAACCCCCCAGCCGCGAGTAGCCTGCCTGACACTGTGACACCAAACCAGCGGTGCTCGGCAGCAGTGCACAAATCGTTACCGGAACGGGTACTCGACCGGAACAATTGCCCCTAATGGTGACTGTCCGCGATCAATCCTTCGCGAAACGCGTCGGCACAGCACCGACAGTGGCCAATTTGTGCCACAAAATAACAGAATGTAACAATTCGAGGTCCGTCTGCCGGTGCCTGCGAGTGAGGATCGATGACACCATGGTCGCCAGCTTGACGACCGCCGCCGCGTAGCGGTCGTCAAGCACCTCCGCACCCGGCAATCTCCCCGCTCTCATCGTCGAGCCGGCGCAATTCTCGGTGCGTTGCGTCTTCCAGGCCGAGCATGGGTAGCCGAGACGTGATGATCACCGCTCCGCTGACCGGCAGCAGGGGTCTGATCTGGCCGCTGCCGATGGCATCGTCCAGAACTAGTAGTGCGGCCTTCTTGGCCAGGCGGCTGCGAAGCAGGGCAGAAAGCTCTTCCAGGGACTCAGGCAGGTCCGGTTCCTCCACGCCGAGTGAGCGCAGGAGCTGTCCGAGGACTGCCCTCGGCTCCTCGGCCTGGCCGTTCACGTCCTGGAGGCGCGCAAAGAGCTGACCGTCCGCGAACCTGGCGGCCAACCGGTGCCCCAACCGCACGGCAACCGCGGACTTGCCCGTCCCCGCCGGTCCGTGGAGGCAGACAACAGTCGGTACCCCGGGCCGGGCCGGGCCGAGCAGTACGGCTGACAGCTCGTCCAGCACATCGTCCCGTCCGGCCGGCAGGCCCGCATCCGCAGGAAGCTCGCGCGGCACGTTCGGCTCGGCCGTATAGTCGAGGGCCGGGTCCTGGCGCAGGATGGCCACGTGGCGGTCACGGACCTCGATTCCCGGCTCCACACCGAGCTCTTCGTCGAGACGCCGCACCAGGGCTCTATAGACAGCTAGAGCGTCGGCCTGCCGGCCACAACGGTAGAGCGCCAACATGCAGGCGCTCGCGAAACTCTCGTGGGTCGGGTGAGCGGCGCGCAGCTCAGCCAGGCGGGGCAGGATCTCCTGATGATGGCCGAGGGCGAGCTCTGTCGACAGCAGCAGCTCGTCGGCCACCCAGCGCTCTTCTTCCAATCCTCCGCAGAGGCGCTGGCGGAGGGGCTCCGTAGTCACATCGGCCAGCGCAGGCCCGCGCCACAAACTCAGAGCATCCGTCAGCAGCTTGCTGCGCTGCTCCAACTTCTCCTCGCGCTGAGCCTGGGCCACCAGCGACCGGTACTGCTCTATATCGGTACTCCCCGGAGGCGCCTGGATGGCGTACCCCTCCGGCCCACCAGTGAGCTCAACGTCCAGCATGGTGCGCAGCCGAGAAACGTAGACCTGCATCGCCCGCCGTGGATTGACCGGCATCGTCGTCGGCCACAGCAGCTCGAGCAGCCGCTGCGCAGCGACCATCTTGCCCCGCTCCAGTAAGAGAACAGCGAGCAGCAGCCGCTCCTGGCGGCGCTTCAGGATGATCTGAGCGCCGCCCGACCAGATCTGGACCGCACCGAGCAAGCGGAATTCCACCGGCTCATGGTAAGCGCCTGGTAACAGCCCGAGCCGACCATGTCGGGGCACCCGCCCCCGTCGGAAGTAGGCACCGTGATCACAGAATCCTGGGACTGATCCAGTAGCGGCGATCTGCGCTCACCCAGCAGATCGCCGCAGGAACAACATCCCGAACAGGTTCTTGTACAGGGCGAATTGGGTGGCGACCTCAGCCCTCGCGAACGTTCACGGTGACGAAGGGCGGCTTGACGACGTCGAAGGCTTCCTGCCGTCCGCGGATGTCGACGGTGACCTGGTCACCTTCCTTCACTCCTGCGTCCAGCAGGGCGAGCGCGATGCCCTTCTTCAGCGTCGGCGAGAACGTACCGGACGTCACCTCACCCAGTGCGGTCCCGGCCGGGTCCAGCACTGACATGTGCGGCCGCGGAATGCCACGGCCGACGGCCCGCAGGCCGCGAAGGATGCGCGCGGGGCCCGCCTCCTTCTCGGCCCGCAGCGCGGTGTCGCCCCAGAAGTGCTCCTTCTTCCAGCCCACGGCCCAGCCGGACCGCGCCTGCACCGGAGTGATCTCCGGAGAGATGTCCTGACCGTGCAGCGGGTAGCCCATCTCCGTGCGCAGCGTGTCCCGCGCGCCCAGGCCGGCCGGGACGATCCCGTACTGCGCGCCGGCCGACAACAGCGCGTCGAACACGGCAACCGCAGCAGCATTCGGTACGACGAGCTCGTACCCCCGCTCGCCCGTGTAACCGGTCCGGCACACGACTACCGGCGTACCGGCGAAGTCGGCGACGGCGAAGGACATGTAGTCGTGGCCGGTCGGCAGGCCGATGGCGGCGACCACGTCGTCGCTGTGGGTGCCCTGGACGGCCAGGATCGCGTAGTCGTCGTGGGTGTTCTTCACCACAACGCCGTCCGGCGCATCGGCCTCGAGCAGGCGCACCACCTCGGCGGTGTTCGCGGCGTTCGGGATCAGGAAGACGTCGTCGTCGGCGTGCAGGTAGGCGATCAGATCGTCGACCACTCCCCCACGCTCGTTGCAGCACAGCGTGTACTGCGCCTGGCCCGGCGCGATCCGGCCGAGGTCGTTGGTCAGGCAGGCGTTCACGTACGCCGCCGCGCCGGGGCCGGTGACCGTCGCCTTGCCCAGATGGCTCACGTCGAAGACGCCGACCGAGCTCCGGACCGCGGTGTGCTCCGCGACCACTCCGGAGTACTCCAGTGGCATCTCCCAGCCGCCGAACTCGGCGAACTTGGCGCCGAGTGCGACGTGGCGCTCGTGCAACGGGGACTTCTTCAGTTCTGGCGATCCGGTCATGGAGGGGAAACTACCGGACGCGTAGCATGCGAAGGCAGTATTCACGTACCGTCACGACCGGCTGTTCGCCTACCGGTCAAGGAGGACTGAGAATTTCGTGAGCACCATCACCCTGAGCAAGTCCGATCCGGCCGGTGTCAAAACCGATGCGGTCGTCGTCGGCGTCGTGAAACTCAACGGCGCGGTGACCCTGCCGGCCGGCACTGAGTCGCTCAACGCCGCGTACGGCGGGCAACTGGTGGAGGTGCTGTCCGGACTGGGCGCCACCGGCAAGACCGGTGAGGTGACCAAGGTGCCCGGCCCGAAGCCGGGCAAGTCGGCGACCCTGATCGCCGTCGGGCTGGGTGAGGCCCCCGACGGCACGCTGAAGACCGAGGATCTGCGGATCGCCGCCGGCACCGGTGTCCGGGCCGCCAAACTGACCCAGTCGGTCGCCTTCGCCCTGCCGACCCCGGACGCCGAGTGCGTCCGTGCGGTCGCCGAGGGCGCACTGCTCGGCCGCTACGCGTTCACGACGTACAAGTCGGAGAGCTCGGCCGACCAGGCCGGAGCACTGACCGTGCTGACCGACCTGGCCCGGACCAAGGAGGCCAAGGCCGCGCTGGAGCGCGCCGACGTCACCGCCGAGGCGATCCGCCTGGTCCGGGACTGGGTGAACACCCCGCCGTCGGACCTGCACCCGGTCGAGTTCGCCGCGCACGCGGTGAAGCTGGGCAAGGAGTACGGCGTCAAGGTCGAGGTGCTCGACGAGAAGGCCCTGGTCAAGGGCGGGTACGGCGGCATCCTCGGCGTCGGCCAGGGGTCCACCAACCCGCCGCGGCTGGTCCGGCTGAGCTACGCGCCGAAGAAGCCGGTCACGCACCTGTCGTTCGTCGGCAAGGGCATCACGTTCGACTCCGGCGGCCTCTCGCTGAAGACGGCCAGCGGCATGATCAGCATGAAGTCCGACATGGCCGGCGCGGCCGCCGTCATCGCCGCCACGCTGGCGATCGCCAAGCTCGGTCTGCCGGTCCAGGTGACGACGTACGCGGCGATGGCCGAGAACATGCCGTCCGGATCGGCGGCGCGGCCCTCCGACGTCCTGACCATGTACGGCGGCAAGACCGTCGAGGTGCTGAACACCGACGCCGAAGGCCGGTTGGTGCTCGGTGACGCGCTCGTCCGCGCGTCCGAGGACCAGCCCGACCTGATCGTCGATGTGGCCACCCTGACCGGCGCCTGTGTCGTTGCCCTGGGCACCAAGGTGGCCGGCGCGTTCGCGAACACCGACACCGCCCGGGACCGCGTCGTGGACGCCGCGGTGGCGGCCGGTGAGCCGATGTGGCCGCTGCCGATCCCGAGCGAGATGCTGGACAAGCTGAAGTCGCACTCGAAGGTCGCCGACCTGGCCAACATCACCGGTGAGCCCTGGGGCGGCGCGCTGGCCGCCGCCGCGTTCCTCGGCGACTTCGTTGCCGACGGCATCGACTGGGTGCACCTCGACGTGGCCGGCCCGGCCTTCAACGACGGCTCCGCCTCCGGCTACACGCCGTCCGGCGGCACCGGGTACGCCGTACGGACGCTGGTGGAGCTCGCCGCTTCGGCCAGCTGATCAACTGATCCGCTCGTGGGGTCCTCCCCACGAGCGGATCAGATCAGGCCCTGCTTCTTCATCCGCGCGTTGTACTCGCGCATCCGCGGCGGGTAGCCGACCACGGCTGCGTCGTACGACGGGATGCCGAGCTTGTTGGCGAAGTTGTGCGCCCACTGCACCGACGGGACCCGGCGACGGGTCCACTCGCCGTCGACCGCGACCAGGAGCAGCGTGTACTCCGTCACGGCGGTGCGTGGCTCGACGAAGCCCTCGACCCCCTGGCGACTGGTGGCGAACTCACGCAGGTGCGCCTGGTCAGGAGTGTCCGACTTGCGCATCGTGCCGGCCTTCTGCCGGCGTCCGAACCACTTCATGGGGTAAGTGTCGCCTATCACCGCAACTCGACGGCAGAAAGTCGCGGTAACGGTTTCTGCCACTTGCGGCAATTCCGGTCGTGCGAAGATGTCGCCGGGCCCGCACCGCGATCCGGGGCCGGCCCGCCGACCACACGCCCACGGAGGAACCTGTGACGAACGCGGCAGACAGCAGCGGTACGACGTACGACCTGGTGATCCTCGGCGGCGGGAGCGGCGGTTACGCCGCGGCCCTGCGCGCCGCGACGCTGGGGAAATCCGTCGCCCTGGTCGAGAAGGACAAGGTCGGCGGCACCTGCTTGCACCGCGGCTGCATCCCGACCAAGGCACTGCTGCACGCCGCCGAGGTCGCCGACTCCGCCCGCGAGGGTGAGCAGTTCGGCGTCCGGACGACGCTCGAGGGCGTCGACATGGGTGGCGTCAACAAGTACAAGGACGGCGTCGTCGACCGGCTGTTCAAGGGACTGCAGGGCCAGCTCAAGGCCCGCGGGATCACCGTGATCGAGGGCGAGGGACGGCTCACCTCCCCGACCACGGTCGAGGTCGGCGGGACGACGTACACGGGTCGCAATGTCATCCTCGCGTCCGGCTCGCACTCGCGGTCGCTGCCCGGTCTCGAGATCGACGGTCAGCATGTGATCGCCAGCGAGCACGCGCTGACGCTGGACCGCGTGCCGGAGTCGGCCGTCGTGCTCGGCGGCGGCGTGATCGGCGTCGAGTTCGCGTCGGCGTGGACGTCGTTCGGGACCAAGGTGACCATCGTCGAGGCACTGCCGCGGCTGGTACCGGCCGAGGACGCCGACTGCTCCAAGACGCTCGAGCGGGCGTTCCGCAAGCGCAAGATCGCTTTCAAGACCGGTACGCCGTTCGAGTCGGTCAAGGTCGTCGACAACGGCGTCCAGGTGACGGTTGCCGGCGGCGAGGTGATCGAGGCCGAGGTGCTGCTGGTCGCGGTCGGCCGCGGCCCGAACACAGCCGGACTCGGCTACGAGGAGGTCGGTGTCGCCCTCGACCGCGGCTTCATCACCGTCGACGCGACCCTGCAGACCAGCGTTCCCGGCGTGTACGCCGTCGGTGACATCGTGCCCGGCCTGCAGCTCGCGCACCGCGGCTTCCAGCAGGGCATCTTCGTCGCCGAACACCTCGCCGGGCTGGCGCCGACGCCGATCGACGAGGCCGGCATCCCGCGCGTCACGTACTCCGAGCCCGAGGTCGCGTCGGTCGGTCTGACCGAGGAGCAGGCCCGGGCGAAGTACGGCGACGTCGAGATCCTCAACTACAACCTCGGCGGCAACGGCAAGAGCCAGATCCTGAAGACGTCCGGCTTCGTGAAGCTGGTCCGCGCCAAGGACGGCGCCGTCGTCGGCCTGCACATGGTCGGCTCCCGGGTCGGCGAACTGATCGGCGAAGCCCAGCTGATCTACAACTGGGAGGCCTACCCCGCCGACGTCGCGCCGCTCGTGCACGCGCACCCCACCCAGAACGAGGCCCTCGGCGAGGCGCACCTCGCGCTGGCCGGTAAGCCCTTGCATTTCCACGACTGAGGTTCAGCCTGCGCCGCTGGCGTGCCCTAGTACGTTTGTGACTGGCGGGTAATCCCGGGTTCTCGTGACCCGCGTCCCGCCCGCGCCAGCGGCACCGTAGGCTGACACTCGACCGATCAGACGAAGGAGCAACGACCGTCATGCCGACCTCTGTATCCCTGCCGGCCCTCGGGGAGAGCGTCACCGAAGGAACCGTCACCCGCTGGCTCAAGCAGGTCGGCGACACGGTTGCCGTCGACGAGCCCCTGCTGGAGGTCTCGACCGACAAGGTCGACACCGAGATCCCGTCGCCCGTCGCGGGCACCCTCCTCGAGATCAAGGCCGCCGAGGACGAGACCGTCGAGGTCGGCGCCGAACTGGCCGTGATCGGTGACGCCGGTGAGTCCTCCGGCTCCGCGCCCGAGGCGCCCGCCGAAGCTCCCGCTGAGCAGCCGCAGGCCGAGGCCGCACCGGCTGAGGCCGCGCCCGCCGAGCAGCCGCAGGCTCAGGCCGCCGAGGCCGCGCCCGCCGCGCAGCAGGCGCCGGCTGCCGCCGAGCAGTCCGCCCCGGCTTCTACCGGGCAGGCTGACTCCTCGTCTTCCAACTCGGCCGACTCGGCCTCAGCCCCCGCGGCCTCCTCGGCCGCATCGGGCACCTCCGTCACCCTCCCGGCACTCGGCGAGAGCGTGACCGAAGGAACCGTCACCCGCTGGCTCAAGCAGGTCGGCGACGACGTAGCCGTCGACGAGCCCCTCCTCGAGGTCTCCACCGACAAGGTCGACACCGAGATCCCGTCCCCGGTCGCCGGCAAGCTGCTCGAGATCAAGGTCGCCGAGGACGAGACCGTCGAGGTCGGCGCCGAGCTCGCGATCGTCGGCTCCGGCGACGCGGCCCCCGCCGCCGCCCCGAAGGCCGAGACCCCGGCCCCCGCCGAAGCCCCGGCGCCCGCCGCGGCCCCGGCCGCCCAGGCCCCCGCTGCTCAGGCACCCGCCCCGCAGGCTCCCGCCGCCCAGGCCCCGGCTGCACAGGCTCCGGCCGCCGCTCCGGCACCGGCCGCGGCGCCCCCGGCACAGGCACCGGCCCCGCAGGCGGCTCCCCCTGCGCAGGCCCCGGCCGCCCAGGCACCCGCCGTACAGGCTCCCGCCGCGTCGTCGAACGGGTCGTCCACTGACGGCCCGAACTACGTCACCCCGCTCGTCCGCAAGCTGGCGGCCGAGCACCAGGTCGACCTCAACAGCGTCCAGGGCACCGGCGTCGGTGGCCGGATCCGCAAGCAGGACGTGATCAGCGCCGCCGAGGCCCAGAAGGCCGCGGCCGCTGCCGCACCGGCCGCTGCCCCGGCAGCAGCCGCTCCCGCCGCGAAGGCCGCGACGGTCAGCCCGCTGCGTGGCACCACCGAGAAGATGAGCCGGATCCGCAAGGCGATCGCCTCGCACATGGTGAACAGCCTCAAGGTCTCGGCCCAGCTGACCACGGTGGTCGAGGTCGACGTCACCGAGATCGCCAAGCTGCGGAACGCGAAGAAGGCCGAGTTCGAGGCCCGCGAGGGCACCAAGCTCTCGTTCCTGCCGTTCTTCGCCCTCGCCGCCATCGACGCGCTGAAGCAGTACCCGAAGCTGAACGCGTCGATCGACGAGGAGAAGGGCGAGATCACCTACCACGCTGCCGAGCACCTGGGCATCGCGGTGGATGTCGAGCGCGGCCTGATGGTCCCGGTCGTCCACAACGCCGGTGACCTGAACATCGCCGGCCTGGCGAAGAAGATCGCCGACCTCGCCGACCGCACCCGCAACAACAAGGTGACGCCGGACGAGATGGCGGGCGGCACGTTCACCATCACCAACACCGGCAGCCGCGGCGCCCTGTTCGACACCCCGATCCTGAACCAGCCGCAGGTCGGCATGCTCGGGACCGGCGCCGTCGTCAAGCGCCCGGTCGTCATCACCCACCCGCAGCTCGGCGAGACCATCGCGATCCGCCAGATGGTCTACCTGGCCCTCACCTACGACCACCGCCTGGTCGACGGCGCCGACGCGGCCCGCTATCTGACGGCGGTCAAGCAGCGGCTCGAAGAGGCCCAGTTCGACGTCTGATCGACCCGCAGTACCGCGCGACCCGGCGCCGGTTCCGTTCGACGGACCGGCGCCGGTCCCATTTCCACAGCAAGGAGCCAACTGGATGAAGTACGTGCTCGCCGGCGCCTCCGGCTTCCTCGGCCAAGCCCTCGCCCGCGACCTCAGCGCCGACGACCACGACGTCGTCCGCCTGGTACGCCGTACGCCGTCCAGTCCCGGCGAACTCCAATGGGATCCGGCCCGCGGTGAACTCGACCTCGCCGCGATCGCCGACGCCGACGTCCTGATCAACCTCGCCGGCGCGAACATCGGCCGCCCCTGGACCCCGACGTACCGCAAGACACTGCGCGAGAGCCGCGTCACCACCACCGCCACCCTCGCCAACGCCGCCGCCCAACTCGAGCGCCGCCCAGCACTGATCACCCAGAGCGGCATCGGCGGCTACGGCCTCGACTGCGGCACCGAGATCCTCACCGAAGACACCCCGCTCGGCGACGGCTTCCTCGCCGACGTCGTCCGCGTCTGGGAAGGCGCCCTCGCCCCGGCCCGCGCCGCCGGCTGCCGCGTCGCCTCCCTCCGCACCGGCGTCGTACTCGCCCGCAAGGCCCCCGCCTTCCAGCTCCTCACCCTCCCCTTCCGCCTCGGCCTCGGCGGCCGCTTCGGCTCCGGCCAGCAGTACTTCCCCGTCGTCTCCCTCCCCGACTGGCTCCGCGCCACCCGCTTCGTCGCCGACCACGACTCCCTGACCGGCCCGATCAACATCACCCTCCCCACCCCGACCACCAACGCCGAAGTGGCCCAAGCCATCGCCACCGCCCTGCACCGCCCCGCCCTGCTCCCCGTCCCCGCCGCCCTCATGCGCCTCACCCTCGGCGAGTTCGCCTGGGAACTCCTAGGCAGCAAACGCGCCCTCCCCACCCGCCTGGACACCGCCGGCTTCACCTTCCACCACCCCACCGCTCCCGACGCAGTAACAGCAGCACTCACTCTCTAACGCAGTAGTCGCGCTGACCGTCGGCTGCCTCGACCCGCTCACAGCTCGGCGCCGGGCATTGACGGTCCCGACGCCGCCTGCCCACGAGCTAAGCCAGCAGTTGAAGGATGTGCTCGGGCGCGTCAGCAGCTGGACGTGCGCTCGTGCGTCATGGGCATGTGATCCGCTCCACGCCAGCTACCTCGACCTCGGTCCCGGCGTCGGCAGCGAGGCGGCACGCGCGCACGGCGTCAACCAGCTATCCCTTGCCCCGCTTGCGTTTTCACGCGGAGATCACGCGGCCTTGACCGACCGGATGCGCCAACTGGATTGTGGTGAGTTTGCAGCGGGTGGTGCGTTGGTGAGGGTTATCAGATGGGTGGTCGGAGTGCCGGGCGGAAGAGTTGTTCGGGCGCCGCTTCGATCAACTGCTTCGCCAGCGGCGAGATGGTCGGTAGTGCGGAGGGTGACTGTGCTCGAGTTCTGCTGCATGACGGTGCTCTTGTCGATGTGGATCTGTAGCCCGTGGATGCGGATGCGACGCTTGCGATAGTCAGCGAGCAGTGCCCGGTCCGCTTGCCAAGGCTGGCTGCCCGGGACGTAGACCTTGTCGAGCGTCGCCACGTCGAGAGTGCGAAACGCCTTTGCGCGTTGGGCATCCAGCGAACGCAGGATCGTGAGCCACTCGGCAACACTCCGCCCACCACTCGTACGCCGGGGTGTCGGTGGCGGGGTCGCCGGGCGAGTCGGAGCGGTGCGCTTCGGGGTGGGTGTCTTCTCGGTGCCGGTGCTAGTCGACTGCGGTCTTGGTGTGGCGGCGGAGTTAAATGTCTCGGCCGAACTGGCAACTTCGGACGAACCCAGGACCGCCCGAGCCCCGAGCCCAAGTCCCAGCACCACCGTGATCCCGAGTCCCACTGCCGCCCCAACGCCGTACGCGGGATGCTCGAACCGGTAGCCCAACTCCACGATCAACCTCGATGCACGCAGGCGTCCCCACCAGGTGTGTCGTCGACGCCAGACCCGACGACGAGTGCCCGACCGCTTGAGCGTTGCAACAGGCGCGGCCGCAACAGGCCTCGGCTTCCCGGCCACGTCTGTGAGGTGACTGCCTTGTAGTCGTTGGGCCTTGGCGAAGGGAGAGACCGCCGACTCTTGCCGTTCAGCCGGCGAGCCGGCCGACTCTCGTCGTTCGCGGTCCGGTGTCAGCGAGGGCGACCGGGTGGCACGGTACAGAGAATCCGGCGAGGCCGGTGAAGCGAGTGAGGCGGGTGAAGCGAGTGAGGCGGATGCAGCCGTCAGGGCGGCTGCCTCTCGCGGTCCAGCGACAGAGTCAGTGAGCGCTCGCCGCTCAGCGGGCGGCTCGGGCACGCGCGATTCGAACGGCGAGCCAGCGAAGGCGATCCATTCGGAAGGCGAGTCGGCAGGGGCCCGTCGTTCGGCGAGCGGAGCAACGTGCTCCCACCCTTCGACCGACGAACCAACAGCTCCTCGTCCCTCCCCGGACACGACACCCGACCCCCACCCCTCAACCGACGAAGCAACAGGCCCACGCCCCTCCGCGGACACGACACCCGACCCCCACCCCTCAACCGACGAAGCAACAGGCCCGCGCCCTTCCGTGGACGGGTCAGCGGGGTCTCGCTGCTCGATCGAGCGAGCAGCGGACGCGCGCCATTCGGTGGGCTCTCGGCGTTCGGCGGGCGGTGCGGACCAACTGATGGCGGGTTCGATGTGGGTGGTGCCGATCAGGTGGGTTTGGGCGGTGTGGACTACGTGGGTTTTGGTGAGGGGTTGGGCGGTTAGGCGCGCGAGCGGGTCGGGAGCCGGGTCGGGGGTTCGGCGGGCGAGTTTGGGGAGGCGGAGGCGACGGGGCGGCTTGGGGCGACTGGGTAGGGATTTGGGGACGGGTGGTGTTGGGGCGGCGGATTGCGGGGTGGCGGCGGGGATGGGCGGTCGCGGCCGGGCCGGCGCAAGCGGGGTGCGGGACTGGTCGATCGGGGCGTCATCCGAGGCGGGCGGGGTGGTGCGATGCGGGGCGGGTGGGGTGTCGGACGTGGGCGGGCTGGGCGGGGTAGGCGGGGGCAGCGTGCCGTCAGACGTGGGCGGGGCGGGCGGGATAGGCGGAGGCAGCGTGCCGTGAGACGTGGGCGGGGAGGTCGGGGGCAGGGTGTGCGGTCGAAGATCGCGCGGAACTCCTGCTGGCGTGTCGTCGAAGGTGGGCGGGGCAGTCGAGGGCGGGGCGCCTTCGGATGTCGGCGGGGTACCACCTGACGCGGGCGGCGGAGTGTCGTCGGAGGTGAGTGGCGGAGTGTCGTCGGAGGTGAGTGGCGGAGTGTCGTCCGAGGTAGGCGACGGAGTCTCGTCCGAGGTGCGCGGCGGAGTGTCGGAGGTGGGCGGGGTGCCGTCGGCGGGTGGTGGGAGGTCGTCGGGGTCGCCGAGGTTGATTGGTTCGGGGGTGGTGAGGGTTAGGAGGTGGGCGGCTAGGCGGGGGGCTGGGGTTTGGGTGAAGACGGCGGGGGCGAACAGGGTGGCGGGGCCGCCGACGTCGACGGCGAGGGTGGACAGGGCGAGCCGGTCTGCGGCGGGTGATGGGGGCTGAGTGGGTGGGGTGGTCAGAGGGTGCAGGTTCAGGGAGTGGAACGTTGCGTCGGTCAGGATTGGGCGGCCTTCGACGTCGATGAGGACGTTGGGCGGGGTCAGGTGGCCGTGGATCAGACCGCAGTGGTGGAGGAAGTGCAGGGCGTCGGCCAGGGGGCTGAGGAGGGTGACGATTTCGCCGGGCGACATGGTGCCTCGGCGGAGCAGGATCTCGGTCAGGCTGAGCGCAACGACGTACCGACTGAAGACGAGCCACTCGGCGGGGGTCTCGCGGACCTCCAGGACGCGGGTGATGTGTGGGTGGTTGACGCGTTGCAGGACGATCAGCTGGTCACGGAACTGCTCCTTGTCGTGGATTGCGGTGACGGGGACGCGTCTGAGCACGGCGTGGCGGCCGGTGGCGAGGTCGCGAACCTGCCAGAGGGTGCCGGCCGATCCGGACCCGAGCCTCCGGCGCAGGCTGTAGCCGGCGAGGTCTTCGAGTGCCATGCCAAGAGGATGCACCGATCGGCTCCAGCCCCGCGGAAGTTATCCACAGGCACCCGGCCTACACTCGATGACGTGAGGGCTATCGAGTACGTCGAGGCCGGGTTCGGCGCCGGAGCAGTGGACTACGAGACTGCGTGGGCCGAGCAGCGCCGGCTGCACGCGGAGGTTGCCGGAGGCACCGGTTCGGACACGGTCATCCTGCTTGAGCACCCGCCGGTCTATACCGCGGGCAAGCGAACCGAGCCGCACGAGCGTCCCGTCGATGGGACGCCGGTGGTGGATGTGGACCGCGGCGGCAAGATCACGTGGCACGGCCCCGGGCAGCTCGTCGGGTACCCGATCGTCAAGCTGGCTTCCCACGTGTACGTCGTCGATTACGTACGGCGGCTCGAGGAAGCGCTGATCGCGGTTTGTGCCGAGCTCGGTGTCACGACCGGCCGGGTGAAGGGCCGGAGCGGCGTCTGGGTCGCAGCCGACGAGCGTGGCCGCGAGCGGAAGATCGCGGCGATCGGGATCCGTGTGTCCCAAGGCGTCACCATGCACGGGTTCTCGCTGAACTGCGACAACGACCTCACATGGTTCGACCGGATCGTCCCGTGCGGAATCGCCGACGCCGACGTGACCACCCTGTCGAAGGAACTCGGCCGCGACGTACCGGTCAACGAGGTGCTCGACTCAGTTAAGCGTCACCTCGACCGATTCTTGTCGTGGGACTCCTACGACCGCTCCCCCGACATCGCGCACCCCGAAGCTCCCGCCACCGGCATCACCTACGGCCTCACCGTCTGACCACCTGTCGCTACCCGCACTGAACAAGAGTTGCCGTCGCCCGACACCAGGCCCCTGAGGCGTGCGCGGATGCGCGCGCAGCCGCCGCCGAGAGTGTTGGCTTGCAGTCGCAGTAGGACTGTTGCGAGTCAACGCTTCGCCACGAGCGTCGGTAAGAACATGCAGAGGTGGCCGCTCAAGCCTCATCACTACGGCCTCTGAGCGTGAGCGTGGCAGCCACGCATCGACCACTCCGTGTCCTTCCCGACGCCGCACCTCCCGGCCGACAGGACGTATAGGTGTGCTGGATGGGCGACGCAGGATCAGCGCCGTACCTGGCGGCAGCCCAGTGGAGGCATACGTCCTGTCGGTCGGCAACTCGCCGCCAGCGTCGGCAAACACGAGCGTCGGTAAGAACACGTAGAGGTGGCTGCTCGGGCCTCATTGCTGGGGCTTTTGAGCGTGAGCGTGGGAGCCGGCGTCGACTACTCCGTGTTCTTGCCGACGGCGTCGCCGGACGGACAGGACGTATAGGGGTGCTGGGCGGGTGGCGCAGGCTTGGAGTCGCAGCTGGCGGGAGCTCAGTGGGGGTATACGTCCTGTCGGTCGGCGGATCCGCGTGCAGCGTGAGGGGAAGGCCTTGCTGCTAGGCCGGGGTGTCTTCGGCGGGGGTGTCTTCGATCCATTCGAGGAGGTCGCCGGGTTGGCATTCCAGGACTCGGCACATGGCTTCCAGGGTGCTGAAGCGGACGGCTTTGGCGCGGCCGTTCTTGAGTACGGCGACGTTGGCGGGGGTGAGGCCGACTCGCTCGGCGAACTCGCCGACGCTCAGTTTGCGGCGGGCCAGTTCGACGTCGATCCGGACGACGATCGGCATCAGATCACCGCTTCCATGTCGGTGCGCAGGGTGGTTGCTCGTTGCAGGAGTGCGCGCAGGACCACCATCAGCAGGCCGATCACGGTGATCACGACCTCGACCAGCAGGAGCAGCATCGGCAGGCCGGGATCGTCGGCGTGGAAGCCGACCCAGAGGAAGATCACGCCGACGACCAGCCAGACGCCGGTGATCGCGCCGATGATCAGGTTCACCCAGAAGACGGCGGCCGTGGTGAAGATGCGGTCGCGTTTGACCATTGTCAGCAGTTGCCAGGTGGCCACCACGACGATCTGTACGCAGAGCACCACGAAGGCCGCGACGAACGTGGCGGGCCAGCGGAGGTCGGCATCTTCGGGATTCACCTGGGCCTGGTGCCGGAACTGACCGGGCAGCGACAGCGTCTGGAACACGACCAGGATCGCGAACAGCGCCACCAGGAACACCCGGAGCGCGGCGACCGCTCGATTCTCACTCAGCATGCATCGAGAATCGCTGGCAATCTATCGATTGTCAATAGGCGATGTCAGCTGTGGGCGATGGTGCGTACTGAAAGTAGTCACCCTTGCGCGCGGCTGCGAAGTGTCTGCCGGGCGTGGCGGGGAAACGTCGCTACGGTGGAGGCGTGTCCAAATTTCTCGGCTTCTTGCTTGGGGTTGCGGTCGCGCTGGCCGGGCCGGCGGTCTTCGGTGTGCTCAGTGCAGCGGGCGGCATTCAGCTGAATACCAAGGAGATGGCGCTCGCCTACGGTGTAGGCGCGCTGATCTTCTGGGCCGTCGTGTCGTACTTCTCGGGCGCGGCCGCGATCGGTGCCTTCCTTGCGTTCGGCACCCTTGTGTACTGCTGGTTGTGGATCCCGAACCGGACCACGAACTTCCTCGACGACGTTCCGGGCGTGACGAACGGCATGGTCGAGGGCACCAAGCAGTACACGCTGAACGGCGTCGTACCGATTCTCACCGTGATCACGCTGGTGTACTCGATCCAGCTCATCGTGCGGAGTGTGCAGCGCAGGCGGCGCGCGCGGGCCGAGGCCGAGCGGCTGCAGCGTGAGCAGGAAGCCGCGCAGGCACAGCAGGAGGCGGCTGCGGCGGCGGTGTATCCGGTTGCTGGAAGCACCTATCCGGCTGAGTCGTACGCGCCTTCGTACGAGCCGTCGAGCCGGTACGACGATCTGTTCGACGACGAGCCCGAGCAGCCGCGGAACCAGGCGGATGAGCAGACGGCACAGTTCCCGGTCGCGGAGTCGGCGCCGGAGCGGACGGCCACGTATCCGGTTGCTTATGGCAACGATGACACTGTGCTGGTGCCGTCCGATCGGGACGAGACGATTGTCGTGCCCGCCGAGGAGCGCACGCAGGTAGCTGCCGATGCCGGGCCGGAAACTCAGCCGATGCCTGTCACGCCAGCGGATGACGAGCCAACAGCTGCTACTCCCCCGGCTGCTGCGGCGGACGATGAGAAGACGAGCGAGAACGCGAGTGGCGCGGCGCACCTGGGTACACCGGTAGCTGCGGCACCTGGGGCGAAGGTACCCGCGGACGAGGCGACGGAAGCAGGCACACGCGCCGAGGCCGAGTCCAACGCCGCGGCGGCTGACGCTGCCGCGCAGGCAGCACCGGCCGCTCCCGACGAGGCTCCCACCGAGGTCGCTCCGACCGCTAACGCCGAGGCGCCGACGCAGACAGCACCCGTAGTCAGCGTGCCGCGGGCTGAAGCGCCGGTGGCCGAGGCGCCCGCACCTGCGGCTCCGACGGATGAGACTCCCACCCAGGTCGCTCCGGCGACTGAGGCGCCGACCGCTGAAGCGTCCGCCTACGCAGCTCCGATGGATGATGCGCCGACCCAAGTTGCTCCGCCTGCTGATGCGCAAGCGGCGCCAGAGGCTGGCGCTCAGGTGGCGGGTACTCCCGCGCCTGCCGCACCGGCACCGGCTGACGCTCCGGCGGACGCAGCGCCAGCGGATGAGTCAGAGTCCGACCGTGGGCCCGACGACGATCGTCCGGCTGGCGGCGGGTCGGCGAGCGGCGGGGCGGCTGGTGGCGGACACGTGACCGCAACTGGAGCTCCAGCGACTGGCGACCAGGCTGGGTCTGATGACGGCCGGCCGACCGGCGGTGGCGGGCGGCTCGCCCCTCCGGCAACTGAGGCGCAAACCGCAGCTCACCGGACCGGACGGCAGGCAGCCGAAGGATTCACGTCAACCGGACAGCAGCCCGAGCGAGTCGGTCAGCAGTACCGCGAGCGTATGGAAGACCCCGAGGACACAGGCGAGTTCCACGTGAGCGCCTTCGAAGGCCCCTTCCACACACCGGGGATTCGGCCGGCCGGAGCCTGAAACAACAAGCAGAAGTGGCGTGAGGCCGGTAAGGCTCACGCCACATGCATGTGCTGGTGCGGCTGGTCGCGGCGGGCATGCTCCGCCAAGGCTTCCTCGTAGGCGGCCGTGGCCATCGTGAGGACATCCGGAGCCATCTGCGCTCGCGGCGAGTCGGTGCTCCAGGCAAGGAGCAGGCGCCGGTGAATCGGGTCCCCGGCCAGAGGTCGGGTGACGACCTCGCGGGACAGCATCCGGTACGACGTCGGCGAGATCAGCGCGACGCCTTGACCGCTGGTCACAAAGCCCATCAGGACCGAGGTATCGACCGAGTGGTGCTCGATCTTGGGCTGAAACCCGGCCTGCTCACAGGCGGCACGGAAGAGCACATGGAAGCCACTGTCGTCCGGTGGTTCGCCGATCCATTCCTCATCGGAGAGCGCAGCCAGCTCTATCTCCTCGCGGCCGACCAACGCAGCCGGATGGTCAGCCGACATCACCACGTACGCCGACTCAGACTCGACCACCGTGCACGCCTCGACGCCCGTCGGCAGCCGCAGCTCAAAACCCGGGAACTCGCGCAGCAACGCAAAGTCCAGGCGCCCGCTCTCCAACTGCTGGAGCAGCACACTCGTCGACCACTCGACCTCGATGCTGACCTGCTCGATCTGACCGTGATCCCGGAGCCGCTGCGCGATCCCTGACATCGGCGCGGTCGGAAACCCACCAAGCCGTACGGCGCTGGACTCGACCGCGGTCATCGCGGAGACAGTCGCCGCCAGGTGGTCGACGTCGACGAGGATCGCGCGGGCGCGGTCGACGGCGTACCGGCCGAGGGCGGTGGGGGTGACACCGGTGCGGGAACGCTCGAAGAGCTCACCGCCGAAGGCGGCCTCGATCCGTTTGAGCTGCGCGGTGAGGCTGGGCTGGCTGACCTTGAGCCAGCGGGCGGCCCGTCCGACGGACCCCGCTTCGGCTACCAGGACGACCACCCGGAGATGGCGCAGCTCCACGTTCATGCGTTGAGACCGTAGTCCAAGTGCACACCCAGCAACATTGCGGTTCCGTTACAGCCCAGGCAAACCCTGTAACGCTTGCCCGGGCTGTAACGATGATCACGCAGCTTCGAGCGACAATGCCTCGCGATAACCCATCCGGCGACCCGTCTTGAGCAGCGTCCGCTCGTACAACCGGGCTCCGAGCCGGATGATCAGCACGGTCGCCACGAGCAGGATCCCGATCGCCGCCAGCGGCTGCCAGAGCGGGACGTCCTCGGTCAGCATCCGGCCGGGCATCGACATCGAGGACGCGATCGGCACGAACGACGCGATCGTCCGGGCGTCGTGCCCGGCGAAGACCGAGAAGAAGAACGGGATCATCAGGATCATCTGCCCAGGCAGCGTGGTGGACCCGAGGTCCTCCTGCCGGGTCGCGAGCGAGCCCGCGACCGCCCACAGCCCGGCCAGCGCGACGAACCCGAGGACGAAGAAGACCACGAACCAGCCGGCCACCGGCGCCACGACGGACAGGATGTCGAGCTGGTCGGTAGCGGTCAGCCCCACCAGCGAGGCGAGCGCGATCACCAGGATCTGCGCGAGCGCGAGGACCGTGTTGCCGAGCACCTTGCCCCACAACAGCGACCGGATCGGGACCGCGGCGGCCAGGATCTCGACGACCCGGCTTTCCTTCTCCTGGACGACGCTCTGCGCGATCATCATGCCGAACCCGAGCGCGGTCATGTAGAAGACCAGCGCCAGCCCGATGTTGACGAAGTCCGAGACGTATCCGGGCAGCGGCCCCGGCTCCAGGATCTTCTCGGTCACCTGCGTGCCTGCCCGCAACTCCTCCGGGGTCAGCTTCGCCGTGGCCGCGTTCTTCTCCATCCCGATCGCGGAAACGGCCGCGCGCAGCGCGACCCCGACTCCGGAATCCACCTTGTCCTTGCCGACCACGACGTACCCGTCGGGTCCCGGCAGCAACGCGGCGGTGGCGTCGGTCTCGGTGACTGCCTGCTCAGCAGCGGCCTGATCCGCGACTCGCAGCGCTTCATAGGCATCGCCGCCCGACGTCTCCGAAGCCCTCTGTACGACGGCCGCGCCGCCGTCGTCGATCACCGCGATCTTGTCGGAGCTGCTGCCGCCCGAGAGCACCGCGGGCAGGATCACCGCGGCGAGCACGATCGTCAGCATCACCAGCGTCGAGCCGATGAAGGTCTTGTCCCGCAGCTTGGTGGTGATCTCGCGCTCGGCGATCAGCATCCACGGCCGATCCAAGGTCCGGTCGTTCATCGGGTCGCCTCCCGGAAGACGTCGCTCAGTGCCACCCGCTCCGGCCCGAACTCCAGGACCGGTCCACGGCTGATCGCTTGCTGAAGAATCTCTTGCGCGGCGGTCGGGTCCTCGACGTCGAAGAGCGCCGTACCGCCGGCCACGTCGCGCACGTGCAGCCCGGGCAGGTCCCGCAGCCAGCCGGCGTCACCATCGACCACCAGCCGGTACGTCGGGCTCTGGCTCGCCGCGAGCTCGGCAACAGGGCCCGCGGCAACGACCTTGCCGCGGGACAGTACGACGAGGTCGTCGCAGAGCCGCTCGACCAGATCGAGCTGGTGGCTGGAGAACAGCACCGGCACCTCCGGCGTGACTTCCTCGCGGAGCAGGTCCACCATCGCGTCGACGGCGAGCGGGTCGAGGCCGCTGAACGGTTCGTCCAGGACCAGCGCGATCGGCTCGTGGATCAGCGCCACCGCGATCTGCACCCGCTGCTGGTTGCCCAGCGAGAGCGCCTCGAGGACATCGGTCGCCCGCTCGGCGAGCCCGAGCCGGGCGAGCAGCTTGTCGGTTCGCTCCGCGGCCTTGGCCGCCGGCAGTCCGTGCAGCCGGCCGAAGAAGATCAGCTGGTCGCGGATCTTCATCTTCGGGTACAGACCGCGCTCCTCCGGCATGTAGCCGAAGTCCCGCCGTACCTTCTGGGTCAGCGGTGCGCCCTGCCAGTACACCTCGCCGGAACCGGCCGCCAGGACGCCGAGGATGATCCGCATCGTCGTCGTCTTCCCGGCCCCGTTGGCCCCGACGAACCCGGTCATCCGCCCCGGTACGACGTCGAACGTCACGTCGTCCAGCGCCAGCTGTTCACCGAACCGCCGAGTGAGTCCAGCCACCCTCAGCATCCGTCACCATTCCTGTCCTCATGCCCCCGCGGCCGGCCCCTGCCGAACCGCCTTCCGCTCGGAAGTAACTCAAAGTTAGTCACTCCGGACCCCGTCCAACGTCGGCCGCCAGGGTGACCGCCGGAGTCATCCGCACGGTGGACGTGGGCTACGCCACGGTCCCGCGCTGTCACATCCGGCGTGTCCGGATGGTCGGAACTGATGACAGCTGCGACGAGGGAGGATCATGACAGGAGTGAGCGAGGATCTCGATCAGGCAGCGGCGATCTTCGGCGAGGTGCGGCCGAGACTGTTCGGCATCGCCTACCGGATGCTGGGCAGCGCGAGCGAGGCCGAGGACATCGTGCAGGACGTGTGGCTGCGCTGGCAGACCGCCGACCGGAGCGTCGTACTCAACCCGGCCGCCTATCTGGCCACGGCGACCACCCGGCTCGCGATCAACGCGACCCAGTCCGCCCGAGTACGGCGGGAGTCGTACATCGGGCCGTGGTTGCCGGAGCCGGTCGACACCAGCGCGGACCCGTACCTCGGCGCGGAGCGCGGCGAGGCGCTCGCGTTCGCCGTACTGCTGCTGATGGAGCGCCTCTCCCCCAACGAGCGCGCCGCGTACGTGCTGCGGGAGGCGTTCGACTACCCGTACAGCCAGATCGCCGACATCCTGCAGCTGAACGAGCCTGCGGTGCGGCAGTTGGTCAGCCGAGCGCGCAAGCACGTGGACGGCGAGCGGCGGGTCGAGGTGGACGCGGCCGAGCAGCAGCGGCTCCTGACCGCGTTTGTGCACGCCGCGAAGTCCGGCGACCTGATGGAGCTCGAAGGGCTCTTCGCGGCCGATGTGACGAGCGTGTCCGACGGCAATGGCAAGGCGCGGGCGTCGAAGTTCCCGGTGGTCGGCTCGGAGCGGGTCGCGAAGTTCTTCCGTTCCTTCCACACCCGGTTCTGGGTCGGTGTGGAGATCGTGTGGACGCAGATGAACGGTCAGCCGGCCGCAGTGCTGACTACCGATGGCCGGGTCACCAGTGTCCTCACCCTCAGCTCGGCTCCCGACGGCATCTTCCAGATCAACGTCCAGATGAACCCGGACAAGCTCGCCCTCGTGCAGCTGGACAGGTGAAGGTTCCGGGTGCGCGGCCACGCACCCGGAACCGGTCTCAGTGCCCCGGGTCTTCCAGGGCCTGCACAGCGCCGAGCAGGCTGCTCAGACTGGCCTGCTCCATCGCCTCTTCGGCCGGATCAATCGTCCACTGCTCGACGGGCAGCTCAGCGTCCGGTACTGCAGCCGCCAGCGCGCCGAGGTCCGCCTTGGTCTCGCTCTCGAGCTCGTGGAGGAAGTCGTCGCCGGTCATTTCTTCTCCCAGTCGGCGTAGTGGATCCGGCCGAGCACTGCCTCGCCGATCGGCACCAGGGCATCCTCGCTGACCACAGCGCCGTAGTACGTCGCCTCTGGATCGGTCACGACCTCGCGGGAGTCGTTCAGCTCAGCCAGCGCCTTGCGGAAGAACTCGTCCATCCGGACCTTGTCCGGTCCGGCGATGTCGACCCGGCCGTTCAGCGGCTCGCCCGCGGCGACCTTGGCGACCTCGTCGGCCACGTCGTCACCGGCGATCGGCTGGAAGTTCACCGGCTGGATCCGGACCACGCCGTCGACCTCGGAGGTGTCGGCGATCGCCTTCACGAACTCGAAGAACTGCGTGGCGTGTACCAGGGAGAACGGGACGCCGGAGGCCTCGATCAGCTCCTCCTGGGCGATCTTGGCGCGGAAGTAGCCGATCTGCGGCGAGCGCTCGCTGCCGACGATCGACAGTGCGACGTGGTGGCCGACACCTGCCTTCTTCTCGGCGGCGAGCAGGTTCGTGGTCGCCGTACGGAAGAAGTCCAGGACCGCCTGGTCCTCGAACGACGGTGAGTTCGACAGGTCGATGACCACGGAAGCGCCGGCCATCACTTCGTCCAGGCCCTCGCCGGTGAGCGAGTTGACTCCCGTGTTGGGCGACGCCGCGACCGCTTGGTGCCCGTGCGCCTCCAGCCGCCGTACGACCTTCGAACCGATCAGCCCGGTGCCGCCAATCACGACGATCTTCACAACCAGCTCCTGTCTGCCAGGCGCCCGGCCGGCGCCACTCACCAGCCAAGACAGAGCAGCGTGCCGAGTTGTGACAGCCGCCGTCACACCGGCGCACGGTCGACTGTCTTCACTGACATGACCAGGATGACCGCACGCTCGATCGATGAGCCGCACCGGACGTCGAGCCCGCTGGAGCTGCTCTTCGACCTCACCTTCGTGGTGGCGGTCGCCGCAGTGACCGCGGAGCTCGCGCACAGCATCGCCGCGGGCCATGCCGAGGTGCTCGGCTTCCTCCAGGTGTTCTTCGCGATCTGGTGGGCGTGGATGAACTTCACCTGGTTCGCGTCGTCGTACGACACCGACGACGTGCCGTACCGGCTGCTCACGATGGTGCAGATGGCCGGAGTGCTTGTGCTGGCTGCCGGCGTACCGGCCGCGGCAGCGTCGGGCGACTACCGCGCTGTGCTGGTCGGCTACCTGATCATGCGAGCCGGGCTGGTGCTGCAGTGGCTGCGTGCGGCGTACGAGAATCCGGCAGGCCGCAGTACGGCGCTCAAGTACGCAGCGGGAATCGCAGTAGCGCAGGTTGGCTGGCTCGCCGCCTTAGCGCTCGCGGAGCTGGCACTCCCCTGGTTCCTGCTGCTGGTCTTCGTCGAGCTCGCCGTACCGCGGTGGGCCGAGCGCGGACCGCAGACCACCTGGCACCCGCACCACATTGCCGAGCGCTATGGGCTGTTCGCGATCATCCTGCTCGGCGAGAGCGTGCTCGCGGCCAGTCGAGGCGTTGAGGCCGCCGTGGCGCGTGACCACGTCAGTGCGTCGTTTCTGGTGGTCGCCGGAGCCGGACTGGTGCTGCTGTTCGCCCTGTGGTGGCTCTACTTCCTGCACCCGTCCGGCGACGGCCTCCGCGAACGCCGCCAGCAGTCCTACCGCTGGGGCTACGGCCACTACTTCCTCTTCGCAGCACTGGCCGCACTCGGCAGCGGACTGGAGGTGGCAGTCGAGGAAACCACCTACGCACCACAATCAGTCGGGTACGCCGTCGCCCTACCAGTGGCGGTGTTCCTAACGATGCTCTGGCTGGTGCATGCGCCGATCGTCAACCCACCGGTCACACCACTGGCCTTTGTCGTTGCCGGCGTGGTCGTGGTGCTCGTGCTCCCGCTGATGCTGCCCGCGGTCGGCGTAGTCGCCGGGTGCGCGGTGGTCGTCGTACTGCTGGTTGGTGCTGTGCTGGTCCGTCAGCCGGCCAAGTCGTCGCCGGGCGTGACCAGTCCGCACTCGTAGGCGAAGACAACAGCCTGGACGCGGTCACGCAGCCCCAGCTTGAGCAGCACCCGAGACACATGGGTCTTGACCGTGGCCTCGCCGACGTACAGCTGGTTGGCGATCTCGGTGTTGGTGAGACCGCGCGCGATCAGACCGAGAACCTCGCGCTCGCGCTCGGTCAGCTCGGCGATCAGGTCAGGGCGGTAGACGCGCTCACCACCACCGGCGAACCGCTTGATCACACGCCGGGTCACCTCAGGGGCCAGCAGCGCATGCCCCGAGTGCACGATCTCGATCGCCTCGACCAGGTCCTCCGGCGCGGTGTTCTTCAGCAGGAACCCACTGGCGCCCGCACCGAGCGACTCGAACAGGTAGTCGTCCCGGTCGAACGTCGTCAGGATCACCACCTTGCCGGCGTCCGCGGCCACGATCTTCTGGGTCGCGGTGATCCCGTCCATGCCCGGCATCTGCACGTCCATCAGTACGACGTCCGGCCGCAACTGCAGCGCGAGCTCGACCGCCTTCTCGCCGTCGGCCGCCTCACCGACCACCTCGATCTCCGGCTCGACCGAGAGAATCATCCGGAAGCCGGCCCGGACCAGGTCCTGGTCGTCGACCAGCAGCACGCGCATCATTCGTCCACTCCTCCATCGGGCCCACCCTGCACCGGGATCCGCGCCCGGACCCGGAAACCACCGACCGGCCGGGGACCGATCTCCGTCTCCCCGCCGAGCAGCCCGACCCTCTCACGGATCCCGACATGGCCCAGCCGGCTGCCGACCGGCGCATGCTTCGGCCGGCCGTCGTCGATCACCTCGAGCTCGACCGCGTCACCCAGATAGCGCAGCGTGATGTGCGCGCTGCGAGCCGTCGAGTGCTTGCGGACGTTCGTCAGGGCCTCCTGCGCGATCCGGTAGACCGAGACCGACACCGTCTTCGGCAGCTGCAGCGGCGTACCGATCTGATGGAAGCCCACCTCGAGCCCCTCGCCGTGGACCTGGGCCACCAGCGCCGGCAGCCGGTCGGCGCCGGCCTGCGGCGCCTTCGCATCCGGCGCGTCGACGTCGAGATCCGGGTCGGCTGCGCGCAGCATGCCGAGCAGCTGCCGCATCTCGTTGACCGCGGTCCGACTGGACTCCTCGATCACCCCGAGCGCGTTCTTGGCCGCGGCCGGATCGGTGTCCATCACCCGGCGCGCTCCCCCAGCCTGTACGCCGATGCTGCTGATGTGGTGCGCGACCACGTCGTGGAGCTCGCGGGAGATCCGCAGCCGCTCGTCGATCACCGCCCGGCGCGCGTTGGCCTGCTGCTGCGCGGCCAGCTCAACGGCCTGTCGCTCCAGCTCCTGACGCTGCCGCGCGATGCCCCACGCGGTCCGGCCCCAGAAGTACGCGCCGAAGAAATAGAGCCCGTTCAGCGCGAGCGACAGGATGACGTTCGAGACGTACGGCGACAGCAGCGCCTTGTTCGGGCCTTCGATCGAGTTCGCCTGCAGTGCCTCGATGAAGTTCAGCGCGAGCCAGGCGAACATCGCGATGAAGACGAGCCCGACCGCCGCCTTCATCAGCCTGCGGTCGCGCGACCAGGCCGTGGCGGCATAGATGGCCATGAACATCGACGACTGGGTGACCAGATTGCCGCCGAAGGCGAACATCGCGCGTTCGCCGTTGACAACGAACAGGACCGCGACCGCGAGCATGGCCGGGATCGGGTACCGGCGGCGCAGGCAGAGCGGCAGCGCGACTGCCGCGCTCAGGAGATAAGCCTCGACACCACCGAAGCCGAGATCCACCGGCTGCGGGAACGCGCCGCGGGCAACCTCGGTCCCGGCCACGCCGAGCACGGCCAGCACCAGCCCCAGTACGACGTCGTTGCGCTGCTCCTCGCGGGTCGGGCGCGGCCGCTGCCACTGTTCGGAAGTGGTCCCGGTCACAGACGTACTCCCCAGTTCAAGCGTGGCCATAGCTCATCAGCGTACGGGTGAATGGCCCCTGAACGCGGGCGCGTACGCTGGGGGGTGTGACGATCGCCCCTGAAGGACGGAAGCTACTCAGGCTCGAAGTGCGCAACGCGGAGACCCCGATCGAGCGCAAACCCGAGTGGATCAAGACTCGCGCCAAGATGGGCCCGGAGTATCAGGTTCTGTCGAAGCTGGTGAAATCCGAACAGCTGCACACAGTCTGTCAGGAAGCCGGCTGCCCGAACATCTTCGAGTGCTGGGAGGACCGGGAGGCGACGTTCCTCATCGGTGGCGACCAGTGCACGCGGCGCTGCGACTTCTGCCAGATCGACACCGGCAAGCCGGAGGACCTGGACCGCGACGAGCCGCGGCGGGTCGCCGAGTCGGTCCGCACCATGGGTCTGCGCTACGCGACGGTGACCGGTGTCGCCCGTGACGACCTCGACGACGGTGGCGCCTGGCTGTACGCCGAGACCATCCGGCAGATCCACGAGCTGAACCCCGGCACGGGTGTCGAGATGCTCGCGCCGGACTTCAACGCCGTACCGGAGCAGCTGGCCGAGGTGTTCTCCTCGCGGCCCGAGGTGTTCGCGCACAACGTCGAGACGGTGCCGCGGATCTTCCGCCGGATCCGTCCCGGCTTCCGCTACGAGCGTTCGCTCGACGTCATCACCCAGGCCCGCGACTACGGCCTGGTGACCAAGTCCAACCTGATCCTCGGCATGGGCGAGACCCGCGACGAGGTCAGCCAGGCGCTCAAGGACCTGCACGCGGCCGGCTGCGAGATCATCACGATCACCCAGTACCTGCGGCCGTCGGTGCGGCACCACCCGGTCGAGCGGTGGGTCCGGCCGGAGGAGTTCGTCGAGCTCCAGGACGAGGCAGGAGAGATCGGTTTCGCCGGTGTGATGTCCGGTCCGCTGGTACGGTCGTCGTACCGCGCCGGACGGCTGTACCGTCAGGCCGTCGAGTCACGTATGAACGCCCCGCAGGCATAGACCAGGACAAGGTAGAGATGGCCAAGAACGACGCGCCCGCCGAGAAGACCAGCCGGCTCCAGCAGATCCGGTCGGCGTACCAGCTGACCAAGAAGTCCGACCCCAAGGTCGGACTGGTGCTCGCCGGGATCTTCCTCGGCATCGTCGCGGTCTTCGTCGCGGTCGGGATCTTCGTCGGCCCGCTGCTGGTCTGGATCCCGCTCGGTGTCGCGCTCGGCTTCCTGGCCGCCACGGTCGTCTTCGGCCGCAAGGTCGAGAAGGCGGCGTACAGCCAGATCGAGGGACAGACCGGCGCCGCCGCCTCGGCCCTGCAGACGCTGCGCCGCGGCTGGAACGTGACGCCCGCGGTCGCGGTCACCAAGAACGCCGACATCGTGCACCGCGTCGTCGGCCGGCCGGGCATCGTCCTGGTCGGCGAGGGCCAGCCGAGCCGGGTCAAGAACCTGCTGGCCGCCGAGGGCAAGAAGCACACCCGGGTGGCCGGTGGCGCGCCGGTGATCACGCTGGTCGCCGGTCAGGGCGAGGACGAGATCGACATCCGCAAGCTGACCAAGCACGTGATGAAGCTCCCGGCCGCCCTGCAGCCGTCGGAGATCACCGACCTGCTCCAGCGGCTGAAGGCGCTCGACGCCGTCCGCCCGCAGGTTCCGATGCCGAAGGGCCCGGTGCCCTCCAGCATGAAGGGCGCCCGCCAGGCCATGAAGGGCCGCTGACCTACGCTCCGATCGGCCCCCGCTCACCTGCCTGGTGACGGGGGCCGACGCATGTCACCCGCGGTCACTGGTCTGTGCCGGAAAGGTGCGGGTAACCGAACGGCGATCGTGACGTTTCTCTAAGGGTGGGGATTTTCCTGTGCCTCGTGTCGCACCCGCCGGTCACCGATCGGCCTTAGAGTGCGGCCAGGACAGTTCGAGGGGTGAGGTAGACAGAGATGACGGATCTGATGCCGGCGGTGCACCAGCCGGTGGCCGAGACGTGGCCCACGCTGGCCAGACCGCGGTCGAACCCGGTCCGCCGGGTGGGAGCGCTGGCCGCGATCCGGATGATCGCCAAGGACCTCCCCGCCACCATCCACCTCGACAACAAGTCGTACGGCGCGGGCGGCCCGGCGATGCGGGTGCACCGCAGCGCGGCGTTCCTCGACCGGCTCGGGCAGGACGCCGGCTCCGGTTTCGGCGAGGCGTACCTGGCCGGTGACTGGGACCCCGAGCCCGGCACGGACCTGGCCGACCTGCTGGTCCCGTTCGCCGAGCGGTTCAGCAACGAGGAGACCCGGCACCTGCTGCCGAAGTGGGCGCAGTCCCTGCGCTGGCTGGTGACCCGCACCCAACCCGGCGACCAGGAGAACGACCGCGCCGGCGCCCGGGAGAACATCAGCCGCCACTACGACCTGAGCAACGCCATGTTCTCGGAGTTCCTCGACCCGACCCTGACCTACTCCGCGGCCTACTTCGGCACGCCGGATCCGACGGCCGGGCTCGCGGAGGCGTCGTACGACGAACTGAACCAGGCGCAGCTCAACAAGCTCGACGCGATCCTCGACGCGGCCGGTGTCCACTCCGGCTCCCGGGTGCTCGACATCGGTTGCGGCTGGGCCAGCCTCGCCATCCGCGCCGCCGAGCGTGGCGCCTGGGTCACCGCGATCACCATCGCCTCCCAGCAGGCGCTCCTGGCTCAGCGCCGGATCGCCGACGCGGGCGTGGGCGACCGCGTCCAGGTCGCGCTGCGCGACTACCGCGACCAGATCGGCGAGTTCGACGCCGTACTGAGTGTGGAGATGATCGAGGCGGTCGGCGAGAAGTACTGGCCGGTCTACTTCGACGCGATCGAGCGGCGGCTCGCGCCCGGCGGCGTCGCCGTCGTCCAGGCGATCGTGATGCCGCACGAGCGGATGCTGGCCACCCGCAACACCTTCACCTGGGTGCAGAAGTACATCTTCCCCGGCGGCCTGATCCCCTCGGTCAAGGTGATCGACGACGTCACCCGCCAGCACACCGGCCTCCAGACCGAGGTCCTGCGCCACCTCGGCGGCGACTACGCCCGCACGCTGCGGATCTGGCGCAACCGCTTCATCGAGCATTGGCCGGCCATCGCCGAGCTCGGCTTCGACGACACCTTCCGCCGGATGTGGGAGTTCTACCTCGCCTACTCCGAGGCCGGCTTCCGCACCAACTACCTCGACGACGTCCAGCTCCGGCTCACCCGGCGGTAGCTCAGCGTCGTACGACGATGGTGTTCGCGGCGCGGTCGTGCAGACCGCGGCGGTCGCGGTCGTAGACGACCGCGGGCAGGACCAGACACAGCAGTACGGCGCGGATCACGCCGCCGAGGAGTCCGACCTGAGCGGCGTACCCGGTGGCGTCGGGGCCGGACCGCAAGCTCAGGACACGCAGGCCGCACACCCGGTGACCGATCGTGCCGCCCGCCAGCCCGGCCAGGATCGCGGTCATACCGAAGAACGTGACCAGTTGCGCCGTACCGAAGTCGTTGCCGCCGGCCCAGATGGGCTTGCCGGTGACCGCGGAGGCGATCAGGCCCGCGATGAACCAGTCCAGCAGCAGCGCCAGAATGCGGCGGCCCCAGCCGGCCGCGGCGCCCGGACCATCCTCGGGAAGGCCGAGCCGATTGCCCGGATAACGGAACTCGCCGGAGGGTCCTGTGCCCGGCCGGGCCGATGATGCCATGATGGCTAGCCTACGGAAGCGTCCCTGACCGCCAACAGGCGGACTGGAACATCTCAGGGCGTGACCGGCGTACACCAGTGGGTCAGCGCGGACACGCTGGGCGTAACATCCGCGAAACATCGGGGTCACCGTCGAGTAATCGGCAGGCCCTACGTTCAGTTGTAATCTCTGAGCCACCCCGAGGAGTACGTATGTTTTCCAGCGCTGAGGAGCTGCTCGCCTACGTCAAGGACGAGGGCGTCGAGATCGTCGACGTCCGGTTCTGCGACCTGCCGGGCATCATGCAGCACTTCACCGTCCCGGTGTCGTCGTTCGGTCCGGAGGTCTTCGAGGACGGTCTGGCCTTCGACGGGTCGTCGGTCCGCGGTTTCCAGCAGATCCACGAGTCCGACATGAAGCTGCTGCCGGACCCGACCAGCGCCTACATCGACGAGTTCCGCAGCGCCAAGACGCTGGTGGTCAACTTCTTCGTGCACGACCCGCTGACCGGTGAGGCGTACTCGCGCGACCCGCGCAACATCGCCCGCAAGGCGCAGGAGTACCTGAAGTCGACCGGCATCGCCGACACCGCGTTCTTCGCTCCCGAGGCCGAGTTCTACGTCTTCGACGACGTCCGCTTCGAGACCAAGGCGAACTCCTCGCACTACTCCATCGACTCGGTCGCCGGCGCCTGGAACACGGGCCGCGTCGAGGACGGCGGCAACCGCGGCTACAAGGTCCGCTACAAGGGTGGCTACTTCCCGGTCGCGCCGACCGACCACTTCGGTGAGCTCCGCGACGACATCACGCTGGCCCTGGAGCGGTCCGGCCTGATCGTCGAGCGCGCCCACCACGAGGTCGGCACCGCGGGCCAGGCCGAGATCAACTTCCGCTTCGACGAGCTGCTCAAGGCCGCCGACGACGTGATGAAGTTCAAGTACATCGTCAAGAACACCGCCTGGCAGGCCGGCAAGACCGCGACCTTCATGCCGAAGCCGATCTTCGGCGACAACGGCTCGGGCATGCACTGCCACCAGTCCCTGTGGACCAACGGCCAGCCCCTGTTCTACGACGAGTCCGGGTACGGCGGCCTGTCCGACACCGCCCGCTGGTACATCGGCGGCCTGCTCAAGCACGCCCCGTCGCTGCTCGCCTTCACCAACCCGACGGTGAACTCCTACCACCGCCTGGTCCCCGGCTTCGAGGCCCCGGTCAACCTGGTCTACTCCTCGCGCAACCGCTCGGCCTGCATCCGGATCCCGATCACCGGCTCCAACCCCAAGGCCAAGCGCATCGAGTTCCGCTGCCCCGACCCGTCGGCCAACCCGTACCTGGCCTTCGCCGCCCAGCTCCTGGCCGGCCTCGACGGCATCCGCAACAAGATCGAGCCGGCCGACCCGGTCGACAAGGACCTCTACGAGCTCCCCCCGGAGGAGCACGAGTCCATCGCCCAGGTCCCCACCTCCCTCCCGGCCGTCATCGACGCCCTCGAGGCCGACCACGAGTTCCTCCTCGAAGGCGACGTCTTCACCTCGGACCTCATCGAGACCTGGATCGACCTCAAGCGCACCCAGGAAATCGCGCCGATCCAGCTGCGCCCGCACCCGCACGAGTTCGAGCTCTACTACGACGTGTAGGCCGCGATAGGCCTCTGACCTGCGGCGGAGTCATGATTCCGCCCCGGCGTTCCGTGGCTGTTCCGTGAGACCATCGACCCGTGCCGCCAGCACTGCACCCATGGCGGCGCGGGTCGACTCATCTGCGTCCGGCCAGAGGTGCCCGTCGCCCACACACGTGCTCGGTGGTCGCACAGTACGGCCGCTGCTTACCCATCCGGGCGACGTACGACGGCTGCACGGGTTCTTCGGCAGGATGCATGGCTGCGGAGGTTTCGTCCGACACCGCTTGTTGGCGAGTTCTGACACCGCCGGGCACGTGTCGATGCCGCGGATGTTGGTTTGCGTCGACGATGGCTGCGCATAGCCGGGGGTCGGCGAAGGTCTTGGTCCAGCCGCCGAAGGAGTCATTGGACGCGATCGCGACCGAGGCCTTCTCCTCACGCTCAGTGAGGAGAAGGAACAGGAGTTCCGCGCCGCGGCGGTCGAGTTGCCTGTAGCCGAGTCCGTCGATGCACAGCAGGTCGACCCGGCCGTAGCGGCCGCCGCCGACGACATCAACCTCGGCACCACCCGAAGATCTGCTTGCGCGGTGCCTAATCGGTCTTCCCGCACCACCTCGCGGGCCTCTCAGTGTTCGCTGCTGAAGAACCGTAGCAACAGTGGGCCGATGGTCTGTGGGTCGACGACGTGATCCGGCCCGTCGAGGGTCTCCCGTTGAGCGTGGGGTAGTAGGTCTGCAAGCTCGTCGGCTGCGCGGTCGAAGAAGTCCGAGGGCAGGCCTGCCATGTAGGGGACCGTGATCGGTCCTCCGGTGGTGACCAGGACCGGCTGGGTGACCGTTGCCAGTCGATCGGTCGGCAATTGGTAGCGGTTGTGGAAGACGCTGTCGTGGACCAGCGTGGGCGCGAGGGCGACCGAATCCGCCCAATGCGACGTCTGCTTGCCTGCCGCTTTCCTGGCCGCGATGTTGTCGTCGGAAGCGCCGGACAGGCGCATGAACAGTTCGAGAACCTCCTCGTCTCGCCCGGCATCGAAGGCGCGTCGGGTGTCCGCGATGTACTCCTCGAATCGCGGGCGTATGTCGTCCCCGACCGCGTAGGGCACCTCCCACACGGCGATCGCGTCGATGGCTGACCCGGCCGCGGCGGCTTCCAGCGCCAGCGCGCCACCAGAGGACGCCCCGGACAGGTGTGCCGAGCCACCCGCCTCCGCGATCAACGCATCCAGGTCCTCGATCTCTCTTTCCACGGCGTAGGGCTCGATGAAGCCGCTCGCGCCGCGTCCCCGACGGGCATAGTTGTAGACCGTGAAGTGCTCGGCGAGAGCAGGTACCAAGGGAGCGTTCTCGGCTCCGTCGTCCAGCGCGCCGCCTACCAGGACGACAGCAGGGCCGCTTCCCTTCCGGTCGTAGGCGATGGTGGTGCCATCGTTCGATGTCACGCGAAAGTCCATCTCGTTCATTTCACATCTCCGTTCGAGGGGTTTGTCTCAGCGCCTGAGCAGCGTGCCGACGACGGCCTCGGTGCGCGACCACCGCGCCCTTGCGATCACGGCCGCCACGACGAGAAGGGCGAGCGCCAGCCAAGGGCTCTGCTCGAGCACGAACTGATCGGTGATGACAGCACCGGTCAGCAATGCCGCCAACCCGAGACTGGCCAGGCCCGCCAGAGCCGGGATCAGGAGTCCAACCCCTCCCGCGACCTCCAGCGCTCCGACCAGGTACCGGAGCCACTGGCCGGCCCCGATGTCGGCGAACATGTCCACCATGACCGGGTCGCCGGCGAGCTTCGAGATTCCGCCGCCAGCACGACTTGCAGAATCCAGACCCCGATGCTGCTCGCCCGCCCGGGCGTGTGCGCAACGGTTTCCGAGTTGTTCTTGGGGATGGTGCTCATTCGGCTCTCCTTGTCGTGTCCGGGCCTGTAGCGGCAGCTACTTCTTGTTGCGGTAGAGGACCATGGTGATGGGACCGAAGACCGCGACGAGAAGTACGGACGAGACGAGCACCCAGCCGATTTCCCCGGCGGGCACCGAGCCGTCCATCAGGCCGCGTACCACGGTCGCCAGGTGGCTGATCGGGTTGAGCTCGACGACCGCCTGCATCCACCCGGGCATCGTCTTCGGGTCCACGAAGATGTTGCTCACGAACGTCAGCGGGAACATCACCATCATGCTGACCCCCGCCACCGAGTTCGGCGTGCGCAGGATCAGGCTGAGCATCGTCCACAGCCACGACAGGCAGAACGAGAACACCAGCAGCAGCGCGACCGACAGCACCACCCCGACGGCGCCACCCTCCGGCCGGAACCCCAGGACCAGTCCGAGCGTGATCACAGTCGCCGACCCGATCGAGTAGCGCATCACATCGCCGAGCAGGGCGCCGACCAGCGGCGACGGTCGCCACACCGGAAGTGACCTGAACCTGTCGAACACCCCCTTCTGGATGTCGGTGTTCAGCGTTATGCCGGTGTTCATGGTGATCATGACGTTCGCCTGCACCAGGATGCCCGGCAGCAGGAACTGCAGGTACTCCTGAGTCGACCCGGCGAGCGCGCCACCGAACAGGTAGGTGAACATCAGCGTGAACATGATCGGGAACATGGTCACGTCGACGAGCTGCTCGGGCACGTGTTTGATCTTCAGCAAAGCGCGCCAGCCGAACGTCAACGAGGTGAGCACCGGGCCGGGGCGCGACGGCCGCTCGCCGGCCAACAGCACACTGCGCAGCGCGTCCTCGGTGACCGGCGCCGACGCCTGTTCCGCGGTCGTGGCATTCATGCGGCAACCTCCTCGGCGGCGTGTCCGGTCAGGGTGAGGAACACCTCGTCCAGGCTCGGCTGACCGAGCGCGAACTCGGTGACGTCGATGCCGCTGCGGGACAGCTCGGCCAGGGCGCGGGCGACCCGCTCGGGGTCCGAGATCCGCGCGGACAGCGCGGCCGGGTCGGCGGACGGCTCGGCCGGCACCTCGAGGACGCCGGCGAGGACTCGTCCGGCCTCGGCCCGCTGCTCGGGCACACGTAGCCGTACGTGCAGCGAGCCGGCACCGACCGATGCCTTGAGCTCGCCACTCGAGCCCTCGGCGATCACCTTCCCGTGGTCGATCACCGCGATCCGGTCGGCCAGCTGGTCGGCCTCGTCGAGGTACTGCGTGGTCAGCAACACGGTGGTGCCCTCGGCGACCATGCCCCTGACGATCTCCCAGACCTGGTTCCTGCTGCGCGGGTCGAGCCCGGTCGTGGGCTCGTCGAGAAAGATCAGTTCGGGGGTGACGACCAGGCTCGCCGCGATGTCGATGCGCCGGCGCATCCCGCCGGAGTACTTCTTCACCTGCCGGTCGGCCGCCTCGGCAAGACCGAACGCGTCGAGCAAATCGGCCGCCCGCTCCCTGCCTCCCCGGCGTGAGTAGCCGAGCAGCCTGGCGAGCAGCAACAGGTTCTCCACCCCGGTGAGGTCCTCGTCCACCGACGCGAACTGCCCGGTCAGGCCCACCCTGCTCCGCACCGCCCGGGCGTCACGCACGACGTCGTAACCGAGCACTTGCGCCTCTCCAGCGTCCGGGCGCAGGAGCGTGGCCAGCATGCGGATCACGGTGGTCTTGCCTGCCCCGTTCGGACCGAGCACGCCGTACACGCCCCCCGCGCTCACGGCCAGGTCCACACCGGCGACCGCGTGGGTCTTGCCGAAGCTCTTCTTCAACCCTCTCGTCTCGATCGCGAGCTTTCCCATGCGTTCGACTCCTTCTCTCGGTCTTGCGAACCGATTGGTTGAGCGCTAGTCAAATTTGATTACTTGACCAATAGAGCACGAGGAGGAACGTCTAGTCAAGTTTGTCTAGTAGGGCATCTTGAGGTGATCGGAGACCGTTCGCCACGAACCCGGATCATCGGCCATGGTGTAGGCGCCCTCAGACAGTCGTTTGCTCAGGCTCTTCGCCCACTCCAGTTCGGTGCGTGCGTGTCCCGCCCACAGTTCGGCCTGCTCGCGGACGTGCTCGGGGGTGTCCCGATTGGGGTGTTCCCGCCACTTGGCCTGCTCTACGAGCTCCGCTTCCAGGCGCGCGACCCGCTCGTTGACGTGCGCGATGGCATCTGTCCTGGTCAGCATGGGCAACATGGCGATGGACGCGTTGAGCATGTCCGGGTCGTGGGTGCGCCGCAGACCGACACGGACCAGTTCGACTATCTCGTCACGTCCCCGAGCTGTCGCGCGGTACAGAACGCGCTCCGGCCCGGAGTTGCCCGGCTCGGCGTGTTCGGTGAGGAGGCCATCAGTCGCCGCCTTCTTCAGCGCGTGATAAACCGAGCCGGGCTTGATCTTGGCCCAAGTCTCCGCACCCCAGCTCTGCAGTTCGGACCGCACCTGGTAGCCATGCGCGCCGCCGGAGAGGTGCACGATACCGAGCACCAGGAGCTTCGTCGCCGACATGCGCCCCCTCCGCTCAATCTGCTCGGACTCGCTCCGCTTGCGCGCCCGCCAGGGTGTCAACTCCCACCAATACTAGGGTGCCCTCATGGTCCGGGTGGTGCAGCACTGACCTACAAACGGCGCTGATACCCATCCGCTTTCATGTGCGCACACCAGCTACGCACCGCCGGGTGGGCTTCGTCGTTTGCTGTGGCGACTGGAGTAGGTTCCGGGCATGACTGGTGTGACGTTGGCGGGGAGGATGGCGTCGTACGACGGGGGCGGGGTGACGCTTGCGGGTGGTGGGGTCGAGCGGAGTGCTTGCGTCGGGAGCGGGGACGCGGTTTGGGCGTCTGCGGGGCGCGAGGTTTTCAGGTGGGGAGTCAAGACTCGCAGTGGGTTCGAGGTTGCGGACGAGCGGTTGGTGGCCGTGGGCAACAGGTATTGGATTGTTGCTCGGATCGGGCCGCTGCGAGTGCGGGAGCCGGTCGAAGTGGTTGCTGTGGTGGATGAGGTGGATCGGAAGGGGTTTGCTTATCGGACGCTTGAGGGGCATCCGATTCGGGGCGAGGAAGCGTTTGAGGTGAGCCGTCGGGAGGACGGTTCCGTGTGGTTGACGGTCCGGTCGTTGACGCGGCCGGCGACGGGGGTGCGGCGGGTTGTGTACCCGCTGGCGCGGGTGGCGCAGGTCTTCTACCGCAGGCGTTATCTCCGGGCGTTGCGATGAGCTTCGTGTTACCGGCGGGGTGCACGTTGCCGGCGGTGGACGAGGCATGTGCTCGGGCGTGGCTGGGGGCGGTTCACGCGGTCGCGCGGCGTACGGCGTACGCCGTGTCGGGGGTGATGCAGTCGCCGGGACCGGGGCGAAACTACTACTCGGTGGAGCTTCGCGACGACGAGGTGATCCAGCTACGGCTGAATGTCCCGTTGCGATGGGTGGCCGCGGCGCGGGACCTGGAGCGGCTGGATGCAGCGTTCTGCGAGGTCCCGGGGCGGTGATCTTCCAGCAGGCAGGGTTCGTCGTGCCGGACGATCTCAACTCCCCAGTGCGAGCCGAGCACCTCGCAGAGCTGTCACCGGCCGAGCGTGCCGACGTGGACTACCACCAGCCGCCGTCGCTCGGGCACGTCGTCTTCAACTGGTTTGACTGAGGCCGTCCAGTTCGGCGAGCTCGTCAGCCGTCAGTACGACGTCCGCCGCGGAGAGGTTCTCCTCGAGGTGCGCGATGGAGCGAGTACCGGGAATAGGCGCGATGTGGTTGCTGTGGGCAAGCAGCCAGGCCAGGGCGATCGCAGCCGGGGTGACACCATGGTCACCAGCGATGCGCCCAACAATCGGGTGGTCGTTCGGCGACGGGAACTGCGGGAAGGCAGAACCCAGCGGGAAGTACGGCACCCAGGCGATCCCATGAGCCGCACAAAGGGCGAGCTCATCCTCGTGGGTTCGGTCGAGAACGCCGTACGCGTTCTGCACGCAGACAATGCCGACCGGCAGCGCATGCTCGATCTGAGCGGTGCTGACGTTACTGAGGCCGATGGCACCGATGAGACCTTCGTCGCGCAGGGCGATCAGCTCGGCGAGTTGATCGTCGATCGGTACGACGTTGACGCCGGACGCAATCAAGCCCGGCCCTTGGTCGGCGCGGCGGAGGTTGACGATCGGGACCTGGTCGAGGCCGAGGGTGGCGAGGTCGCGGTGGATCTGCGAGCGGAGTTCGTGCGGACGCTGGGCGAGCTCGAGCGGGAAGTCGCCTTCAATGTGCCGGGCGCCGACCTTGCTGACGATGACGAGATCCGCCGGGTACGGCGTCAGGGCCGCGCGAATGTGCTCGTTCACGGTGGCGTCGCCGTAGAAGGAGGCGGTGTCGAGGTGATTGACGCCGAGCTCGACGGCACGACGCAGTACGGCGGTCGCGGCGGAACGATCCACCTTTTCGAGCTGCATGGCGCCGTACCCGATGCGGTTGATCGGCCGGCCGGCGAGGGAGAGCGGGTCCATCTGCGATCCTTCCGGTAAAATGGAGGTTTCTCCGTTTCAGGGATCGACGATACACCAACTGGAGGTTTCTCCACTTATGCGGGCGGACGCGGCGCGGAAACGCGAGCAGGTGGTCGCGGCGGCGATCGACGAGTTGCACGATCTCGCCAAGGCGGCACGCAAGGGTGAGACGGTGCGCTTATCGCTCGACCAGATCGCCGCGCGCGCCGGAGTCGGCATCGCCACCCTCTATCGGCACTTCCCCACCAAGGAAGCTCTCCTGGAGGCGGTCTACCGCCAGGAGCTCACCCGCCTGTGCGACGCCGCGCCCAAGCTCGCGCAGACCGGTCCCGCGGACGCCGCACTGCTCGCCTGGATGACCAGCTACCTCGACTTCATCGACTCCAAGCGAGCAATGGGCGACAGCCTGCGCGCGATGATCGCCTCCGGCGCGATCATCCAGGCCGAAACGCGGCGCCGGGTCGCCGGCGCGATCAGCCACTTCCTGGAGGCAGGCGCGGCTTCCGGCGTACTGCGGCCCGACGTACCGGCCGACGACGTAGTTGCCGCGATGGTCGGCGGTGTCCTGGCAGCCGCACCCGACCAGCACCGGGAGCAGGCCGAACGACTCCTCGCCCTACTCGTCAACGGTCTCCGCCCCTGATGAGCCTCACGAAGAGAAGGAAGGGCAGCTGGATTCCATTGCTGGGTGGGCTTCGTCGACTCATCGGCAGCTAGCTTGTGATCATGCAGGGCAACTGGTTCCAGCGGACGGCACCTGCAGTTCCGGCGCAAGCTCTGTACGACGCCTTGGTGAAAGAGACGCTGAGCCCTGCACTCCGCGCTGCTGGGTTCAAGGGCTCCGCAGGCAGGTACTCGCTGCCATCCTCGGATTACTGGGCCCTGCTCGGCTTCCAGAGAGCGTCCGGCAGCACCGCCACCGAACTGCGGTTCACCATCAACCTCCTGGCCGTGAACAAGTCCGCCTGGAACGCAGCGAGGCATCAGCGCCCCCACCTGCCGGAGCGCCCAGCTGTCTCGGTTTCCTACGGAGAGCCGGCCTCATGGGTACGCATCGGCGAGCTCACCCCGGAGCGGGAGGAAAAATGGTGGCGCCTCTCTGCACGAACAGACCCGGCTGAGCTGGCCAAGGATGTCACCCACGACATCACCGAGTACGCACTCCCCTGGTTCCGGCGCCAACTCACTCGATGAGCAGCGCCAGGCACTTCGGCGTCATTGGGTGTGGCGGCAGACGGGGCGGCTCGTGCTGGCGCGGAAGGCTCGGGGGTCGTACGACGGGTTGTTGGATCTGACGGGTGGATCGCCGAAGGCGGGTGATTCCGCGGTCGAGACGGTGCGCGGGGAACTGCGGGAGGAGTGTGGTGTCGAGCTTGCGCCGATTCGACTGTGCAAGATTCGAGTTCCAGGTCGAGCGGGATTCCAATCGCGAGAACGGTGACTGCGCGGGAGTAGCGGATCGTGGCGGTCACCGCCCGGGGTGGACGGAGTGGTGCTTATGCCGCTATGTCGGCGGCGCCGGGAGTCCATTCGGCTGATCGACGAGTAGCCGACTGGTTCGGTCAGTTGCCCTCGGCGGGCCACCCCAGCCGGCCCGGGCGGGTAACGCCACCTGCACCACAAGCGAGCCGCGCGGGTGGGTTGACAACCGCACCGTGAGACAGCCCAATTGAAGTAAGTTGGTGGACATAATCTTGAATCATGACCGCCGAGTTCCTTTGGTACATCCCTAATCAGGTCGAGCCCGGGCACCGTGGTGATGATGCGACCAGTGGGCACAACAGCCTTGATCGGCTGACCGAGTTGGCGTTGCTCACTGAGCAGCATGGGTGGAGTGGGGCGCTGCTCGGGACAGGATGGGGGCGCCCAGACACCTTCACCGTGGCGGCTGCGCTAGCGGCTCGTACGACGACCTTCCGGCCGCTGGTGGCGATTCGGCCGGGGTATTGGCGGCCGGCGCACTTCGCGTCCGCGGCAGGCACACTGGATCAGCTGAGCGGCGGGCGGCTGCTGGTGAACATCGTGTCGGGGCAGGACAACCTCAAGGCGTACGGCGACTCCGAGGGTGACCAGGCTCAGCGTTATGCGCGCACGAAGGAGTTCCTGCAGCTGACCAGGCGGCTGTGGACCGAGGAGAACGTCACCTTCACCGGCGAGTACTTCCAGGTGACCGACTCCACGGTCGCCACCAGGCCCGTCGTACCGCCGAAGCTCTACTTCGGTGGGGCGTCTGAGGCGGCGCAGCGGGTCGCGGCGACTGATGCGGATGTGCAGTTGTTCTGGGGGGAGCCGCTGGACGGCATTGCTCAAAGGATCAGTCGGCTGCGCGAGCTTGAGGACGAGTTGGGCCGTGAGCACAAGCCGCTCGAGTTCGGTCTGCGGATCACCACGCTCGTGCGCGACACCACCGAGCAGGCTTGGGCCGATGCCGAGGCCAAGGTCGCGACCATGGCGGAGAATGCGGGCGACCGCGACCACCGCTGGTTCAAGGCGGTCGGGCAGCAGCGGCTGATCGACCTGGCCGCGCGCGGCGACGTACTCGACGACAACCTCTACACAGCCCCCGGCAAGTACGGCGGTGGCGGCGCCGGTACGACGTGGCTCGTCGGCTCCGCCGAGGACGTGGCGAAGTCGCTGAAGAAGTACCAGGATCTCGGCATCACGCACTTCATCCTGTCCGATACGCCGTACCGCGAGGAGACCATTCGCATCGGCGACCAACTGCTGCCGCTACTGCGTTGAACGGCCGGGCCTGCCGTTGCGAGCCAGTACGACGATCGACACGATCGGCCCCAGCAGCAGCAGGACGCCGAGCGGCCAGCCGACCGCCCTGGGCAGCGTGAAGCCGGCATCAACGGTCACCAGGACCTGGACCGACGCGTACCCGAAGGGCGTGACCAGCGTCCCCAGCCACTTCTCGCGAGTTGTCCAGCGATCCGAGGTCCACAGCAGGTACAACCCGGCGATCCAGCCGGCGAAGAACACATAGACCCCGAAGGGCAGCAAGCCGAAGACCGCGAGGTCGCGGGCGCGGAAGCGCGGCTGGGGTTGCGGGCGGTCGACCAGGACCAGGCCGTCGGTCGCGGCCGCGACGATATCGCGAGGGTCCCCCAGCTGCTTGAGCACCTGCCGGACGTCTTCCTCCGATGACGCGCCCGCTGCCCGCGCCTCGGCGATGTGCGAGGTGACATCCATCAGCAGATCGGTACGCCGTTCTTCGGGCAGCGGCTCGGCTGCCGTCACCAGCTCACTCACATACGCCGCGACCAGTCGATCCGCGCTCATTTCCGTCTCCCCTCGTTGCCGCGCCGCAAGATGGCGTCGACCGACGTTCGAAACCGATCCCAGTCCGTGGTGAAGTCGGCCAAGGCTTGAGTGCCCGACGGTGTGGACCGGTAGTAGCGCCGCGGCGGGCCTGACTCGGACTCGCGCCAACTGGTCTCGACGAGCCCTTCGCGCCGCAACCTGGCGAGCAGCGGGTAGATCGTGCCCTCCGTGGTGACCATTCCGTCGATCTCGCCGAGCTCCTTCACCAGGTCGAACCCGTACCGCTCCTCACCTTGCAGCAGCGCCAGCACGCAGTACTCCAGCGTCCCGCGCCGCAGCTGGGTGAAGACCTTCTCCGCTACCATGCGATACAAGGTACCTGTCCACGCAAAGATAAGCCAACCGCAGCGGTCGAACTCAGTCGGTCTTCGGGCGGACGGCGAACATCACGGCCAGCACGAAGCCCGGGATCGACAGCAGCCACGTCGAGCTGAGGCCGAGCAGCACCGGCGCCAGGCAGATCAGCAGTACGTCGAATCCACGCATCGGCTGCGAGAACAACCCCGGCGGGATCGCGCCCATCGGCGAGGCGACCAACGGCCCGGCGTACGACGGCGGCCGCGCCGACGCCTGGCGGACCGCGCCTGCGATGATGCCGGCTCCGACCGCGAACGTGGCGGCTCCGCTCCCGAGGATCGGGTACGCCGCGAGCGCCCAGACGATCGTGATCAGCCCGGGCGCGATCGCCATCAGGATGCGAAGTTCGCGCAGGTCGTAGCCGAGCGCGCGGACGAGTCCCTTCGACCGGCACACCGACCGCAGTCCGTCCATCAACGGCCGGATGGCGGCGAAGCCGGCGAACCCGGCGGCGATCGGTACGAGTGGATCGAACCCGGCGCCGGCCACGGCGTACGGGACCACGAGCAACGCGAACGCCATCACGAGCCGCCGCGGCCAGCGCAGGATCCGCACGAACTCGCGGTGGATGAGGGCGCCACCATGAGCCCCACGACCCCGCCGCGTACGAGCCCGGCCACGCAACCGCCAGTGCCGCCCGGAGACCACGTCCGCCAGCATGCTCGGGTCCAGGGTGGAGGCCGCGCCTGCCAGTCCCGCCAGCAGCTCGCCGCCCGCGATCACGGTTGTCCGGCTCAGCCGCCCAAGCGTCCGCGCGGTGAGCACAACCAGCGCGAGCACGACGACGAGCGCGGCGGCCCCAATCACCAGCAACCGCACATCCCCGGAGCTCAACGCCGGCTCCTGCTCGTACACATTTCGGGCCCTCGCGTACCAATGCTCCGTGGTCGGCCCTGCAAGCGGGAAGCCGCTGCCCTCGCGTAGGCCCCAACCTTGCCCGATCACGACGTTCGCGGTCTGGACCTTCACCGGGTCCCTGAAGCGCTGGACAGCCAGCCACACCGCCGGCACCACCGCGACCACCAGCAGCAGGTCAGCCGCGCGCAGCGTCCACCACGTCCGCCGCTCGGTCTGCTGCGCCCACACCGTCACACACGCCGCACAAATCATCAGCGCGGTCGTCACGATCGACATCTCCGCGAGCGACGTGAACGGCGAACCAAGCACAGCCCACGCCACCGTCGCTACGACACCACCCAGCACCGCCGTACCGGCGATCGCCTTCCAGTACGTCGGACGCAGCATCGCACTGCGGTTGACCGGCGTACCGAGCAGCCAGAAGCCGGTCGCCTGCGAGGCGGAGACCGGGCCGATGCTCACGAGCACCCGCAAGGTGGTTGCCACCAGCAACGGGATCAGGATGTACGGGATCACGCTCCACAACCGCATGCAGTGCAGCGAGTCGCAGGTCGTCATGTCGGCGTTCAGGTGCTTGACGACGTTACCGCCGGTCGCGCCGAGCATGGCGAGCGTGAAGATGACCAGGTAGACATCCTCGAACAGCTGCCCGAACGAGCGGTCCGCGTGCTTCCGCCGGGTCTCCCGCATCCACTTCCGCAGCGCCCGCGGCGCCGGAATCGCGCCGAAGTCCGCGGGGTCGAACACCACCGGTTCACTCATGGCAGCGGCGTCAGCGTCACGATCGAGTCCGCGACCGCCTCGACCAAACCAGGATCATGGCTCGCGAACAGGATCGACGTACCGGACTTCTTCTCTTCGATCAGCCGCTCGGACAGCCAGCGCACGCCGTCGACGTCCAGCCGGGCCTCGGGCTCGTCGAGGACCATCAGCTTCCGCGGGCGCACCAAGGCCGTCGCCAGCGCGAGCCGTCGGCGTTGACCCGACGACAACGAGCCCGGCAGCTGGTCGGCGGCCGGCAACAGCCCGATGTCGTCCAGCAACGTGTCGACGAGGTCCTCGGGCGTCGGGTTGCCGTGGGCGCGGGCGAGCAGGTCGAGGTGCTCGGCCGCGGTGAGGTCGGGGAAGAAGTCGAGGTCGTCGAGCAGGGTGGCGACGTCGCGGCGAACGACGTCGGACCGCTCGTCGATCGGCTGACCGTCGAGCAGGATGGTGCCCGCCGCCGGTTCGGCCGCGCCGACGATGCACTTGAGCACGGTGGTCTTGCCGGCGCCGTTCGGGCCGACCAGAGCGACCGCCTGGCCGGGCTTCAGCGTGAAGGTGAGGCCCTCGATCACCGGCCGGTCGCCGTACTTGTGCTGCAGGTCCGTGATCGCCAGCCGCGGCGTCGCCTTGCTCACTTCTTGCGGACCAGGGTCAGTCCGTCGCCGATCCCGAGGATCGTGACGTCGACGCGCTTGTCGGCGGCGATGTGCGCGTTGAACTCCTTGCGGTCGGCCGGACCGTCGGCGTTCACGACGCGGCCGCCGGCCAGCGTGTTGTCGAACAGCAGGATCCCGTTCGGCCGGATCAGCGGAACGAGCTTCTCGAAGTAGTCGACGTACCCGGGCTTGTCGGCGTCGACGAAGGCCAGGTCGAACGATCCCTCCAACGCCGCCGCGAGCGCGTGCCCGTCGCCGATCCGCAGCTCGATCTTCTCGCTCACCCCGGCGCGCTCCCAGTACCGGCGGCCGATCGCGGTCCACTCCTCGCTGGCGTCCAGGCAGATCAGCTGCCCGTCGTCCGGCAGGCCGCGGGCGATCGCCAGCGCGGAGAAGCCGGTGAAGGTCCCGATCTCGACCGCCCGGCGCGCCGAGATCAGCCGGGTCAGCGTGGTCAGCAGCCCCGCCTGGTCGGCCGTGGTCAGCATCTCGGCGACGTCACCGAGCGCCCGGGTCTCGGCCACCAGCTCGGTCGCGATGTCGTCCAGCGGTGTGCCGTGCGCCACCATGTAGTCGTGCAGCTCGTCAGTTACCTGAACTTGGGAGCCCATCAGTACGCCTCCATGTATTAGAACGGTCGGCTGTAGTCTCTATGGGTTGTCCAAAAGCCGCACAAGCACCCCACCCGAGGAGCACACCCGCATGCAGATCGCCGTCGCCGGATCGATCGCGACCGACATCCTGATGACGTTCCCCGGGCGGTTCAAGGACCAGTTCCTCGAAGAGCAGATGCACAAGGTCTCGCTGTCGTTCCTGGTCGACGAGCTGGTCGTGCACCGCGGCGGGGTCGCCGCCAACATCTGCTACGGGATGGCCCAGCTCGGCCGCCCGTCGCTGCTCCTGGGCTCGGTCGGCGCGGACTTCGCCGAGTACGGCGCCGCCCTCACCGAGGCCGGTGTCGACGTCTCCCACGTCCGCGTCTGCGAGAACGTGCACACCGCCCGCTTCACCTGTACGACGGACCTCGACGCGAACCAGATCGCCTCGTTCTACACCGGCGCGATGGCCGAGTCCCGCGAGCTCGACCTGGCCGCGATCCACCAGGCCGTGGGCGGGATCGACCTGGTCCTGGTCGGCGCCGACGACCCCGCGGGCATGCTCAAGCACACCGAACTGGCCCGCGCGCACGGCATCGCGATCGCCGCGGACCCGTCCCAGCAGCTCGCCCGGATGGACGGTGCCGACATCCAGCGCCTGATCGACGGGGCGGAGTACCTGTTCAGCAACGAGTACGAAGCCGGCTTGATGGTGCAGAAGACCGGCTGGAGCCACGACGAGATCCTCAGCAAGGTCGGTGTCCGGGTGACCACCCACGGTGGCGACGGCGTCGTGATCGAGAACGCCGACGGCATCCTCACCAAGGTCCCCGCGGTCCCGGCACCCGGTCTGGTCGACCCGACCGGCGGCGGCGACGCCTTCCGCGCGGGCTACCTGACCGGCCGCGCCGCCGGCCTCGAGCACGAGGTCTCGGCCCAGATCGGCTGCACCCTGGCGACGACCGTCCTGGAAACCGTCGGCACCCAGGAGTACACGCTGGACCGCGGCAAGTTCCTCGAGCGGATGTCCAACGCGTACGGCGCCGACGCCGCCGACAGCGCTCAGCAGGCGCTCAACCTGTCCTGAATCAAACGGAGCGGGCCCACAGCCCGCGGACGTGCCCGATGTGGCGGCGCATGAGTTGCTCAGCGCCGTCACCGTCGCGCGCCTCAACCAGCTCGACCAGCTCATGGTGCTCCTCGGCCGACGCGACCAGGCGCCCGCTCTCGACCAGCGGGGTGAGCCCCAGCAGCCGAGTCTGGGACCGCAGATCCGAGACGACGTCGACGAGCTTCTGGTTGCCCGAGTACGCGAGCAGCGTGACGTGGAAGACCCGATCAGCCTCGATATAAGCGATCAGATCGCCGGCCTCGGCCGCCACCACGATGTCATCGGCCAGCCGCCGCAGCTTCGGGAAGTCCGCGGCCGGAATCACCGGTACGACGTCGCGCACCGTCGGCGGTTCGATCAGCTGGCGCAGCGCCGCCAGGTTGTCCAGGTCCTCCTCGGACACCTCGGTGACCCGGAAGCCCTTGTTCCGCAGCGAGATGACCAGGCCCTCCCGGACCAGGTCGAGCATCGCCTCGCGGACCGGTGTCGCGGAGACGCCGAAGCGGGCCCCGAGCATCGGCGCGGAGTACACCTCCCCCGGCTCCAGCTCACCGGAGATGACCGCGGCCCGCAGCGCGTTCGCCACGCTGTCGCGCAGGTTCTCGCGCTGGTCCAGCCGCCGGACACTCGGCAGCGGCCCGATCGAATCGGCAGCCATTCCCACCTCCCTGGTCGCCGCCTATTGTCCTGTACGACGCTCAGCGAGCCGCGACGCCACCCCCGACCGACCGAACCAGCTCGGTCAGCCGCTCGAACACCCGCGCCGTACCGAGACCGTCGTGCTCGTACTCGTTCGTCACCCACGCCTGCACGTTGCCGACCCGGCGCGCAGTATCGAGCTGCAGCCCGGAGTCGACGTACATGTCGTCGAAATACACCGCAGCAGCAACCGGTACGTCGTTCGCCGCCAGCCGCTCGACGTCGTACAGCTCGGGCCAGTGCGGCCGCTGCGCCAGCCGCTCGACCGCCCCCTGATACGGCCGCAATCCGCTGATTTCGGCGAACATCCAGGGGTACATCATCTCGCCGGTCAGCAGCAGCGGCCGCGCGTCCTCGGCGAACTCCGGATGCCGCGCCCGCTCCGCCTCGGCCGCCCAACCGGTCGCACCGTCACCCGAGCCGTAGATGCTCTCCTGCAGCGCCGCGAACAACGGATTCGTCCGGTACGACGACAGTCCGCGCACCTGCTCGAGAAACGTCTCGGAGAGGTCGTCGCCGTCGAAGGCTTCGTCGACGAGCCAGTGGATCCGCTCGAACCCGGGCTTCATCCCGAAGTCGATGCCGAGCGACTGGAACCGGCGTACCGTCAACCGGTCCCCGTCGGCGAGCCGCACGTCGGCGGCGGCCAACCGGTCCGCGATCCGGCCGATCCGCTCGACGTCATGCGGGAAGCGGGCGTAGTACTCGCGGTTCTTGGCGGCCGTCCGGGGATAGGTGCGCCGGTACACCTCGGCCGCGGACGGCTCCAGCCCGGGCAGCCCGCCGGTCACATAGCAGGCCGTCAGCCCCTCGGGCGCGTTCGACAGATAGGCCAGCGTCAGGAAGCCGCCGTAGCTCTGGCCGAGCGTCGACCACCGGCGACCCCCGAAGACCGTCTTCCGCAGGTGCTCCGCGTCCGCCACGATCGAATCGGCCCGGAAGCACGCCAGATAGTCGGCGCCCTCGTCGGCCGACATCGACGCCATCCGCCGGCCACTGACCGGCGTACTGCGACCGGTACCGCGCTGATCCATCAGGATCACCCGGAAGGTCTTCAGTGCGTGCGTGATCCAGGGCATCGAACCCACCGGCCGCGGACTCTTCCCGCCCGGTCCGCCCTGCAGGAACAGCAGGCACGGCAGGTCCTCGTCCTTGCGCACCGGTTCGACGAGCTCGCGCGCGAAGACGGTGATCGACTCCGACGACGGATCCGACCAGTCCAGCGGGACCTCGACCGTGTGCTCCCGGACCTGCAGATCGGGAATCGTATAGCTGATCACTGCGTCACCTTTCGCTGCCGCCGCTTGGCGTCCCACTCCGGATTGATCCGCGGTACGGCGGCCAGCAGCGTCCGCGTGTAGTCGTCCTGCGGATCGCCGAACACCTGGTCCCGGGGACCGAGCTCGACGATCCTGCCCTGGTTCATCACGGCCACCCGGTGGCAGATCTGCCGGACCACGGCCAGATCGTGCGCGATGAAGATGTAGCTGAACCCGCTCTCCGCCTGAAGCCGCATCAGCAACTCCAGGACCTGCGCCTGGATCGACACGTCGAGTGCCGACACCGCCTCGTCGCAGATCACCAGCTTCGGGTTCACGGCGAGCGCACGAGCAATGCCGATCCGCTGCGCCTGCCCGCCCGAGAACTGCGCCGGATACCGCTGGCTATGGTCAGGATTCAATCCGACCCGCTCCATCAGCTCCTGCGCGACGGCTCGATAGCCCCCGACCGGCTTGATGCCCTGGTAGCTCAGCGGCGCGGTGATGATCCGCTCCACGGTGTAGCGCGGGTTCAGCGACGAGAACGGATCCTGGAAGACGACCTGGACGTTGTTGCGGAAGCGCGCCAGTTCGTTGCCGCGGGCCCGCGTTACGTCCTCGCCGTCGAACAGCACCGTCCCTCGCGTCGGATCCAGCAGCCGAGCCGCGATCCGCGCGGTGGTCGACTTGCCGCTCCCCGACTCCCCCACGACCGCGAGCGTCTCACCGAGGTCGACGTCGAAGCTGACATCGTCGACCGCGGTGAACGTCGACTTCCGCGCCACCGCACCGCCGCGGGTGGTGAACTCCTTGACCACTCCCTGCACCTGCAGCAACGTCATGACGCAACCTCGTCGTCGATCCTCGGTACGGCGTCCAGCAGCATCCGCGTGTAGTCGTGCTGCGGGTCGGAGAACACCTGCTCGGCGGTTCCGTACTCGACCGGATCACCGGAGCGCATCACCAGCACCCGCTGGGCGATCGAACTGATCACCGCCAGGTCGTGGGTGATGAAGATCATCCCGGTCCCGGTGGACGACTGCAGTTCGGCCAGCAGCTCCAGGATCTGGGCCTGCACGGTCACGTCCAACGCGGTCGTCGGCTCGTCCGCGATCAGCAGCGACGGCGAACAGCACAACGCCATCGCGATCATCACGCGTTGCCGCATCCCACCGGAGAACTGGTGCGGGTACTGATCGATCCGTCGGCCGGCATCGGGGATCCGGACCTGCTCCAGCGCCTCGATCACCACCTGCCGGGCCGCCTTCCGGGATCCGCCCCGATGCGTCCGGTACATCTCCTCGATCTGCAGTCCCACTGTGTAATAGGGGTTCAGCGAGGACAGCGGGTCCTGGAAGACCATCGAGATCGCGTTCCCGCGGATCGGCCGCAACTCGCGATCCGAGCGCCCCAGCAGCTCGGTGCCGTCCAGTCGCACGCTGCCCGACGTACGGGCTCCTCGGGGCAGCAGGCCGAGCACAGCCAGCGCCGTCATCGACTTGCCCGACCCGGACTCGCCGACGATGCCGAGTGTCTCGTCCCGGCCGACCGTGAACGACACGTTCTTGACCACGTCGACCGGACCGCGGCCGGTCGGCAACGTGACGGTCAGATCCTCGACCACGAACAGTTCGTCGCTCATGCGGACACCACCCGAACTCGCGGATCCAGTGCGGTGTAGACGAGGTCGACCACGACGTTGCCGATGACAACGAAGAAGGCGGCCAGCAAGGTCACCGCCATGATCACCGGCTGATCGTTCTTGGCGATCGAATCGGCGGCCAGCTTGCCGATCCCGTTCAGCCCGAACACAGTCTCGGTGATCAGCGCACCGCCGAGCAGGCCGGCGAAGTCCATCCCGAAGATGGTGGCGATCGGAGTCAGGGCCGGGCGCAACGCGTGCCGCCGCATGATCAGCGAGCCGCCCAATCCCTTGGCCCGCGCGGTCCGGAAGTAGTTCTCCGACAGAGTGTCGATCACGTTGCTCCGGGTCAGCCGCGCGTACAGACAGGCGTAGCCGACGGCGAGAACCACCCACGGCATCAGGTACGACTCGAACCACACCACGGGATCGTCGCCGAACGCCGGTGCCGAGGGGAACGGCAGCACCTGAAGCTTGACCACCAGCACGTACTGCAACACCAGCGCCAGCACGTAGTTCGGCACGCTCACACCGCCGAGGGCCAAGGCCATCGCCGTACGGTCCCACCAAGTGCCTTGTTTGACGGCGCTGACCAAGCCACCGATCACCCCCGCCAGCAACCACAGTACGGCGGCGCCGACAGCAACCGTGATGCTGACGGGGAGCCGGCTGGTGATCATCGCCCAGACCGACTCGTTGGTCTGGAAGCTGTAGCCCAGACAGGGCGCCGAGCAATGCACCGCGCCGTAATCGCGGCCGGCGACAATCCCCCGGAGGAAGTCGAGGAACTGGGTGAGGATCGGCTGGTTCAGCCCGAGCACCGAACGAATCGAGTCGATCCGCTCCGGCGTACAGGTCTTGCCGCAGATCATCACCGCCGGGTCCGGCGAGAGCTTGAAGAAGATCAGATAGGTGAACAGGCACACGGCCAGCAGGATGACGACGACCCCACCGAGCCGGGCCAGAACGTAACGCGTCATGCTGCCGCCCCCTGGTCGATCGCGGTGCGGATCTTGTCGCCGAGCACAGTGAGCGACAGCACCGTCAGGAACAGGAAGGCGCCGGGGATCGCGAAGAACATCGGGTCGACCGAGTACCAGCTCACCGAACTGGAGATCATCTGGCCCCACGATGCGGTTGGCGGTGAGACCCCGACGCCGAGGAAGGACAGCCCGGCCTCGGTGCCGATGTAGCCGGGGATCGCCAGCGTCGTCATCACGACGATCGAACCGCGCAGGTTCGGCAGGATCTCGCGGAACACCACCTGCAGGTCCTTGGCACCGGAGGCTCTGGCCGCCTCGACGAACTCACGCCCGGCCAGTGTCATCGTCTGCCCGCGAATCACCCGGGCCAGGTACGGCCAGCCGAAGACGCTGATCACCACGACCAGTAGCACCGGGCGGTTCCCGGCCGGCAGCGACGACAGGATCGCGATCATGAAGATCAGCGCCGGGAACGCCATCAGGAAGTCCATCACCCGCGAGATCACCTGGTCGACCCAGCCGCGATAGAAACCGGCGAGCATCCCCAGGACGACGCCGAGCACGCCGGTCAGCACGGTCGCCGCCAGCGAGATCGTGATCGACACGCGAGCGCCGTACACGATCCTGGCGAAGAGGTCGCGGCCGTTCTGCGGCTCGACGCCGAACCAGTGCTCGCCGCTGATGCCGCCCAACGCACCACGCGGGACACCGCCGAGCGAGGAGTCGATCGCAGCCGAGTCGAACGCGTACGGTCCCCAGCCGCTGAGCTTGGTGATCAGCGGCGCGGCCACCGCCATCAGGACCACGATCGCCAGGAACGTCACGCAGGCGAGCGCGCCCTTGTCCCGGGTGACGATCCTGAGGATCCGCCGGGCCGAGGCCGGGGAACCACCGGCCGCCGCCGGGGTTCCCACCTCCTCGACCTCGAGCAACGTCGGGGTCGTTGTCATCGGCTACTACTTCCCCGCGTTCTGGAGACCGACCGAGACCAGGTCGATACCACCGGAGAAACCGTCGTGCAGATAGGCGCCGGCGATGTTGCCACCGACAAGCATCAGCACCTTCTCGTACAGCAGCGGCACGACCGGTGCGAGCGCCATGATCTGCTTGTCCAGTTCGCCGTACGCCGTGTTGGCCGCCTGTACGTCGGTGAGTCCCGCGATCTCGGTGATCTTCGCGTTGACCGCCGGATCGTTCAGCTGGGACAGGTTCGAGTTGCCCTTCGGGGTGATGTTGCGGCCGTCGAACAGCGGCGGCAGGAAGGTCGCGCCGGACGGCCAGTCCGGGCACCAGCCGGTGATCGCCGCGTCGTGCTGCTGCGATGTCGTACCGATCACTTCGTAGTACGTCGCGGTGTCGATGGTGTTGATCTTGACCGTGATCTTGAGCGGTTCGAGGGCCTGCTGGATCGCGACCGCCATCGCCTGCATCTTCGGTTGGGCGCGGATGTCGAGCGTGAGCGGGAAGCCCGCCTCGAACCCGGCCTCGGCGAGCAGCTTGCGCGCGGCCTCGACGTCACCCTTGTGGTCCGGGCTCGGGTACGGGTCGTAGTCGACCCGCCCGACCACCGTCGGCGGCTGGATGCTCGTCGCGATGTCGGCCAGCGCCGAGCCACCGACCGCGTCGCGGACCGTCTGCTTGTTCACCGCGAGGTTGATCGCCTGCCGGACCTTGACGTTGTCGAACGGCTTCTTGGTGGTGTTCAGCCCCATGTACGTCGTACAGCCGTTGATGCCGGTCATCGTCCGCTGCTTGAGCTGCGGAGTCTGGATCCGGGCCACACTGGCCGCCTGGATCGTGCCGGCGATCGCGTCGGCATCCGTGCCCTGACCGGCGATCATCCGCTCGTCGATCGTGGCCGGGTCGAGCCCGAAGGTCCACTGGAACCCGTCCGGGTTCGCGCTCCGGACGCTGTCGGACTTCTTGTCCCACTTGTCGTTGCGGACGAGCTTCAGCGCGGCACCCGGCTTGAACTCGGACACCTTGTACGGTCCCGAGGCGATCGGCTTGCTGTCCAGCTGATTCCCGGCGCCCTGACCCTTCGGTACCGGCGTGAAGGTGTTCTGCGCGACCACACTGCCGAAGTCCGCGAACGGCTTCTTCAGCTGGAACACGATCGTCTTCGCATCCGGGGTCGTGATGGTCGGCAGATCACCCGACTTGTACGGTCCCTGGTACGACGCGGGTGCGTCGATCAGCTGCTTCGCGTACGGCGACCCGATGCCGACTTCCGGGTCCCACGCGCGCGAGACGCCCCACTTCACGTCGGCACTCGTGATCGGCGCGCCGGTCTCGAAGAACAGTCCGTCCTTGAGGGTGAAGGTCCAGGTCTTCCCGCCGTTGGACGACTTGCCGGTGTCGGTCGCCAGATCGGGAACGATCTTGGTGCCCTCGGCACCGGGTGCGGCCCCCTGGGTGGTCAGCGTCCGGTAGATCAATCGGTAGAAGTTGTTCACGCCGCCGTCGAAGCCACGCGCCGGGTCCAGATGCGAGAACGCGGCGTTCGCGAGCACCTGCACCGTGCCGCCATGCACGGCCTTGCTGCCGGGACCGGCTGAGTCGCCCTTGGCCCCGTTCCCACTGCCGCCGCACGCGGTGAGCGCGAGGGCGGCCGAGGCCACCATCCCCACCAGCATGGATGTTCTCTTCATCTGCTTTCTCCTTCGCTTCGCAGCCACACGCGCATGGCCAACGCCTCACGGTTGCCCCACAGGAAGTACGGAACGAACGTCACCGGCACTGGGCTGCCGACGGGCTCCTCGACCCGTTCGGTCAGCACGGGGTACAGCTCACTCGGCGGCGCCGGTGCCGCCGCCGCGGTCAGCTCGAGTACGACGTGGTCGCCCTGCCGCCGCGCGGTCGCGGCGTGGACGGCCGCCACCGACAGCAGCAGGTCGTCGACCGGCGCCGGTGAATCTTGTTGCTCGACGCAATAGACCAGCGGACCCCGGGCCACCGCGATCGCGCCGCGGGTGGCGTCCAGGTACGGGTGTGATCCATGCGCTCTCGGTGCCATCGGCAACGACAGCCTGATGACGTCGCCCTGCTGGAAGAGTCGGTTGATGGTTGCCCAGCCCGGCGTGACCGGTTCGCCGTTGAGCCGCGCGTCCTGCGCCCACGCCGGAACCCGGAGCTTGAGCGTCTGCTCGGCGGCGGGTGCGTCCACCACGGTGACCGTGATCTCGCCGTCCCACGGATAGTCGGTGCTGACCGTGACGGTCAGATCCCCGGCGGTGATCCGCGCGTCGGCGTACAGACCGATCGTCAGGGTGTTCTCGCCGGCCGTGGCGACGTGGTCCTGCAGCTCCGACATCCAGCGGATGATGTTCGGCGGGCAGCACGGGCAGCCGAACCACGCGCGCCGCAGCGGTTCGCCGCCGTCCTCCGCGCCGGACCGCTGCTCGTGGTCCGGCCGCCGCTGCAGCGGATTGTCGTAGAAGAACGCCGTGCCGGCTGCCGAAAGGCCAACGGCATAAGCGTTGTAGAGCACGGTCTCGTGGACATCCAGGTACGACGCTTTGCCCGTCGCGAGGAACATCCGCCAGGCCCACTGCATGAGCGCGATCGCCGCACAGGTCTCGGCGTACGCGCGCTCGGAGGGCAGTTCGTACTGATCGCCGATCGCCTCGTCGGAGTGCCGGCTGCCCAGCCCGCCGGTGAGATACAGCTTGGTCGCGACCATGTCGTCCCAGAGCCGCTCCAGCGCCGCGAGCAGAGTCGGCTCACGGGTCTCCAGGTGTACGTCGGTCGCACCGGCCGCGAGGTAGGCCATCCGGACGGCATGCCCGATCACCGATGGCAGCTCCCGGAACGGCACGTGGTCCTGGAAGTACTCCCCCGGGAAGATCGTCCGGGCGAGGTTCCCGCGGCCGCGCCGCTCGACGAACAGCTCGGCCTGCGTCAGGTAGGCGCGCTCACCGGTCTCGCGATAGAGCTCGACCAGCGCCATCTCGGCCTCGGGATGACCGTCGATCGCCGGCTCACCCTCCGGCCCGAACTTGGCGACCACCAAGTCGGCGAACCGGCGCGCGACGGTCAGCAGCCGGTCGTCCCCGAGCTGCCGCTGCGCCGCCACCGCCGCCTGGACGAGATGCCCGAGGTTGTAGAGCTCATGCCCCCAGGCGAGATCGGACCACGGTTGCTTCGGCTGGTCGGGGTCCTGGAAGTAGGAGTTCAGGTACCCGTCGCCGGCCTGCGCCTGCTGCAGCACCTCGACGACCTCGTCGTAGAACGCGCGGATCCCCGCGTCTCGATCCGCCTCGTAGGCGAGACCCTCGAGGGTCTTGTAGAGATCGGTGTCCAGGAACGGATAGCGACCCTGGTACGGACCGACGGCCGGATCCGCCAGCCGACGGAGGTTGTCGAGGTTCCCCGCGGCCCGCAGCTCGCGGATCGCGTGCGGGATCGTCGCCTCGCGGTTCCGCTGCTGCCACGCCTGCAGCAGACCTCCGGTCAGCTCTACGCACAGCTCAGTACGGTGTGACATTGCACAAACCCTAGGTGCAATGTCACACCTTGCCAAGCGATTCCGGGAAGCCTTTTCCTACTTCAGCCTCTCCAGGACGCCCGTCTGCGCGAGCAGAGCGAAGCGGTCGGGGCAGCCCCAGTGCTCGACGATTCGCCCGTCGACGACCCGCGCCATCTCGAACAGCACCATGTCGATCTTTGCGTTGCTCGGCGGTCCGAAGAAGCCGCCGGTCGCGGTCCCCCGGGCCCGGCCGCGCGCCCACACCACATCGCCGACCACGACGGAATCCTCAACCGTGTAAGCAAGATCGGGCATCATCGCGTGCACTTCCCGGATCGCCGCCTTCACGTGCGCCCGCGCCTCTTCCCCGGTGCCGGCCAGGCCGAACTGATGCTCGATCAGGTCTGGTGCACACACCTCGTCCACGATCGCGTCGTTCCCGGTCGCGAATCCCTCGTGCAGGATCCGCTCCAGCACCGCCAGCGGCTCGGTCGTCGTCACAGCCATGAATCCCCCTCTGTTGCACTCATTGTGCACTCGATGCAGTGATACTGCACTGAACACAGTGATAGTGTGCCGACATGGCCGAGGCTGTCAAGACCTACCGTCAGGTCCAGGCGGAAGAGACCCGGATCCGGATCGCCCAGTCCGCCCGCCGGCTGTTCGCCGTCCAGGGCTACGGGGCGACCAGCATCGACGCGATCGCCAAGGACGCCGGCGTCGCCACCCGGACCGTCTACTCGGCCTTCGGCACCAAGCGCGAGATCCTCTCGCTGATCTGCGACCTCTGGCTCGCCGAGGCCGGAGCCCGCGAACTCGCCGACCAGGTCCTCGCGATCGAAGACCCCGCCGACCGCCTCCGCGGCGCCGCCCACTGGCTCACCACCCTGTACGCCGCCGGCTTCGACGTCGTACTGATCTTCGAAGCCGCCACCGACGAGAGCGCCGAAACCAAAGCCCTCCTCCGCGCCAAACTCGCCGGCCGCAACCAGGTCATGGACGCGATCATCGCCTCCCTCGAGCCCGCCCTCCGCGTCCCGCTCCCCCAAGCCCAAGCCGTCTACCGTGCTCTAGCCGCCCCCGGCGTCTACCAAGAACTCGTCGACGAATCCGGCTGGCCCCCCGCCGACTTCGAGCAGTTCGTAGCCGACTCCCTAACCCGCCAACTGCTCTAGAGCCTCGGGTCGACGGGCTCCGACTCCAGGGCCAGTACGGCGAAGACGCATTCGTGGATGCGCCAGAGCGGCTCGCCGCGGGCGACGCGTTCCAGCGACTCCAGACCGAGGGCGTATTCACGCAGAGCGAGAGAGCGCTTGTGGCCGAGGTTGCGGACGCGGAGGCGGTCGAAGTTGGCGGGCTCGGTGTAGTCCGGCCCGTAGATCAACCGCAGGTACTCCGGCCCACGAACCTTCAGCCCAGGCTGCGCGAGACCCTTGGCGGTCCGCACGAGGTTGGCCGCAGGCTTGACCACCATGCCCTCGCCGCCGGCCCCGGTCAGCTCCTCCCACCAGGCCACGCCTTCGTCCCAATTGTCAGCACCGACAAACAGCCGACGAGTAGGCGTGATGAGGTCAGGGCCTGCAGCAACCATTCGGTCCGCGATCCCCAGGTGCCAGGCATGCTCCCGATCCTGGTACGTCGCTCCCTCCGTCGCCAGCACCTGGAACGGAGCGAGCCGAACGCCGTCAAGTCCCGACGTCGGCCAGCAGTACCGCCGATAGGCGTCGGTGAATCGCGCGGCATTGACCGCACGCTGCTCCATCGTGGCCAGCAGATTCCCGACCTCCAGCCCGGCGGCAGCAGCCGACGCCAACGCAGCAGTTGCCGCGGGCAACGACGTACGGGCAGCCGCGCCGACCGCGGCGTACTGGTTCCGGAGCAGGTCCTCGGCCTTTGCGCTCCACGGCAGCAGCTCGGCGTCCAGCAGCAGCCACGACGTGCCGAACTCGGCGAACAACCCGGCCTCGACAGCAACCGCACGCAGCCGCGACAACAGCTCGTCAGTCAACGAAGGCTCGAAGAACGATCGCCCCGTCCGAGTGTGGATCGCGCCACGCCCAGCCAGACCGAAGCGCTTGAACGCGACGTCATCGTCCTGCGTCAGCAGCACCACCGCCCGCGAACCCATGTGCTTCTCCTCGCACACCAGCTCGGTCACGCCCTGCCCGCGATACGTCTCGAACGCCTGCAGCGGGTGCTCGAGCAATCCCGGCAGCGGCGACGTCGCGACCGGACTCATCGTCGGCGGCAGGTACAGCAGGAACCGCGGATCGATCGCGAACCGGCTCATCACCTCCAGCGCCGCGCCGGCCTGCTCGGCGCGAACGCTCAGCCGCCCGTGCGACGACGTCTCGATCACGCGCCGCCCAGTGACATCGGTCAACTCCAGTACGTCGGGCTCCCGCGCCGGCGCCGACGCGACGTGCAACGGTTTCGCCGGGGCGTAGTACTCCTTCGCCGCCGCTACCTGCACCAGCTCGCGCTCCGGATAACGCAATGCCGTCAGCGATCCACCGAACACACAGCCCGTGTCCAGACAGATCGTGTTGTTGATCCACTCCGGCTCCGGCGTCGGCGTGTGCCCGTAAACGACCATCGCGCGCCCGCGGTACTCGTTCGCCCACGGATACCGCACCGGCAGTCCGAACTCATCGGTCTCGCCGGTCGTTTCGCCGTACAGACAGAACGATCGGACCCGGCCGGAGGCGCGGCCGTGCATGCGCTCGACCAGACCGGCGTGCGAAACGACCAGCTTCCCGCCGTCGAAGACATAGTGCGAGATCAGCCCGTCGATGAACGTCGCGACCTCGGCCCGGAACTCGGCGGGCTCGTCCTCAAGCTGCGCCAGCGTGGTCTCCAGGCCGTGACTGACCTTGACGTTGCGGCCTTGCAGCGCACGCAGCAGCTTGTCCTCGTGGTTCCCGGGCACACAGTAGGCGTTGCCCTGCGCAACCATTCCCATCACGAGCCGCAGTACGCCGGGACTGTCCGGGCCGCGGTCGACCAGATCGCCCACGAAGACCGCCCGCCGCGACGGGTGCACGGCGTTCACCGGCCGTCCCAGGTCGTCCCGGGTCAGCGTGTAGCCGAGCTCGGTCAGCAGCTGCTCGAGCTCCGGCCGGCAGCCGTGGATGTCGCCGATGATGTCGAACGGGCCGGTCTGATCGGTCAGGTCGTTGAAGAGCCGGGTGCGTTCGATGCTGACGGCATCGATCTCCTCGACACTGCTGAGCACATGGACCTTGCGAAACCCTTCCCGCTTGAGGCTCCGCAGTCCGCGCTTCAGCTGACCGAGCTGCCGCGTCACCACCTGCGCGCCGAACTGCCGGTCCGGCCGCTGCTGGTTGCGCTCCACCGCCACTCGCTCCGGCGGGTCGAGCACGATCGCCACCGGCAGTACGTCGTGCTCCCGCGCCAGCGCGACCAGTTCGCGACGAGCCTCGGGCTGCACGTTGGTCGCGTCGATCACGGTCAGCCGACCGGCCGCAAGCCGCTTACCGGCAATGAAATGCAGGACCTCGAAAGCGTCCTTGGTCGCCGCCTGGTCGTTCTCGTCGTCCGAGACCAACCCACGACAGAAGTCGCTGGAAATCACCTCGGTGGCCTTGAAGTGCTTCCGCGCAAAAGTCGATTTGCCCGACCCGCTCACACCGACCAGAACCACCAGAGAAAGTGCCGGTACGTCGATCATGCCGCCACCTCCGAACGACGGAAGAGCGCGAGCTGCGTCGGCGGACCCACCTCAGGATCCTCGGACCCGACCGGACGGAACTCGACCGCATACCCATACCGACCGGCCACCTCACGAGCCCAGTCTTGAAACTCGGAGCGAGTCCACTCGAACCGGTGATCGGGGTGCCGGAACTCACCGGCGGGCAGGGATTCGAAGCGCACGTTGTACTCACTGTTCGGGGTGGTCACGACGACGGCGGCCGGGCGAGCGGCCTGGAAGACGGAGTGCGACAACGCAGGCAGCCGCGGCGGATCGACGTGCTCGATGACCTCCATCAGCACCGCAGCGTCCAGCCCGGCCAGCCGCTCGTCCGCGTACGTCACCGACGACTGCAGAAACCGCAGCCGGTCCCGCTGGCGGTCAGGCAGGTCGTCGTAGTGCAGCCGCCGCTTCGCGGAGATCAATGCGCGCGCCGAGACGTCGGTCCCGATCAGTTCGCCGACCATCGGGTCCTTCATCAGCTCCCCCACCAGCGCGCCCTCACCACATCCCAGGTCGACGATCCGCCGGGCTCCGAGCTCCCGCAGTACGGCGGCCACCGTCGTACGACGCTCGACCGCCAGCGAGACGGGTCCTTCGGCCTCCGGCGCCTCGTCGGCCACCTCGACGCCGTCGGCCTCGGCCAGGCGCTCCAGCGCGTCATCGGACAGGTAGCGGCGGTGGCCGAGATAGCGGTGCGAGATGAGGTCCTTCTCGGGGTGCGTGCCTAGCCAGCCGGCACCGGCCCGGACGAGCTTGTCGACCTCGTCGGAGCCGACCCAGTAGTGCTTGGCGTCGTCCAGGACGGGCAGCATCACGTACAAGTGATTGAGTGCGTCGGCCAGCCGCACGACGCCGGTCAGCCGCAGATCGACGTACCGGGAGTCGCCCCAGCTGGGCACCTCCGGGTCGAGCGGTACCGGTCGCGCGTCGACGGCCCAGCCGAGGGGCGCGAACATCCGCTCGGCCAGCTCGGTCCCGCCACGGCACGGAAGCGCCGGCACGTGGATCTCCAGCGGGATCGCGGCCGCGGCGAGCTCGGGCCGGGCGTCGCAGCGGCCGATCATCGCGGTCCGGAAGAACTTGCCGAGTGCGACCGCGAGCAGGCTGGAGGCGGCGTACGGGCGGTCGTTGACGTACTGCCCGAGGGTGAAGCCCTCCGAGGATTTGCCGCGACCGGCTCGCACCAGAGCGATCGGATCGATCTCAAGCAGAACGGCCGCCGTACAACGGGTGTCGGTCGCCTCCGGGTAGAAGACATGCGCTGTCCCACCGGTGATCGCGGTGCTCTGCGGTCGGCCCGGGTTCTTGTGCAACAAGAACCCGAAGTCGCTCGCGGGAAGGTCGAAGCCGGCTAGGTCGGTGGTCAGGGTCAGGAACACTGCGCCATTCGATCACGCCGGGGCGTTCAAACCCTTCTTCTTTTAGCGGATCGGAGCTTGAGACACGCCTGCCGATGTCTGGCGTGTCGGGCACTTTGGTTCTAGCTTGTTGTGCAGAAAGAGTCGCTACAGATCGTTCTTCCCCGCTGACACTTCGTACTTGTCCCCGGTTTGTGGCGAGCGCCCGACCAACCACGGGGAAAGGACCAATGAAACCCCAGACCTTCGAACTTCTGCGCTATTCCGACATCAGCGGGGTCTCCGGGACCGGCATCGTCGCCGAAGGCTGCGTCTTCACCGACGGTTCGGTGGCACTGCGCTGGCACGGCGCCAACCCGTCCACCGCCGTCTGGCCGGATCTCGACTCCATCCTCGCCGTCCACGGCCATTGCGGCGCCACCGTCGTGCGCTGGCTGGACGTCTCCGAGATGGAGCCTGTCCCCGGCACCGACCTGCTGCCCGGCGAGGTGGCGCACATCCTCGCCACCGGGCGGCACACGCACCACAAGGCGGTCTCCGCCTGAGCTGACGAGCTTCGGCTGGCCGCCGGACTACGGGGTGAGGCCGGTCAGCGCGAAGAACTCCTGCCGCGAGCTCGGCTTGTCCCGCAGGACGCCGTGCAACGCCGACGTGACGGTCCGCGAACCGACCGCCCGGACGCCGCGCAGCGACATGCACTGATGCTCGGCCTCGATCACGACGCCCACGCCCTTCGGCGCCAGGTGACCCTGAAGCCAGTCGGCGACCTGCTTGGTCAGCCGCTCCTGCACCTGGAAATCACGCGCGAACAACTCGACCACCCGGGCCAGCTTCGACAGCCCGAGGATCCGGTCGCCCGGCAGGTAACCGACATGCGCGACGCCCTGGAACGGCAGCAGGTGGTGCTCGCACAGCGACTGCACCGGAATGTCCTTGGCGAGCACGAGCTCGTCGTAGCCTTCGTCGTTCGGGAAGGTCGTCAGCGCGAACTCGCGTGGTGTCAGCATCTCGGCGTACGCGCCCGCGACCCGGCGCGGGGTGTCCGCCAGGTGCGCGCTGTCCGGGTCCCGCCCGAGCGCCCGCAGCAGATCCGCGACCGCGCGCTCGGCGGCCGGCAGATCGATGTGTTCGCGCCCCGCGACGATCCGCAGCGGCGACACGGGTTCCAGATCGGCGGAGATCGCCATCGCACTCACTCCCTGAATCTTCAACGAGTCGCCATCATACTGTTAAACCAACCAATGTTGTCGATACAATCGGGTCGTGGACACCGACTGGAACGCCGGCCTGCAGGCCGTCGCCGTACTCGAGGAGCCGACCCGGCGCCGCCTCTACGAGTACGTCGTCGCGCAGGCCGAGCCCGTCAGCCGGGACGACGCGGCCGCCGCGCTCGCGATCCCCCGGACCACTGCGGCCTTCCACCTCGACCGGCTGACCGAGGAAGGTCTGCTCGCCACCTGCTTCGAGCGCCGTACCGGCCGGACCGGCCCCGGCGCCGGCCGCCCCGCGAAGCTCTACCACCGCTCCGACACCGAGATCGAGATCAGCCTCCCCGAGCGCCAGTACGCCGTCGCGGGCCACCTGCTCGCCGCCGCCATCGAGGACGCCGAGGCCACCGGCGGCTCTCCCCGCGCCGCGGTCGACCGGCTGGCCCGCGAGTACGGCGAATCACTCGGCCGCGCCGGCGCCGGCCTGCCGGTGCTCGAGATCCTCCAGCGGCACGGCTTCGAGCCCCGCCTCGATGGCGACGACATCGCCCTCGGCAACTGCCCGTTCCGCCGGCTCGCGGCCGACTACACCCAACTCGTCTGCACCATGAACCTCAACCTCCTGGCCGGCCTGGTCAGCGCCACCGGCACGCCGCACGAGGCCCAGCTCGCCCCGGCCCCGAACCACTGCTGTGTTCGTCTCGTATCCTCGGCGGGTGGCTAAGAGCAAGCAGTCGGCGGGGACGCCGGCGACGGTGGCGTTGACGAAGGCGAAGATCGAGTTCAGCACGCACGCCTACGAGCACGATCCGGCGGCGAAGTCGTACGGGCTGGAGGCGGCCGAGGCGTTGGGGCTGGAACCGGAGCAGGTGTTCAAGACGCTGCTCGTCGAGGTCGACGGCAAGCTGACGGTCGGCGTCGTACCGGTCGACAAGCAGCTCGATCTGAAGGCGATCGCGGCCGCGGCCGGCGGGAAGAAGGCGGTGATGGCCGACCCGGCCGCCGCCGAGCGCACCACCGGGTACGTCGTCGGTGGCATCAGCCCGATCGGTCAGAAGCGGCCGCTGCCGACCGTCGTGGACAGTACGGCGACCGAGCACGCGACCGTCTATGTGTCGGGCGGCCGGCGCGGACTCGACATCGGCCTGTCTCCCGCCGACCTGATCGCGATCACGAAGGCGCGGACTGCGGCTATCGCTCGCTGACCCAGATCGACGCGAGCTCGTGGATTGTCAATGCGTCGATCCGGAGCAGCCCGTCGGTGAATAGCTCGAGGTCGCCGGACTTCACGTTGTAGCTCTGGTAGACCTCACCATCGTTGCCGAAGACATCGAGTTGATCGCGGTCCACGAGCAGTCGCACCTTGACCTTGCCGTCCTGCGGCTGGAGCGGTACGCCGTTGAGCTGGAACCGCTGCATGTCCCGAACGTCGACTGTTGCCTCGAGCTCGTAGGTATCCACTTGTATCTCGGACAACAACTGACGTGCGGCGTCGGCATCCAGAGTCAGGTTCTTCCACCTCCAGGTGTTCTGTCGCAGGGACTCGATCTCGGGGACCGGCGTGCTGACCACGCGGATTCCGTCAGCCGTCCGGCGCAACTTGAGGTCCACCGGAAACGACGCGTTGCCCATCCAGGTCGATCCGCGATTCTCGCCCTGCCAGGCGATCGAGACGATCCGATCGCCGTCGAGGTTCGAGAAGTTCAGCGCCGCGTAGTACCCCGCACCGGCGAACGTCTCGGTCTGGTTGATCTTCTGCGGAACCGTCCAGTCGCTGCGGAACGCCGTACCGTCCCAGTCGCCGACGTAGTACTCACCGCTGGCGCTGTGCAGAATCCAGTGATAGTCGCCGTCGAGCGGCATCCGGATCAGGTTCGGGCACTCGAACAACCAGTCGGCCGCGAACCTCGATGCGAAGGTCCAGTGCAGGAGATCGCTCGAGGTGAAGAAGTCGACACCGTTGCCCCCGGCATCGCTCCAGACGACCATCCCCCAGTGTTCCGACACCGGATCCCAGAACACCTTCGGATCGCGGCTGGTCCCGGCCGGCGTGACCACCTTCCGGCCACCGTCGTACGGCGCGAAGGTGAAGCCGCCGTCGAGGCTGTAAAAGATGGACACGCCGTTCGTGCCGGAGTAGACGATGATCGGATCGTGGTCCCCGACCTTCAGGCCACTGTGGTTGCCGAGGTCAACGACCCCGCCGCCCGACCACAGCTCACCGGGATGGATCGACGGGTCGAGCGCGATCGGCTGCTCTTGCCAGTGCACGAGGTCGGTGCTGGTCGCATGCCCCCAGTGCATCGTGTCCCAGACCAAAGAGTTCGGTGCGTGCTGGAAGTACAGGTGGTACACACCGCGGTAGCAGAGCGGCGCATTCGGATCGTTCATCCAGCCGCGCCGCGGGCTGAAGTGGAACTGCCCGCGGTTCTCCTCGTGATAAGCCATCCGTCAGCCGGTGACGCCGGCCTTGCCGGTCTCCAGGTGCCCACTCAACCGCCGCCGGTACGTCGTGTCCTCGACCACCGTGACCTCGACGTCGTACCAGCCGTGGTCGGTCGGCCACTCCACCTCGCGGGTCTGCTTGCCGCGCAACGTGACGGTGACTGTCTTGCTGCCGTAGCCACGGGCCTTCAGCTTCAGCGTCAGCGGCTTGCGAGACGTGTTGACCAGCGCCAACTCCAGGCCACTCCCCCGCTGGCAGGCCCGCACGTCCAGACCTGCCGCAACACCATCGCTCGAACCCGCCAACTCGACCCAGAACCGGTTCGGCCCCTGTACGGCGATCTCGTACGGACCCGCGACCGCGATCGCCTCGGCGTGCTCCCGCCGTACGTCGCGATGGGCAGGTTCGGGCAGTTCGCCGCCGTACGGGTAGATCGCGAAGTGCACCGGCTCGCTGCCGTCGTTGCTGAGGGCCACCTTCAACTTGCCATCAGCAACCAAACCGGAAACCGACGGCCGGTAAGGCAAAGGCCGCGCCGGACGCCGGCCCGATTCCTGTTGCGGGACTGCCTGGTCGACCGGCGGGGTCGGCTTCCAGCGCGCGATCGGCGCGGGGACCGCACCGGGAGCATCGACCTTCGGTTGCCGGTACGAGCGGTCGAAGTCGAAGGCCGACATGAGGTCACCGCAGGCAGTCCGCCGCCACCTGCTGATGTTCGGCTCGCGGACGCCGGTCCAGCGCTCCAGGAAGCGCAGTACTGAGGTGTGGTCGAAGACCTGCGAGTTCACGTGCCCGCCGACGGTCCACGGCGACACCACGGTCATCGGGACCCGCGGACCGAGCCCGATCGGCTGACCGTCGTACCAGTCGTCGTCGTTGCCCGAGTCGGGGCGCGGTGCGACCGGCGGCGGCACGTGGTCGAAGTAGCCGTCGTTCTCGTCGAAGTTGATGAAGAGCGCCGTCTTCGACCAGGTCTCCGGGTCGGACGCGATCGCGTCCAGCAGGTCGTAGACGAGGTTCGCGCTGCCGACCGGAGTCGACGTACTCGGGTGCTCGGAGTCGATTGCCGACGGCACCAACCAGCTCACCTGCGGCAGCGTGCCCGCCTTGATATCGGCCTTCAGCCGCGGAATCAGCGACTCCGGCTCGGACCGGTACATCGCCTGGTGGAACAGCTTCTGGTCGGCCGCGGGCAGCTTGGCCACCGCCGCCGCGAGCTGCTGCAGGGCCTCGGCCTGCTCGGCCGGAGTCTTCTCGAAGAGCTTGTCGTAGAACTCCTCGGTGGTCCGGTAGCCGCCCGGCACCGAGGCCAGGATCCGGGTCCCGATCTCCTTGAAGGTCTTGAAGTACTCGACCGCGTTGTCGGTGAAGTTGTCCCACTCCTGGTAGATCTGCCAGGACACGCCGGCCTTCTCCAACCGCTCCGGGTACGACGTCCAGTCGTAGCCCTTGTGGTTGTAGTCGTACGCCGCGTTGGTGACCGCGCGCTGCGTGGTACCGGGCTCGTAGCCGACGGTGCCGGACCACAGGTAGGTGCGGTTCGGGTTCGTGGAGCCGTTGACCGAGCAGTGGTAGGCGTCGCAGATCGTGAAGGTCTCGGCGAGCTCGTACTGCAACGGGATGTCGCGGCGCTCGTAGTGCGTCATCGAGGCGGCCGTCTTGGCCTGCACCCAGTTGTCGTTCCAGCCGTTGCTCCAGGCCTGGGTGGCGTCGGTGAAGCCATGCGCGAGCGCACCGAGGTACTGGATGTCGTCGGGGTTGCGGCCCGCCGCGGCGGCGGCCGCGCGGATCGAGAACGGCAGCACCTCACCACCTGCGGTCTTCGGCTGATGGAACACGCTCTTGCCGTTCCGCAACCGCAGCGGCTGGCGGTCGCCGTACCCGCGAACTCCGCGCAGCGTCCCGTAGTAGTGGTCGAACGAGCGGTTCTCCTGCATCAGCACGATCACGTGCTCGATGGCCCGCAGCCCACCCCGCCTGGCGGGTTGCGCCATCGCGGTGTGCAGCGACGGCGGGAGCAGCGACAACGCTGCCCCGCCGGCCGCGGAACCAAGGACCAACCGCCGGGAGATATCCGTCATGGTCCGGACCTTATGAGGGGCCTATGACCACCGCAAGACCCCCGAGTGAACTTCCGGTACTGCTCAGAACTGTTCAGCCGCGCCGCTTTAGGGCAGCGTCACGCAGCTCGGACAGTACGGCCTCGGTGGTTTCCCAGCCCAGGCAGGCGTCGGTGACCGACTGGCCGTAGGTGAGTTCGCGGGTCGGGTCGAGGTCCTGGCGACCCTCCTGCAGGAACGACTCCAACATCACGCCGACGATCGCCCGGTTGCCGGCCGCGACCTGCGCGCCGATCTCCGCGGCGACGACCGGCTGACGACGGTGGTCCTTGCGGCTGTTGCCGTGGCTGGCGTCGACCACGACCCGCTCGGGCAGGCCCGCCGTACGGAGCAGGTCGGTGGCCGCTGCGACGGACTCGGCGTCGTAGTTCGGGCCGGCGTCGGAGCCACGCAGGACCAGGTGGCAGTCCGGGTTGCCGCGGGTGTGCAGGATCGCCGGCGCCCCGTCGTGGTCGATACCGGTGAAGACATGAGGTACGGCGGCCGCCTTGATCGCGTCGACCGCCGTGGCGATGCTCCCGTCGGGGCGGTTCTTCATCCCGATCGGCATCGACAGACCGGACGACAGCTGCCGGTGGACCTGCGACTCGACCGTCCGCGCGCCGATAGCGCCCCATCCGACGGTGTCCGCGATGTACTGCGGCGTGATCGGGTCGAGGAACTCGCACCCGACCGGCAGGCCGAGCTCGGTCACCTGCAGCAGAAGCTGACGAGCCAGCCGCAGACCGCGGTTCACATCGCCGGAGCCGTCCAGACCCGGGTCGTTGATCAGGCCCTTCCAGCCCAGCGTCGACCGCGGCTTCTCGAAGTACACCCGCATCACCACGAGCAGACCGTCAGACAGCCGCTCGGCGACCGGCCGCAGGCGCTCGGCGTACTCGAGGGCGGCGTCGGCGTCGTGCACCGAGCATGGACCGACCACGACCAGCAGCCGGTCGTCGACCCCGTTCAGTACGTCGACCACGGCCTGCCGACCGTCGCCAACTGTCTGCGCGAGCTCGTCGGTCAGGGGCAACTCGTCGTGCAGCGCCAGCGGCGTGATCAACGGGACGGTCTTCTCGATCCGCCGGTCGACGACAGACGCTTGCTCGGATCGCGGGAGGGTGTTCATGGTGGTGGGACCTTTCCGCCGGAGCACCGCGGAAGGTCGCAGTCAGCCGGCTGGGAACAAGAAAAGGCAAGGACGGTTGTCCTTGCCTTCGGGCCGGCTGCAGTGCGGTAGGTGGGCGTCAGCGATCAACTGAGCTGCCCGGCACCACAGCCGGCCACTCAAAAAATCGCCAATAGCAACGCTTCACGGGACCGAGAGTACCACCCGGGCAAATCCGATGGCATCCACCACTCGGTCGTGGTTGTCTCACCCGGTGACCATCCGACCTGCCACCGCCGCCGACCTCCCCAGCCTCCAGGACCTGGAAGTGGCCGCCGGTGCGCTCTTCCGCGCGATCGGAATGGCGGACATCGCCGAGCACCCGCCGCCGCCCCTCGAGGCGTTCGAGCACGCCCGCGCCGCCGGCCGGCTCTGGGTGGTCACCGACGCGGACGACCGGCCGGCCGGGTTCGTGCTGACCGAGATCGTGGACGGCGCCGCCCACATCGAGCAGGTCAGCGTGCATCCCGACCAGCAGGGCCGCGGGCTGGGTCGGGCACTGATCGACCACGTCGGATCCTGGGCTGTCGCCCAAGGGCTGACGGCGCTGACGCTCAGCACGTTCCGGAGCGTGCCGTGGAACGCGCCGTACTACGCCCGGCTCGGATTCGTCGAGCTGTCGCCGGATGAGCTGACCAGCGGGTTGCGCGTGGTTCTGGAGGCGGAGACGGCCTTCGGGCTGGACCCGGCGGCGCGCGTGTTCATGCGCCGACCGGCACCTGACCAGTAACCAACCTGGTCGCGGGCTCGTTGAGGGCTGCAACAACGGGTCGACATCTGAGGGGTGCTGGACAGTGAGGCCGCGGGTCTTCGAGCTGGTGCGGTACCGGGATCCGAGTGGGGTCTCCGGGACCGGTGTAGTGGCGGAAGGCTGCGAGTTCAGCGACGGGTCGGTGGCTTTGCGGTGGCGGGGTGCGAACCCGGCGACAGCGGTCTGGCCCGGCCTCGACGCCGTGCTCGCCGTGCACGGCCACCAGGGCGCCACCGAGGTGCGCTGGATCGAGACCCCAACCCCGACGACAAGCCCCCAACCGCCCGGAGGCATCGATCAACTCTTCGACGAGCTTCATCAGATCCGGCCACCGTCCGCTCCTCAGGGGTGGGCCGGGGCCCGACATCTTCGCTAGGCCCATGCCGGTCACGCAGATCTATCTGGTCCGGCACGGAGAGCCGGACTACGCCAGGATCGACGATCAGGGGCTGCGCGGAGCCGCGGCCGACTCGGCACCGCTGACACCGGACGGGGTGCGGCAGGCCGAGGAACTGGCCGACCTGCTCGGCGGGATCGGCGCGACGTACCTGGTCAGTTCGCCGTACACGCGGGCGCTGCAGTTCGCCGCGATCGTCGGGCACCGGCTCGCGCTCGGCGTCCGGGTCGACCACGATCTGCGCGACTGGTCGCCGGACCGGACGGGCACCTGGCGCGGCCGCGCCGACGTACTGGCTGCGAAGGCCGAGTTCGAGGCGTACGGCGGCGAGTGGCCGGACGGCATTCAGCGGGCCTGGGAGCCACTGTCCACGATTCGGGAGCGAGCGGAGACGGCGCTCGCCCGGCACGCGGCCGGCACGGACGGGCCGGTGCTTGCGATCACGCACGCGACGGTGATCCGGGCGCTGACCGGCGAGACCGGGACTGCGCACGGGGCCCATGAGTACTACCGCTACGCTCCGGCGGTGTGAGCGACGTTCTGCAGCCAGAGCTGCCACGAGTGCTCGGCGTGGTGGCTCTCGGCGGGATCATCGGCTCGCTGGCCCGCTACGGGCTCGCGACGGCGATCCCGCACGCCGTTGGCGGGTTCCCCTGGGCCACGTTCCTCACGAACGTGACGGGCTGCCTGGCGATCGGCATCCTGTTCGCCCGGCTCACCCCGCAGTCGCATCCACTGCTCCGGCCGTTCCTCGGTACCGGCATCCTCGGCGGCTTCACGACCTTCTCGACGTACACGGTGGAGACGGAGAAGCTGCTGCACGTGCAGACGCACGCGCATCTGATGGTTGCCTTCGCCTACTTCTTCGGCACGATCGCCGCAGCGTTGCTGGCGGCAACGCTCGGCGAGTGGCTCGGACGGCGCCGGTGACCGTTCTGCTCATCGCCCTCGGCGCGGCGATCGGCGCGCCACTGCGGTTCATTGTGGACAAACTCCTTGTGACACGGCTGTTGCGGGCCACCGGCGACCGGATGCCGTTGCCGTGGGGCACCTTCGCCGTCAACGTCATCGGCAGTTTCGTGCTCGGCCTGATGACCGGCGTGACGAATCAGAACTGGACGTTGCTGGTCGGCGTCGGCTTCTGCGGCTCGTTCACGACCTACAGCACCTTCGCTGCCGAAACGACCGCTCAATTCGATTCGGGGCAGCGGGCAAAGGCTTTGCTCAGCGTGCTGCTCACCCTCGGATTCGGCCTGCTGGCAGCCGTTTTTGGCGCATCGCTCACTAAGTGACCCATGTCACACCGGGTAAGACCATGGTCACGCTCTCCGCGTGAAACGCCGTGATCACAGCCTGCAACGCCACGCCGCGATAACGAATGGACCGAAGTTCGAGACAACAAGGGTTGAACTCGGCATGAGTTGAGCATAGTTTTCACCGAGCGCCCGTCCGCGCTCACGGTGAGTCATAGGAGGTTGCCATGTCGAGAGGGATGCCTCGCCTACCCCGCCCGCTCATGGATCTGTGGGACTGGCAGTCGCAGGCCGCGTGCCGCGATGTCAACCCGGAGCTGTTCTTCTCCCCCGAATCGGAGCGTGGCGTTCGCAAACGCGCTCGCGAGATGGTGGCCAAGTCGCTCTGTGGAACCTGCCCGGTCCAGCCCGAATGCCGTCAGCACGCCCTCGCGGTCGGAGAACCGTACGGCGTCTGGGGCGGCACCACGGAGTCCGAGCGCGACAACGCCCCCCTGGAGCACCGCAAGTCCGCCTGAGAAGCCGCGCCCCCGCCGCCTCGGAATCGAGCCGGCCGCGGGCGCGGTCTCACGACTTACCGTCGTCGGTTTCAGTTGACGGCGCGTCCCCGGTCGGAGTTTCGTCGGCCGGTGGTTCCGGATCCTTGGGACGTGATGTGTCCTCCGGCCGGTCGGCCGGCGGCTTGATCGTCGTCCGCGGGTCCCGGTAGCGATCCAGCGACTTCAGGAAGTCGGGATCGTCGTCGGGCGCCAGCGACCGTCCGGTGGGCCGCGACGGCCGGACCGGACGTTCCCGCTGCACGGCGGTGGTGCGCTGCATCAGGAGCCAGACGATCGGCCCGACGAACGGGACGAACACGATGATCAGGATCCACACCAGCTTGGGCAGGTGCGGGACCTCGTCGTCGGGGGTCTGGATGCAGGAGAACAGCGCATAGACGCTGAGGACCAGGCTGATCAGGAACGGCAGGAATCGGACCACATCCCCACAGTACGGCGCGCAGCCGAACGGGGACCGCGACGCGAGCCCCAGTTGCCGAGCCGTAACCCCGCGAACCGATCAGTGAGCCGCGCTGGTCAGCCCACGCGCCTTCAGCACCGAGTTCTCCAGCGGCCGGAAGACGAGCAGTTCGATCCCGACGCCGACCACGAAGATCAGCGCGATCCCCGCGAAGACCATCGAGATGTCCGACAACGACATCCCGTTGTGCAGGTACTGACCTAACCCCTCACCGAGATCCGGCGAGGTCGCGATCAGCTCGGCGGCCATCAGCGACCGCCACGAGAACGCCCAGCCCTGCTTGAGCCCACCAAGGAATCCGGGCAGCGCGGCCGGCAGCAGGATGTACCGGATACCGCCCAGTCGACCGGCTCCGAGCGCCTTGCCGACCCGCGGCAGGATCGGCGGCACCTGGTCCAGACCGGAGACCAGACCGTTCGCGATCGACGGCACCGCACCGAGCAGCACGACCCAGTAGATGGCGCCGTCGGTCAGACCGAACCACAGGATCGCGGCCGGCACCCACGCCACCGACGGCAGACTCTGCAGACCCGACACCAGTGGCCCGATCCCCCGCCGTACGACGCGGATGTTGGCGATCGCCAGACCGAGCGGTACGGCGATCACCAGCGAGATCGCGAACCCGATCACCGCGCGATGCACCGAGACCCAGAACAGCTCGATGATCTTGCCCGTCGTCACCAACTGCCAGACCTGAGCCCACACATCGGCCGGCGCCGGAAGCTTGAACTCCGGCCAGAACGCGGCCGCCCACAGGATCTGCCACACCACGACCAGCAGCACGACCGCACCGACCGGCGGCAACGCCCGCGCCGCGATCCGCCGAAGCAGCGATCCCTCCGAGGCAACCACCGGGGTGTCGAGGGCGTCGAGGCCGGCCCCGACCGACCCGGTGTCGAGGGATGGCGCGACCGCGCTCTCCCTCAGATCAGGCTGCGGCATGGCTGCTGATCACCTTGCGCAGTTCGAGGTTGATCTCATCCACGGCATCCGACTCCGCCGTACCGGCCAGCCCTTCGACATCCCATTCGCGCACGACCCGGCCGGGCCGCGACGACAGCAGCACAACGCGCTGCCCGAGCCGCACTGCTTCACGGACATCGTGAGTGACGAACAGGATCGCCGTACCGGTGGCTTGCCAGATCCGCAGCAGCTCACCCTGCAGGACGTCGCGAGTGATCGCATCGAGCGCGGAGAACGGCTCATCCATCAGCAGCAGCGACGGCTTGCCCGCACCCGAACCAGTGTTGTCCGTGGTCGACGCGAGCGCGCGGGCCAGCGCGACCCGCTGCCGCATTCCACCCGACAGCTCGTGCGGACGCTTGTCACCGAGCCCGGCCAGCCGCACCAGCTCGAGCAGCTCCGCCGCCTTCGCCCGCCGCTGCGCCTTCGGTACGCCGGCCATCCGCAACGGCAGCTCGACATTCCCGGCCGCGGTCAGCCACGGCATCAGCGCGGCCTCCTGGAAGACGACCGCCGGCCGCGACGAGCTCAACTCGATCCGGCCGCTGGTCGGCTGATCCAAGCCGGCCACCAGGTTCAGCAGCGTCGTCTTGCCGCACCCGGAGGCACCGAGCAGGCAGACGAACTCCCCCGCCGTGACCTCGAGGTCCACGCCGTCCAGGGCCACGACCTCCTTGCGGCCGGTCCCGAACGCCTTGCCCACCTGGTGAAAACGCACCGGACGCACTACGTTCTCGCTCACCGTGCGGGGTACCTCGACTGTCGCGGTCATGGTTTGCTCCTCGATCTGTCTCGGACTACTTGGTGTCGAGACCGGCGGCGTCGACCGTCGGCTTTCCTGCTTTGCTCAGTACGTCGTTCAGCGGGCCGAGGTCCGCGAACCCGGCCACCACCGGCGCCGCCGGAACGATCCCGGCCGCGGCCTGGTCCTTGGCCAGCTGCGGGAAGGTCGACGCGATCGGGTCGGCGGTGATCTCGATGTTGCCGAACGCGCGGTCGATCACGGCCGGCTTCAGCTCCTTGCCGGTGAGTGCCTTCAGCTGCTTGTTCACCGAAGCCTTCGCCGCCGCCTGGTCCTTGTTCGCGGAGTCGATCGCGGCGACCAGACCGCTGAGCAGCGCCTTCACGGTCTCCGGGTGCTCCTGCAGGAACTGCGTCCGCACGATCAGCACCGTGGTCGGGAACTTGCCATCCGGCCAGATGGTCTTCTCGTCGAGCAGGACCTTCGCGCCGGCATCGAGGACGAGCCGCGACGACCAGGGCTCGGGCAGCCAGGCGGCGTCGACCTTGCCCTCCTTGAACGCGTCCAAGGTCTGCGCGTTCTCGAGGTTGGTCACCTTGACCTTGCCGGTCAGGCCCTTGTCGGACAGCCACTTCTTCAGCGACACGTCCTGGGTGTTGCCGAGCTGCGGCGTGACCACGGTCTTGCCGACCAGGTCCTCCGGCTTGGTGATCCCCGGCTTCACCACCAGCTGCGCACCGCCGGAGGTCGCACCGGCGATCAGGCGGACCGCCTCACCCTTCGACTTCGCGTAGGCGTTGATGGCCGGTCCGGAACCGATGAAGGTCGCGTCCAGCGAACCGCCGAGGAGGGCACCGACCGCCTCGGGGCCGGCGTTGAACTTGGTCGGCACCAGCTTGGTGCTGCCGAGGTCCTTGCTGAACAGGTTCTGGTCGAGACCGACCAGTGCGGCGGCGTGCGTGACGTTGGGGAAGTAGCCGAGCCGAAGCTCCGCGGCCGGGCCCTTGCCGGTGGCGGCGGCCGGAGCGTCTTTGCCCTCGGCCCGGCTGCACCCGGCGGCCGCGACCACGAGGGTGAGCGCAGCCGCGGAGGCGGCGAGCAGGCGGCGACGAGCAGGACGGAAACTGGAGATGCGCACAGGTGACCTTCGGTGGATGCGGGTGGCCGGGAACGACCACGAGCGGGCGTGAATCAGCGAGCGGTGGAACGGGCTGAGTGCGACGCCGAAGGTCAACAGGTTGCGGAGGCAACGCGGAGCAGGTCGACATGCCGACGGCGCGTGAGCGCGTCGGCTGGCCGGTTGGCGGTGACCTGCATGTCTCCATGAAACCGGACAAAGTCCATCAACCGCCTCATATTTCACGATTCGAGACAACAAATCGCGATGTGAGACGGATCAGCCAGGGAACGGCGGAGTCTTCGCTCCGTAGATCCACTCCCTCACGAACGCCGTCAGGTCCTGACCTGAGACCTCGTTGACCACGTCGATGTAGTCCTGGGTCGAGGCCGCCTTGTTCCGGAACCGCTCGAAGAAGGTCTTCTCGATCTGCTGGAAGGTCTTCAGCCCGAGCTTCTGCCGGAGCGCGTAGAGCGTGACCGCGCCGCCCGGATTGGTGCCGTACAGGATGCTGCTGAGGTCGGCCGGTCGTCCGGGTGGCCCGTACTTCGGTCGCTCCCCGGACTCGAACTCCCACGCGTCCCGCATGAAGTCGTCGAGCTTCCGCCGGCCCTTCGCGTCGTGGTACAGACCGGTGTAGTACGCCGCGTGCCCCTCACTCAGCCACATGTCGTCCCACGTCTTCACCGACACCGCATTGCCGAAGTACTGGTGGACCAGCTCGTGCACCATCGTGCCGTCGGAGCCATCGACCGGTCCGGTCAGGTAATCCGCGTTGAACATCGACAGCGTCGCGCTCTCCAGCGCGTACCCGGTCACGCCGCCGACGCCGAGGACGCCGTACGTCTCGAACGGGTACGGCGCCCCGATCGCCTCCTCGACCCATTGCAGCTGCTCGGGCACGAGTCCGACGCGCGCTCCGGCCGCCTTCGCCTTCGAGCTGTCGACGAAGCTGCGTAGCGGCAGTCCGTGCGGTCCCGTGCCCTTGAACTCGGTCAGGTGGCCGACCGCCAACTGCGCGACATGCGTCGGGATCGGGTCCCGCGTCCCGAACACGTACGTCGTCCGCCCGGCCTTGGTGCGCTCCGACCGCAGCGTGCCGTTCGCCACCGCTTGGTAGCCCTTCGGCACGCTCACCCGGAAGCTGACGCGCGCCTTGTCACTCGGGATGTCGTTCATCGGGAAGAACAGGTGCGACCGGTTCGGCTGGCCCATCAGCTCGAAGCCGCCGTCCCAGTCCGTCCAGTGGTCGAAGTTGTCCTGCTCCGGAAAGGACGGTGACTTCGGCTCGAGCGATCGATCGGCCACAAAGCTGATCGCGGTCCGGAACGGCAAGCCGGGCAGCAGTGCGATCCGCGGCTTGACGGTCAGCTTCTCCTTGCTGTTGTCGAGCTGGTACTCCGCCGGAAGTCCGTTAACGGTCACCGACTTCACTTGCCGGGCGACCGCGTCCAGGGTGAAGCTGGACAGACCGTGTTCCGCCCGGGCGACGATGTCCACCGAGGCCGGCATTTGCGACGTTCCCGGGGAATAGTCGTAGGCGACGGCGTACGACTGGACGTCGTACCCGGTGTTGCCCAGTCCGGGCAGCAGCCGTTCGGTTGCCTGCGCGGTGGTCGACGACGTAACGAGCATCACCCCGCACAGTGCGGAGAGTCCGATCTTCTTCATACGCGCTCCCTGTCGAGTTGCTGGTGGGTCACGCAGCAGGTAATCAGGGAGGGCATATCGTCCCCGTTGACTTTTTGCCGAGGAGCCGCCGCCGATGCAGGTCCGATCACTGAAGACCGAGTACGCCGTCCGCCCGCTCGGCACCGATGTCGATCGACCCCGGTTCAGCTGGCTCGTCAGCTCCCCGCAGTACGGCGCGATCCAGACGGCGTACCAGGTGCGGGTGCGGTCGGGCGAGGCCGAGGTCTGGGACTCCGGCAAGGTGAGCTCGTCGCAGACCTTCATCAAGTACGACGGCCCAGCGCTAACGCCGCGGACGCGGTACGACTGGACGGTCCGGGTCTGGGACGGCGACGATCGCGAGACGGAGTGGGCTGCGGACGAGTGGTTCGAGACCGGTCTGCTCGACGAGGGCTTCGGTGCCGCTCAGTGGATCGGCGGGTCAACCGGCAGCGCTCCGCTGTTGCGTCGCACGTTCGCGGTCGATGGCGCCGTCCGGCGGGCGCGGCTCTACGCGAGCGGCCTCGGGTACGCCGACCTCCGCGTCAACGGTCAGCCGGTCACTGACGCCGTACTGGATCCGGGCTTCACCGACTACGGCCGCACTGTCCTCTATGTCACGCACGACATCACCGGCCTGCTGCAGACCGGCGACAACGCGGTCGGCGCGGAGCTCGGTCGCGGCTTCTTCGGCATGAACACGCCGAACGTCTGGCGCTGGCACCAGGCCCCCTGGACCGCCGAGCCGCGACTGATCGCCCGCCTCGTCATCGAGTACGACGACGGCCGCGTCGCCGAAGTGGTGAGCGATCCGTCGTGGCGCATCACGGGCGGCCCGACGCTCTCGGACTCGCTCTACACCGGCGAGACGTACGACGCCCGCCGCGCACTGGCCGGGTGGGACACAGCCGCTTTCGACGAGTCGGCCTGGTCAGCCGTCTCGGTCGTCGACGCGCCGGCCGGACAATTGCGAGCGCAGGAGCACGAGCCGATCCGCGTCATCGAGACTGTTGATCCGGTGCAGCTGGACGAGGTGCGAGCCGGGGTCTGGATCGCCGACTTCGGCCGGACCACGGCCGGGTGGGCGCGGCTGCGAGTCAGTGCGCCGGCCGGGACCACGATCAGTCTGACCTACGGCGAGACGGTTGCCGACGGCAACGTAGTTGCGGTGAACGGGCATGTCGAGGGTGACCGGATCCAGCGGGACGAGTACATCGCGGCCGGCTCGGGGGTCGAGGAGTGGGAACCACGCTTCTCCTACAAGGGCTTTCGGTATGTCCAGATCTCCGGTGCACCACGGCGGCCGGACGTGCAGCTGCGGGTCGTGCACTCCGACGTTCAGTCCGTGACCACCTTCACCTCGAGCGAGCCGGCGTACGAGCAGTTCGAGCACGCCATGCGGCGGACCGTGCTCAGCAACCTGCACGGGATCCCGACGGACACACCGTTCTACGAGAAGAACGGCTGGACCGGCGACGCGCAGGTCGGCGCCCCGACCATGCTGGCCACACTGGATCTCGCGCGGTTCTTCACCAAGTGGGTGGGCGATATCCGCGACAGTCAGGCCGAATCAGGGCAGCTGCCGGTGATCGTCCCGACCAACGGCTGGGGTTTCACCGAGCTCTCCCCCGCCACAGAGTGGCCGACCGTCTACCCGATCCTGCTGCACGAACTGCACCGCGCATACGGCGACGTCCGGCTGCTTCGCGACCACTGGAATGCGCTCACTCGCTACCTGGCCTGGGAGCTCGATCGGGTCGAGGACGGCCTGTCCGTCAGTGTGCTCGGCGACTGGCTCCCACCCGGGTACGGCGACGGCCCGGCTCCGGAAGACCGCCGCCTGACCGGTACGGCGTACCTGTATCGCGCCCTGCTCGCGGCAGCGGAGATCGGGGATCTACTGGGTGAACCGCATGAGTACCGCAAGGCCGCGGCCGAGCTCGCCGACGGATTGAACCGCACCTTCCTGGATCGCGAGGCGGCGGTTTATCGCAGTGCCGACGATCCCGATTATCGGCAGACGTCGAACGCCGTACCGCTTGCCTTCGGCATCGTTCCCGAGGAACTCGTCGAGCGCGTCGCGGCCAACCTGGCGGCGGATGTCGAGGCGCGCGGGTTCCACCTGAACACCGGATGCCTCGGGGTCGGCGTGCTGCTGCCGGTACTCACGGCGCACGGCTACGGCGATGCGGCAACCAAAGTGGCGCTGCAGCGGAGTTATCCCAGCTGGGGTTACTGGTTCGACCTCGGCGCGGACACGATGTGGGAGATGTGGGAGGCGAACTCACGATCGCGCAACCACTACTTCCAGGGCACGGTCGTGCAGTGGATTCTGGAGAACGTCGCCGGTCTGCGCAACGCCGGTGCCGGCTGGGAGCGGATCGTGGTCCGGCCTGATGCGCGCGGCGAGACCACGTCCGCAAGCATTCGGACCGAGACGATCCGCGGCCGGGTGTCGGTGCGGTGGCGCAGGGTCAGCCGCGTGTTCACGCTGGATGTGCAGGTGCCCGTCGGGATGACGGCGTCCGTGCACGTGCCGTCCGAGTCCGCGGCCGACGTTGCCGCCGTACCGCAGTCGCTGGCGGGTGAAGCGACGTACGAGGACGGGTACACGATCTACACGGTGGGCGCGGGGATCTGGAACTTCACGAGCCGGTCGGCGTGACCTTCGTGTAGAGCAGGTCGCGGACCTCGCGGCCTTCGGCCTGGGCGCGCGACTCGAACTTCGTCACCGGACGCCACTCGGGCCGCGGGGCCCAGTCGTCGTACTGGTTGTGCAGGGTCGGCTCGGCCTCGCAGACCGCCAGCATTTGGTCGGCGTAGTGCGTCCAGTCGGTTGCCAGGTGCAACGTTCCGCCCGGGCGCAGCCGGGACGCGACCAGCGCGACGAACGGCGGCGCGATCAGCCGGCGCTTGTGGTGCTTCTTCTTCGGCCACGGGTCCGGGAAGTAGATCCGGACGCCGTCCAGCCCGGCGGGCGCGACGTGATCGGTCAGGAACACGATCGCGTCACCCTGCAACAGCCGCAGGTTCTCCAGGTCGTACTTCTCGGCCAGCATCATCAACTGGCCGAGACCGGCTGTGTACACCTCGGCCGCGAGGTGATTGACCTCGGGCGCCGCCAGCGCGAGCTGCGCGGTCCCCTCACCCATCCCCGAGCCGATCTCCAGTACGGTCGGCGCCTCGCGGCCGAACCACTTCACCAGATCGGCCGGCCCGGCCGGCAGATCCTCCAGCCTCACCCCGAGCTCGGACCAGTGCGCGTCCCAGGCTCGCCGCTGCCCGGCCGTCATCCGCACCCCACGCTGCGTGGTGCTCAGCACACCCCGCCGCTTGATCCGATCCGTCGTCTCCACCAGGTGGATTCTAGGAGAACTCGATCTCCAGAGTGCGGCCGGTCTCCAGGTACGTCTTGAGGTTGGCCAGGATCGGGCCCCAGCCGTTCCGCCAGCCCTCGACCTCGTCGGCGCTGATCTCGTCGTGTACGACCTGCAGTTTCACCACGGTCGGACCGGCCGGTTCGATGGTGAACGTGACCCGGCCGACCGGGCGGTCCTTGTGCTCCTCCAGGAACTCGTTCTTGAACGTGTAGGCGAGCGTCTTCGGCTCGTCGACCACCAGCACCTCACCGGAGTCGGTCAGGCTGTCGTCAGCGCTGTCGTAGAACGCGACGGGCGCGCCGATCGTCCACTCGGACTCGATCCGCCGGCCGAACCAGTACAGCTTGGTGAACTCCCCCTGGGTGAGCGCCGCCCAGAGCTTCTCGGGCGTCGTCTCGATGTAGGTGACATGGACCATCGCAGGCTTGCTCATCACTTCTCCTTCTCCTCCAGGGCGGCCTTCAACGCACTGAGCGCGGTTAACTTGTCCCGCTCGTAGTTGCTCAGCCACCGCTCGGCGATCTCGTTGATCGGCACCGGGTTCAGATAGTGGAGCTTGTTCCGGCCCTGCTTCACGGGCACCACCAGATTCGCGTCCTCGAGAATCCGCAGATGCTTCGTCACACCCTGCCGGGTGAGTTCGGGCAGCAGTTCGCACAACTCCAGCAGCGTCTGCCCGTTCCGCTCCCGCAGCCCGTCCAGCAACCGCCGGCGCCCCTCGTCCGCCAACGCCTTGAACACCAGCTCCACCGCTTCACCATAGGCAACCAAAAGGTTGCCTGTCAATCGTCCCAGAAGAGGCGGGCGACGGTGTTGTGGGCTCGGCGGGTGATCCGGAGGTAGTCGTCGGAGAAGCGGCTCGACTCGCCGGGTGGGTAGCCGCAGATCTGGGCGACGGCGGCGAGGTCGCGCGGGTCGGTGGGGAGGGAGTCGCCGGGGCGGGCGCGGACGAGCATGATCGCGTTGCGGATCCGGGAGGCGAGCTCCCAGGCGATGCCGAGGGTTTCGGCCTCGCTGGCGTCGACCAGGCCGGCTTCGACGCCGGCGCGCAGGGCGGCGAGGGTGCGGGTGGTGCGCAGGCCCGGCAGGCGGTGGGCTTCGCGGAGCTGGAGGAGTTGGACGGTCCACTCGATGTCGGCCAGGCCGCCGCGGCCGAGCTTGGTGTGGGTACTGCGGTTCGCTCCGCGCGGCAGGCGTTCCGCGTCGACGCGGGCCTTGATCCGGCGGATCTCCACCACGTCACGCTCGCCGATGCCGTTCGGCGGGTAGCGCAGCGGGTCGATCAGCTCGCGGAACGCCGTACAGAGATCGGCGTCGCCGCACAGCGGGTCGGCGCGCAGCAGCGCCTGGGCTTCCCAGACTGCCGACCAGCGGGCGTAGTACGACGCGTACGACGCCAGCGTCCGGACAAGTGGTCCCTGCCGCCCCTCGGGCCTCAGGTCCGCATCGATGACGACCGCCGGATCGGCACCCGGCAGGGCGAGCAGACGACGGAGCTCGGTGGCGGCCTGGGTGGCGAAGTCGGTGGCAGCCTTCTCATCGGCGCCCGGTAAGGGATCGTGGACGAACATCACGTCGGCATCGCTGCCGTAGCCGAGCTCGTGACCGCCGAAGCGGCCCATCGCCACGATCGACATCCGGGTCGGCTCCGGCGCACCCTTGGCGACAGCCCTCCGCGCGACCTCGAGAGCGGCGGTCAGCGTGCCGATCGAGATCCCGGTCAGCGCGTTGCCGACTGCCTCGACATCGAGCAGTCCGGACAGATCCGCAGCGGCGACCCGGAACAGTTCCCGCCGCCGGACCGCACGGATCGCGGCCACCGCGGCTTCAGGTTGTTCCTGCCTGCGGGCGGCGGCCGACATCTCGGTCAGCAGACCTTCGGGGGTGCGCGGGACCAGTTCACGCTCATCGGCAAGCATCGCGGTCGCCTCCGGCGCACGCTGCAACAGATCGACGGCGTACCGGCCGCTGGCCAGCAGGTGCGCGAGGCGCTCGGCCGACGCGCCCTCGTCGCGAAGCTGGCGCAGGTACCACGGCGTCGAGCCGAGGCTGTCGGAGATCGTGCGGAACGCGAGCAGACCGGCATCCGGATCAGGTGACTCCGCGAACCAGCCGAGCATCGCGGGCAGCAAGGCTTTCTGGATCGACGAGCGCCGCGACACGCCCTCGGACAACGCCTCGATGTGCCGCAGCGCCGAGGCCGGGTCGGCATAGCCAAGTGCTGTCAGGCGTTGGCGCGCGGCCTCGGGCGTCAACCGGACCTCGCCGCCCGGGATCCGCGCGACCGCCGCGAGCAGCGGCCGATAGAACAGCTTCTCGTGCAGTCGGCGAACTTCGAGCGCGTGCTTCTTCCACGCCGCGATCAGGTCGGCGACCGGGTTCTTGGTGAAGCCGAGCGAGCGACCGAGCCGACGCAGGTCGGCCTCATCTTCCGGAACCTGATGCGTACGCCGAAGCCGGTAGAGCTGAATGCGGTGTTCCATCGAGCGCAGGAACCGATACGCATCCGCCAGTACGGCGCCATCCGTGCGACCGACGTACCCGCTCGTAGTGAGCGACTCCAGCGCGATCAGCGTCGTACCGCTGCGGACCGCCTCGTCGCTGCGCCCGTGCACCAACTGCAGCAGCTGTACGGCGAACTCGACATCACGCAGGCCGCCCGGACCGAGCTTGAGCTGGCGATCGACATCGGCCGCCGGAATGTGGTCGATCACCCGGCGCCGCATCGCCTGGACGTCGCCGACGAACCCTTCACGGTCGGCCGCCGACCAGGCCAGCTTGCCGATTCGCTCGGCGTACTCGCGGCCGAGGTCGGCGTCACCGGCGACCGGCCGCGCCTTGAGCAGCGCCTGGAACTCCCAGGTCTTCGCCCAGCGCTGGTAGTAGGCCAGGTGACTCTCGAGCGTGCGGACGAGCGGGCCGGACTTGCCTTCCGGCCGCAGCGCCGCGTCGACCGGCCAGAGCGTGCCCTCGCCGGTGTGGTCGGAGCAGATCCGCATCGCGGCGGCAGCGAGCTGCGACGCCGTCTTCAGCGCCGGCGCTTCCGGCTCACCGTCGAGGGGTTCGGCGACGAACAGGACATCGACATCGCTGACATAGTTGAGCTCCCGGCCACCACACTTGCCCATGGCAATGATCGCCAGCCGGCAGTCGGCTGCTTCGGGATGCGCCGCGAAGTAGTTGTTGCGGGCAATCTGCAGTGCAGTCTCCAGCGCGCCCGCGGCGAGATCAGCCAGTACGGCGGCCACCTCGTCGACGAGTAACCCTTCGGCGAGATCGCGAGCGGCGAGCCGGAGCAAGAGCCGCCGGTACTCGACGCGGAGCGCGTCGACCGGCTTCTCCGCGTCCACCGCGGAGGCCAGCTTCGCCGCGACGTCCTCGACCGACGGGCGCGAGCCGGTCAGCGTCGGATCGGCGAGGTCGTACCAGTGCCGCGGATGCACACTGAGGTGCCGGCCGAACGCCTCGCTCGCCCCGAGCACGAAGACCAGCCGCCGGCGGAAGTCCTCGTCCATCTCGAGCGTGCGGGCCAACGCGCCGACGTCGTACTGATTGCGGTCGAGCGCCTCCACCACGCCGAGCAGGCTGTACAGCGCCAGATCCGGATCGGCCGACTCCGAGAGCGTCGTGACCAGCGGTTCGGTGTCGATTGGGCAGAGCGATTCCAGTTGCTGCAGCAACTGCGCGGCCCGCCGCGGGTCCCCGAATCCCAGCCGAACCAGCCGACCTTCCCCAGACCCTCTCTGCGCCTCAGCCACGCCCGTCAGATTACCCAGCCGGAGCGCCCCGCGTGACAGAATCTCGGCGAGCGCGCAAGCGGGTTGCGGCGAGATCTACTGGGGATTGCGATCAATACACGGAGTTGCCTGGCGTATTCGGGCTGTAGTCGGCAGAATGAGTCCTCATGGTCATGATGACGGGGTCGCTCGCTGTTCGGGGCATGGTGGTCTGGTTGACGCCCCAGCAGGGTGGGCGAGTGTCCGGGCCGCCTGAGCCGGACTACGACTACGACTACACGGGTACGGCGTTCGTGCCCCCACGCACCGCCGAGGACGGGCAGGCAGGCGTCTGCCTGCGTCGCTTCGCGCCCGGCGCCTGGCGGACACCGGTGGAAGGGATTCTCGTTCCTGGACAGGGGAATCGGGCCCAGCAGGTGATCCCCGGCTGCCTGGTGGTGATCACCGAAGGCGTCCGGCCGGTCGCGTTCCTGACGGTCGAAGAGGTGCACGCGATGGCCGACGACGGTACGCCGATCATCCCGGCGCAACCGGTGGTCGAGCCGGCCGAGCCGGTGCCCGCGCCCGTCGTACCGGTGGATCCGGTCGAGGCGCCGTACCGGCATTCGACGGCGACGGCGCGGTTCACCTCGACACACTCGTCCGACAGCATCCCGGCCGAACCTCTCACGGCCGAGCCCAGCCCGGACGACCTGCTCAAGGCCGCCACCTCACTGTGAGCTAAAGAACCGGCAGCAGCTTGTTCAGCTCGAACGGCGTGACCTGGCGGCGGTAGTCCTGCCACTCGGCGCGCTTGTTCCGCAGGAAGAAGTCGAAGACGTGCTCGCCCAGCGTTTCGGCGACGAGCTCGCTGTCCTCCATCGCGCTGATCGCCTCGGCGAGGCTGCCCGGCAGCGGCTTGATGCCGAGAGCCTTGCGCTCGCGCGGCGTCAGCGACCAGACGTCTTCCTCGACCTCGCGCGGCAGCTCGTAGCCCTCCTCGATGCCCTTCAGGCCGGCGGCGAGCATCAGCGCGAAGGCGAGGTACGGGTTGGCGGCGGAGTCGAGCGAGCGGAACTCCACCCGCGACGACTGGCCCTTGTGCGGCTTGTACATCGGCACCCGGACCAGCGCGGACCGGTTGTTGTGCCCCCAGGAGACGAACGACGGCGCTTCGTCGCCGACCGCGAGCCGCTTGTACGAGTTCACCCACTGGTTGGTCACCGCGGTGATCTCGGCCGCGTGGTGCAACAGGCCGGCGATGAAGGCGCGACCGGTCTTGGACAGCTGGTACTGCGCGCCGCCCTCGAAGAACGCGTTCCGGTCCCCCTCGAACAGCGACATGTGGGTGTGCATCCCGGAGCCGGGCTGGTCGCTCAGCGGCTTCGGCATGAACGAGGCGTAGATGCCCTGCGACAGCGCGACCTCCTTCACCACGACCCGGAACGTCATGATGTTGTCCGCGGTCGACAGCGCGTCGGCGTACCGCAGGTCGATCTCCTGCTGGCCCGGACCGCCCTCGTGGTGGCTGAACTCGACCGAGATGCCCATCGACTCCAGCATCGTGATCGCCTCGCGGCGGAAGTCGTTGCCGATCCCCTGCGGGGTGTGGTCGAAGTAGCCCGACGAGTCGACCGGCTCCGGCGTCGTCCCGGGGGCGCCGATCAGCGACTTGAACAGGTAGAACTCGATCTCGGGGTGCGTGTAGAAGGTGAAGCCGAGATCGGCCGCTTTCGACAGCGAGCGCTTCAGGACGTTCCGCGGGTCGGCGAACGACGCGGACCCGTCCGGCATGTTGATGTCGCAGAACATCCGCGCGGTGCCCATCGTCTCGCCGCGCCACGGCAGGATCTGAAACGTCGACGGGTCCGGCTTGGCCAGCATGTCCGCCTCGGTCACCCGGGCGAAGCCCTCGATCGCGGACCCGTCGAACCCGATCCCCTCGGAGAACGCGCCCTCCAGCTCGGCCGGCGCCACCGCGACCGACTTCAGGAAGCCGAGCACGTCGGTGAACCAGAGCCGCACGAAACGTACGTCGCGCTCCTCCAGCGCGCGCAGTACGAACTCCTGCTGCTTGTCCATCGGTCCACCTCGATCGTCGGTTTGTGCGGCCCTCACACAGTGTGCCCCGCCTCTGTTAAGCAGACGTTACGTGCTGCGGGCGACATGCCGGCCATCAGGCCCTACCGTGTCCTCGTGCAGATGACGTTCCGGGTCGCGTTGATCATCGCGGCGATCCTGTGCCTGAGCGATTTGCTGCTCTCGACGGCCCGTTTCGTGCAGTCGGTCCGGAAGCGCCGGCCGGCCGAGCGCGACGTGCTCGGGCGGCGCTGGCTGCCGCTGCCCGAGATCGGCTTCGGGATGTGCGCGTTCTGCTTCCCCGGGCTGATCACCCTCGGGCTGACCCAGCACGACGCCGAGAACCTGCCGACCCGGCAGATCCTGCTGGTCGCCTTCGTCTTCGGGTACGCCGGTGCGGTGCTGTCCCGAGTCGTTCGTACGCCGGGCCCGGGCGGACGGCGGTTCCGGCTACGCGCCGGCCTGCTGCTGGGCCTGCCCGCTGCGTTCGGGCTGGTCTTCGGCCTCTCCGGCATCGCCGTCTGAGCGCCTACGACGGAACCACGGGACGATCCGCTCCAGCGGCGCGAAGGCCAGCCAGCAGACGACGGTCGGCAGGAAGTGGATCAGCAGGATCGCCGTGTTCGCGACGTGGAAACCGAGGAAGAACAGCGCGCCGAGTAGTTGCCAACGGCCCTTGAGCCAGAGAATCACCGGCGAGCAGAACTCGGCGATGAACCCGACCCACTGCATCACGTGCAGCATCCACGGATGGTGCAGCAGCCACTCCCCGACCGGGTGCGGCCGCCGGACGATCGCCCACGTCAGGATCGCGCTGCTCGGCCAGGTGAACTTCCACCCCGGGCTTCGCACCTTCGCCACCCACGACAGGAAGTACGTCGCGATCACGGAGATCTGCACGCAGCGCACAGCCCACCCGGCCGCCTCGGACCGCGTCTGATCCCCGTACGCCGCTCGGCCGCGGCTCGCGGATTTGACCGTCGGAAGCACCCAGAGCGCGACCACGAGCGCGAGGTGGTCGTGGTCGACCTTCCCGTCGCTCATCCCGATCAGCACCCACCAGGTGAACGCCGGGGCGACCACCCAGCCGGCGACGCGCGGGAACCAGTTCGTGGCGCCGATCAGGCAGGCCACGATCAGTACGACGTACAGGGCGGTGGTGTTGGCCACCGACGGCTTGGGGAGGTCGAAGATCCGGGCCAGCAGGAGCGGTTGGTAGAGGCCGGGGTGCTCGCCCTTCAGGCGGGTGTCGCGGACAAAGGCGTGCATGTCGAGGATGACGAAGAGATAGAGGACCGTCCGCAGCCAGGCGACGCGCGCCAGGGCGATCTTTGGTGTGAACCAGTCGGCGATCCGCGAAGCCAGGGCGGGCTTCGAGGCTGCGCCCGCTGTCCCTGCTACCTCGGCCGCGCTCATCGGCGCACCTGCCAGGTCGCGAGCACCTGGGCGGCCGGCGGTCCGACTACGCGTCCCTTGACCAGTTGGGTGGTGTCGCGGATCAGCTCGAGCTTCACGTACTGCGGCTGGTCGGGGTGCTTCTTCTTCCAGCCGTCGGCGACCTGCTGCAGCAGCGACGGATCCTTCTCGATCTCACCGGTCCGGGCCTCGATCTCGGCCCGGGCGACACCGGCGCCCTCGATGTTCAGCGGTACGTCGACCGTCGTACCGGCGTCGGTCTGCGCGCTGATCCGGGTGAACGTGACGGCCGCGTCGTCCGCGACCGAGGCGGCGTACTGGGACATCGGGCCGAACGGCCACGCGTCGTCGGACGCCCGCGCCGAGCCGTTGATCAGCAGCACGATGCCGACCACCGCGACCAGCACCCGGACCGTCTTGCCGACCCGTCCGAGCTTGATCTCACCTTCCGTCACCCGACGTATTAGACCAGAACGGTTTGGCGGGTCTGCATGTAGGGGATTTTCTTGAGCATGACCGCCCCAGAAAGTTTCCAACCGTCCCGCCGGACCCTGCTGCGCGGCGCTGCCGCCTCCGGGGTCCTGCTCGGCGGCATCGCCCTCCCCACGACCGCGGCGTACGGCGCCCCGGCCCCGCGCTGTTACACGCGCTCCGAATGGTCGGCCCGGCCGCCGAAGTCCGCGACCTCGGTGATCGGCAAACCCGACCACATCGTCATCCACCACACCGCCTCCCCCAACGTCACCGACTACTCGCTGTCGGCGGCGTACAAGGTGTCGCACTGGATCCAGAACCTGCACATGGACACCAACGGCTGGATCGACAGCGGCCAGCAGCTGACGATCAGCCGCGGCGGGTTCCTGATGGAGGGCCGGAGCAAGTCGCTGCCGTCGATCAACAACGGGCAGAACGTGCTCGGCGCGCAGACCCTCAACCACAACAGCCACACGATCGGGATCGAGCACGAAGGAACCTACGTCTCGGCGAACGTGCCGGTCGCGCTGTTCGACATGTCCGTGCTGACGTGTGCGTGGCTGTGCACGAAGTACGGTCTCGATCCGCACGTGGCGATCGTGGGGCACCGCGACTACAACTCCACCCAGTGCCCCGGCGACGTCTTCTACGCGAGGCTGCCGGAACTGCGCGACCGCGTTGCGGCCGTCCTGTAGCTGAACCAGCGGATCAGCTTCTCGAACGGTCCGCGGTAGTTGGCTCGGCGCATCCGGTCGGCCATCAGGACGGTCGCGAGCCACGTGGCGATGGCCAGGAGTGCTGTTGTGGTCGTCGTGAGTGCGCCCGAAAGGTCTAGCAGGTAGGGCGTGAACACGACGGCCCAGACGACCGACTGGCTGAGATAACAGGTCAGCGACCGCTGACCGACGGCGGCGATCGCCAGGGTGACCGGCCCCTGGCGATCGCTGAGCCGGTGCGCGATCAGCACGATCAGAGCGGCGTACCCGAAACCGCCGAAGACACCAGTCGCGTCGTGCAGCGGCCCGAAGATCGAGAGGGCGCGATCGCTGGGCCGGTCGACGATGCCGCCGACAACCAACGACACCGGCAGCGCTCCGACGATCGCGATGGTCAGTCCGACGACTGCCGTCGTACGCAGCAGGGCCAGGTGTTGGGCCGGTCGCTCGAAGATCCGCCGGCGGCCGGCCCAGAGTCCGATCAGGACCGGAGTCATGAATCCGATCGGCCCCAGGAGGGCGATGAACGGCTGCACGATGATCCGCGTCTCGAACTGCTCAGCCAAGGAGTGCGGCAGCATCGCCGGATCCACGCCCTCGGTCATCGTCGCCAGCGAGCCATCGGACGGCAAAGCTGTCAGCACGAGCACGGCCGCCGCCACGACGAACAGCCACATGTCCTTCCATCGCAGCGCCCACACGCCGATGAACAGCAGTACGCCGTACGCCGCGAGGATGTCGCCGACGTACAGGAACATCCCATGGAAGAACCCCAATACCACCAGCACCAGACTACGCCGCCACAACAACTTCCGGATCGGCCGCCACTCCCGCCCGGCCTCCCGCTGCCGCCGTACGATCTGCGCCACGCCGTACCCGAACAACACCCCGAACATCGGAAAAGCGCGCCCGTCCACGAACGTCGAGATCATCATCCCGACCCCGCGATCCATCCCTGACCCATCCATCGGGAACCCGCCGAACCCGCGCTCCCCCGCCACGAAGTAGTGCGAGTTCGCCAACGCGATGAACAACAACATGAACCCCCGAGCCAGATCCGGCCCCAGCGCCCGCTCCCCCACCCCAGTAGGCCCGCCACTCGTCGTCATCCCACCAGTCAACCGACCCGCTGCGGACCAGACAGCCACCCAAAGTTCCCAACCCCTGAACCTTCGTCGCTGCTTTCCTGGAGAGATGCACGAACTCCTCGTCCGCTGGCAACGCGGCTGGTCGCTGTCCCGGGGCTGGATGGATTACGACGAGACCGACGGCGTCATCGTCGTACGGGTTGGTGAGCCGGACCGTGAGGTCGAGTACCTCACCACGCCTGCGTACGCCGCCCGCGCAGCCCGGCTCGCCCTAACCACCCCTGGTACGACACGTCTCACCGTCCTCGCGTCCGACCCGGATGCGGTGGCGAAATCCATTCACCCACTAACGGTCCGAGCCATCCCCCGCATCATGACCATCCCGTTGGCCGACCATCCACACCATCCGATCCCCCCGGAGTACGAGCTCCACCTCACGGCCGGTCCGACCGTCATCCGCGCCGAACTCCACCACGCCGGCGAACCAGTCGCCAGCGGACACCTCGCCCTCCACGGATCCGACGCCGTCCCCGACCTGATCCACACCGAGCCGGCCCACCGCCGCCGCGGCCTAGCCGCCGCCCTCATGACCGCCCTAACCACCCAAGCCCGCACCCAAGGCGCCACCACCGGCCTCCTGGCCGCCTCCCCCGAAGGCCAGTTCCTCTACGACGCCCTCGGCTGGACCCCGTCGTACCACTTGGTCTTCGCCACCACCTGACTACCTTTGCCGTGACGCGACGGTGGACGCGATGGCGCCCCTCGAGCAGAACCTTGGGCGGGTTCTTGTGTGGATCGGGGAGTCGAAAGAGCAGCGGAGACAGTAGTGTGCTCTCGTGTCTCAGCTTCGGGTGGCTCTTGCGCAGCTCAATGTGACTGTCGGTGATGTGGACGGGAACGCCGAGAAGATCGTTGCCTGGACGCGAAACGCTGTTGAGCGGGGTGCTCATGTGGTGGCGTTTCCGGAGATGGCGCTGACGGGGTATCCGGTGGAGGACCTCGCGTTGCGGGGGTCGTTCGTGGATGCTTCGCAGGTGAAGATCCAGCGGCTGGCCGAGCGGCTGGCGGCTGAGGGTCTGGGCGACATCGTGGTGGTGTGCGGATATCTGGACCGCGCCAAAGGTACGGCGATGGGCGTCGACCGGCTCGGGCGGCCGAAGGGGTCGCCGACGAATGCGGCCGCGGTGATCCACCAGGGGCGCGTGGTGACCAGTGTGGTGAAGCACCACCTGCCGAACTACGGGGTGTTCGACGAGTTCCGGCACTTCGTTCCGGGCAGCACGCTGCAGGTGGTTCGGATCCACGGCATCGATGTCGCGATCGCGATCTGTGAGGACCTTTGGCAGGACGGCGGTCCGGTCGCGGTGACCAGGGCGGCCGGCGCGGGACTCCTGCTTGTCGTGAACAGCTCGCCGTACGAGGCGAACAAGGACGACGTCCGCGGGGAGCTCGTCACGCGGCGTGCTCGCGAGGCCGGTTGTGCACTCGCCTATGTGAACCTGATCGGCGGCCAGGACGAGCTCGTGTTCGACGGCGACTCGCTGATCTCCGACGCCGAGGGCAACATTTTCGCGCGGGCACCGCAGTTCGAGCAGGGCAGCATGGTTGTCGACCTCGAGCTGCCGGCCGCGACCGGTACGCCGTCGGGCACGCACGAGGGCATCGAGATCGTGCACACGGTGATCCACGAGGAGCCGCTCCCGGCGTACGAGCCGATCGCCGCCGCGGTCGCGCCGCGGCTGGCCGACGAGGCCGAGATGTACGGCGCCATCGTCACCGGCCTGCGCGACTACGTGCAGAAGAACGGGTTCAAGTCGGTCCTGCTCGGACTGTCCGGCGGCATCGACTCGTCGCTGGTCGCGGCGATCGCCTGTGACGCGATCGGGCCGGAGCATGTGTTCGGCATCTCGAACCCGAGTGTGTACTCCAGTGACCACTCCAAGGATGACGCCGCCGAGCTCGCCGCCCGGACCGGCTTGAGCTATCGGGTTGTCCCGATCCAGCCGATGGTGCAGCCGTTCATCGACACCCTCGGCCTGACCGGTCTCGCCGAGGAGAACCTGCAGGCGCGGGTCCGCGCGGTGATCTGGATGGGCCTGTCGAACGCCGACGGCCACCTGGTACTTGCCTGCGGCAACAAATCCGAACTGTCCGTCGGCTACTCGACAATCTACGGTGACGCGGTCGGCGGCTACGCGCCGCTCAAGGACGTCCCGAAGACCGTCGTCTGGCGGCTGGCGAAGTGGCGCAACGAGGACGCGAAGGCCCGCGGGCAGCAGCCGCCGATCCCGGAGAACTCGATCGCCAAACCCCCGTCGGCCGAGCTCGCGCCGGGTCAGAAGGACACCGACTCGCTGCCGCCGTACGATCTGCTCGACGACATGCTGGACGACTACGTCGAACAGGACCGCGGCAGCGCGGAACTGGTCGCGGCCGGATTCGAGACCGAACTGGTCAGCAAGGTCATCCAGTTGGTCGATCGCGCGGAGTACAAGCGCCGGCAGTACCCACCGGGCCCGAAGATCACTCACAAGGCCTTCGGCCGGGACCGCCGGGTGCCGATCACCAATGCATGGCGTGAGGACGCACGGAAGGCAGCCGAGCACTGAGCGACTCCTGGCGGTACCGCCCATCCGATGACACACCGTGGGGTTCTCCTGAGGAGGCCGGCGGTGACTCTGGCACGTCCAGGGAGAATGTGACTGACCACTCAGGCACGACCGGTGGCGCTTACCCTCCGCATCGGTGGGACGATGAGGGCATGGTTGACAACTTCAGGTCGGCCGGTACCCAGGACGACGAGGAGTTGCCCTCGCCGTACGGGACCGGACCGTCGAACCGGACAACCGAAGAGCACCGCCGTTCGGACTACGACAACGAGCCTTGGCGGGACCGGCCCAACGGGCTCGGCCTCGACCCCGCGCCGTCGCTGCCGAACGCGCCCCGGCAGTTCGAGCGCGGTCCCGTGCCGCAACAGCCGTACGTACCGAAGCCGCCGTACCTGCCTGGACCACCGCCGGCTGCGCCGCCGCAGCAGCGCTTCCCTGAGCAGCAGCCCCCGGCCCAGCCGCCCGCACCGGCTCAGCAGCAGCCGCCGCGTTCGCCGTACGGCGATCCGCCGCAGCGGCCGGAGTACTACGGCGACCGCGAGCAGCGTGACGAGCAGTCGTACGGACAGTCGGCGTACCCGGCGGAGAGTCCGTTCCGTCCGCAGCAGCCGCCTGCGCCCCAGGGTCGGCCGAGCCCGTTCGCGCCGACAAACGGCGTACCGCCGAATCGGCAGGCTCCCCCACCGCAGCAGCAGGCACCGCAGCAGCCCCCGCGTCCCCCGGCCGCGCCGCAGGGCAGCAACGGTCTGACGCAGCACACGCCGGCGCCTGCTTCGAACGGTTCGACGAACTGGAGCAGCCAGGCGCCGCAACAGAACGGCGTACCGCCGACGACGGGCGCACTGCCTGTGCAGCCGCCGGCTCCCACCAACGGTTTGCAGTCGCCGCCGGCTCAGCAGGCTCCTGCGCAGTCGCAGTTGCCGCAGGCTCCGCTGCAGCCGCCGACGCCGCCGCGCGCTCCGGCTCCCGCACCGACGACTCCGGCCGCCTCGGCGCCTTCGTCGTCTTCACCTTCGCCGGCGTCGTCGTCGCCCGAGCCCAGCTACTTGTCGGATCCGAGTGCGGAGTACGAGAGCAACACCCCAGTGAGCGAACCACGATCGCGGATCGGCGCGCGCCGCCGGGCCGACGTACAGCAGGACGCACCGAGCCAGGTCCCGGCCGAGCACGTCGCCACGCACCGCGCCCGTCGCGCCCAGGCAGCAGCTGCCGCAGCCGCCGCCGGTACGCCGGAGGTCGCGGACTCGTCGTCATCGTCATCGTCAGCGTCGTCTTCGTCAGCGTCTTCGTCTTCGTCGGAGAAGCGTCCGTCGGAAGGCGGGGGTTCCGGTGAACCGCCGGCGCGGCCGCGGCGGTACCGCATCCACCATCTGCGCGACATGAAGAACCGCGGCGAGAAGTGGGCGATGCTGACGGCGTACGACCAGTACACCGCCGAGATCTTCGACCAGGCCGGCATCCCCGTCCTGCTGGTCGGTGACTCCGCCGCGAACAACGTCTTCGGCTACGACACCACGCTCCGCGTCACCGTCGACGAACTGATCCCGTTGGCCCGCGCGGTCGCGAACGCGGTCGACCGCGCGCTGGTCGTCGCCGACCTTCCGTTCGGTTCGTACCAGGCCTCACCGGAGCAGGCCTTCCACACCGCAGTGCGGTTCATGAAGGAAGCCGGCGTCCATGCGGTCAAGCTCGAGGGCGGCCGCACCGTCGTACCGATGGTCGAGAAGCTGACCCAGTCCGGCATCCCCGTGATGGCGCACATCGGCTTCACCCCACAAAGCGAGCACAGCATCGGCGGCTACCGCGTCCAAGGCCGCGGCGACCAAGCCGCCGGCCTGATCGACGACGCCGTCGCCCTCGCCGAAGCCGGCGCCTTCTCCCTAGTCCTCGAAATGGTCCCCGGCGACGTAGCCGCCGAGATCACCAAACGAGTCCCCATCCCCACCGTAGGCATCGGCGCCGGCCGCGACACCGACGCCCAAGTCCTCGTCTGGCAAGACATGGCCGGCCTCCGCTCCGGCCCCATGCCCCGCTTCGTCAAGCAGTACGCCGACCTGCGCGGCATCCTGACGGGCGCCGCCACGACGTACGCCGCCGACGTGGCCAACGGCACCTTCCCCACCGACGACCACACGTTCTAGTTCGCCGCGCTACCGCGCGGGGTGTGCGGGCTCATCGCCCGTGTCCCCCGCGTGCGGGCTTCGCCCTGGCACGCTCCCCCACCCGCCCTTGGTTCCATTTGCAGGCTGCCGCCTGCGATATGCGGCTAACGCCGCAGTACGCGCTATCGCGCAGGGTCGCGTGGGGCTGGGGTCCGGGAGCTGAGTTCGCACTCGGACGAAGCAGTCGCAAAGTGCTGGCGATCCCGCTGCGGCAGTCCGACCGAGGCGACCCGCCATCGCACATCCGCCAGCGGCTCATCGCCGCCCTCCCCCGAACCTGCAGCGCTCCACAAGTGAGGTTGGCGGGCTGCACTCACGCTCAGCTGCCGTCGCCGACTGCAGTTGTGGAGTGGTGGCGGTCCGCAGCTCCAGCGGAGCTGAGCCACTGATCAACTACGCCCTGCACCTTAGATGCAGGCGTGACGGTCGACGCCTCGGACGGATTTTCGACGGTTAGTGAGTGCCGGCGGTCCGCAGCCGCGTTCGACCTCCGCGACGCACCAGCGCGGCAGCGCAGGTCGGCGGCGGTAGCCGCCGGTCCCAGGCGGCAGCCTGCAACCGGATCGAGGGCGGGCGGGAAGCGTGAAGGGCGAAGCCCACACGCGCGGAAGCGGGCGACAAGCCCGCACGCACCCGGGGCGGCAGCGTCGAGACCGCGGCGGAGCCGCATGTCGCAGGCGGCAGCCTGCAACTGAACCCAGGGTGGGAGGGGGAGCGTGTAGGGCGAAGCCCGCACGCGGGGCCGCCGGCGATAAGCCGGCACGCGTGCGGCGGCAGCCGCGCATCCGCAGGCGGCAGCCTGCAGGAGGAACCCAGGGTGGGCCAGGGCGAAGCCCGCACGCGGGGACGCGGGCGATGAGCCCGCACACCGCGCGGCAGCGCGCGGCGTACCGGGTGAAGAGAAGGAACGGGTCGGTCCGTAAGCCGGATCCTGTTACGGCGATCATCTATCTACGACGACTGTTGCCAGCCGCCTCTAGCAGCCTACCCGCGAGCTCGGGCGGGCAGCCCTCGGACGCTCGCGCGGACGGCGGTTGCCCGTCGTCCTTCTTGGCCTTGCTCCACGTGGGGTTTACCTAGCCTCCCCAGTCACCTGGGGAGCTGGTGGTCTCTTACACCACCGTTTCACCCTCACCCGCACCTCGGTGAACCACGGGGTTCACCGAAGCCGCTGGCGGTCTGTTCTCTGTGGCACTGTCCCGCGGGTTGCCCCGGGTGGGCGTTACCCACCACGTTGCCCTGTGGAGTCCGGACTTTCCTCGGCGCCCACTCGCGTGGGCGACGCGATCGCCCGACCGACCCGTTCCGTGTTCAGGATACGGCTTCGGCGGCGACCTCCGGCCATCGGCCGTCGGGGCCGCGCTCGTACGGGCGGACGTCGACGACGGCGTCCAGGTTCAGCGGGCCGTAGATGTGCGGGAAGGTGATGCCGATCCCGTCCAGGTCCTCGTCGCAGAGCGCCGAGATCAGCCGCTCGGTGTCGATCACGAGCAGGCTGAGCGGGCCGGGCACGTCGTCGTAGACGAAGTTGGCCACCATCGCGACCTGGTCGTGCCGGGAGGCGTGGATGAAGGTCGCGCCGTCGTCGAGAGACTTGCCTCGCGTCGACCAGCGGTAGCAGCCGGCCTCCTCGGCCGCCGCCCACTGATCCGGAAACGCGAGATGGAAGATCGTCGCCATCCGCACACTCTAATTCCCACCCGCCGCACCTCCGCGCACCCGCGCGCGGGTGGGTTCACCCCCCACAGTGTGGGTTCCTGAGCCGCATGCCGGTGGAGAACCCACCACCTGATGGGTCCCCCCAGCAGATGGCGCCTGGGCGGGCGGGAGGAGCCGGGGGGATGCAAAATATGGGCGGATTCGTGCAAGAAGTTGGCGAAAACTTCGGCTGGTCGCCCAACGAAGTCTTGACGTGACGCTCCGCGGCAGGAAATATCCGATAGCACCCAGGGTTCGCCCCGCACCCGGCCGATGGGTCCGCCCCAGCATTCCAGTGAGGTCCGATGCACGTCCTCGTGCGCTTACCCCTGCCCAGAATTCGGCCGAAGCTCAGGATCCTTCTCGCACTGCTGCTGACCGCCACGATCCTCGTACCCGGCGAACCAGCAACCGCAGCATCCGGTACGACGGCCTGGCGCGACGGCACGTTCGTCGTCGACACCCCGAACCTGGTCCGGCGCTCCGACATCGTCCTGCAGCGACCCAACGCCGTACCGGCCGAATCGCTGCCGCTCGGCAACGGCGCGCTCGGCGCGGCGGTCTGGGCGGCCGACGGATTCACCGCCCAACTCAATCGCACCGACACGTTCCCCGACCGGAAGTCCCTTGGTCACCTGGTGATCCCGGGACTGGCGAGGCTCACCGGCGCGCCCGACTTCACCGCCACTCTCGACCTGTACGACGGGATGCTGCGGCAGGCGGGCGGTGGGATGACCATGACCGCCTTTGTCCGGGCCGACACCCAGCAGCTCGTCGTCGACGTCACCGGCGCCGATCCGAACAGCACGCAAACCGCCCAGGTGAAGCTGTGGAGCGGACGCGCGCCCCAGGCCCGAGCCTCCGGCAGTACGGCGGCCCTCGCCGAAACCTGGGTGGACAACGCGGGCGCCGGCGCGTCCGGCCGCACCTTCGGATCGCTCGCCGGACTCACTGCCGGCGGTCGCAACGTCGTTGCGAATACGCCGAACAACCTCACCGGTCAGGTCACCTTCCAACCCAACACCGACGGTTCGTTCCGAGTCGTCGTCGCCGCACCGACCTGGACCGGCGGAGACTCGATCGCCACCACGAACGCGGTACTCAACGGTGCCGCGCAAGGCGAAGTACGGAACGCGCATCTGCAGTGGTGGCACAACTACTGGAGCTCGGCCGGCTTGATCAAGATCAGCTCGGCCGACGGCACCGGTGACTACGTCGAGAATCTGCGGACGATCTTCCTCTACGCGAGCGCGGCACAGAGTCGCGGTGTCCTGCCGGGATCGCAGGCCGGGGTCGCCGACCTGTTCACGTTCTCCCAGGACAAGCGTGACTGGTACCCGGCCGGCTACTGGTTCTGGAACCTGCGAATGCAGGTGGCCGCCAACCTCGCGGCCGGACTACCGAGCCTCAACGACCCGATGTTCCGCCTCTACAACGACAACCGAGACGCGATCGCGGCCTGGACCAGCGCGCACATGCCTGGCAAACAAGGCCTCTGCGTCCCGGAGACGATGCGGTTCAACGGCAACGGCACCTACAACGGCGGCACCGACAACGCCTCCTGCGACTCGACGATCCCGCCGATGTGGAACTCGCTCAACGTCACCACCGGAGCGGAGGTCGGCCTCTGGGTCTGGGAGCACTACCGGATGACCGACGACCGCGCTTTTCTGCAAGCCAACTACCCGTTGATCAAAGGTGCGGCGCAGTTCCTGCTGTCGCACGCGACCACCGGCTCGGACGGCAAGCTGCACACCAGGTCGAACGCCCACGAGACCCAGTGGGACGTCACCGATCCCACCACGGATGTGGCGGCGATGCAGTCGTTCTTCCCGGTCGCCGTGAAAGCCGCGCAGCTGCTCAACGTCGACTCTGCGCTGGTCAGCCAGCTCAACGCGGCGATCCCGAAGATCCAAACCCTTCCGCGAACCGACACGGCCACGCAGACGCAGCTCCTGACGCCGGCCGACGATGCCAACGGCAACACCATGATCGGACCGTCCACCCAACCCGCTGCGCAGCGGCGCAACTCCGAGAACATCGGTCTGGAAGCGGTCTGGCCGTTCAACCTGATCGGTGACAACTCCGCGCTCGGCCGCCGGACGTTCACCGCGCGGAGTTACGTCAACAGCCACACCTGGAGCTACGACGCTCTCCACGCCGCGCGACTCGGGCTGGCGACCGAGGTGAAGTCTTCGTTGCTGGCGGCAATCAGGCGGTTCCAGGTCTACCCGTCCGGCCTGGCGAGCTTCACCGCCCAACCGGCCGCCGAGCCCTACATCGAGCAGTCGGGTGTGCTGGCCGTCGCCGTACCGGAGGCGCTTGCGCAGGACTACGACGGTCTGCTGCGGATCGCCCCGGCCTGGCCGAGCGACTGGACCGGCGAAGGAACGGTTGCCATTGGCCACAAATCCAAAGTCCACGTCCAGATCACCGCCGGTACGCCGACCACCGTCGCGATCACGTCCGGCGCGAACCAGCAACTCGCCGTACGGAATCCTTGGCCGGGGCAAAGCGTCATCGTCGTCGACGGACAGACCCGAGCGACCGTCGTAGCACCACAAACCAGCCCCACCCTCACCATCCCGGCACAAGCCGGCCGGTCCTACCTGGTGGAGAAGACCGGCTCGGCGATCCAACCCTTCCAAGCACTGACCGGTACGCCGGCCACCGCGGCCCGGCGCTACGACAAGGCAACGATCGGCCTCCCGAAGGCCACGCCGACAGGCACGATCAGCCTCCGAGCCCGGGCCAACGGCAAGTACGTCACCGCCGGCACCGGTACGCCGCTGATCGCGGACAGCACCACGATCGGTACGGCGCAGCAGTTCGAGATGGCGGATCTCGGCGGCGGCAACGTCTCGTTGAAGGCCCGCGCGAACAACCTGTTCGTTGCCGCCGACAACGCGGGTGCGGCACCCCTGCTCGCCAAGAACCCGGCCGTCGGGTCGTGGGAGACCTTCCAGCTGATCCACAACGGCGACGGGACGGTCAGTTTCCGCGCGCAGATCAACAGCAATCTCGTCTGTGCCGAGAACGGTGGCGCGGCCGCCCTGATCGCCAACCGAACGGCGATCGGTCCCTGGGAATCGTTCGACCTGATCAACAACTGAAGGAGAACGCTATGAGGAAGAAAGGCATTCGGCGGATCTCCTTGACGATCGCCGCCGTCATGACCGCCGCAGTGGGTCTCACTGCGAGTGCCCAAGCGGGGTCGACGATCCCACCCGGCGACTACCAGCAGATCTCGCTCGCCAGCGGCGGCAACGAGCTCGGCGAAGCGATGTCGCTGGCTGTACTGCCGAACCGCTCCGTCATCCACACCGCACGCGACGGCTCGGTCCGGATCACCGACGTCAACGGTACGACGAGCCTGGCCGGCAAACTCAACGTCTACACCCACGACGAGGAAGGTCTTCAAGGCGTCGCGGTCGATCCGAACTTCGCCACAAACCGCTTTGTCTACTTGTACTTCTCCCCTCGCCTGAACACGCCTGACGGCGATGCGCCGACCGACGGCACGCAGGCCGACTGGGACGCGTGGAAGGGTGAACTGCATCTCTCGCGATTCGTCCTCGCCACCAACAACACCCTCGATCTCGCCAGTGAGAAGATTGTGCTGCGGGTACCGAACGATCGCGGCCAGTGCTGCCATGTCGGCGGCGATCTCGACTTCGATGCCGCCGGCAACCTCTATCTGACCACCGGCGACGACAGCAATCCGTTCCAGTCCGACAGCTACACGCCGATCGACGAGCGGACCAGCCGCAACCCACAGTTCGACGCACAGCGCACTGCGGGCAACACCAACGACCTGCGTGGGAAGGTACTGCGGATCAAACCGCAGGCTGACGGGACGTACACGATCCCGTCCGGCAACCTGTTCGCACCAGGGACCGCGCAGACCCGACCGGAGATCTATGCGATGGGCTTCCGGAACCCCTTCCGGATGAGTGTCGACAAGGCGACCGGCATCGTCTACCTCGGCGACTACGGCCCGGACGCCGGCGTCACCGACCCGAACCGAGGACCGAACGGTCAGGTCGAGTTCGACCGCATCACCGCACCGGGCAACTTCGGCTGGCCCTACTGCACAGGCACAAACACCACGACCGAGACCTACAACGACTACCAGTTCCCCAGCGGCCCGTCCGGCGCCAAGTTCAACTGCGCCAGCGGAGTCACCAACAACTCCTTCCGCAACACCGGCCGCACCACGCTCCCGCCGGCCCAGCCGGCCTGGATCCGGTACGCCGGTGACGCCGGTACGCCGCCCGAGTTCGGCAACGGCGGATCGGAGTCGCCGATGGGCGGCCCGGTCTACCGGTACGACGCCAACCTGAACTCGCCGGTGAAGTTCCCCGCGTCACTGAACGGCCGCTACTTCGCCGGGGAACTCGGGCGCCAGTGGATCAAAGCGATCGAGGTGACCGGCAGCGGCGGCGTCGGCGACATCGGCGCGTTCCCCTGGAACGGCACCCAGGTGATGGACATGGCCTTCGGCCCCGACGGCGCTCTGTACGTGCTCGACTACGGCACCGGCAGCAACAACCAGGCGCTGTGGCGGATCGAGTACATCGGCGCACAGAACCGCAACCCGGTCGCCAAAGCCTCCGGTACGCCGACCTCCGGCGGGCGCCCGCTCACCGTGGCGTTCTCCTCCGCCGGCAGTTCGGACCCTGAGGGTGGCGCGCTGACCTACCGCTGGACCTTCGGCGACGGCGGTACGTCGACCCAGGCCAACCCGTCGTACACGTACAACACGGCCGGCAACTTCACCGCGACGCTGACCGTCACGGACCCGACCGGCTTGACGGGATCGGCCAATGTCCAGATCAGCGTCGGCAACACCGCACCAACGGTCACGCTCACCACACCGGCTGACGGACAGCTGTTCTCGTTCGGCGACACCGTTCCGTTCCAGGTGACCGTCAGCGATCCGGAGGACGGCACGATCGACTGTTCCAAGGTGAAGGTGACGTACCTGCTCGGCCACGACGCCCACGAACACGAGATCACGTCCAAGACCGGCTGCAGCGGATCGATCGCCGTACCGGTCGACGGTGAACACGATCCGGCGGCCAACGTGTACGGCGTCTTCACCGCGTCGTACACGGACAAGGGCGGGCTGACCTCGACCGACAAGCACAAGCTGCAGCCGCGGCACCGCCAAGGCGAGCACTTCTCGGCGCAGTCCGGTATCCAGTTGGCCGATCACGCGACCGCCGAGGGCGGGAAGACGGCCGGGTACGTCGACAACGGCGACTGGATCTCCTTCCAGCCCTACGCCATCGGCAACGCCACCTCGTTCACGGCACGCGTCTCGTCGGGCGGTCCTGGTGGGACGCTCGAGATCCGCGCGGGGTCGGCGACCGGTGCGCTGATGGGGACTGCGACCGTGGCTCCGACCGGCAGCTGGGACACCTTCACCAACGTCACGGCCAACCTCACCAATAAGCCGAACGGGACGACCAACCTGTTCCTCGTCTTCAAGGGCGTCACCGGTCAGGGCAATCTCTTCGACGTCGATGCCTTCACCTTCAACACGTCGACCTCGGGCGGCAGCACGACCGAGGGTGAGGCGTTCACATCGCAGTCCGGCGTCCAGGCGGCCGCGCACGGCTCGGCCAGTGGCGGCGCGACGGTCGGCTTCATCGAGAACGGCGACTGGGCCGGGTACTCCGGAGTGAGCACCGCCGGAATGCACGGCTTCACCGCACGCGTCTCGTCGGGCGGGTCGGGCGGCACGCTGCAGATCCGCGCCGGCTCCGCGACCGGCACGCTGCTCGGTTCGGTCGCCGTACCGGTGACTGGTGGGTGGGAGAACTTCCAGACCGTCTCCACCACGTTGAACGCGGCAGCGAGTGGTCCGTTGTTCCTGTCCTTCGTCGGCGGCGCCGGAAATCTCTACGACGTCGACACCTTCACCGTGACTCCCTGAGGAGCTGGCCATGACTACTTTCACACGTCGTACCGCACTGATCGCCGGTGGGCTACTGGTCGCCGGCGCGAACAACCTGCCCGCGTTCGCGGCGCCGTACCAGGTGCTGGTGTTCAGCAAGACGGCCGGCTTCCGGCACGACTCGATCCCGGCGGGCATCCAGGCGATCCGTGAGCTCGGGGCCGCGAACGGGTTCACCGTGACCGCGAGCGAGGACAGCAACGTGTTCACCGCGGCCTCGCTGGCGGCGTACAAGGCGGTGGTGTTCTTGAGCACGACCGGCGACGTTCTCAACGACACCCAGCAGGCCGCGTTCGAGTCGTACATCAACGGCGGTGGCGGGTACGTCGGTGTGCACGCCGCCGCGGACACGGAGTACAGCTGGCCGTTCTACGGGCAACTGGTCGGCGCGTGGTTCAACAGTCATCCGGCGATCCAGCAGGTGACCGCCCGGGTCGAGGACCGCACGCATCCGTCCACCGCTCACCTCGGTACGACGTGGGTGCGGACGGACGAGCTGTACAACTACTCGACCAACCCGCGGCCGAACGTGCACGTGTTGATCAACCTGGACGAGTCGACGTACAGCGGCGGGAACATGGGCGACCATCCGATCGCCTGGTACCACGCCCAGGGCTCGGGTCGCTCGTTCTACACCGGCTTCGGGCACACGATCGAGTCGTACGCCGACACCGCGTTCCGCCGGCACCTGCTGGGAGGCATCCAGTACGCCGCTGGAGCGACGTCGACGCCGCCGGTGACCTCCATTGAGGGTGAGGCGTTCACGTCGCAGTCAGGCGTGCAGGTGGCGCCGCACAACGGCGCCAGCGGCGGGCGGACGCTCGGCTACATCGACAACGGCGACTGGGCCGGCTACGCCCAGGTGAACCTCGCCGGTGCCACGTCCTTCAGTGCCCGGATTTCGTCGGGCGGTGCGGGCGGGACGATTCGCATCCGCTCCGGCTCGGCGAGCGGGCCGGTGCTCGGGACGGTCGCCGTACCGGTGACTGGCGGCTGGGAGAGCTTCCAGACCGTTTCGACGACGTTGACTCCCGGCACGGGCGCGCTGTTCCTCACCTTCAGTGGTGGATCGGGTTCGCTGTTCGACGTGGACAGCTTCACGCTCAGCTAGGCAGCACCCTTTAGGGTGCTGGGCATGACGGACGAGAGTACTGAGAAGGCCACCGAGGAGAAGAAGCCGGCGACTCCGGTGGACGATCTGGTGGCGACCCGGCACACCCTGACGATCGGTGGTCGCGAGCTGCGGTACACCGCGACCACCGGGCGGGTCGTGCTGCGGGAAGAGGTGCTGACCGACGGCAAGTTCGACGGGTACAAGCCGAAGGCGGAGGTGTTCCTGACCGCCTACACGCTGGACGACGCCGATGCGGCCGAGCGGCCGGTGACGTTCGCGTTCAACGGGGGGCCGGGGTCGTCGAGCATCTGGCTGCACCTTGGGCTGCTCGGACCACGCCGGGTCGTTTCCGGTGACGCCGGGTCGGTGGCGGCGCCGCCGTACAAGCTGGTGGACAACGACGAGAGCCTGCTGCTGCACAGCGACCTGGTCTTCATCGACCCCGTCGCGACCGGGTTCTCGCGGGCGGTCGAGGGTGAGAAGCCGGGCGAGTACCACGGCTTCACGCGCGACCTGGAGTCCGTGGGCGAGGTGATCCGGCTGTGGACCTCGCGGAACGGGCGCTGGATCTCGCCGAAGTTCCTCGCCGGTGAGTCCTACGGTACGACGCGGGCCGCGGGACTGGCCGCGCATCTGCAAACGCGGTACGGGATGTACCTGAACGGCGTGATGCTGATCTCGGCGGTGCTGGAGTTCGGCACGCTGGACTTCTCCCCCGGCAACGATCTGCCGTACACGCTGTTCCTGCCGACGTACGCCGCGATCGCGCACTACCACGGGCTGATCCCGGACCGGAGCCTCGAGGAGCTGCTCGCCGACGCCGAGCGCTTCGCCGCCGGGCGGTACCCGAATGCGCTTGCCCAGGGCAACCGCATCCCGGACGACTACCGCGCCGAGGTGGTCACCCGGCTGGCCGCACTGACCGGGTTGAGCGAGGACTACATCGACCGGGTTGACCTGCGGATCGAGCATCAGCGGTTCTACACCGAACTGCTGCGCGCGCAACGCCTTACGGTCGGTCGGCTCGACGGGCGCTTCACCGGCTGGGAGGTCGACTATGCGATCGACGCCACCAGCAACGATCCGTCGTTCGCCGCGATCATCGGCCCGTACAGCGCCGCTCTGAACCACTACGTGCGCGTCGAGCTCGGCTACGAGAACGATCTGCCGTACGAGACGCTGAGCTGGGATGCGGCGAAGAACTGGTCCTTCAAGGAGTTCGAGGGCCAGCACATCACCGTCGCCGACAAGCTCGCCGAAGCACTTCGCACCAACCCGCACCTGAAGGTCCACGTGGCCTCCGGACACTACGACGGCGCCACGCCGTACTTCGCGACCGAGCACACGCTTGCCCGGCTCAAGATCCCGCGCGAGCTCACGGACAACATCGAGGTCAAGTACTACCCGGCCGGCCACATGATGTACGTCCACGACGAGTCCCGCGTCCAGCAGTCCGCAGACCTCGCCGCCTTCATCAGCAACAGCTCAGGGGTAGATGCGGAATCCTGAGAACGTCCGGTGGTGCTCATAGGACTTGTAGAAGTCCTCTGCGGTGTCGGTGACGAGATCGATGCGCTGAGCACCGGTGCGGGGGTGCGCGAACTCGATGAGCGCGCGCCCCACACCCTGGCGTCGGTAGTCCGCGTGGGTCGCCATCATCGACAGGTACGACGCGATGTGGCCGTCGCTGAGCAGATACGCGAACCCGATCACGAGGTCGCCGTCGAGGGCGACGACACTCGTCACACCAGGGGCGGTCAGGGTTGCGTGGGCGCGGTCGAGGTCGGCGCCGAAGCTCGGCCAGCCCTCGGCCTCGCACAACGCGACGACGCCGGCGAGATGCTCCCGCTCGTACGTCGTGACGTTCACGGCAAGGTGAGGATCTCGGCGCCGGTGTCGGTGACGACGAGCGTGTGCTCGAACTGCGCGGTGCGCGACTTGTCCTTGGTGGTGGCGGTCCAGCCGTCGTCCCAGAGGTCGTAGTCGTAGGTGCCGAGGGTGAGCATCGGCTCGATGGTGAACGTCATGCCGGGCTCGATGACGTCGTCGAACCGCTCGTCGTCGTAGTGCGGGATGATCAGGCCGGAGTGGAACGACGTCGCGATGCCGTGGCCGGTGAAGTCGCGGACGACGCCGTACCCGAAGCGCTTGGCGTAGGACTCGATGACCCGGCCGATGATGCTGACCTGACGACCGGGCTTGACGGCCTTGATACCGCGCATCAGCGCTTCGTGCGTGCGCTCGACCAGCAGGCGGCTCTCCTCGTCCACGTCGCCGACGAGGAACGTCGCGTTGGTGTCTCCGTGCACGCCGTCGATGAACGCAGTGATGTCGACGTTGAGGATGTCGCCGTCCTCGAGCGGGCGGTCGTCGGGGATGCCGTGGCAGATCACCTCGTTGACCGAGGTGCACAACGACTTCGGGTAGCCGCGGTAGCCCAGCGTCGACGGGTACGCACCGCGCTCGACCAGATACTCGTGGCCGACGGCGTCGAGCTCGTCGGTGGTCACCCCGGGCTTCGCGGCCTCGCCGACGGCCTGCAGCGCCTGCGCGGCGAGTTTGCTCGCGACCCGCATCTTCGCGATCAGCTCCGGCGCTGTCACGTAGGAACCGTCGTACGGCGTCGGGGCCGGCTTGCCGACGTATTCAGGGCGCGGAATGGCGGCAGGAACTTCGCGGCGTGGCGAGATGCTGCCGGGAGTGAGGATCGACATGGTGGGAACATCTTAGTAGGGAGGTGGTCATGGCCAAGAGCGACGATCACAGCAACGAGTGGTACTACAACACCACGACCGGTCAGGTCGAGCCGTACCAAGGCGCCAAGTCGGGCGACCGGCTCGGTCCTTACAGCTCACCCGAAGAAGCGGCCCGGGCGCTGGAAATAGCCCAGGAACGCAACGAAGCCTGGGAGAAGCAGAACAAGGACTGGGAAGACGACTGAAACACCGAAGGGCACCACCGTGACGGTGGTGCCCTTCGGGTTTTCGGGTACGGAATCAGCGGGCAGCGGCCTTACGGGCCGGCGCCTTCCGCGCGGGTGCCTTACGAGCCGGGGCCTTGCGGGCCGGGGCCTTGCGGGCGACCGTCTTCTTGGCCGGAGCCTTCTTCGCCGCGACCTTCCGCGCCGGTGCCTTCTTGGCAACGGTCTTCTTCGCGGGGGCCTTCTTGGCGGCGACCTTCTTGGCCGGGGCCTTCTTCGCGACCGTCTTCTTGGCAGCGACCTTCTTCGCCGGAGCCTTCTTCGCCACCGTCTTCTTGGCGGTGGTCTTCTTCGCGACGGTCTTCTTCGCGGCGACCTTCTTGGCCGGGGCCTTCTTCGCCACGGTCTTCTTCGCAGTGACCTTCTTGGCCGGAGCCTTCTTGGCCACAGTCTTCTTGGCGGTGGCCTTCTTGGCCGGCGCCTTCTTCGCGACAGTCTTGGTGGCGGTGGCCTTCTTCGCCGGGGCCTTCTTCGCTACCGTCTTCTTGGTGGCGGTCTTCTTGGCCGCACTCACCTTCTTGGCGACTGTCTTCTTCGCTGCAACCTTCCGCGCGGTCGTCGTCTTCGCGGCGGTGGTCTTCTTCGCGACAGTCTTCTTGGCGGGAGAAGCCTTTTTGGCTGTCGCCTTCCCTGCGGCTGCCTTCTTGGCTGGCACTTCTGCCTCCTTGTGCGGCTGAGGAAAACCACGGTGGATTCCTCGACGTCTAAGATGATGACAACACTTGGTGCCTTCGTAAAGCACCCGAAACACTTCTCCGTCAAGGCGGCGCACGGAGAAAAGTCCGGCGATTTGCCGAAAAGCGTTGTGCAGAAGGGTTTCCACCGCACCGCGGAGCGGCCGAAGTGCGGCCAGAATTTCTTCACGACACGCGCGCAAAGTTCGTGTCGAAGGGCCGTTCGGCGCAGTGTTGTCGTCGGCAACAGAGTTCGAGCGGAGAGTGGGAACGATGCGAATCGTCAGTCTCGTGCCGTCGTTGACGGAGTCGATCGCCGTCACGCACGCACACCTGTTGATCGGTGCGACGGACTGGTGCACACGTCCCGCAGAGCTCGACGTGACGCGCGTTCGCGGCACGAAAAACCCTGACCTCGAACGCATCGAAGCACTCGCACCGGACCTGGTGATCGCCAACGCCGAAGAGAATCGCGCCGTCGATGTCGACGCGTTGCGCGCACTCGGCATCGAGGTGTGGATGACGTCACCGGCGACAGTCGACGAAGCACTTGATCAACTCGACGAACTGCTCGTCGCGATCACCGGCGACGTACCGCAGTGGTTGCGTGATGCCCGCGAAGTGTGGAGTACGCCGTACACCGGTCCGCGACGCCGTGCCGTCGTACCGATCTGGCGACGGCCGTGGATGGCGTTGGGACGGGACACGTTCGCCGGTGATCTGCTGGCGCGAATCGGCGTCGACAACGTGTTCGCGGAATCCGCCGAACGCTATCCGCGGTTCGACCCCGAAGCATTACCGCCGCACGACGTCGCGGTGTTGCCGGACGAGCCTTATCGGTTTACTCCCGAGGACGGGCCGGAGGCATTTCGGCAGCCCGCGAAGTGCGTCTCCGGACGGCACCTGACGTGGTACGGCCCATCACTGGTCGGGGCGCGGGCGGTACTCAGCGGACAGCTGACGTGACGTCCGACACGATCACTGCTCACTCAACTAGACAGTTAGGTTTGCCTCACCTACGCTCGCCTGGTGCCGGAGATGACCGCGAAGAAGAAGTGCTGCAAGGACAAGCCGAGGTGCAAGAAGTGCCCGGTCGTCCTGAAGCGGCTCGCCGATGCCGGCTGCGCCGAGCGGTTGGACCGGACGCACTACAAGGTCGACAAAAAGGTGCCGAAGAAGGTTTTGAAAGAGGCCCGGTCGCGCTGACCGGTCTCAGGACGCGCGGCGCAGGACGATCGCGTCGGACGCCTGCCGGAGGATGCCCGGGATCGTGACGTGGGCGGCCTGGCCGGTCGCCTCGAGGTCGTCACCCCACCACCAGCCGTGCGCGCTGATCGTCTGCAGCTCCAGCTCCTCCTGGTTCGCGAACGTGACGTCGACAGTGTCGACCGCGACCGCGAAGAACGTCTGCTGCTGAATCATCCGGGCGCCGCCCCACTCGAACTCGATCGTGTTCTTCGCGACCGGCACACCGAGCGCTTCCACGGGCAGCACGATGCCGACTTCCTCGCGCAGCTCCCGGCACGCGGCGTCCGCGACCGACTCGCCGGCCTCGACACCGCCGCCGATCGTGAACCAGTACGGAACCTCGGGTTTCAGCGGATCCCAGCCGTGCAGCAACAGGACTTTGCCGTCCGGACGCACCGGCAGCACACGAGCCGTCGTCCGGCGGACGACGGTACCTGGAGGTGGCAACCGAGATTCACTCACACCACAAAACGCTAGACGACAAACGCCACCTCGCGCCTTGCGATCCGGCGCGTCTCCCGGGTTGTTGCCGCCGACATCTACGATCGAAGGTATGGGAGCACGTATCGGTTTGGGGCTCGCGGCGCTCGGGCGGCCGGGGTACATCAATCTCGGTCACGACGAGGATCTGCCGGCCGGACGGGCCGTCGACGATCTGCGGCAACGCACGCACGAACTGCTCGAGCAGGCGTGGCGGGCGGGCGTTCGCTACTTCGACGCCGCCCGTTCGTACGGGCTTGCCGAAGTGTTTCTCGGCGAGTGGCTGACTCCGGAACGTCGTGCCCAGCTCACCGTCGGTTCCAAGTGGGGCTACACGTACGTCGCGGACTGGCGGCACGATGCCGAGACGCACGAGGTGAAGGACCACGGGCTCGCGACGTTCGAGCGGCAGTGGCCGGAGACCGTGCAGGCCTTGGGCGGCGCGCCGGACTTCTATCTCGTCCACAGCCTCACGACGGACAGTCCCGCGCTCGGCGACGAGAAGTTGCTGGACCGGCTCCGCGAGCTCGCCGACAGCGGCGTACGGGTCGGGTTGTCGACCAGCGGACCGCAGCAGGCCGCCGCGTTGCGTAAGGCGCTGGAGCTCGATGGACCATTCACAGCGGTCCAGTCCACCTGGAACGTGCTGGAGACCTCGGCCGGCGCCGCGCTCGCCGAAGCACACGACGCCGGCTGGTTCGTGCTGGTGAAAGAAGCCGTCGCCAACGGCCGACTCACTGCGAAGGCGGGCGAGACCCCGTTCAACGCCTTCGCCCGGCAGCACGGCATCGCGCCGGACGCACTCGCGATCGGTACGGCGGCCGCGCAACCGTGGGCCGATGTCGTGCTCAGCGGCGCGACGACCGCCGAGCAGCTCGAGAGCAACCTCGCCTTCCGCACCGAAGGACCGCTCGCCGAGTTCGTCCAGCAGCCGGAGGAATATTGGACCGAGCGGTCAGCACTCCCCTGGATCTAGGCGCGGCTGCGCATCTCCTCCGCGAAGGACTCCTGCGCGTACTGCATCTTCGTCGCCTCGGCCGGGTCGGCGAAGACCGCGCCGATCGTGGCGGGATCGACGTCGTACACATGGGTCTGCAGCCACCAGATGTTGCCGACCGGGTCCTTCACGCGGCAGCCACGATCGCCGGTGATCCGCGACTCCATCAGCTCGGTCACCACCGTGCCACCGGCCGCCACCGCCCGGTCCAGCGTTGCGTCGACGTCATCGACGTACACACTGAGGAAGCTCGGCGTGGCCGGCCAGTCGGGTTGGGCGTCGAACGTCATCAGCACCGACTCGCCTACCGTGATCTCAGCATGGCCGATCGTCCCGTCCGGATTCGGGAACCGCCCGGAAGCGCGCACGTCGAACGTCTGCTCCACAAATGCGAGAAACTGCTCTGCGCCGCGAACGACGATGTACGGCGTGACGGTCGACTTACCACCCGGGTTCTTGTTCATGTCCACCAGCATCGACTAAGTAGCGGACAGGACGTGTCCGCTAGCTGAAGGGGTGAGGCCGATGGCTCGCAGAGGTTTGCGAAGGATGCGGACCGGCATCGTGATCCTGGTGCTGGTGGTGCTCGTCGGCGGCGGTGGGTACGTCGGCTGGGTACTCGTGCAGCGCTCCGAACCGGTCTCACTGCCGACTCCGACCGGCCAGTTCCAGGTCGGCCGGCAGACGTTCGAGTGGACCGACACCGCCCGCAAGGACCCGTACGTCGCCGGTCCGCGCAAGCTGGCGGTGTGGGTCTGGTACCCGGTTGCCAAGGGCGTGACCGGCCGGAAGGTTGCCTACGCCCCCGGCCAGTGGAGCGGACTGCAGCTGAAGGCACCGGTGTCCATTCTGGAGGGGCCGTTCGACGGCCTGCACGACCCGGCACTGGATCACGCGGCGGTCGCGCCCGGCCGGTTCCCGGTGGTGGTTCTGCTGCCGGGGATGGGATTCTCCGCGCCGATGTACGCCGCACTCGCCGAGGATCTCGCCAGCCACGGCTACCTCGTCGCCGGCGTGACACCGACGTACAGCGCGAACCTCACCGTGCTGGACGGCCGAACCGTCGAGAGCATGCCGGCCGCCAACCCGTCGAACCTCGGCGACAACTCACCGGGCGCGATCGCGGCGGCCGACCACCTCGTCACCCTCTGGGCTGCCGACGCCCGGTTCGCGGCGACCCAGGTGGCCAAGGAGCTCCCCGACAGTGCCGACACCGCGTTCGGGCCGGCGTACGTCGGCCATTCCTTCGGTGGGGCCGCGTCGCTGGAGGCCTGCCGCACGGATCAACGGTGCGCGGCCGCGGCGGACCTCGACGGCACCCAGTACGGCGAAGCGGTGAAGAAGGGCGTGCAGGCGCCCATCCTGCTGCTCGGCGCCGACGATTCGTGTATCACCAGCATCTGCGGCCCCGACGCGAAGTCGGACGCCGGACGGTCCTCGGCGTTGTCGTTGCTCAAGGCAAGCACCAACACGTCGTGGTGCGCCACGATCCCGGACACCCGCCACTTCAACTTCACCGACTACGGCGTCTACTACCTGGCCTGGCCGCTGCGCAAGTTCTTGCCCCTCGGCAGCATCGAACCGCGGCGCGCGCTCACCGTCCAGAACGGCTACGTCACCACGTTCCTGTCACACGCCCTCCGCAACACCCCCACCCCCGGCGCCCCCGCCTGCCCGTCCTAGAGGTCGAGTTCGTAGGTTTGGCCGACGAGCTCGTTGCCCCAGGCGTTGTGGGGCTCGGAGGCCGTGAGGCGGAAGCCTCGGGCGAGGTAGATGTGGCGGGCGGCAACCAACGGATCGTTCGTCCAGAGGACCATGCGTTTGTAGCCGGCCTCGCGCGCGAAGGCCAGGCAGGTGTCGACCAGTTCGGCGCCGAGGCCGCGACCGCGGGCGGCCGGCGTGAGCAGCAGCAGACGGAGCTGGGCGGTGGACTCGTCGGGGCCGCGCACACAGAAGATGCTCCCCACCCGCTCGCCGTCGACCTCCGCGATCCACGCGGCTTCGCGGGTCTCGTCGTGCTCGGTCGCGTACGCCGTGACAATCTGCGCGATCAGCGTCTCGTAGGCGAAGCCCCAGCCGTACTCGGCCGCATAGGTCTCGGCGTGCGACTGGACCACCCAGCCCAGATCACCCGGCAGCCCCAGTTTCCTGATCATCGAACCCATCCAATCCACTGACACGACTGTTTCAGTGGTTCATACTAGGCACGTGCCGACCCTGAAAGAAACCCCCTCCGCTCGCGAGCAGGAGCTGCTCGAGCGCGCCTACGAGTACTCGCTGAACCACGGGCTGGCCGACCTGTCACTCCGCCCGCTCGCGGCCGCGATCGGCTCGAGTCCGCGGGTGCTGCTGTTCCTGTTCGGCAGCAAGGACGGCCTGATCCGTGCATTGCTCGCCCGCGCCCGCACCGACGAGCTGGACCTGCTCCAGCACATCGACAGCCAGTACGACGAACCGCCCGGGCTGACCGTGGTCGCGCGGGAGCTGTGGACGTGGCTGGCCGCGCCCGAACGCCGGCCGCTGATGGCGTTCTGGGTCGAGGCGTACGGGCGGTCGCTGGTCGTGCCGGACGGGCCGTGGGCGGACTACGGCCGGTCGACGGTCGAGGACTGGCTCGAACTGCTCAAGGCGAGTCAGCCGGACCCCGGGTCGCCTGCGGCGGAGGCACGGCGTACCGGGGTGCTGGCGATGTTGCGGGGTGCGTTGATCGACCTGCTGGCGACCGGCGACCTGGATCGCACGACCGCCGCGGTCGAGGCCTATCTCAACGACTAACGCAGCTTACGGGACTAGTTCGAAGGCGACGCTGCGCTTGACGATGTCGGCCTCGACGAGCTTCACGCGGACCGGCTTGCCGAGCGGGAGCTCCGCCGTACCGCTGACGCGCCCTTCGACCGCGTGCGCGGAGAGGACGACGATGCCGCGGTTCGGTTCGCGGTCGTCGACGTCGGTGATGACGCCGTCGAACTCGGCACCGACCTGGTCGGCCATCAGACCGGCCTCGACCATGCCGACGATCGCGCGCTCGTAGGCGTTGGCGCGGCGATCCGCCTCTTCCATGAGCTTCGGCAACTCGTCCATCGACTCGCGCACCCACGCGGGCACCTCGGTCCCGGCCGACAGCGCCAGGCAGATCTCGCCGGCCCAGCGGTCGATCAGGCGCCGCAGCGGTGCGGTGACATGGGCGTACTCAGCCTTCATCGCGGCGTGCTGCGGATGCTCCGGCACGCTCCCCGCGAACGTCACGTAGCCGGCGCCGCGGAACAGCACCGTGCAGGCCGCGAGCATCGCCGCGTGCGCCGGCACCTTGGGATCGAGTCCGTGGATGAATTCGGCGTACGTCGTCTCCTGCGGCCAGTCGATTCCGAGCGCTTTCGCGGTGTGTCCGAGCTTCTTGCGCAGGTCGTCGCGCGGTTCGGGCAGCGTGCGCAAAATGCCGATCTTGCCCTTGATCATCAGTTCGGCCGCGGCCATCCCGGTGAGCAGCGAGATCTGCGCGTTCCAGCCCTCGACCGGGAGCGGCGCGCGGAACTCAAGGCTCCAGCCGTCGTCCGTCTTGATGACTTCCTGGTCGGGGATCGGCAGGTTCACGCCGCCGCGCTCGAGCTCGAGCTGCTCGCGCAGCTTGCCGACCTCACGCAGCAGCTGCAACGACTCCGACGCCGTACCGGCATCGAGGTCCTGCTGGACGCCGGCGTAGTTGAGCTTGGCGCGCGACTTCACCAGCGCGCGCTCGCAGGTCACGCCGGTGCTCTCGCCGCGCGCATTGAGCGGGACTGTCCACAGCAGCGCAGGCCGCACCTGGTCGGGCAGCAGCGAGGCCGCGCCCTCGGACAGCTCCGGCGGGTGCAGCGGGGTCCGCTTGTCCGGGGCGTAGAGCGTTACGCCGCGGCGACGCGTCTCGACGTCGATCGGGTCGCCGTACTGGACGAACGCGGCGACATCGGCGATCGCGTAGTGCACGACGTACCCGTCGCCGGCGCGCTCGATGTGCAGCGCCTGGTCGAGGTCCATCGAGTCCGGCGGATCGATCGTCACGAACTCCAGGTCGGTCCGATCAAGCGCCGGCAGCCGCGGCGCCGTACCGGCCGCCAGAGCCGCCGCCACCACCTCGGGCGGGAACTCCGCCGGTACGTCGAGCTCCCGGCGGATGTCCTGCATCGACGACCGGAACACCTCCGGCACATCGTCCGCGAACCTGACCTTCTGCAATGGCATGAGGTCAGAGTAACTACGGGACTACGTTGAAGCTGCGCAGGGACGCGAGGCCGTCGGCGTACCAGTGGATCTCGGTCAGGGTGGCCGGGCGAAGTTCCATCCGGAAGATGGAGGCCATCGGGGCCTGCAGGACCGAGCGGACCATCAGCTTGATCGGCGTCACGTGCGTGACGACCACGACGGTCTTACCCGGGTAGCGGGTGAGCAGGCCGTCGCGGGCCGAGCGAGCCCGGCGGGCGCAGGTGTCGAAGGACTCGCCGCCGGGCGGCGCGACCGTGGTCGTCTCCAGCCACGCGCTCAGCTGGTCGGGCCACTTCTGCTGCACCTCGGCGAACGTGTGTCCGTCCCAGTCACCGAACGAGCACTCCACCCAGCCGTCGTCCACAGTCAGCTCGAGACCGAGCCGCGTCGCGACGACCTCGGCGGTCTGCCGGGTCCGCAGCAAGGGCGACGTGACGATCGCGTCGACACCGCCTTGCAGGGCCAGGTATTCGGCGGCAGCGGCTGCTTGAGACCGACCGGTGTCGCTGAGCCCCGGATTCTCGCCGGTCGAACCGGAGAACCGCTTCTCGGCGGTGTACGGCGTTTCGCCGTGGCGCAGGAAGATGAGCTGCGTCGGCGGGTCGACCTGGGCGCCCCAACCCTGCAAGGCCTTCTGCAGGTCCGACGGCTCCTTCGGTACGACGACCTTGGCCGTGACCGGCTCCGGCTTGATCGGGATCGGGATCCCGTCCAGCGCGTTGTTCGCGAGGGCGTCGGCGGCCGAGTTCTGCGCGCGCGGCACCCAGGTCCACTCGGTGCCGAACGGCGCGAGGCTCTGTGCCTTGGTCGCCAGCGGCTTCATATCCGGGTGCTTGATCTTCCAGCGGCCGGCCATCTGCTCGATGACCAGCTTGGAGTCCATCCGCACCTCGATCGAGGCTTCCGGCGCATACTCCGCGGCCAGCTCCAGTCCGGCGATCAAACCGGAGTACTCGGCGACGTTGTTGGTCGCGATCCCGAGCGTCTTGCCGTCCTGCGCGATGACCTCCCCCGTCGCCGGGTCGCGCACGAGAGCGCCGTAGGCCGCTGGTCCGGGGTTGCCCCGGGATCCTCCGTCGGCCTCGACGATCACATGCGTGTAGGTCATACCGCGCTCTCCGGCGTACGGACCAGGATCCGGCCGCACTCTTCACAGCGCAGTACGGCGTCCGGCGCGGCCGCCTTCATCGCGTTCAGATCCGACGGTGCAAGCTCCATCCGGCAGCCCATGCAGCGCTTGCCGACCAGCGGCGCAGCGCCGATACCACCGTTGTGCTCACGCAGCCGCTGGTACTGCTTGACGAGCGCCTCGGGCAGCTCGGCCAGCACCTCGGCACGCTTCTCGTTGATGCCGGCGCGCTGCTCGTCGAGCTCCTTCAGCGACGCGTCCCGGCTGCTCTCCAGCTCGGCCTGCCGGCCGGCGAACGCCTCGGCGCGGGCGCGCAGGTCCTTCTGCACGACCTCGGCCGCCTCGAGCTTCTCCATCACCTCGAGCTCGGCGTCCTCGAGGGCCGAGATCCGCCGCTCCAGCGAGCCGACCTCGTGCTGCAGGTTGTCCAGGTCCTTCGGCGAGGTGATCTGGCCGGAGTCGATCCGCTGCTGGTTGCGCGCCTTGCGCTGGCGGACCTGGTCGACATCACTGTCGGCCTTCTTCTGCTCACGCTGCAGGTCACCGACCTCGGTGTCAGCGGTGACCAACTCCCGGTCCACCACCGACTTCTCCGCGAGCAGCTCGACCAGAGCCTGGTGCTCCGGCAGCGCCTTGCGCTTGTGGGCGACCTGATCCAGCTGCAGGTCGAGATCCTGCAGGTCCAGCAGACGGCGTTGGACGGCGGGCTCGGCGTTCAGGGTCGGCTCCTTTAATTCGTTCAGTTTGCGCTCAGAGCCGCAGATTCCATGCGTCGGTGCAGAGCGTCGAGATGTGAGTGTCTACGGTACTGCCTTGCGCCGCCAGGTTTTGCCGCAGGAGGCGGTCGGCGTCCCGCAACCACGGCCATTCGCTGGCCCAGTGGGCGACGTCGACCAGGGCTGGGCCGCCGTCGTACGCCTGCGCTTCGGTCGCGGGGTGGTGCCGCAGGTCGGCGGTCACGTAGGCATCGACGCCGGCCGCGCGCACCTTGGCGAACTCCGAGTCGCCCGCTCCCCCGACCACCGCGACGCTGCTGATCAGGCGTTCGAGATCGCCCGAGACCCGCACCCCGTGCTCGGTCCGCGGCAACTTGTCCGCGACCAGCTGCGCGAACTGCTTCAGTGGGAGCGGCTCCGCCAGTACGCCGATCCGTCCCCCACCGCGGTTGCCGGGGAGGGCGGCGAGTTCGTAGACGTCGTACGCCGGTTCCTCGTACGGGTGCACGGCCTTCAGCGCCTCGACGACCGCGCGACGCTTGTGCCGAGGCAGGATCATCTCGAGCCGCGTCTCCGCAACGCGCGACACGTGACCGACGCGACCCGTTGTAGGTGTGGCACCGTCGAGGGGCCGGAAGGTGCCTTCGCCGGTCGAGGTCCACGCGGCGCGGTCGTAGTTGCCGATCTGGCCGGCGCCGGCGGCTGCGAGCGCGTCGAGCAGGGGTTCGGTGTGCTCGGTCGGGACGAAAACCACCAGCTTGTCCAGCGAATCTTCCGGCATGGGATTCAGCGGGCGAGTGTCCTGCAGACCGAGCGCGGCGGCCAGGGCGTCGCTGACGCCAGGGTTCGCGTTGTCGGCGTTCGTGTGGCAGACGTGCAGCGCGGTGTTGCTCCGGATCAGGTCGTGCACGACCCGGCCCTTCGGCGTCGTCGCGGCCACGCTGTTCACGCCACGCAGCAACAGCGGGTGGTGGGTGACGAGCAGGTCGAACTCCCCCGCGATCGCCTCGTCCACCACCTCCCGCATCGGGTCCACGGCGAACAGAACCCGCCGTACCGGCTGGTCCGGGTCGCCCGTCACCAGTCCGACCGCGTCCCAGGACTCAGCCCAGGACGGGTCGTACAACCGGTCGAGTACGGCGATGACGTCGGCGAGCCTCGGATTCACGAGGCCCATCTTGCTAGATCAGCCAGGCGGTGGTGTCGCCGGGGAGTTTGGCGCCTTCGAGCGGGCCGCTGGACAGCACGACTGCTCCGTCGGGCAGCTCGATCGGTGCCTGGCCGAAGTTGGTGATCGACTGCCATCCGCCCGGACGGGTGAAGTGCAGCACCCCCTCGACGCCGTCGTTCCAGGTCAGCGAGTTGGCCGTCTGGAGACCACGCCGGACCGCGAGTGCCTTGCGGTAGAGGCTCAGCGTCGACTCCGGGTCGCCGTCCTGCGCCTCGACCGAGTAGGCGCCGAACCACTTCGGCTGCAGCAGATGCGCGCCGCCGGTCCCGAAGCCGAACGACAGCCCACCGATCGTCCACGGAAGCGGTACCCGGCATCCGTCGCGGCCCTTTTCGGCACCCTTGGAGCGGAAGTACGCCGGGTCCTGCAGGTTGGCCGCGGGCAGTTCGCCGACCTCCTGCAGACCGAGCTCCTCACCTTGGTACAGGTACGCCGACCCCGGCAGCGCCAGCATCAGCAGTACGGCGGCGCGCGCCCGGCGCAGGCCGAGCTCGACGTCGACCGTCGGCTCGGTGCCGTTGCTGAGCAGCCACGCCTTGCCGTCCTGCCAACGCCCGGTCGGGTCCTTCGGCAGCCCGTACCGCGTCGCGTGCCGGACCACGTCGTGGTTGGAGAACACCCAGGTCGACGACGAACCGTTCTGGTCGGCGAGTGCGAGGTTCTCTTCGATCACCTGCCGGAACTTGTCGTAGTCCCAGTCGGCCTGCAGCAGGTCGAAGTTGAACGCCTGCCCGAGCCCGTCCGCGCTCGCATACCGCGCGCGGCGAGCGGCCGGGACGAACGCCTCCGCCACCGCCGACCGCGGCGGGTCGTACTCGTTCAGTACGGTGCGCCACTCGCGATAGATCTCGTGGACGTCGTCGCGGTCGAACAGCGGATGGATGCCGTTCGACTCGGACATCCGGGGCAGCTCGGTCTTGGACTTGAACGGCTCGGCCAGGTCCTTCACCAGGGCGTGGGCGACGTCGACACGGAAGCCGTCGACCCCACGATCGGACCAGAACCGCAGTGTGGTCAGGAAGTCCTCGCGGACCTCGGGGTGCGCCCAGTTCAGGTCGGGCTGCTCGGCCGCGAACAAGTGCAGGTACCACTGGCCGTCCGGGGTCTGAGCCCAGGCGGAGCCACCGAAGATCGAGTCCCAGTCCGAGGGCGGCTGGTCGCCGTCACCGTCGCGGAAGATGTAGCGCTCCCGGGCCGGCGACCCCGGCTCGGCGGCGAGCGCCTCCTGGAACCAGACATGCCGGTCGGAGGTGTGGTTCGGCACGATGTCGACGATCAGCTTGATGTTCGCCGCGTGCAGCGCCTCGACCAGCCGGCCGAAGTCGTCGAGCGTCCCGAGTCGCGGGTCCACGTTGCGGTAGTCGTCGACGTCGTACCCGCCGTCGGCCAGCGCGGACGGGTAGAACGGGCTCAGCCAGACGGCGTCGATGCCCAGGTCGGCCAGGTACGGGACGCGGCTGATGATGCCCTGCAGGTCACCCACGCCGTCGCCGTCGGAGTCGGCGAAGCTGCGCGGATAGATCTGGTAGACGACGGCCTGCCGCCACCAGTCGGGGTCGGTCGTCTGCGGACTGGTCACAAGTGCCTCACTTTGTGATTAAATATAGAATCTAAATTTAGGTTCTGCAGTATTCTGCGCGCGCAGCCGCAGGAAGGTCAAGGGGGATTACGATGACGAGCGCTCCGGCCATCGCCGCGACACCGGCGCTGCTCCGCCGGGTCAACGCCGGCAAGCTACTCGGCATCCTCTCCAGCGCCGGCGTGATGACCGGTACCGGCCTCATCCAGGCCACCGGCCTGACCCGCGCCACCGTGCACGCGGTCTGCAACGACCTGATCGAGATGGGCTGGGTCGTCGAGCTCGAGGCCGGCCGCGACGACAGCTCGGTCGGGCGGCCGTCACGGCGCTTCGAGTTCAACAGCCGGGCCGGGTACGTGCTCGGCATCGACATCGGCGCCGGGCGCACGACTGTGCTGCTGGCCGATCTCCGTGGCGAGACCGTCGCCAAGGCCGGTCGATCGCTGTCGGCGGTGAAGACGCCGGCCGAGCGGACGGCGCTCGTTCATGAGGCTGTGGTCGAGGCGTTGGCTGCTGCCGGGATCGCGGACTCGCAGGTGCTTGCTGCCGGTGCCGGTGTTGCTGCTCCGGTCGATCGGGCGGGGAACATCCTGGTCGACGACGAGTTCTGGCGCCGCTTCGACACTGGTCTCGGGTCGCAGTTGACCGAACTTCACGGTTGGCCCGTACTGCTCGAGAACGACGCCAATCTCGCCGTACTGGGTGAGCACTGGCGCGGCGAAGGTCAAGGCGTCGACGACCTGGCTGTGCTGCTGGCTGGTGAGCGCTTCGGTTCGGGCTTGATGGATTCCGGCCGGCTGCTTCATGGCAGCCGCGGTGGGGCCGGCGAGATGCTGTATCTCAAGCTGGTCGAAGGTGTCGGCACCACGCACGGCATCGCCCGGATCGTCCGCGACCAAGCCGCACAGCTGCTCGCTGACCCAGCGACCCGAACCAGCCTGCGCGCCTTGGTGGGCGACCAGCCGGCAGGCGCCGCGCCCCTTCCTCCCACCACCGCGATCACCGCGGAGCAGGTCTTCGCGGCAGCCTCGGACGGGGATGAAGTTGCCTTGGGCATCCTTCGGTCGGTCGCGACGCGGACCGCTCGCGTCGTCGCCACGTTGGCGATTCTGGTCAATCCGGAGCTGGTTGTGCTCGGTGGCGCGGTAGCTGAGGCGGCGCGGCAGCTGCTGCCGGAGATCGAGCAGCAGCTGGCCGACTACACCAGTACGCCGCCGCGCGTGGCGGTGTCGTCGCTCGGCGACGCGATCGTTTCCGTCGGCGCCGTCCGCCACGCACTCAACTACGTCGAGCAGCACGCGCTCGACCTGGAGCTCACGCGTCCCGGGTGAGCGCCCGCACGACCGCCTCCAGCACGATCACGTTCCGGCCCGAAGTAGTTGCCGACGGCACCCCTTCCGGCACCAGCGCCTGATCCTCCGGAATCCCCGTGCACAGCACGAAAACGTCGTCACGCCTTTGCAGCAGGAACTCCAACGCCTCCCGGATCCACGGCGTCCGCCCAGCGTCCTGTACGGCGATCACCAGCGGCCGACCTTGCGCAGCTGCCGCCGCCTTGCTCAGCGCATCGTCGGGCTGCTCACCCTCCGCGTGCTGCTCCTCGAACAGCGCAGCCTCCTTCTCCGACAGCCGATGCTGATCACGCAGCACCACCCCATCGGACCCCGGCGCGATCTTCGCGAAGAGCTCCGGCAGCCCACTGAAATACGGGTACCACGCCGGGTGCAGTCCCTGCGTCAGATCGATCACGTACGGCGTCGCGCCGAGCGCAGGGAAGGTCTGCTCGGCCACCACCCGCTCGGCCACCTCGCGGATCGCGGCACCGTCGAACGCGGTCTGCCGCTTCCGCTCGGCGAGTGAAGCAGCCAACGCCCGCACCCGCGCGGCCGCATCCGCAACCCGCTCGGCCGGCAGCGAACCGTTGCCCACAGCATCGACAATGTGCTGGGTCAGCGCCTGCGGATCGGCCGCACCGACCGCGATCATCGCCAGATCGGCGCCGGCCCGGATCGATGCCACCGCCGCATCCTCGATGGACTGCGTCTTCGTGATCGCCTGCATCTCCAGGGCATCCGTGGTGATCACGCCGGTGAAGCCCAACTCCTCACGCAGCAACCCGGTCAGGATTCGATGCGACAGCGTGGCCGGCTGGTCGTCGTACGCGGAGAAGACGATGTGCGCACTCATGATGACGTCGGCGCCGGCCGCGATCGCCGCCTTGAACGGCGCGAGCTCGACCGCCTGCACCTCGTCGGCCGACCGATCCACCCGCGGCAGGTCGAGGTGCGAATCCGTGGCGACGTCACCGTGCCCCGGGAAGTGCTTCGGGCACGGCGCGATCCCGGCTTCCAGCACGCCCTCGACGAACGCGACCCCATGCCGCGAGACCCGATCGGCCGTCGTACCGAAGGAGCGGGTCGAGATGATCGGGTTGGCGGGGTTGCTGTTCACGTCCACCGACGGCGCGAGCATCAGATCGATCCCGAGCGACGCCAGCGTGGCGGCCGCATCCCGCGCCGACGCCCTCGTCAGGTCCACATCGTCCAGATCGCCGAGCGTCCGCGGCGACGCGAGCGGCCACGGGTTGGCCGGCGCCAGATGACTGAACTCGCCGCCCTCGTGGTCGATCGCGATGATCACGTCCGGCCGCGCCGCCCGCAGGCTGCTGGTCAGCGCGCGCACCTGGTCGGTGCTGGCCACGTTCCGGGTGAACAGGATGACGGCGCCCAGCCCGTCGGCGACTGCCTTCAGCAGGTTGTCAGGCGCGGTCGTCCCGGCGAAGCCGACGATCAGCGCGCCGGCGGCATCACGGTCAAGGGAGCTCATGGCCACAGCCTCTCGCGCCACTGGTGTGATTCGCTAGCCCCTTTCCGAAATCTCACTCTCAAAAAGAGCGGTCGCCACGGCGAGGTCCTGCCAAGCCATGCCGACCGACTTGAAGATTCGCCTCTTCGTCCGGTCGATCGGTACGTCGCCACTCAGCACTTGGTGGAGTTCGACTGCCGCGTCCGGCGGGAGCGTGCCTGCCGCGATCGCCTGGATCACGTCGCCGGCCTCAGCGATTGCGACCGCTTTGGACTCGACCACGACCTGGGCGTCCTTGAAGAGACCAGCCGGGAGTTCGGCCGCGGTCGGCGTGTGTGAACCGACGGCCACCGCGATCACATCCGCCGCGAGGGTGTCCGGCACGACCGGCGTGGCGGCCGACGTACAGCAGATGACGAGTCCGGCTTGGGTGAGGTCGTCCGTCGTACCAGGCTCTGCTTGGGCGCCGAGGGATCGACCGTAGGCGACCAGTGCGTCGACGGCCTCGGTACGGCGTCCGTGGATGGTGAAGTCGGTGCACCACCCGAGCTGGACCAGCATCCGCAGATGCGCCCGCGCCTGCACACTCGTCCCGACAATCGCAGTGCGCCTGGTTGCACCGCCCAGCGCCGCGATGCCGACCATCGACACTCCAGCAGTCCGCACTGCCGTCAACTCCACCGCATCGATCACCGCGACCGGTGTCAACGTCGTCGAGTCGAACAACACGTACACGCCCTGCACCCGCGGCAGTCCGACCGCCGGATTCTCCGGCGCGATGGTCGCAAGCTTCACCCCCGTCAACCGGTCATCGGCCGCCGGCATCAACAACAGCTCACCTCCAGGCGCCGCAAACCCAGACCGAGCCACACTCCGCTCCAGCGTCTGCCGGTCGGTTGCCGCCCGTCGAATCCCCTCGACAATCTCCTTGGCCGGCACCGCCAGTACGTCCTCCCCCGAGAACTGCCTGACCATCACCACTCCTCCTCGATCACGGCATCCGCACCCACCACAGTCACCCGAACCGCGACTCCCTCCCGCAACTCACCAACTTCAGTCAGCTCCACGATCGGAATCCCAAGCCCGTAAAGCTCCTCCGCCACCAACGTCCCCACCACCAAGATCGGATCCGCCCGCGGCAACACGATCGCAGCCGGTCCCACCCCCACCCGCAACATCTCCGCCAACACACTCGCACTGGACGAAGACCCCCGGCTCCCCGGCATCACCACCACCCGCCCACCAAGCTTCTCGCCCCACCGCGGATGCCGCTCATCCGTGATCACCCCGGTCGCAGCATCAGCGCCACCCCACAACGACAACGCCTCCCCCAACACCAGCACCCGCCCAACCGCCGTACCGGCTCGCAACCCCCGCCCCCGCACAACGCCCATGCCTCATCCTCCCCCGCGCGACCGACAAGACGTACACCCCCACCGCGTCACCCACCTTGAGCACCCATCAACCACCCTCCGGCCACACGAAGCCCGAACCGTGCCCAAGGTCGCGAGACGCACCTCACCTTGAGCACCCATCGACCACGCTGTGGCAGAGCACATGGTGAGTCGTGCTCAAGGTCGCACCGACGCTCGCGGAGGCGCTGGTTTCCACCCCAAGGACGGCTAGCGCCAGGAGGCTTCGTCTCGGGTGACTTTGCCGGCTCGGGCTGAGGTGAGGCAGTCGGCGAGGGAGCCGAAGGTTACTTGGACGCCTAGGTTGACGGGGGCGTACCAGGCCCATTTGGCGGAGTTGGTCATCACGTGGCGGGTTCGCGGGTTGAGGACAGAGGTCACGTAGGTGCAGGTGTCGACGAGGACGCGGATGCCGGCGGACTCGAGGCCGGCCAGCCAACCGTTGCTTTGGGCAACTGCTGCGGTGGCGCGGTTGGTGGCGGCCCAGACTTCGACGGTGGGTGCCATGGGGCCACCGGTACGGACGAGGTCGGCGAGCTCGCGGAATTCGGCGACCGACAGGTGCGGGGTGCCGATGCTCACGGCGTCGAGGGGACCTGGTGCCGGGCTGGAGAGTTCGTCACGGGCGGTTCGCAGCATGGCCGGCGTGATTCGGTGGACCTCCTCGACCGAGGCACCTTGTCCCCCGGCCTCGGGCGTCGTACCGGCGACGTGGAAGAGGCCAATACCACCGCGGGAGGCGGCTGCCGCACCGAAGGCCTTCAGGTGGTCTTCGGGGACAGGCTCGGACCAGCCTGTCAGCAGCGGGACGCGGTCGGCGGCGAGCTTGCCGGTGAGGTGACCGAGGGCGGCCCAGGCGGCGGCCATCCGGAGGGTGTGGGCGGGCAGAGGGCTGAGGTCGAGTTCGATCCGGGCACGACGGTTCGCATCCAGATGCAGACCCGCGTACGGCGCTCGCCCGGTGAGCCCGGCGCAGATGTCGACGAAGTCGCCGTACCGGTCGGTGCGGGCACCGAGGACCGAGTTCGCGAAGGCAATCGCGTTGGACTCGGCCCAGGCGATGTGTTCGCCGAAGCCGGGGCGGCGTTGGGTGTCCTGGTACGGCGCGCAGGTCCACGTCGGCGCGGCGCCGAGCGCGGTGTATGCGTCCATGAGCCGCCGAGCGTCGCGACGTTCGGAGCCGGCGAGGCGGACGAGCCCGGGGTGCAGCAGGTCGAGGGAGCCGACATTCAGCGTGGTCGGTACGACGACCTGGCCGCCCAGCTCGACGAGGCGCTCCGCGAAGTCGAGTCCGGCCTGACCGTGGTGCAGGCAGCCGTCGACGTGCGCGGACGTGATCGGAATCAGCGAGCGCGCGCCGAGTGTCCGGGCCAGTTCGGTGATCAGGCGCATCGCCAGAGCGACGGCAGGACCGGCCGCGCCAGCCAGGAGTTCGCGCTCCTCCGAGGTCAGTGCCACGTCGTTCATCGGGCCTCCCAGCATGCGCATGCTACCGCTCCCAGAGCGTGACACCGAGCCTCTAGAACCCCTTCCAGGGGTATCGTTGTCAGGCCGCATTGAGGGATTACGCAAGGGTCTTTATGCAGGTTCCGCGCAGATTCGCCCGAATCACCCCTCGCCGATCCGGCCGACTACAGATAACGTTGTCTCTCGACCTCGACCGCCCCTGACGGAGCCCGACACGTGACCGAGCAGAACCGCCACCCGACCGCGCCGCACCCCGGCGCGCACGAGGGCCTCTCCCCTGCCCGGCTCGCCACTCGCTCCCCGCGCGGCCATGACGGGACGGAACGGGCACTGGTTCGGCGACTGGCGGGGGGACGATGAGCGACGACACGGTGAGCACGGTTCTCGGGATCGACATCGGCGGCACGAAGATGGCCGCCGCTCTCGTGTCCGCCGACGGGACGATCGTGATCGAGGACCGGATCGCCACACCGGCCGGGGACGCGGACCAGGTGTTCGCGGCGCTCGGTGAGCTGGTGGGGCGAGTGCTCGGCGATGCGTCACCGCTGGCCGTGGGGATCGGTTCGGCCGGGCCGCTCGACGCCACTCACGGACTTGTGTCGCCGGTGAACATCACCGGCTGGCGCAACTTCCCACTGGTCGACCGGGTGCGCGCGCTGGTCGACGTACCGGTGACTCTTGGGGTGGATGGGCATTGCTTCGCGCTGGGTGAGTTCTGGACCGGCGCTGGGCGGGACGTGCAGACGCTGCTCGGCATCGTGGTGTCGACCGGCGTCGGCGGTGGACTGGTCGTAGACGGGAGGCCCTTGCTGGGGCAGTCCGGGAACGCCGCCCACATCGGCCACGTCGTCGTCGATCAGAACGGCGAGAGCTGCGCCTGCGGCTCGTACGGATGCGTCGAGACATACGCGAGCGGTCCGCGGATGGTCGCCCGGGCGCAGCGCCGGGGCTGGCGGACCGACGAGGTCGTGGATGCCGCCGTACTGGCCGCGGATGCGGCGGCCGGGGACGAGATCGCGCTGGCAATCTTCGACGACGGCGCGCAGGCGCTCGCAGCCGGCATTGTCGCGACCGCGGTCACGGTCGACCTGACCACCGTCGTGATCGGTGGCGGGGTGTCGAAGGCCGGGCCAGTGCTGTTCGACCCGCTCGAGGCGTGGGTGAAGCGGCTGGCTCAACTGCCGTTCGTTGCCGACCTCAGCGTCGTACCGGCGCAGCTGGCCAACGCCGGCCTGCTCGGCGCCGCCCACCAGGCGTGGTCCTCGATCCGCTGACCTGGCAACTAATTCGCCGTAGTCCGCACAGCGCCGTGCGTTGGGAAGGCTTCTCCTGCGCATCTTTGCGCAATTCTTACTGAATTGCTCAATCTGTGTAACGGCGGGCCCTTCCCCCACGATGCAACGGATGGATGGGGTGGGGGCACGTCATCCAAGGTTGGTCAAGGGGGGACCTGGACCAGCCGAGCAAGGTCGGTCGATGGGGGGCCGTGGACCGACCGAACGCGTGAGCGGCGGAGAGGAAATCTCTCCGCCGCCCTCGCTTGTCAGGCCGCTGATCGAGTGGCCCGCAGTGCGACCGGTCCTCAGGAGGGTGGAGGACCGCTCCACCGCTCCGGGCCTGCTCAGCCGGCGATCCGCAGGCCGTTGCCCACAGCCCGCTTAGGGGTTCAGCCACTCCGGCTCGGGCAGGCGCGTGCGGTCCAGGCGGCCGTTGTCGTCGAGCGGGAGCTCCTCGATCGGAATCAGGTCGGCGGGGACCAGGTAGATCGGGAGTTCCTTGCCCAGGTCGAGCATCAGCCGGGCCAGTACGGCGGGGTCGCTGTCCTCGAGGACGACGTACCCGATCAGGCAGGTGTCGCCGCCGTGGTCGGACAGCGCGATGACGACGGCGTCGATCACGCCGGGCTGGTCGGCGAGGACGTGTTCGGTCTCGCCCGGCTCAACGCGGTGACCACGAATCTTGACCTGGTCGTCGGCACGACCGAGATACTCCAGCATGCCGTCAGGACGCCAGCGGCCGAGGTCGCGACTGCGGTACAGCCGGCCGCCCGGGTGGGCCGGGTCCGGGACGAACGCGCGCTCGGTCTCGTCCGGACGACCAAGGTAGCCCTGGGCAACGGCCGCGCCACCGAGGTGGATCTCGCCGACACCGCCGACCGGGACCGGGCGCAGCGCCTGGTCCAGCAGCCGTACGGCGACGCCGTCGACCGGACGACCGATCGACGGCCGGTCCTCGGTCGGGTCGACCTCGTGGATCGTGGCGACGATCGACGCCTCCGCAGGGCCGTACTCGTTGTACAGCCGGCACTCCGGGTGTGCGTCGAGGAAGTCCCGCACCTTGTGCGTCAGCACCATCGCCTCGCCACCCGCGACGATCTCCCGCAGCGCGGGCAGCTCGGGCAGCCGGCGCATCGTCGCCAGCAAGGCGGTCAGCGGACTGAACGCCATGAACAGCCGCTCGACCCCGTGGTCACGCAGCGCCGAGATGACCGCGTCCGGGTCGTACCGGTCGTCCTCACCGATCAGCACCAGCGCCGAGCCGGACGCGAGCGCGGTGAACATCTCCTGCACATGCACGTCGAAGCCGAACGACGTCCACTGCAGCGTCCGCAGCGAGGCGCGGGTCCGCAGGTAATGCCGAACCAGGTTGACCGGGCCGCGATGCGGGACGAGGACGCCCTTCGGGTTCCCGTTCGATCCCGACGTGTAGATGCAGTAGGCAACATCATCGGCCGCCGCCTGGACGGGCGGCGCCTGCCGCGAGCGCGGATCGCCATCGCCTGCGGCCACTGGAACGAGCCGCAGTCCAAGCCGGTCGGCCAGCGCGGCGTCGTCTCCGACGAGCGCGACTGCAGATGCGTCCTTCACCATGAACGCCCAGCGCGACTCCGGAACGCCGGGATCCAGCGGCAGGTACGCCGCTCCCGCCTTGAGCACCGCGAGTACGGCGACGACCAGTTCGGTGCCGCGGGCAACTCTCACCGCAACAAGCTGACCCGGCTTCACGCCGAGATCCGTGAGCTGCCAGGCGACCGTGTTGGCGCGGCGCTCGAGCTCGGCGTACGTGAGCTCGCGGTGGCCCTGGATCAGCGCGACCGCGTCCGGAGTCCGCGCGACCTGCTGCTCGAACAGGGTGTGGAGTCCGCTCAGTTCACCGGCGACCACCGCGTCGCGGCGACCGCGGCCGATCGGGCCGACGGGCTCGAGGTCGCCCTCCAGCCGGCGAAGGGCTTCGAGGTCGGCGGCGATCGGCATCATCAACTGGGGAAGACGAAGCCGCGGCTCAGCCGTTGCCCTGCGCAACACCGCTTGCAGGTAGTTGAGCAGCCGGTCGATCGTGCTCCGGTGGAACAGTCCGGCGCGGTAGTCCGCCGTACAGGTGATGCCGGCGCCGTGGTGGGTCAGGCGGAGGCGGAGGTCGAGCGGTTCGGGCAGGTCCTCGTCGCCGTCCTCGAACTCGACCAGCACCTGGAAGAGCGGGTCGCGCTGGAGGATCGCGAGATCTGTGCCTGCGTGGTCGAACGCTCCGGTCGTCACGTCGCGCACGCGGTGCGCGAGCTCGCCGAGGTCGGGTTCGCCGGAGAGGTCGATGCGGATCGGCAACGCCTGGCGGCCCCCCGCGGAGGTGTCGCCCTGCGGGCGGACCAGCGCGGAGCCGATCGTCACGTCCTCCTGCGCGGTGAAGCGCCCGAGCACAGTGCCGACGGCCGCGAGCATGGTCATCAGTGGACTGACCTTGCGCTCCCGGCTGAACACGAACACGGCGTCGCCGAGCTCGTCCTCGAGTTCGAGCTTGACCGAGGCGACCTCGCCGCGTCGGCTGCCATCGGCAGGAAGCACGAGGGGCTCGGCGCCGGCCAGGGCGACCTGCCAGTAGCCGACGTCGCGTCGCCGGCCGCCGAGCGCGGGGGCCATGTCGCCCTCGACGACGACCCGGCGGAGTTCGCCGACTCGGCCGTCGGGGTGGAGGATCTCTACGGCGCGTACGACGCCGCCGTCCGAGGGGGCAGCACTGGAGGCGGATGCAGCTGCTAGGTCGGTCGGCGGGCTGCCGGGGTCAACCGCTCCCTCATCACTTTCCGGTGCAACAACCGCGTCCTCGTCGCTGACGGCAACCTCGGCGTCTACGGGAGATTCGGGGCTTGCTGTCTCCCGCACGTCATCGGTGTGCGCGGACGCAGAGTCGTCAGCCGGACCGTCCGTGGAAGTCTCACCGGAGCCGGCAACTGTCGGCTCCTCCACGTCACCAGTCTGCTCGGACGTGATGCCGTCAGCTGCCGGTACGGCGGCAGCCTCGGATCCCGATGTGGTGTCCGCAGCACTCGGCTCGCCGTCCTCCGACGTAGCGTCAGCCACGGTCTCGCCAGGGGTTCGACTGCTCGTCGGGTCGGCCTTGGGTGCCGGCTCGGTCGTCGTACCGGTTTCGCTCAGCAGAGCTAGTTGTTCGCGCATCAGCTGCGTCACGCCGTCGACGAGTTGCCCGGCGACCCGCAACTGCTGCGACATGAGGGCGGCTACGCCGCTGCCGGGGAGATCGGCAGCGCCGGTGGCGGTGGCAGCCTCTTCGACCCGGGCGGCCAGCTCGGCAAGACCGGTACCGAGCACCGCGAGAGCGACGCGCGCATCGGGCTCGGGAGCGCGTTCGGAGTCACCAGCCGGCTCGACCTGTGAGACGGCGATCTCCACCGGCTCGGCGATCTCCGCTGCCTCCTCGACGGGAGCCTCTTCCTCTGTCGGAGCTTCGTTGCTCTCGGCAACGTCGTCGGCCCGCGTGGTCTGGATCGCGACCGCCGTGGCGAGCTTGTGCGGAGTTGTGTACGACGAGAACAGCGTCTCCGCCGACAACTCCACCGAGAACTGCTCGTTGATCCGGTCGATCACCGGTGCCATCGACTCCGCCGTACCGCCGAGCTCCGCGAATGTGTGATCGACCGTCAAGTCGTACGGATCAAGCCGCAGTACATCGCACGTCAGATCCAGCACAGCATCAAGCGACTCGCGGTACCGCTCAGCCGACACCTCGTCACCCGACAGCGACCCCGCCTGCGCCAGGTAGTCCGCGTCGACCGAATGCGTCTCCTCGGGCAGCGCGAACGGCGACTCCTCCAGCTCCGCGTTCTCTTCGACCGCGGCAACCTCGGCCACCTCGGCCGGCGGATCCAGCGGAATCCGCTTCACCGCAGCACTCGACGGCGCGAACCCGATCGCCTGCGCCCGCGCAGCACGCTCGAACGCACTCACATGCCCCCGTACGGCGCCCTCCGCCGCAACAGCAGGCGCAGCGGACGACGATGTGTCGACGGGGTGATGCACCCGACGGAACGGGTACGTCGGCAGCGGCACGCGACCGCCGTACGCGTAGACCTTCGACCACGCGATCTCGGTGCCCTGCTCGTACAGCTCGGCCAGCCCGTTCATCGTCGCCAGCACCGGGTCTTGACCGAGACGCTGCGCCGGAATCCAGGTGCTGTTCGGCGCGATCCGCCGCCCGGCCGGGCTCAGCACGGCATCCGGTCCGAGCTCCAGGAACCGTCGGCACCCAGCCGCGGTCACGGCCTCGACCGCATCCCCGAACAGCACCGGCTGCCGCAGCTGACCGACCAAGTAGTCGCCGTCCAGCACCGTGCCGGATTCGAGCAGTTCGCCCGACCAGCTCGAGACCATCGGCGTCCGCAACGGCTTCAGCGTGATCCCGCGGACGATCGTCGCGAAGTCCGCCAGGATCGGATCCACCAGCGAACTGTGGAACGCACGATCAACATCCAGCCGCTGCCACGCGACCTGCAACTGATCGAGCTGCTCGGCCAACTGCCCGACGATCACCTCAGAACCAGTCAGCACAAAGGACTGCGGACCGTTGCCGGCGGCAATCTCCACGCCGGACGTCAACGCCAACTCACGCACGCGATCCGCGTCCGCGCGCACCGACACCATCGCTCCCGGTGCGGTCCCACGCTGCATCAGCTCGCCGCGCTTCGCAGTCAGCCGTACGCCGTCCGCCAGCGACAACGCCTCCGCGACGCACAGAGCGGCGTACTCGCCGACGCTGTGACCGACGACGAGCGCCGGCTGCACACCGAACGACTGCCACAACCGTGCCAGCGCCAGCTCGAACGCGAACAGCGCCGGCTGCGCGGTCTCGGTCGGCCAGACGCCCTCCGACTGACCGGCCGGAGTGAGCAGCAGGTCGAGCAGGCTGCCGCCGGTCTCCTCGGCGTACACGCGGTCGCACTCGTCGAGCACCGACCGGAAGACCGGGAACCGTGCCGCGAGGCCGGCCGCCATTCCGCGGCGGGCCGCGCCCTGGCCGGTGAACGCATAGCCGAGCGGGCCAGGTCCGCCGCGCGGGATCTCGGTTGCTTGCGCGGATCCGAGTGCGTCGACCAGCTCGGCCTCCGAGGCACCCGCGACCGCGATCCGGTGCCGATGGTGCGGTCGGCCGAGCGCCGCCGTACCGGCGAGGTCGATGAGGCGATGCCCGGTGCCGTGGTCGAGGTCGGCGCGGTACAGCTCGACGAGGTCGGTCAGCGCGTCCGGGTCGGGCGCCGACAGCGGCAGTACGACGGGGCCGTCGTCACCGCGGCGGACCTGGCGCGGCGGCTCCTCCAGGATCACGTGTGCGTTGGTCCCGCCCGCGTCGAGGGCGCTGACGCCGGCGCGCAACGTCGTACCGGCCTGCCAGTCCCGAGCCTCGGTGGCGACCACGAACGGACTGTTGCCGAGGGCAAGCTCAGGGTGCGGCTTGCGGTAGTTGATCGTCGGGACCAGCGTCCGGTGCTGCAGCATCAGGATCGTCTTGATCAGGCCGGCCATGCCGGAGGCGCTGTCGAGATGCCCGATGTTCGGCTTCACCGAACCGATCGTGCAGAAGCCCACCTTGTCGGTGTGCCGCCGCATCGCGGTCGTCAGCGCGCGCACCTCGGCAGAGTCCGCGGCGGCGCTGCCGATCGCGTTCGCCTCCAGGTAGCTGAGCGAATCGGCCGCGAAGCCGGCCCGCTCCAGCGCCCGCTCGATCAGCTCCTGGTTGCCGCCGGCGGTGTCGTCGCTGCTGACCGCCGTACCGCGGATGACGGCGTACACGGTGTCGCCGTCGGCAACCGCCTGGTCCAGCCGCTTGAGCAGCACCGCGGCCACGCCGTTGCCGCCAACCGTGCCATCGGCCTCAGCGTCGAACGCGCGCACATGACCGGACGGCGACAGGATCGACTCCGGGCCCGGCTGGTAACTCGTTGCCTGCGGCACCTGTACGGCGGATGCTCCGGCCAGCGCGAGATCGGCATCACCAGAACGCAAGGCCTGGCAGGCCAGGTGCACCGCGACGAGCGACGACGACCACGCCGACTGCACACCGATCGCCGGACCGGTCAGCCCGAGGCGGTACGCCACGCGGGCCGCGAGCGAGTCGCGGGCCTGCGGCTGGCGGTTGTAGAGGTTCATGCCCGACCCGGCGAAGACGCCGACGCGGTTGGTGGTCCCGCCGTACCCGGCGTGTTCCAGCGTCTGGTGGCACACCTCGAGGAACAACCGCTGCGCCGGATCCATCAACTCGGCCTCGCGGTCACTCAACCCGAAGAACTTCGCGTCGAACGACTCGACGTGCTCCAGCACGCCACTGACGGGCAGCTCCCCGTCTTCGGACGCGAACCGCCGTACGCTCTCGACGCCGCCAAGGAGGTTGTCCCAGAACTGCTCCAGCGTCTCAGCCCCCGGGAACCGCCCCGCCAGCCCCACGACAGCCACCGGCTCAACCACCGCCTCCCGCGGCTGAGCCACAAGCACGGCCGAGGACGCCGTGGACGCAAGCTCAAGAGCTTCTACTGCGGCAACCTCAGGCACAGACTCACCAGATGCGTCCGCAGCCCCGGACACCTCAGCCGCCGCGGCCACCTCTCCTGCACCGACAACCCCAGCACCCTCAGCCTCCGAGCCAGACTTCTCAGACGCGGTCTCCTCGGATGCGGCCTCGGCAGCCGCAGCAGGCACCGCCTCAACAGCCCCGGCCTCAGTCGCCTCTGACTCAACCGGCTCGACGGTCTCCGACTCAACCACGTCTGCAGATTCGGACTCAACCGCCCCGGCAGACTCCGCCTCGACCACGTCTGCAGACTCGGACTCAACCGCCCCGGCAGACTCCCCTTCGACCACATCTGCCGACTCCGCCTCGACCGTCTCGACCGGCTCGAGCTCAGCGGACTCCGACTCGACCACGTCGGCGGACTCCGGCTCGGCGTCGCCTGTGGACTCGGACTCGACCAGGTCGGCGGACTCCGCCTCCGTGTCGTCTGCGGACTCGGATTCGACCTGCCCGGTGGCTTCGAGTTCAACCGGGTCCGCGGACTCGGACTCGACGGCCTCGGCGGATGCGGGCTCGACGGCCCCGACGGATGCGGGCTCGACCGTCTCAAGCTCAGCGAACTCAGCCTCGTGCTGCTCGACAGACTTCGGCTCGATCAGGTCTGCGGATTCGGACTCCGCCTCGACGGACTCCGGCTCGACTACGTCCGCAGACTCAGAGGAATCAACAGGCTCGGCGGATTCGCGCTCGGCCGGCTCGAGCTCAGCGGACTCGGCAACCGACTCAGCCGCATCTGCATCCGCATCACCCGGCGCCGCCGCGGAGACAACCGACGAGTCGTCTGAGGACGACTCCACAGAAGCGAACTCAGCAGAGGCCGCCGGAGCCTCGGACGACTCAACAGTCGCGGCAGCAGACTCCGCAGCGGCGGACTCGTCGGCTGCAGCCGCCTCCGCCGAAGTGAGCTCGGCGTCGGCGCGCTCCGCGGTCTCGCCGTCAGCAGCCTCGACCGACACACGCTCTGTCTCGTCGGCCGACGAAGACTCCGTGGACGCAGGCTCTGCCGACTCAGCTGACGCAGTTTCCGCGGACTTTGTTGGTGATTCGGCAGGTACGTCGGCCTGAAGCTCCGCAGACGCGCGCTCGGGAGTCGCAGGCTCAGACCCAGCAGGCGCGGACTCGGCGGACTCGGCGGACTCGGCGGACTCGGCGGACTCGGCGGACTCGGCGGACTCGGCGGACTCGGCAGTGAGAGTGTCGACCTCCGCACGCGTAGCTGCGGCCGGCGACTCGTCTGCCGGCACGGCACCAGCGTCGGCAGAAGGTGCCGCGGATTCGGAGTGCTCCGCCGTGGTGGGCTCAGACCCTGCAAGGGTGGACTCATCGGGCACATCGCCTGCCGCGGATGCGAGCTCACCGACTGGCTCGGCAGATGCTGCAGACGTGGATTCTGCGGACGCGGGCTGTGCGGACTCTGGCGATGCGGGCTCGGGCGATGCAGGCTCGGCGGAGGTGGGCGCCACGAGTGCGTCGGCGGGCTCGGTGGGTGAGCCCTCGGCGGGAACCGCCTCCACAGACCTGGGAGCCGCGGCTTCCAGTCCATTGGCTGCGGATTCCGCTGACGTCGAGTCGGCCTCGGCGGGTGCCGACTCGGTCTCAGACTCCGCGGACTCCGTGGGCGCGACCTCGGCGGGTGCAGATTGTGCAGGCACCGGCTCGGAGGCGGACTCGTCCGGCGCGGTGTCCGACGTGGGCTGGGCAGGCGCGGACTCGGGCTCCGCAGGCGCAGACCCGGACTCGGACTCGGGCTCGGGCTCCGCAGGCGCGGCCTCGGCCTCGGCCTCGGCAGAGGCGGACTCGGATGAGCGCTCCGAGGACGCGTCTGCGTCCACACCCGTTTCGGCAGCGGCCGTGGTGTCGGCTGCCGACGGTGCCTCGGAGACCTGCTCAGCAGCAGGCGTTGCTGCAGCCTCGGTGGACTCACCTAGCTCCGACGCGGACTTTGCCGAGGCTGTCGCAGGCTCGGCGGACGCGAGCTCGCTGGACGCCAGTTCAGTCGACGCCGGCTCGGCGGACGCGGGCTCGGCGGGCGCGAGCTCCGTTGATGAGAGCTCGGTTGAGGCGGGCTCGGTTGAGGCGGGCTCGGTTGACGAGAGCTCGGTTGAGGCGAGCTCCGTTGACGAAAGCTCGGTTGACGAGAGCTCGGGTGAGGCGGGTCGGGTTGAGGCGGGCTCGGCTGACGCGGGGTCGGCTGAGGGCGGCTCCGACTCGGCGGGAGCGAGTGCGTCTGCATCCGCGGGCGTTGCGGCAACGTCCGTGGCGTCGGCCTCGGGCGAGTCCTCGGAGACCTGCTCTGCGGACGTTTCCGGAGCCTCGGAAAACTGAACGGTTGTCGGTGCTGCTTCGGCAGCTGGTGCGAGCGCTGACTCGGAGGCCGGCGCCTGCTCGTACGACGCGGACGCGGATTCGGCGTACGAGGGCTCACCCGGCGTCGCTTCGGGCTCGGTGGATGCAAGCTCGGCTGCCGCCGGGGCGGGCACGTCGGACACGGGCGCGTCGGGTGCTGAGTCGGACTCGGGCGACGCAGACACGGGTTCCACGAATGCGAGCTCGGCTTCGGACTCGACGGATGTCAGGTCGGATGCCGCGGCCGCGTGCTCCAGCTCGCTCGATGTGGGCTCGACGGGCGCAGATTCGTGCTCATCGGACGCGGGTTCGCCAAGTGTCACGTCAGAGGCGGACTCGTGCTCGGGAGACGTGGGCTCGTGCCCAGGCTCGTTCCCGGCGGACTCGGACTCGTTCCGAGCGGACTCGGACTCGTTCCCGGCGGACTCGGGCTCGTACGCGGCGGACTCGAGCTCGGGCTCGGCAGACGCCGACTCATCCACGACAGACGCGGGCTCGTCCACGGCAGACGCCGGCTCGTCCGCGGCAGACGCCGGCTCGGGCTCGGCAGACGCCGACTCGTCCACGACAGACGCGGGCTCGTCCACGACAGACGCGGGCTCGGGCTCGGCAGACGCCAGCTCGTCCACGGGCTCGGCGGCTGCATGCACCGGCTCGGCAGGGGCGTCTTCGCGGAGCTCTGGCTCGGCTAGGAAGGCCTCGGGCAGCTCTGGCTCGACTGGCGCGGGCCTGCCCAGGGTGGGGCGCTCGGGCGGCGTGGGGATCGAGTGCTGGAGCGTGCGTTGCCAGGCTAGGCGGATGGTGGGGAGCTCGGTGGTTCGCTCGGAGGGGTCTTCTTCGGTGGAGATTTGGGTGTCGGCGGTGGCCGACTCCGGGCCTTCGCCGGTGGGGCCGGAGTAGGGGGTGGCGCCGGCTGGTTCTACGTAGGGGTGGGGCGGGGTCTCGAGGGTGCCGTCGAGCCAGCGTTGTTTGAGGAGGGGGCGGAGGATCTTGCCGCCGGGGGTGGTGGGGAAGTCTCGGCGGGGGACGCCGACTACTTCGGCGGCTAGACCCAGGCGGGTTTGGATGAGGCTGCGGATGGCCTGGTCGGTGCCGGGGATGGAGTCGGGGGTGAGGGCGTAGAAGACGACCAGGCGGTCGGTGCCGGACTCGATGTCGGGGACGGCGCAGGCGGCGACGAGGCCTTGTTCGGCGCCTACGACGGTGGCGGCGACGGCTTCGATGTCGTGGGCGTAGTACAGGGTGCCGCGCATGATGATGCGCTCGCTGTCGCGGCCGGTGATGACGACCTGGCCGCCGGTGATGAAGCCTTGGTCGCCGGTGGCGAGCCACTTGCGCATGGGCCAGTTGCCGACGGGGAACGCCTCGCGGTCGGCTTCGAGGTTGCCGAGGTAGCCGGGGGTGACGCGGGCGGAGGCGACCTGGAGCTGGCCGATCCGGCCCTCGGGCAGGACGGCGCCGTTCGGTGCCACGATGCGGATCGTCGTACCGGGGGCAGGGGCTCCGACCGAGACCAGGCTCAGTACGCCGGGGGCCTCGGCGCGGGTCTTGCCGGGGCGCGCGACGGCGACCTTGCCGGAGGACGGGCGCTGGTCGACCCACTCGACGATGCCGGTCGGTGGGATCCGGACGCGGTGCACGTTGGGTGTGAGGCCGGGGCGGGCGAAGGTGATGCCGGTGACGGTCTCGGTCATGCCCCAGGCCGCGACGAAGGTTTCCGGTACGACGCCGAAGCGGTTGGTGAGCCGGAGGAACTCGGTCATCACCGGGACGGTGATCTGCTCGCCGCCGCTGACGAGGCTGCGGAGGGCGGAGAGGTCCCAGTGCCGGTCGGGTTCACCGGCGATCGCCTGGGTGGTCAGGCGGTAGCCGAAGTTCGGCGACCAGGAGTGGTTGACGCGGTGCTGGTCCATCAGGTCGAGCCAGCGGAGCGGGTCGGCGAGCACCCAGTTGGTGTTGACGTGGATGTTGGTGCAGCCGGTGAAGACGGGCAGCAGGTGGTAGAGCAGGAACGCGCCGCTCTGGTCCAGCGGGAGCCAGTTCAGCGTGGTCTGGCCGGGGCGGACCGGGAGCATCGCCGGGGTCCCGGCGGCGAACTCGACCAGGCCGCGATGGGTCAGTTGCACGATCTTCGGCGTACCGGTGGTGCCGGACGACAGCATCAGTACGGCGACATCGTCGGCCGCCGGGCGGTGGAACTCGTTGGTGGGCTCGTGCCCGGCGAGTGCGTCCGGGTCGAGCACGGGCAGCCCGAGGTCGTCCGGCAGGTCCGACGGCCGGCCGATCAGCACGGTCCAACCGAGTAAGTCGGTCACGGTCCGCAGGCGCTCGCGGCCGGCCTCGGTGCGGTCGCCCTCCGGCGACGGCGCCATCAGCAGCGGGCGGATGCCGCCCAGCGTGCAGGCCCAGAACGCCGCGAAGAAGCCGACCGGCTCGGTGCAGTGCACGACCGCCGGATCACCAGCCCGTACGCCGTTCGCCCGCAAGCCGGCCAGGATCCGGGCGGCAAGCTCGAGCAGGGTCGGGAAATCGAGTTTGGTCTCGCGGCCGTCCGGGCCGATCTCGACCACGCCGGCCGAGCCGAAGTCGCGGGCCGCGCGCAGCAGGGCGCTCGGGAGATCCCGCGGGTACCCGGCGGGAATCATCAGGGCCGGCCCGGTACTGATCGCCGGCCGGTCCGCACTGCTTCTCACCACGCGCTCAGCACCGCCAACAGCGTCTCAGCGCGAGGGGCGGCGATCACGATGACGCGAGTCGGTCGGTGACCCACGGACAAGCGCCTCCCCAACTGGACGGAGCCGGGCCCAGGGCACACCCGTCTCGCTCTCACCGACAAGAAGCCCCGTATTTCGGACAGCCGGACCGATGCCGTGACCGGGTGGACCCGGTGCGTCATCGTGCCGACCGACAGCCGTGAACCCTACCAGCCGTTCTGGGCCGAACAGCAGCCCGTTCCGCCCAGCAAAGAGTTAAGAAATCCAGAACCCGCCGACACCGTTCACAACGAGTGGCGGCAGCATCAGATACGCCCCCGAAACCAAACCGTGAACACGAGGCGATCGAACAAGGCGGCGAGCCACAACCGATCAGACGACCGCGGCGCCCAGCCGCAGCAGCCGAGCGAAGCGAAGGCGCGAAGGGGGTGCGGGTGGCGAAGCCCCCGCCCGCGGCAAGCGAAGCGCAGCCGCACAACACGACGAAGTCGAGACGGCGAGCGCTCTCCGCGAGCACACCTCACCCATCGACTTCGTGGGCTGTGAGGGACTCGAACCCCCGACCCCCTCGGTGTAAACGAGGTGCTCTAACCAACTGAGCTAACAGCCCTTACGACGGCAGACCGTATCACTTTCGAGGCGTCAGCTTCGCCAGCGCCTCGGCGTAGTCGTCCGGATTTCGTGCTTCCGGCATCGCATTGAGGACGGACCAGCGGATCACGCCCGCGCCGTCGATCACGAAGGTGGCGCGGCGGGCGCAGCCTCGGTCGGCGTCGAAGGCGCCGTACGACGACGCGATGGCGCCGTGCGGCCAGAAGTCGGTCAGCAGCCCGAAGCCGAGATTCTCGGCGTCCGAGTACGCCCGCAGGGTGAACATCGGGTCGCACGAGATCGCCAGCACCTCGGCGGCGGCCAGCAGGTCCGGGCGGTCCCGTAGCGCCGTCAGCTCACTCGTGCAGACGCCGCTGAAGGCGTACGGGTAGAAGACCAGTACGACGGGACGTCCGGCGTACTGGTCGAGCCGGATCTCCGCGCCGTGCTGGTCGCGCGTGCTGAAGCCGGGGGCCGGGGAGCCGACGGCAGCGATCACCTCAGCCCCGGCGACCCGACTTCGGTACTACCAGTTTGGTCGCCGACCAGTCGTCGGTGACGCTCAGCGTGCTCGTGGTGGACAGCCCGGCGGTCGGAGCGGCCTCGGCGATCTCGCTGCCCTCGACATACCCGTCCCGGCCGACCTTCGGGGTCATCAGCCAGACGACGCCCCCGGCCTTCAGGTCGGTGAGGATGTCGAAGAAGGCGTCGACCAGGTCTCCGTCCTCCTCGCGGAACCAGAGCAGGACGACGTCGACCACCTCATCGGTGTCCTCGTCGACGAACTCCTCGCCGGTGACCTCCCGGATCGCAGCACGCAGATCGTCGTCGCAGTCGTCGTCGTAGCCGATCTCCTGAACGATCCAGCCGGCCTCCAGGCCGAGCCGGGCCGCCATGTTCGGCTGCTCCTTACCGTCCGCGTGGTCCGCGGTCGCGCTCACAGGTCCTCCTCCGTGCTCCCCGATTGCCCGGGGGTAGACGTCATAGCGATAGTCCATCGTGACGTACCGCGTCGCGCAAGTATGCACGAGGTATCCGTGACGTGTCCGGTATCCGCGCGGCGGGTACTGTCCGTGTCCGCTCAGATCCCGCTCACGAGGCCGGAATCGGGTCCGGTTCGCAGGCGAAGTAGAACGCATTCCGAACAGGTGACAGGATTGCGGTGAAGACAACCAGAGAGAACGGCAGGACACCGTGGCTTCCGGACACGAACCACCAGCCATCATCACCGAGGGGATGCCCACCCAGCTCCCCGACATCGACCCCGACGAGACACGCGAGTGGGTCGAGTCGCTCGACGCCGTGCTGGACGAACGCGGCAAGGCGCGAGCGCGCTACCTGATGCTCAAGCTGATCGAGCGAGCCCGGGAGCGGCAGGTCGGCGTACCCGCCCTGCGGAGCACCGACTACATCAACTCGATCCCGCCCGAGCGCGAGCCGTGGTTCCCCGGCGACGAGCACATCGAGCGCCGGATCCGGGCCTTCATCCGCTGGAACGCCGCGGTGATGGTGAGCAAGGCGAACCGCAAGGGGCTCGAGGTCGGCGGCCACATCGCCACCTACCAGTCCGCGGCCAGCCTGTACGAGGTCGGGTTCAACCACTTCTTCCGCGGCAAGGACCACCCGGGCGGCGGTGACCAGGTCTTCATCCAGGGGCACGCCTCCCCCGGTATGTACGCCCGCGCCTTCCTCGAGGGCCGGCTGACCGCCGACCAGCTGGACGGCTTCCGCCAGGAGGTCTCCCGCGGCCCGCACAAGGGTCTGTCGTCGTACCCGCACCCGCGGTTGATGCCGGACTTCTGGGAGTACCCGACGGTCTCCATGGGTCTGGCGGCGCTGGACTCGATCTACCAGGCGCGGTTCAACCGGTACCTGCACCACCGCGGCATCAAGGACACCAGCCAGCAGCACGTCTGGACCTTCCTCGGTGACGGCGAGATGGGTGAGCCGGAGTCGCTCGGCGCGATCGGCCTGGCCGCCCGCGAGGAGCTCGACAACCTCACCTTCGTGATCAACTGCAACCTGCAGCAGCTGGACGGTCCCGTCCGCGGCAACGGCAAGGTGATCCAGGAGCTCGAGGCGTTCTTCCGCGGCGCCGGCTGGAACGTCATCAAGGTCGTCTGGGGCCGGGAGTGGGACGCCCTGCTCGCCCAGGACCACGACGGCGCGCTGGTGAACAAGATGAACACCACGCCGGACGGCCAGTTCCAGACCTACTCCGTCGAGTCCGGCGAGTACATCCGGAACAACTTCTTCGGCGGCGACCAGCGGCTCAAGCAGATGGTCAGCAACCTGTCCGACGAGGACCTGCGCAAGCTCCCCCGCGGCGGTCACGACTACCGCAAGGTGTACGCCGCGTTCAAGAGCGCGACCGAGCACGTCGGGCAGCCGACCGTCATCCTCGCCCAGACCGTCAAGGGCTGGACGATCGAGGCGCTGGAGGGCCGCAACGCGACCCACCAGATGAAGAAGCTGACGTCGGACGACCTGAAGACCTTCCGCGACCGGCTCTACCTGCCGATCGAGGACAAGGACCTCGAGGACGCCTACAACCCGCCGTACTACCACCCCGGCAAGGACTCGCCGGAGTACCAGTACATGATGGAGCGGCGCTCCCAGCTCGGCGGTTTCCTGCCCGAGCGGCGGGTCAAGCCGAAGACGCTGAAGCTGCCTGGTGACGACGTCTACAAGCCGCTCAGCAAGGGCAACGAGAAGACCCCGGTGGCGACCACGATGGCGCTCGTCCGGCTCTTCCGGGACCTGATGAAGGACCCGGAGATCGGGCACCGGATCGTCCCGATCGCGCCCGACGAGTACCGCACGTTCGGGATGGACTCGATGTTCCCGACGGCCAAGATCTACAACCCGGCCGGACAGACCTACGAGGCCGTCGACCGCAACCTGCTGCTCGCGTACAAGGAGTCGTCGGCCGGTCAGCTGCTGCACGAGGGGATCAGCGAGGCCGGCGCGATGGGCTCGATGATCGCCGCCGGTACGTCGTACGCGACGCACGGCGAGCCGATGATCCCGTTCTACATCTTCTACTCGATGTTCGGTTTCCAGCGGACCGGTGACTCGCTCTGGGCGCTCGGCGACCAGCTCGGCCGCGGTTTCGTGGTCGGCGCCACCGCCGGCCGGACGACGCTGACCGGTGAGGGTCTGCAGCACGCGGACGGTCACTCGCCGCTGCTCGCCTCGTCGAACCCCGCGGCCGTGCACTACGACCCCGCGTTCGCCTACGAGGTCGCGCACATCGTCAAGGACGGCCTGCGCCGGATGTACGGCTACGGGCTGGACAAGGACAAGCCGTACGGCGAGGACATCTTCTATTACCTCACCGTCTACAACGAGCCGGTCGCCCAGCCGGCCGAGCCGGAGAACCTCGATGTCGCGGCCCTGCTGAAGGGCATGTACCGCTTCGAGGAGTACCAGACGGCCGCCGGCGACGACGTACCGCGCGTCCAGCTGCTCGGTTCGGGTGTGGCGCTGCCGTGGATCCGCAAGGCACAGCAGATCCTCGCCGAGGAGTACTCGGTCGCGGCCGACATCTGGTCGGTGACGTCCTGGAACGAGCTGCGTCGCGACGCCATCGCGGCGGAGGAGCACAACCTGCTGCACCCGGACGAGCCGGAGCAGGTGCCGTTCATCACCGAGCAGTTGAAGGACACCAAGGGCCCGGTCGTCGCGGTCAGCGACTTCATGCGCGCGGTGCAGGACCAGATCTCGCGCTGGGTCCCGAACGACTACACCTCGCTCGGCACCGACGGCTGGGGCCTGGCCGACACCCGGGCCGCGGCCCGGCGGCACTTCCAGGTCGACGCCGAGTCGGTGGTCGTGGCGGCGCTGCAGATCCTCGCCAAGCGCGGTGACGTCAAGCCGGAGGTCGCCGCCGAGGCGGCCCGCAAGTACCGGATCGACGACCCGACCGCGGTCGCCGGTGTGAAGCAGGAAGGCGCCGGCGCCTAGTCCGTCAGTCAGTCAGCACGAGAACGAGAGGGTTCACCCCGCCCCCGAGGTGAACCCTCTCGTCATGTCCAGCGAGCCTGTCACCCTGTGCACAAGGGAGGCAGGCTCGCTGCGGTGTGCGGCCGGGCCTGGTGACCCCGGCCGAACCCGATCGAGGACCGGTACGACGCCGCCGCTGGCGACTGTGGGCGGCCGCGTCGTACCGGACGTGCCGCGGAGTCGTCAGACCGCCGCGAGTTCCAGTTCGGCGGTGCGATCGGCGGCTTCGAGTTCGCGGACCAGCGGCAGGACGCGGGCGCCGAAGTACTCGATCTCTTCCTGGAAGTGCAGGAAGCCGCCGAGGATCAGGTCGACGCCGCGGCGCCGGTAGGCGACGATGCGTTCGGCGATCTGCTCCGGCGTGCCGATCAGTTGTGAGCGGAAGCCGTCGTTGTACTGGACCAGGTCCTCGTACGACGAGTCCGCCCACATGCCCTTGCCGTCCGGAGCCGAGCGCCCGGCCTGGGTGACCGCGTCGCGGAACCCTTCGACCGCCGGTTTGTTGGCCTTGGCAACGATCTCGCGGAGTGTCTCGCGGGCTTCCCGCTCGGTGTCGCGGGCGATGATGAACCCGTTCAGCCCGAACTTCACCTCGCGACCGGCGCCCTGGGCAACCCGCCGTACGTCGAGGAGTTGTTCGGTGACGCCGTCGAAGTCCTTGCCGTTGGAGAAGTACCAGTCGGAGTACTTGCCGGCGTTGTCTCGCGCGGCCGACGAGTTGCCGCCCTGGAACAGCTCCGGAAACACCCCGGGCTTCGGCTTCAGCGTGAAGTCCCGGATCCGGTAGAAGTCACCGGCGAACTCGACGTTGTCCTCGGTCCAGAGTTTCCGCAGCACCTGCAGGAACTCCGCCGATCGCCGATAGCGCTCGTCGTGTTCCAGCCACGGCTCCCCCAAGGCGGTGAACTCGCCCTTGAACCAGCCACTGACCACGTTCACCGCGAATCGCCCACCTGACAGGTGATCGGCGGTGGCACCGAACTTCGCCAGTACGCCGGGCTGCCACAACCCGGGGTGGACAGCGGCAATCACCTTCAGCCGTTCAGTTGCCAAGAGCAACGCGAGGCTGAAGCTCGTCGACTCGTGCTGGAACTCAGCACCGTAGCTCGCGGTGTAGCGAACTTGACTGAGGGCGTACTCGAAGCCGACCCGCTCGGCGGTCTGCGCGAGCTTCTTGTTGTACTCGAAGTCCCAGCTGGTGCGCTGCTCGATGTCGCTCGTGACCAGACCACCACTGACGTTGGGAACCCAATAGGCGAACTTGATCTCGTCCGCGACGCGCTCGGTCGACATCAGCTGTACCAGGTCGGCTCGGGCAGCTCGCCGACGAGCAGGTGCCGGCCGACTTCACGCCGCTTGTACGCGACCGGGTCGTGCAGTGTGTGCGTCCGGACGTTTCGCCAGAACCGGTCGAGTCCTTCGATCGTCGCGGTCGACCGGGCTCCGGTGACCTCGAAGATCCGGCTGGTCACCTCGAGCGCGACCTCGGTGGCCCGGGCCTTGACCGCGGCCACCCGCACCTCGTGCTCGCCGCGCTGCTGCTCGGTCACCTCCCACGCGTTCTCGTGGATGACCTGACCTTCCAGCGCGACCGCGTCGGCCAGCGCTTCGACGGCCCACAGTTTCGACTGGAGATCGCCGTACGCGTCGATGACGGCGGGCTCGTCCACGGCGGCGGCATAACCGCCGTGCAGCCAGGAGCGGCTCTTCTCCCGGGTGTAGGTCACCGCGGTCTCGAGGGCGCCGCGTGCGATGCCCAGGTAGAAGTTCACGAAGACCAGCTGGATGGTCGGGACGTTGAGCGTGTTGTAGACGCGCGGCTGGAACGTCTTGCCGACGTACCCGGCCGCCTGGTCCCAGCCGACGCGGACGTGGTTGAGGCTGACGCTGCCGCTCTCGGTCAGCCGCTGGCCGATGTTGTCCCAGTCGTCGTGGAAGGTCAGGCCCTCGATGTCGGACGGGACGATCGCGAAGACATGGTTGCCGCTGTCAAGCAGCGTGCCTTCGAGGACGGTGACGTCGGAGACGCGGCCGCCGGTCGAGAAGCTCTTCCGGCCGCTGAAGCTGATCGTGTCACCTTCGTCGGTGACGACAACGTCGGCGTCGCGCGGGTTCACGGCACCGCCGAAGAACCACTTGTTCGTCGTCGCCGCCTCCTCGACGGCGGCGATCTGCTCCTTGGTTCCGACCAGTCGCGCGGCCCAGAACCACAGCAGGTGGTAGCCGAGCAGCTGCCCGATCGATCCGTCGGCCTCCGCGACCGTCCGGATCACCTGGTACGCCGTCGGCCAGGTCTGACCGCCGCCGCCGTGCTCGGCCGGCCCGAGCAACGTGGCGAGGCCGGAGTCCTTCAGCAGCTGGACTTCGTCGTACGGCGTGGCGCCGGCGCGGTCACGCTCGGCCGCGTCGACGGCCAGGATCGCGGCCACCTCGGCCGCCCGCTGGATCCACTCCTGCGGGGTCGACGGGGTGATTTCGGACAGGGCAGGGCGAAGCTCTGAGGTTGACACAGTAATGAAACTCCTTGATTCCCAGGGGATTCCGGATGGGGTGGGTTGGGGCCGACCGCTGGAATCAACACGCCTGAGAGGCGACACGCAGCAGGTCGATGTGGCGGCGCTGCACCAGGATCAACTCGCGGGTCATGGACCTATTGTCGACTCACTAACTAGACATTCGTCAACAAGTCCGTGGCGCGTCTCAGTCGGTGGACCTACCCTCGGTCCATGCCTGAGTTGATCGCGCCGGACGTCGCGTTGCACGAGTCGTGGTTGAAGTCGCTGGACGAATGGGGGTCGGCGCCCCAGGACGGGTCTGGCTATCACGCGGACCAGCACGACGTGCGAAGCGCCGAGGGATTCGCCGCCTGGGTGCGATATCTGCAGGAGCGGAGCGATCCGCGGACGCCGATGGAGCCAGGGTTCGTCCACGCGACGCACTGGTGGATCGTCGAGGACGGTGAGTACCTCGGGGCGATCACGTTGCGGCACAGCCTGACCGACAAGCTGCTCGAGGGCGGCGGCCACATCGGGTACGGCGTTCGCCCGTCCGCGCGTGGTCGCGGACTGGCCGCGTGGGCGCTCGGCGAGGTGGTGAAGCGCGCTCGGGAGCAGGGACTGGAGCGGGTGCTGGTGACCTGCGACGACGCGAATCCCGCGTCGTTCAAGACGATCGAGCGCAACGGCGGCGTACTGGAGGACGTCCGCGAGACGTGGCTGGGGACCACTCGCCGCTACTGGATCACGACCTAGTCCCCCATTCGAAGCCGCGCGGTGAGGGCGTGACCGTACATGAGCTCGGCGTCGGCGATGGCAGCGGTCGAAGGCGCGATGGCGCGTGCACCTGCTGAGGTTAGGCGCTGGTAGGTGACGGTCTTGAGGAACTTGCCGACCCAGAGACCGCCGGTGTAGCGAGCGGCGCGACCGGTGGGCAGGACGTGGTTCGTGCCGATCGACTTGTCGGAGAACGCGACGGTCGACTCCGGGCCGATGAAGAGCGAGCCATAGTTGCGCAGGTTGGCGGCGTACCAGTCGTCGTCGCCGGTCTGCACCTCCAGGTGCTCGGGCGCATACGCGTCCGATACCTCGACGGCTTCCTCGCGGGAGTCGCAGACCACAACCGTGCCGTGTTCACGCCAGGCTGCTCCGGCGACCTCGACCGTCGGCCAGTCGCCGGCCAACCAGTGGTCTACCGCCGCGAGCACCGCCGTACCGAAGTCGTGGGAGGTCGTGACGAGCAGCGCCGGACTGTTGAAGCCGTGCTCGGCCTGGCCGAGCAGATCGGCGGCAACCAGCCGTGGGTCGGCAGTCTCGTCGGCGATCACCGCAACCTCGGTCGGACCGGCGAGCAGGTCGATACCAACCGTCCCGAAGAGTTGCCGCTTCGCCTCGGCGACGTACGCGTTGCCGGCACCGACGACCAGGTCGACAGGCGCGACGTCCTCGACTCCAAACGCCAGCGCAGCAAAGGCTTGTACGCCACCCAGGCAGAGGATGACGTCCGCACCAGCCAGGTTCATCGTGTAGAGCTGCGGGCCGTAAATCCCCTGCGCATCTCGCGGCGGCGCGACCGCGACCACGGTGTCGACCCCGGCGACCTTCGGCACCGTCACGGTCATGATCGATGAGGCGATCAACGGATACCGGCCGCCCGGCGAATACGAGCCGACCTTCGCCACCGGCACATGCCGATGCCCCAGTACGACGCCCGGCAGCGTCTCGATCTCCAAGTCCTGCAACGTGTCCCGCTGCGCCCAGGCGAACCGCTCGACCTGACTCCGCGCGAACTCCAACTGCTCCGCGAGCTGGTCGTCGACTGTCTCCGCCGCGGCGTTGATCCGCTCCGCCGGTACGACGAACGCCGGCGGCTCCCAGCCGTCGAGCTGGGCCGACCAGCGTCGGATCGCCCGTTCGCCCTCACGCTCGACCTCGCGAAGGATCCGGCTGACGGTGTCGATCACCTCCTGCTGCCGCTCGACCTGCCGCGGCCAACCGGTCTTGAGGTGCACAGCCATCGTCGTCTCCTCGGGTCCTGGTTCCGGAAGCCTAGGCAGCCGGAGCGAGCACGGGCAGTCCCGCGGCGAAACCGGCTAGACCACTCGGGGCCGGTTGGCGGTCGGCCACCTGGACGCGTTACGGTCGATGCGCTTGCCAACCAGTTCAACAGGGAGTAGCAGACCGTGTCGGTATCGCAGTCGGCCGAGCGCCCGGAGAAGACATTCTTCGGGCATCCGCGTGGGTTGATGACGCTGTTCACGACCGAGCTGTGGGAGCGGTTCAGCTACTACGGCATGCGCGCGATCCTGCTGCTCTACCTGACCGACAAGGCGCACGGCCTCGGTCTGGGCGAGTCGCTCGGGCAGGCCGTGGTGTCGATCTACGGCGCCTCGGTCTACCTGCTCTCGGTGCTCGGCGGCTGGTTCGCCGACCGCGTCTTCGGCGCCCGCCGTACGGTCCTGTACGGCGGGTCGGTGATCGTGGCCGGGCACATCTGTCTCGCCCTGCCCGCGACCGGTACGGCGTACGTCGGGATCGCGCTGGTTGCCCTCGGCACCGGTCTGCTGAAGCCGAACGTGTCGACGATGGTCGGCACGCTCTACGAGCAGGGTGACGCGCGGCGCGACTCGGCGTTCTCGATCTTCTACATGGGGATCAACATCGGCTCGTTCTCGGCCCCGTTCGTGGTCGGGTTCCTGCGCCGCGAGTTCGGCTTCCACGTGGCCTTCGCGGCCGCCGCGGTCGGGATGACGCTCGCGCTGATCGCCTACCTGCTCGGCCGGCGGACGCTGCACGGTCGCGGCGACACCCCGCCGAACCCGCTGACCGCCGCCGACCGGCCGGGGATGATCAAGGTCTCGGCCGCCGTGGTCGCGTTGCTGCTGGTCGTCTTCTTCCTCTCGGCCGCACTGTCCGGCGGCTTCGGGCCGAAGCCGGTCGTCGACGCGATCTCGTACCTGTGCTTCCTGGCTCCGATCGCCTACTTCACGATGCTGCTGCGCAGCCCGCTGGTGACGCCGGTCGAACGGCAGCGCGTCCGCGCGTACATCCCGTTGTTCATCGCGGCGATGCTGTTCTTCATGGTCTTCGAGCAGGCGGCGACGACGCTGACCTCGTTCGCCGCCGACCGCACCAACCTGGATCTGTTCGGCGTCCAGATCTCGCCGGAGTTCTTCCAGTCGATCAACCCGTTCTCGATCATCGTGCTGGCGCCGGTCTTCGCGGTGATCTGGATCAAGCTCGGCGACCGCGGCCCGAGCATCGGCCAGAAGTTCGCGACCGGTCTCCTGCTGGCCGGGATCTCGTTCGCCGTGATGGCGCTCGCCTCGAACGTCGTCGGCACCAAGCTCGCCTCACCGTTGTGGCTGGTGCTCGTCTACGTCATCCAGACCCTCGGCGAGCTCTTCCTCTCCCCTGTCGGCCTGGCCGCGACGACCGTGCTCGCTCCGCGGGCGTTCCTCAGCCAGATGATGGCGCTCTGGTTCCTCGCACCCGCGGCCGGCCAGGCGATCACCGCCCAGCTGGTCCAGGCCACCGAAGGCGCGTCCGACACGGCGTACTTCGGCGGTCTGGCCATCGTGACCATCGTCTTCGCGCTGGCCCTCTACATCTTGGCGCCCTGGATCAAGCGCCACACCAAGCAGGAGCACTAGGCGGTCAGTCGCTCCGCCAGCCACGCGACGGCCAGTGGCTGGCGGTACTCGACGGCACGATGACCGCCGTCGAACAGCTCAAACCGTACGACGTCGTCCGCCACTCCGAGCGTTGTCAGCGACTGCCGGAAGGTCTGCGCGCCGAGATCGAGGAACCACTCGTCGCTCGTCCCGGCGTCGATCCAGATCGCCCGCTGGGACCGCAGCGCCTCGGCGTGATCAGGTGCCATCCGGATCGGGTCCCAGCGCAGCCAGCGTTCCCACACGTCGGGCTTGAGCGCGCCGGTCGTGGAGTCGAACGGCAACTCGGGTCGGCCTTCGGCGTCCGGTGAGAAGCAGGCGGAGACACCGAGCAATTCGAGCAACCGCTCGTCCTCTGGCTTGGTGAACGCCGTCCGGGAAGTGAAGTCGGTCCACCACTTGAAGATGTCACCGTCGTACTGGCGGAGGTGGCGCGCTGCCCAGAGGAAGTGCGGGATGTACTGCGCCTCGGACAACGCATCACCCGAGTGAGTGGCGAACGCACCGAACAGGTCCGGCCGGAGCATCGGCGTGATCATCGCACCGAGGCCACCACTCGACTTGCCCGCGATCGCGCGGTGGTCGCGGTCGGCGAGCGTGCGGTAGTTGGCGTCGACCCACGGGACCACCTCGTCACACAGGTACGAGTGATACGGGCCTGTTCCGGGCGAGTCGACGTACTGGCTGCCGCCGTACTTGGTGAAGGCGTCGACGTAGACCACGATCAGGCCCGGCGCCTCGCCGCGGGCGAACAGACGGTCGATCAGCTCGGGAACGGGTTGGCGGTAGGGCATCCGGTTGCGCCATAACGGCAACGAGCCGCCGAAGCCGAGCAGCAGGTAGACGGTCGGATAGCGAGTGACGCCGTCGTCGTAGCCAGGCGGGGTGTAGACCCAGACCGGCCGGTGGGACGGGTCGCCGAGCGGGTTGCCTCTCAAGAGCCGGCTGTCGATGGTGGCTTCGTCGAGTCGTCCGGTCAGGTCGAGCACAGGCAGCTCCTCGGGATTGATACTACGAAATCATAATATATTGAATCGTAGTACCATCAGGGTCATGCGGGACTCGATCGATCGGCACATCGACTTCTGGCAGCACGAGGTGCCCGACCTCGACGTCGAGGTAGAGGGCGTCGTCACGCGGATGCAGATGCTCGTGCGGCATCTACAGCAACGGCGCGCGGCGGCACTGCAGGAGCTCGGGTTGCGGAGCTGGGAGTACGACATTCTGTGGCGGTTGCGCGCCGCGGGACCGCCGTACAGCGTGACGCCGACCGCACTCGCCGTCGCTCTGGACACCCATCCGGCCACGTTGACGAACCGGCTGGATCGGCTGACGCAGGCCGGGCTGGTCGCTCGCAGCCGGGCGGCCACCGATCGTCGCAGCGTGGTCGTCGTGCTCACCGAGGCCGGCCATCGTGCGTGGGAGTCATCGATCGGCTCGCAGGCCGGGGCTGAGCAGGAGCTGCTCGAACCGCTGTCAGCTCGGGAACGGGAGACGTTGATCAAGCTGCTCCGCAAGGTCGTTGTCGCCGCCGAAGCCGACGGCACCGAGCTGATGCCCAGCCCGCAGATCGCTCCGTAGAAGGAGCCGCTTCACTCCAGCGGGTGATGCCTGGGTACGGTCCGGCGGCGGATGCTCGAAGCATGCAATCGACCGACCGCCCTGTCCCCCGCTGGGCCTATCGCCTCGCCCACGCCATCCCGTTCTTCGTCCTGCCATCGAGCTTGTGGCGCCTTGGCCTGGTGTTCGGCTCCTCGATGGGCATGGTCGACGCCAGTGGCCATCCGACGTACGCCGAGGGCTTCGGGGTCAAGCTGTACATCGTTGGGCTGTCGCTCGTCTCCGAGGCTCTTGCGCTGACCGGCCTCGGCCTCGTCCAACGCTGGGGCGAAGTCGTCCCCGCCTGGATCCCGTTCATCGGCGGTCGCCGAGTGGCGCCGTACGCGGCGATCATCCCGGCCACGCTGGGCGGCCTGTCGTTGATCGCACTGTGGACCTGGGGAATGCGCGACGCCTACACCGACAGCTTCCTCTACTTCTCCAACCACTTCTGGCAGTACCTCATGGTCGGCAGCTACAGCCTCCTGCACCTCTGGGGCCCGTCACTGCTCCTCATCACCTGGGCCTACTACCGCCGCCGTCGCACAACTCAACCCCGCGTCAACGCCCTGGTCTGACGCGCCCGAGGGCGCCGGGGGCGAGCCGCCGCCTCGAGCGGGGTTCCCGGCACCACCAACCGAGCCGCGAGCCGTGCGATCTCCCGAAGCTCCAGGTGCCACGCTGGACCGCCTGATGCAGTGCGCTCGGGAGTCAGTGCTCGATCACCGACTCGTCCGGCGCGTCCTTGCGGCGCTCGGTCCAATAGCGATCGGTGCAGTGGGCGATGAAGAGGCTGATGGTGTCCTGGGCGACCTCGAAGCTGATCGCCTGCTCGTCGTCCCACTCGTACGGCGGGACCTGGCCGAGAATCGATGCGTCGCCGTCGTTGTCGGTCATGCGGCAACTCTCGCCGGTCTACGGGCCGGGCCGCAACCGGTCTTCGTCCTACCTGTGGATAACTCGGTCAGCGGGCGCGCGGTCGGGGTTTGAGGGTGGTGCCGGGGAGCGGTGGTGCCGGGAGCGGGTCGCCGGCGTAGCCGGGGACGGTCGGGAAGCGGTCGTTGCCGGCGGCTCCAATGGAGGCCTGCCAGGCTTCGCGGGCTTCGACGATGTCGTCGTGGGTGCGGCCGATGAAGTTCCACCACATCACGAGCTCTTCGGTGAACGGTTCGCCGCCGAGGAGCAGCAGCCGCACTCCGTTGTCAGAGGCAACCAAGTCCACCGTGTCGCGGCCGGCGCCGAGATAGGCCATTTCGCCGAACGACGGTGTGAGGTGCCCGACGGTGAGCGAGCCGTCGACGACCAGTACGGCGTACTCGTGGGAAGGCGTGAGCGGGAGTGGCAAGGTCCGGCCTGGCTGGATGGTGATGTCGGCACCGACCAGCGGCGTGTACGCCGGAGCCGGCGAGGTGACACCGGCAACCGTACCGATCATGACCGTGACGTGGGCGCCGTCGACCTCGAACTGCGGTAGGTCGGCGTACGCATTGAAGGCCGGCGGAGTCGTCGTACGGACTGAGTCCGGGAGGGCGACCCAGAGCTGGGCGCCGTGCAGCATCGGCGGCGCGTCCGGCGTCGAGACCTCCGAGTGCGCGATGCCGTTGCCCGCGGTCATGATGTTGAGCTCGCCGGGGCGGACGAAGGCATGGGAGCCAACGCTGTCGCGATGCTCGATCTCACCCTCGAACAACCAGCTCACCGTCTGCAGACTCGTATGCGGGTGCGGCGGAACCAGCATGCCCCGCTCCCCCGGCGCGTCGTACGAGTCAACGCGCTCCTGCGTCAGATCGTCCGGCCCATAGTGGTCGACGAAGCACCACGCGCCGACCATCCGGCGGTTCTTGTTCGGCAGCAACCGCCGTACCTTGGTCGACCGTCCGAGCACGACCTCACGCGGTTCCAGCAACTCGAACACCGGCCCCTGCTCAGACCCGGTGCAGACGACCTCGGCCGGATCCTTCTCCAGATCGCTCATGACGCCGTCCATTCGAGCAGTTCGTCGCGGTCCCAGGTGTTGATGACTCGGTCGGGGGTGACGTCGCAGGCTTCGGCGCGCTCGCAGCCGTAGACCTGCCAGTCGAGCTGGCCGGGGGCGTGGGCGTCGGTGTCGATGCTGAAGACGCACTCCATCTCGGCGGCCAGGGCGAGCAGGCGCTTCGGCGGGTCGAGGCGTTCGGGGCGGGAGTTGATCTCGACCGCCGTACCGAACTGGCGGCACGCTTCGAAGACGACTTCGGCGTCGAAGTCGGACTCGGGGCGGGTGCCGCGGCCGCCGGTGATCAGGCGGCCGGTGCAGTGACCCAGTACGTCGACGTGCGGGTTGGCGATCGCTGTGACCATCCGCTCGGTCATCGGCTCGGAGGCCATCCGGAGTTTGGAGTGGACACTCGCGACGACGAGGTCGAGGCGGGCCAGGATCTCGGTGTCGCAGTCGAGCGAACCGTCGTCGAGGATGTCGACCTCGATGCCGTTCAGGATCGTGAACCCGTCGAGCTCCTTGGACAGCTTTTTGTTGAGCTCGGCAACGACCTCGATCTGCTGCAGCCGCCGTTCCCGGGACAGGCCGTTCGCGACCGTGAGCCGGGGCGAGTGGTCGGTGAGCGCCATGTATTTGTGGCCGAGCCGATGCGCCGTCCGGGCCATCTCCTCGATCGGGCTGCCGCCGTCGGACCACTCCGAGTGCAGATGCAGGTCGGCCTGCAGCGCTGCGCGCATCGCCGTACCCGCTGTGGTCAGCTCGCCGGCCGAGCCCTCCAGCTTCGTCAGGTACGACGGGGTCTCGCCGTCCATCGCCTCCAGGATCACGGCCTCGGTCTTCGGTCCGATCCCCGGCAACTCGGTGAGCGTCCCGGCCCGCCGCCGCGCCCGCACCTCGGCCGCCGGCAGCGCCTCGATGGTGTCCGCCGCCCGCCGGTACGCCTTCACCCGATGCGTCGGCTGCCGATCGCGCTCGAGGTAGTACCCGATCGCCCGCAACGCCTCCACGGCAGCATCCACACCCGCCTTGTCCGTCATCCCCCCATCTTCCCGCCATTTGCCTGCCTAGCCACTCATATCCGGGGTTCGGCACCGTGGTTATGGGTGGAGAACCCCGCATTTGCGTGCCTAGCCAGGCAAATGGGGGTGGGGCGGAGGCTAGGGTCGGGGGGTGGGTAAGGCGGAGACCAGGGCGCATCTGGCGCGGGTGGAGCGGTTGCAGGGGCAGACGGGGGCGTTGGCTACTGCCGCTACTGCGGCCATGGAGGAGAAGCTGCCTTGGTTCCGGGGGTTGTCGGCGCAGGACCGGTCGTGGATCGGGCTGGTCGCGCAGTCGGGGATCACCGCGTTCGTGGACTGGTTCCGCGATCCGGAGGAGCACTCGTCGATGCCGACGCGGATCTTCGGGTCCGCGCCGCGGGAGTTCACCCGGGTGATCTCGCTGCATCAGACGGTCGATCTCGTCCGGACCACCATCGAGATGATGGAGACCGCGATCGACGACCTGCTGCCGGCGGACGACGTACCGGCGGTGCAGCGGGCGATGCAGCGGTACGCGCGGGAGGTCGCGTTCGCGGCGGCGACGGTCTACGCGCAGGCCGCCGAGATGCGCGGCGCGTGGGACGCGCGGCTCGAAGCTCTCGTGGTGGACTCGGTGATCCGCGGCGAGGCCGACGACTCGGTGCGTTCCCGTGCGTCCGCCCTCGGCTGGACCGGAGCAGCCGGTACGACGGGATCCGCCGAGGTCGCGGTGGTCGTCGGCAGGGCCCCGGCGGCTGAGGGCAACGCGAACGTGGCCGACGCCGTCCGGCACGCCGCCCGCGAGGCCGGGGCTGACGCTCTGTGTGCGATCCAGGGCGACCGGCTGGTGGTTGTACTCGGCGGTACGGGCAAACCTGTGGAGATCGTACAAAGGCTGGCGCACTGGTTCGGGCCTGGTCCGATCGTCGTCGGGCCGGTGGTGAAAGACCTGATGGCGGCCGTGACGTCGGCACGAGCGGCGGTCGCCGGGCTGCGCGCCGTACCGGCCTGGCCTGCCGCGCCACGGCCTGTCCAAGCCGACGAACTGCTCCCCGAACGGTCACTCTCCGGAGACGGTCATGCGCGCCGGCAACTCGCTACCGAGGTCTACGGCCCGCTCACAATCGGCGAAGGCGTGCTGCTCGACACCGTTTCGGCATACCTGGACTCCGGCGGTTCGATCGAGGCGACGGCCCGGGCGATGTTCATCCACGCCAATACCGTCCGGTACCGGTTGAAGCGTGTGGCCGATCTCACGGGCCTCCAGCCGCTGAATCCGCGAGACGCTTTCACCTTGCGTGTCGCACTCGCCCTCGGCCGCCTGCTCAATCCGGAGCCCGGAAGCTCCGTTTTGTAGGATCTCTACAAACAGGGCCGGTCAGAATTCGTGCTGCATTCCGGCCCGTGAAGGCAGCCGGTCAGGGAGAGTGGTCACGTGCTCGTCATCGTTGCGCCCGGTCAGGGTGCCCAGACCCCAGGTTTCCTCGAGCCGTGGCTGGCCGATCCCGCCTTCGAGAGCCGGCTCAACTGGCTCTCCGCGGTCGCCGGTCTCGACCTCGCCCACTACGGCACCCAAGCGGATGCCGACACCATCCGGGACACCGCGATCGCGCAGCCGCTGCTGGTCGCGGCCGGTCTTGCCGCCGCGCCCGCGCTGTTCACCGAGCCTGTGCAGGTTGGTGCGTTCGCCGGTCACAGCGTCGGTGAGCTCGCTGCCGCCGCGCTGTCGGGTGCGCTGACCGTCGAGCAGGCGATGGTTCTCGTCCGCGAGCGGGGCAAGGCGATGGCCGGTGCGGCCGCGCTGACCGCCACCTCGATGACCGCCGTACTGGGTGGTGACCGCGACGAGGTGCTCGCGAAGCTCGCGGAGTACGGGCTGACGCCCGCCAACGACAACGGCCCCGGTCAGATCGTCGCGGCCGGCACGGTCGAGGAGCTGGCCGCGCTGGCCGGCGACCCACCCGCCAAGGCGCGCCTGATCCCGCTGTCGGTGGCCGGCGCCTTCCACACCAAGCACATGGAGCCGGCGGTTCAGACGCTGGCGAAGTACGCCGCCGCGATCTCCACCGGTGAGCCGGCGACCAAGCTGCTGTCCAACCGCGACGGCCAGGTCGTCACCGACGGGCAGGACGCGCTGCAGCGGATCGTCGCCCAGGTGAACTCCCCCGTCCGCTGGGACCTGTGCATGCAGACCTTCACCGAGCTCGGCGTCACCGGCATCCTCGAGCTGCCGCCGGCCGGCACGCTGGTCGGTATCGCCAAGCGCAACCTCAAGGGCGTCGAGACCTTCGCCCTGAAGACGCCGGACCAGCTCGACGACGCCCGCGCGTTCGTCCAGAAGCATGGAGACTCCGCATGACAGTGCACATTGCCACGCTCCGCGCGGCGGGTCCTGAGGCCTGGTTCCCTTCCTTCTCTCGTCTCTCCAGTCGCTTCGCTCCCTCCGTTCCTCAGTCCAGTAAGGGGGCCTCATGACCGGCATTGCCGCATCAACGGGTGCGCAGCACGCCGGAGTTCTCGGGATCGGGTCGTACCGGCCGCGGCGCGTCGTACCGAACTCGGAGATCCTCGAGCAGATCGACTCCAGCGACGAGTGGATCCAGACCCGGTCCGGGATCAAGGAGCGCCGCTGGGCCTCCGACGACGAGACCGTGCTGATGATGTCGGTCGAGGCGGCCAAGGACGCGCTGAAGGAGTCGGGGATCGACCCGGCCCAGATCGGCTGTGTCGTGGTCTCCACCGTCACGCACCTCTACCAGACCCCGGCGATCGCGACCCGGATCGCCGTCGAGGTGGGCGCCCCGACCGCGGCCGCGTTCGACGTCTCCGCGGCGTGCGCCGGGTTCTGCTACGGCCTCGCGCTGGCCAGTGACATGGTCCGCGGCGGCAGCGCGAAGTACGTGCTCGCGATCGGCGTCGAGCGGCTCAGCGACATCACCGACCGGACCGACCGCGGTACGGCGTTCATCTTCGCCGACGGCGCCGGTGCGGCGATCGTCGGGCCGACCGACGAGCCGGGGATCGGCCCGGTCGTGTGGGGCTCCGACGGTACGCAGCACCAGGTGATCAGTCAGAAGGAGTCGTGGCAGGAGGCGGCCGGCAGCCAGAACTGGCCGCACCTCACGATGGACGGCAACCCGGTCTTCCGCTGGGCGTCGTACGAGATGGCCAAGACCGCACAGCAGGCGCTCGACGTGGCCGGCGTACCGGCCGAGGAGCTCGACCTGTTCGTGCCGCACCAGGCGAACATGCGGATCACCGACGCGATGCGCCGCGCGCTCAAGCTGCCCGACCACGTGAAGGTTGCCCGCGACATCGAACGGCAGGGCAACACGTCCGCCGCCTCGATCCCGCTCGCGATCACCGCGATGCGCGAGTCCGGCGAAGCCAAGAGCGGCGACCTCGCGCTCGTCATCGGCTTCGGCGCCGGCCTCGTGTACGCCGCCCAGGTGATCCGGCTGCCGTAGTGTCCGCAAGGACATAGTTGTCCGGGGCGGCTCAGGTGGCCGCACCGGCTGAATCAACCATTCGAAGGGAACCACTGCAATGGCCAGCACCGAAGAGATCCGCTCCGACCTCGCCGAGATCGTGAACGAGATCGCCGGTATCCCGGTCGAGGACGTCCAGCTGGACAAGTCCTTCACCGACGACCTCGACGTCGACTCGCTCTCCATGGTGGAGGTCGTCGTGGCCGCCGAGGAGAAGTTCGACGTGAAGATCCCCGACGACGAGGTCAAGAACCTGAAGACCGTCGGCGACGCGGTCGCGTTCATCGAGCGCGCCCAGAACGGCTGACCAACCTCAGCCGTCACCGTGCTGGCCGGTGCTCATCGGGCTCAGAACCGATGAGCACCACCGGCCCTCCCGTTCCCCAGATCTCGTGAAGGATGAGGTACAGATGTCGAAGACCCGAGTCGTGATCACCGGGCTCGGAGCCACCACCCCGCTCGGCGGCGATGTGGCCAGCTCCTGGGAAGGCCTGCTGGCCGGACGCTCCGGCGCCCGCCGGCTGACCGACGACTGGGTGCAGAACCTGGCCGTCCAGATCGCCGCACCGGTGGCCGTCGAGCCGACCGAGATCATCGAGCGGGTGAAGGCGCGCCGGCTCGACCGGAACGCGCAGCTCGCCGTGGTCGCCGCCCGCGAAGCCTGGGCCGACGCCGGCCTCGAGGACGCCGGGCTGGACAAGGAGCGACTCGGTGTGGCCGTTGCCACCGGCATCGGTGGCCTGCACACCACACTGTCCAACTACGACGCGCTGCTGAAGAACCCGCGGCGCGTTTCCCCGCTGGCGATCCCGATGCTGATGCCGAACTCCTCCGCCGCGTACGTCGGCCTCGAGTTCGGCGCCAAGTCCGGTGTGCACACGCCGGTGTCGGCCTGTGCCTCCGGCAACGAAGCGATCGCGCTCGGACTGGACCAGATCCGCCTCGGCCGGGCGGACGTCGTACTGGCCGGTGGGACCGAGGGCACGATCATGCCGCTGCCGCTGGCCGCCTTCAGCCAGATGATGGCGCTCAGCAAGCGCAACGACGAGCCCGAGCGCGCGTCGCGGCCGTGGGACGCCGACCGGGACGGATTCCTGCTCGGTGAGGGTGCCGGCGTCCTGGTGCTGGAGTCCTACGAGCACGCGGTCGCCCGCGGCGCGAAGATCTACGCCGAGATCGCCGGCGCGGGGATCTCCGCCGATGGTCACGACATCGCGCAGCCCGACCCGACCGGTTCCGGCGCACGGCGGGCGATGGAGCGCGCGATGGCCGAAGGCGATCTGACCCCGGCCGACATCCACCACATCAACGCGCACGCCACCTCGACCCCGCAGGGCGACATCGCCGAGTCGCTGGCGATCCGGCTGGCCCTCGGCAAGGAGGCCGACCACGCGATCGCGACCGCGCCGAAGTCGATGATCGGTCACCTGCTCGGCGCGGCCGGTGCGGTCGAGTCGATCGCGACCGTGCTCGCCCTGCACCACCGCGTCGTCCCGCCGACCATCAACCTCGACAAGCTCGACGACCAGATCGACCTGGACATCGCCACCGAGCAGCGCAAGCTCCCCGACGGCGACATCGCCGCCCTCAACAACTCCTTCGGCTTCGGCGGCCACAACGCCGCCATCGCCTTCAAAACCGTCTGACGACTGCCGGGCAATCCTCCGACCGACAGGACGTATAACCCGACGAGCACCCGGCGCCCCGCTCACCGACCCCGGCGAGCGGGGCGTTGCACGTATACGTCCTGTGATCAGGACGCACGAAGGGCGCGAACCGTGAGGTTCGCGCCCTTCAAGTGGTGCGGCCGCTGTTTGTGAACACCGGGGGTGTCCCGACACCCGGTGGCCCAGCGGCCACGGCCCCTCCACCCTTGTGGAATGTCTGATGCTCACTCTGCCCGAAAAGTTCGGTGCTTGTCTGTGCCCTTCAAAGCTTTCTTCTCAAGTTCTCAGCCAGCGCTCAGTATTGGGCTCAGACAACCTGGTGCAGCCAGCGGACCGGAGCACCGTCTCCGGCGTACCGGAAGGGTTCGAGCTCGTCGTCCCACGGCCGGCCGAGCAAACGCTCGACCTCCTCGGTCAGATCGGCCTCGCCGGTCGCCGCCTTCAGCATCGCTGCCTTCAGCCGCTCCTCGGGCACCATGATGTCGCCGTGCACCCCGGTGGTCGCGTGGAAGACGCCGAGCGTCGGAGTGAACGAGTACCGCTCGCCCTCGACACCGTTGGTCGGTTCCTCGGTCACCTCGAAGCGCAGCTTCTGCCAGCCGCGCAGCGCGGAGGCAAGCTTCGCCGCCGTGCCGGCCTCGGCTTGCCAGGACAGCTCGGCCCGATAGGTGCCCTGAGCCGCGGGCTGCGGCGTCCAGTCAAGTTTCACGGGCACGCCAAGAACACCGCCTGCGGCCCACTCAACATGCGGACACAACGCTGACGGCACCGTGTGGACGTACAAAACGCCACGAGTCGTCGCCACCGGGACCTCCTGTGTTCGAGGGGCGCCTTCCCCAGCGATCTCGAGCACAACTCCGTCAATCCCAGCAGAGCCTGCGTACATCTTGCACCACAGACCCCTCCAACACCAGCAACCTCGCCGTGTCAACCACATCACCGCCGTGTCGCGGCGACCGCTCGGCTCAGCTGGAGGCGCGCCGTACCAGGCGGGTGGGCAGGATCAGCGGCGTCGGGGACTCCCCCGCGATCAGCGCGAGCAGCATCCGGGCCATCTCCCGGCCGAGCGACTGGATCGGCTGGCTGACCGTGCTCAACGGCGGCTCGGTGTGCCGCGCCAGTACGACGTCGTTGAAGCCGACGACCGCGACATCACCAGGGATGGTTCGTCCGGAGTCCTTCAGGACGCGCATCGCGCTGATCGCCATCTGGTCCGATGCGACGAAGACCGCGTCGAGGTCCGGATGGTCAGCCAGCAACTGCTCCATCGCGCGACCACCGCTCTCCTCACTGAAGTCGGCGTACACGACCCTGCTCGCGTCCAGCCCGGCGACCGCGAGCGCGTCCTGATATCCCTTGTACCGCGCGGTTCCGGCGCCCTCGTCCATCCGGCCGGTGATCGTGGCGATCCGGGTCCGGCCGATCGCGACCAGATGCTCGGTGGCGAGGCGCGCACCACCGCGGTTGTCGGCATCCACGTAGTACCTCGGTTCGAAGCCGACCGGGCAACCGCCGAAGACCACCGGTACGTCGGAGTTCTCGGCGATCTGCGCGAGCGGATCGTCACCGTGCATCGACATCAGCATGACGCCGTCGGCCTGCCGGGTGCGGAGCACCTGCTCGAGCCGGGTCTGGCCGCGCGTCGACGTCGCCAGCTGCAGCACCAGTTCGAGCTCGGTCTCCTCGAGCACCGAGTTCACCCCGACCGCGACCTCGGCGAAGAACGGGTCGGTGAAGACCTGCGAGTTGTCACTGGAGATTGCCAGTACGACTGCGCCGACCTGCTGCGTGGCCAGCGCGCGGGCGGTCGCGTTCGGCACGTAGCCGAGGTCGCTGACCGCTCGCTGCACCGCGTCCCGCTTCGCCTTGCTGACGTGGGGCGCGTTGTTGATCACCCGGGATGCGGCCGACCGCGACACACCGGCACGCTCGGCGACCTCGTCGAGCGTCACTTGGCGTCTGAGCTGGTCTGTCACCTGTCGGTCCTTACCGTGAGAGTCACTAGAGGGTAAGTCATCGAGCCTGGGCAAGCAGCTTTCGACTGGCCGAAACTGGTAGCGCTCCCAGACTCTTGACATGGTCTGTACGGCTGGGGAGCATGGCGCCACTTGGTTGTAGTTCGGCTCAGGTTCTGCAACCGCTCCCAGCCTTTCGGAGGCACTGCCCATGCCCTCAGTACGACGATCCTCAGGTCTCGCCGGCGCCGTCGCGCTCACCGTCCTCGGCGCCACCCTGGTCGCGTCCACGCCGGCCACCGCGGCCGATCCGCCGTACGAGCGGATCTTGAACGGGACCTTCGACACCGGGCAGGAGCCCTGGTGGACCTCGAACACGTCGGCCGCGGTCGCCGACGGGAAGCTGTGCGCAGAGATCCCGGCCGGGACGACCAATCCGTGGGACGTGATGATCGGCCAGGACGGTGTACCGCTGGAGGAGGGGCAGCCGTACACGGTGAAGTTCGACGCGTCGGCCAGCAAGCCGATCTCGTTCAAAGCCGTCCTGCAGCAGCAGGGACCGCCGTACGGGACGGTGGTCGGCGAGAGCGTCACCGCCGGCACGTCGATGCAGAGCTTCAGCTTCACCAGGACTTCGCCGGTGACTGACACACACGGCCAGATGTCGTTCCAGGCCGGTGGCGCGACCGAGGCGTACACGTTGTGTCTGGACAACATCTCGGTCACCGGCGGGATCGTGCCACCTGGTGGGGTACGGGACTTCGGCTCACCGGTGCGGGTCAACCAGCTCGGCTACCTGCCCGGCGGTCCGCACCGAGCGACGTACGTGACGGATCAGACCGCTCCCCTGGTCTGGAAGCTCGTTGATTCCGGCAACAAGACCGTTGCCACTGGCAAGACGACGCCGTACGGGCCGGACGCATTGTCGGGTGACAGCGTGCAGCTGATCGACTTCGGCAGCTACAAGCGTTCCGGCACCGGCTTCACGCTGGTCGTCGGCGAGCACGTCAGCGAGCCGTTCGACATCGCGAAGAACCTGTACTCCGCCCTGCGACAGGACTCGCTCGAGTACTTCTACAACAACCGCAGCGGGATCCCGATCGAAGCCAAGTACGTCGGCGACGCGTGGGCTCGCGCGGCCGGTCACGTCGGCGTCGCGCCGAACAAGGGTGACACCTCGGTCCCCTGCGTCCCCGGCAGCTGCGACTACAGCCTCGACGTCCGCGGCGGTTGGTACGACGCCGGCGATCACGGCAAGTACGTCGTCAACGGCGCACTCGCGGCATGGCAGCTGCTCGACCTGTACGAGGAGTCGGACCGCAGCGTCGGTCTGAAGATCCCGGAGAACACCAACCGGGTGCCGGACGTGCTGGACGAGGCGAAGTGGCAGATCGACTTCCTGCTGCGGATGCAGGTCCCGGCTGGTCAGCCGCTGGCCGGCATGGTGCACCACAAGATCCACGACGAGGCCTGGACCGGTCTCCCGCTCGCCCCAGCCGCAGACCCGCAGCAGCGCTACCTCTATCCGCCGTCGACCGCCGCGACCCTCAACGTTGCTGCCATCGGCGCCCGCTGTGCCCGCGTCTACGCCCGCTGGGATCGTGCACTGGCCGCGCGCTGTCTGTCCGCTGCACAGACGGCCTGGAAGGCCGCTGAGCAGCACCCGGAGGTCTACGCGCCGACCGGCGGCGTCGGCGGTGGAGCGTACGAGGACGTGAAGGTCACCGACGAGTTCTCGTGGGCCGCGGCCGAGCTGTTCGCCACCACCGGCAAGGCGTCGTACAAGCGGCATATCACCACTGGGCTGAAGGCGGCTGACGGGTTCTCCTGGCAGGAGACCGGCGGACTCGCGGATCTCGCGCTCGCCCGGGTCGCGTGGCGACTGCCGATCGTCGAGCGCATCAAGCTGATCCGCCGGATCTCAGCCGTTGCCGACAGCTACCTCGCCGACCTGCGGTCGCAGGGCTACGCCAATCCGTACAAGCCGGCGGACGGCCAATACGTCTGGGGCTCGAACTCCGGTACGGCGAACAACGCGATGATTCTCGCGATCGCCGCCGACCTGACCGGGCGGGCGTCGTACCGGTCGGCAGCGTTGGAGTCGCTGGACTACCTGCTCGGGCGGAACGCGATCAACCAGTCCTACGTGACCGGCTACGGCGAGCGGGCCAGCCACAACCAGCACCACCGGTTCTGGGCGCACTCGCTGGACCCGGCGTACCCGTCGCCGTACCCGGGATCGCTGGCCGGCGGACCGAACTCGGGGCTGCAGGATCCTGTTGCCCAGCGCAACCTTGTCGGCTGCGCACCGGCGAAGTGCTACCTGGACGAGATCGGTTCGTACTCGACCAACGAGGTCGCGGTGAACTGGAACTCAGCGCTGGCCTGGCTGACGACGTACGCGGACGAGAACTGACGCCTAGGGACAGTGTGCTTTAAGGGAAGCGGGACGCCATCGCGATGCACGCACCGGCCGCGGCCAGCGTGAACAGCATGGCGATCCCGGCGAACCGGGAGGTGACTTCCTTGTCCACCTCGTCGTAGCCGACCGAGGAGCCGATGTCTTTGTAGACGTCCTCCAACTCGCCTGCCGACTCCGCGGTGTAGGCCTTGCCGTCGCTGATCTCGGCGACACTGCGGAGCTCGGCGCGGTCCGGTGGGACGCGCTGCCGGATCCCGTCCATCTCGATGAAGCCGGAGTCGGTGCCGAAGCAGATCGTGTAGACCGGCGTCTTCTTGGCCTTGGCGGCCTGGGCGCCTTCCTGCGCGGTCCGGCCGACCGTCCGCTTGCCGTCCGAGAGCAGCACGATCCGCGCCGGGGCCGGGTCGTTCGGGTGGTCAGGGTCCGGCGGGACCTGGGTGAGCGCCTGCAGCGAGGTGAAGATGCCCTCACCGGTCGCGGTCGACTCGGCCAGGTCCAGTCCGTCGATCGACCGCAGCACGGTCGCCCGGTCGGTGGTCGGCGGCACGATGATCGAGGCCGACCCGGCGAAGTTGACCAGTGCGACGTTGAACTTGGTCGGCAGCTGGTTGACGAAGTTCTTCGCCGACTTCTTCGCCGCCTCGAGCCGGTTCGGGTCGATGTCGGTGGCCATCATCGACAGCGAGACGTCGATCGCGACCACGATCGTGGCCCGCTCGCGCGGCACCTTGACCTTGTCCTTGGGCTGCGCGAACGCCACGATGCAGGAGATGCAGGCCAGCAACGCGAAGGTGACCGCGAGGTGCCGGCGCCACTGCGGGCGGCGCGGCGCGACCCGGTCGAGCAGCGCGATGTTGGTGAACCGCAGCGCGTACTGCGCGCGCCGGTGCTGCAGATACAGATAGGCCCCGACGACCACCGGAATGATCAGCAGGAACCACAGCCGGCCGGGAGACAGGAACTCCATCAGCGAGCCACTCCCTTCGGCGGTTGGTGCAAACGCGGCGCCATCCGCCGGTAGGCGAGCACGAACCGCACGGTGTCGGCGACCCAGTCCCGGTCGGTCCGCAGGACCAGATGTCCCGCACCTACCCTACGCAGGGCGATCCGGGTTCGTTCCCGCTGTGCCAGTGCGGCCGTTGCGAACGCTTCGCGGACCTTGCGCCGGCGGGTGTCGATCTCGCGGACCTGGCCGGTCTCCGGGTCGCCGATCATGACGACGCCGATGTTGGGTAGTTCGAGTTCGCGCGGGTCGACGATCTCCACGGCGAGCACTTGGTGCTGGGCGGTCAGCTTGCGCATCGCCCGCTCCCAGGACGGCTCGAGCCGGCTGTCGATCTCGCCGTCCTCGGGGGTGAGGAAGTCCGACACGATCACTCGCAGACCGCGCTTGCGCTGCGTCCGGGCCATCGATTCAAGGGCTGCAGACAGATCACTGCGCTGCGCAGTCTGCTCGGCGGTGAACTGCTCGGCCAGCAGCGCGCGCAGCAGTCCGTACAGGGCGAGGCGTCCGGAGCGTGCCGGCCAGCGCCGCAACGAAGAGTCGCGCAGCATCAGGCCGCCGAAGCGGTCGCCTAGCCGGTGAGTCAGGAAGCCGACCGTGGCCACCGCTGCGACTGCGAGCTCCCGCTTCTCCAGCGTCGACGTCCCGAAGTTCATCGAGCCGGACAGGTCGACCATCGCCCAGGTCTCCAGCTCACGGTCCGCGATCAGGTCGCGCACGTGCGGCATCGTCGTCCGCGCGGTCACCGCCCAGTCCATCCGGCGTACGTCGTCGCCGACCTGGTACGCCCGCGCTTCGGCCAGCTCGGTGCCGGGCCCCGGCAACAGGCCCATGTGCTCACCGTGCAGATACCCCTCGAGGCGCCGTACGACGGTCAACTCCAGCCGCCGCAACGCCCGCTCGGGTGCGAGCTGCGAGATCGTCATCGCAGCCCGCGGGTCGGGACGGTTGGCCACTACACAAACTCCGGGCGACCCTGGCCGTCGGAGCCGTCGCGCCAGACGGGCTGCGGCGGCGGGACGGTGGCCAGGATGCGCTCGACCACGGCGCGCGGGTCGATGTTGTCGGCGACCGCGTCGAAGGTGAGGCCGAGGCGGTGACCCATCACGTCGAGGGCGACGGTCTGGATGTCGCTCGGCAGCAGGTAGTCGCGACCGTGGATCAGCGCGAGCGCGCGGCCGGCCGAGACCAGGCCGAGCGTCGCCCGCGGGCTGACGCCGAGCTCGATGATCGGCTCCAGGTCGGGCAGGTGGAAGTCGGTCGGCGTCCGGGTCGCCATCACCAGGCGGACGGCGTACTCCGCGACGAGGTTGTGCACGAAGACCTGCTCGGCGCTGCGCTGCAGCTCCATGATCGTGTCCGGCTGCAGCACCGGCCGCGGCTCCGGCGGGTCGACGCTCATCCGGCGGAGGATCTCGAACTCCTCGTGGCCGCGCGGGTGCGGCACGTCGATCTTGACCAGGAACCGGTCCCGCTGCGCCTCCGGCAGCGGGTAGACGCCCTCGGACTCGATCGGGTTCTGGGTGGCGATCACGATGAACGGCTTCGGCATCGGGAAGGTCTGGCCGCCGATCGAGACCTGCCGCTCGGCCATCAGCTCGAGCATCGCCGACTGCACCTTGGCCGGGGCCCGGTTCACCTCGTCGGCCAGGACGAAGTTCACGAAGGTCGGGCCGAGCTCGATGTCGAACGCCTCGCGGGTCTGCCGGTAGATCCGGGTACCGACGATGTCGGAGGGGACCAGGTCGGGCGTGAACTGGATCCGGGCGAAGGTCCCGCCGACCACACTCGCGAAGGTCCGCACGGCGAGCGTCTTGGCGACGCCCGGCACACCCTCGAGCAGGCAGTGACCCTTGGCCAGCAGCGAGACCATCAGCGTCTCGACCATGTGCTCCTGACCGACGATCACCCGCTTGATCTCGCTGAGCGCCTCGCCGATCAGCCGGGACTGCTGCGCCACGGATGCAGCCGGCACAGTGGTTTCGGTCATGCCTGTCCTTCCGGGGTCCATACCGCGGACCTTGTCACTCCCCGATGCGTTCGACACCGGCCATTCCATCAGATCCACGGGTCCGCCGCTCCACGGCCCACCGTGCCCATCCTCCCCGGCGACGCAAATCCCGGGGAGTTGCGGCAGTGCTACCAGGGATGTGGTGGGATTGGGGGGATGACCGCGACCGAATCGACCACGGAGGTGCCACCGGCCGAGCCGCCGGTGCAGGCGCCTCCGTCGCCGATTCCTGCCGCCCTTCCGCTGCAGCCGGAGGACCCGCCGCGGGTCGGCGAGTTCTGGTTGCGCGGCCGGCTCGGCGCGAACGCGGCCGGCTATCTCTACACGGCCAGTGACGAGCACGGGCGGCACGCCGTGGTCGCGATCATGACCGAGGGTTCGGCCGACGACGCCGCCGCGCGAGACCGGTTCGTGCACGCCGTCGACTCGCTGCCGGAGGACGTCGTACTGGCGCACAACGACGAGGACGACGACGACCTCGCGCTCTGGGCCGCGTTCGGGCCGATCCGCGAGGACGACGGGTCCAGTGCCGCGGCGGACGAGCGGCTGCTGGCCGAGCGCCGCGGCGAGGACGTGCTCTCCGCCGTACTGATGGACAGGATTCCGCAGCAGGGGCGGCGCCGCGGCCCCGACTTCCGGCACTACTGGGAGGGCCGTCGCCGGCCTGGTCTGTTCCGGATCTGGCCGCTGCCATGGCCGACCGCCCTGAAGCCGGCCTCCTGGGCAGCGATCTGGTACGCGCTGGCCACGATGCTGCTGATCATGGCGCTGGCGCTGCTGACGGCCTGGCTGCTGTTCAAGGACTCGCCGCCGCTCAACCCGCCGCCGGTGATTCCGACGCCGTCCCGGACCGTCACCACGACTATCACGCCGACGACCCCGCCGCCGGGGTCCACCGGACCTCCCAGCACGCCGGTCACGCCGGACCCGTCCGGCAGTCTCCCGACCGGCACGCCGGAGACGACCGCGCCCAGTCCAACCAACCCGGGCGACAAGTTCTAGACCTGTTGTGGCTCGCGGTCTGTCCGCAGGGTGATGAGGCCGATCAGGCTGATCACGGCCCAGCTGCCTTCGAGCAGCAGGAAGCCCCAGGAGTCTTGCTGAAGCGCGATCACGGCCAGCAGGCCGGAACCGAGGAAGTTCAGCAGCTGGTAGGTGAGGGTGCGCTGGCGCAACCAGCCGGCCTGGGCAGCGGCGAACGCGACCAGGATGACCAACGCGCCGATGATCTCGAAAACGTCGACAGCATGCATCGGAGAAGCCCCTCCAAGGGGCAGGCGTCGTCTTGTCACCGACCGGGTACGACGCCACTCGTCCGGGGCCCGCGGTGCGCAGGACCTCCGTTCAGGCTAGCAAACGCAGCAGCTCGGGATCCCGCCACAACATCGCCGGCACCGGCTGCCGGACCAGCGCCGCATCGGCTCTGATCTCCGCCGGACTCGCGGCCGAGATCAGTACCGAGGTGACAGCCGCGTGCCGGGCGGGGAACGCGAGCGCGGCCTGCGGCAGCGAAACGCCGTACCGCTCGCAGACGGCCGAGATCCGCCGGGCCTGCACGCTGTCGGAGTGCAGAACCTCGGGTGACAGCACGCCGGAGATGATCACCGAAACTCCGCGCGCGAGGCAACGATCCAGCAGCGGCCGCGCGCTCTGGTCGAGCAGCGAGAACCGCCCGGCCAGCAGGACGCAGTCGAGCTCGTGATCGCGGACGAGACGATCAAGCACTTGCCAGTCGGTCGAAACGGCGCCGATCGCCTTGATCAGCCCGTCGCGCCGCAGCCCGTCGAGAGCCGGCTCGAACGCGTCCTCGACCAGGACCAGGTCGACAGCGAGACCCAGCCGCTCCATGCTGCCCCGCACCGACTCCTCCGCGTCCGCGCCGACCACCTTCGTGGAGAGCAGGAACTCACCGCGTGGGCGGCGGCTGAGCGCCGTACCGAGTCTGGTCTCGGAGTCGCCGTACGCCGGGGAGGAGTCGAAGAAGCGGATCCCTGCCTGGTACGCCGCGTCGACGGTCGCGACGGCCGTGGATTCGCCGTCGGGTTCGCCCAGACGCGAGCCGCTGAGGCCGAAGCGCGGCGGGCGGAACTTGCTGACGGACTGAGGTGCGAGCACGGGGCTTGGCGCGGCCATCGCACCCACCTCCTCTGGCTGTCTATGTGCTTACCAGGATCGGTGGTGTGCGATGTGCTCGCATCTCGGGTCCGAGTGTCAGCGGCCGGAGTCGTACAGGGCCTTGACCTCCTGATCGGTCAGGGCGCGGTCGTAGAGGTGCACCTGGTCGATCGTGCCGTCGAGGAAGTCGACCTGGTTGCCGCCGAACTTCGCCCGGCCGATCACGGTGTTACCGGTCGAGGTCGAGTCCAGGCTGCAGGCCGATTTCGCGCCGGCCAGTTGGCCGTCGACGTACAGCCTGAGCTCTCCCTTGACCGCGTCCCGGACGCCCGTGACGTGGTACCACTGATCGGGGTTGGGCTTGGTCGGCGCGAGCGCCCGGACGCCCGGGAAACTCATCGCGAACCGCTGGTCGGCGCCGGAGTACTGCAGGAAGAACGCACTGTCGCGATCGCCGTCCTGGCTGACGAAGGTCTGGAAACCGTCCACCTTGTTCAGCTTCACCCACGCGCTGGCGGTGTAGTTGCCGCTGGTGTCGAGCAGCGCGGCACCGGTGTCGACGTACTGGTTGGATCCGTTCAGGGCAACGGCTTGGCCGTTCTTGCCGGGAGCGAAGATCGCGCCGTTCTGCAAGGTCGCGTCATTGGTGCCGACGGCATCTTCGCCGCTGCCGTCGAGCGGATAGAAGTGGATGCCGTCTGCACCCGGTGTGCCGGGACCGGGGTTCGGCCCGCCGGTTCCGGTTCCGTCGGCGCCCGCGATGATCTGCTGGTTGATCGTGCGCACCTGGGCGAAGTCCATCTTCGGGACCTGCCGGTCATAGGTGAAGAAGCCGTTCAGCTCACCCTCGACATCGGTGATCTGGGTGTAGACCGAACCGCTGATCCCACACTGGTTGGCCGACTTCAGGACGTCGCGCTGGTTCTCGACGTACCGCCTGGTCAGCGTGGCCTTGTCCGGCGTCATCTCGTAGGCGAAGCCGTCGCCGAACCACATGTGGTCGGGCGTCTTCAGGCCGAAGCCGCCGTGTTCGCCGTCGACCGACGCGCGCTCGCCGGCGGGCGACGGCGTACCGGGGCCGAGGTAGGCGTGATGGTCGAGCAGGTCACCGCGGCCGGAGTCGCCCTTGGAGTTGCAGCAGTTCACGCCGCTGTGCGCGTTGACGAGCCGGGACGGGTCCTGAGCCTTGACCGAGTCGGCGATCCGGCCGGTCTCGTCGCGGTCCCACTCCCCCCAGCCTTCGTTGAACGGCACCCACACCGTGATCGAGGTGAAGCTCTTGTGCTCCTCGACCATCTCGTGCAGCTCGGACTTGAACTGCGCGCGCCACGGCTCCGGGATCGCCGAGGTCTTGGTGGCCGGCATGTCCTGCCAGACCATCAGACCGAGCTTGTCGGCCCAGTAGTACCAGCGGTCGGGCTCGACCTTGATGTGCTTGCGGACGGTGTTGAAGCCGAGCTTCCTGTGCTGCACGAGATCGAAGGCGAGGGCCTCGTCGGTCGGTGCGGTGTTCAGGCCGTCCGGCCAGAAACCCTGGTCCAGCGTGGACAGGTTGAACAGGACCTTGCCGTTCAGACCCATCCGAAGCTTGCCGTCGGCCCCTTTCACCAGACCGACCGACCGCATCCCGGCGTACGAGCCGACCTGGTCGACGGTCTTGCCGCGATCGATCAGGCGCACCGTGAGGTCGTACAGGAACGGTTTGTCAGGCGTCCAGGTCTTCGGGTTCGGGATCGGCACGCGCAGCTCGGTGTCGGCTTTTCCGCGGACCTTGCTGACCTGCCGACGACCGTCGTACGCCGTTACTTCGACGTCGAGACCGGCCGGGCCGGTTGTGTCCGCGGTGACCTTGAGCGCTTGGCCGGGCAGATCTGGGGTGAGCTGGAGTCGCTCGATGGACGCGGTGTTCACCGGCTCCATCCAGACCGTGCGCCAGATCCCGGAGCTGCCTTGGTAGAAGATCCCGCGATCGCCGACCTCGCGCTGCTTCCCGATCGGCTGGAAGGTCTCGTCGGTCAGGTCCTCGGCCCAGACGATCAGCTCCTGTGGGCCGCTGCTGTGCAGGTAGTTCGTGACGTCGACGTCGAAACCGTCGTACCCGCCGCGGTGGGTGGAGGCCAGGCGGCCGTTGACCCAGACCTTGGCGTCGTAGTCGACCGCACCGAAGTGCAGGACGAGGCGCTGGCTCTTCCATTGCTGCGGGACGGTGAAGGTCCGGCGATACCACATCCGGTCCTCGTGCCGCTGGATGCCGGAGAGCGCGGACTCGATCGGGTAGGGCACCAGGACCTTCTCGCCGAGCGCGCGGCCGATCGGGGGCTGCTCCCCCGGCGCCGCGGCGGCGAACTCCCACAGCCCATTGAGGTTGCGCCACTCTGGGCGGGTCAGTTGGGGACGCGGGTACTCCGGGAGTGCGTTGGACGGCGAGACGTCATCGGTCCACGGTGTGCTGAGCGGCGGGGTCCCGCGATGCCATTCGGCCGGGGCGGCTTGCGCCGTCGGCACGAGGGTGGTCGCGGCCGCAAGAGCGGCCGCGACGGCAAGCTTGAACATCGGAGCTCCTTTCAGGGCGGGGAAAGGCGCTCCAATGGAAACGTTTCTAACGTGAGAACGCAAGACCTCGATCAGAATCAAACATTGACGCACACCGGCGTCGGCGTACTGAACGAGCTCTTCTGAGTCAGGTTCCCAGACGCGAGGTCGACCGCGAACGTGACGATGTTGCCGGAGTTCTGGTTGGAGACGAACATCAGCCCGCCGGTCGGGTCGATGATGCAGTGCCGCGGCCAGACGCCGCCCGCGCTGGGCGTCGCCTTGAGCGTGAGCGCGTCCCCGCTCGCCGAGGTCGCGAAGACGGCGATGCTGTTGTGACCGCGGTTGGTGAGGTAGACGTATCGACCGTCCGGGGACACGATCACTTCGCCCGGGTAGTTCGTCGGCGAGCCGGCCGGGACCGTGCTCTGGCTGCTCAGTGCGGTGAGCTTGCCGTCCGCATAGCTGCAGACGGTGATCGTGCTGTTCAGCTCGTTCGCCACGTAGGCGAACTTGCCCGACGGATGGAACGCGAGATGCCGCGGACCGGCGCCGGCCGCCAGAGTCAGCTGCTGCTTGAGCGTGAGCTTGCCGCTCGCCAGCGTGTAGGTGTAGATCGAGTCGGTACCGAGGTCGACGGCCAGGATGTAGTTGCCGGCCGCCACGATCTGGTGCGCGTGCGGCTGATCGCCGACATGCTTGACGAGGTCGGTCTGGCTTCCGATCCCGCCGTCGGCCCGGAGCCTGTGCACCGAGACATCGCCGGACCCGTAGTTGGCGCTCAACAGGTAGCCGTTGGCAACCGCCAGATGGCAAGGTCCGGAGCCCTCGTTGGGTTGACGATTCAGTAGCCGGAGCTTGCCGGGGGCATCGATCGCGATCGCGCTGACCGCTCCGGTCTCCTGCTCGTTGACGGCGTAGAGGACGTTGCCGGAGCGGACGATGAAGGACGGGTCTGCGACACCCTTCAGTACGCCGGTCGACGTGACCTTGCCGGCAGTGTCGTACGACGCGATGCCGACACCGTCGCCGTACTTGCCGTGGTAGAGGTACTTCGTCGCCCTCACGGCCTGAGCACTGAGCGGAGCGGCGGCGACGGCGGCAGCGGTGAGGCCGAGGAATCCTCGGCGCGTCGTGGTCATGAGGCCACCGGAACGGTCAAGCTCGCCGGGTCGCCCGCGGGTGAGCTGAAGGTGACCGAGCTGCCGACGGAGCTCCGGCCGAGGTAGCGCGGGTCGACGGTGTCGACGACGAGAGTGAGGTGGTGACCGGCCGGGACCTCCCAGCTGGTCGCCTCCAGTTGCAGATCGAGCTGGACGGCTTTGCCAGGGGTTGCCCCTCGCAGTGTGAGCGGTTTGTGCGAGATCAAGGATCCGACTCCTAGCGCGTTGACGTCATAGAGGTACGCGAAGAGTGAAGTGTCCTGCACGGAGGGTGTTGCTGTGAAGTGCAGTCTCGGGGATCCGTTGACGACCGTGGGGCTGGAGTAGACCTCTCCGGACCAGACACCGGCGAAGGATCGATCGATCAACGGTGTCGCGACGCCGGTCGGGATCGACAGCAGTCCCTGCAGAGCGCCGGAGACCAGGGCGATCCCGCTGTCGGCGACGGTCGGCACGCCCGCGGCGATTCCGCGCTCCCAGCCGGTCGTTGGTCTGGTCTGAAGATTTCCCTTGCCCAGGTACGTCGTCCGCGGCTGACCGACCGCGGCCCAACTACTGTAGCCGCGCCAGGTGTTGCGCTGAGACTTGAGCTGGACCGGCGACTCGGCGTCGGCGCCGTTGTTCACGCCGGTGAGGTAGTGGCGCGTCCAGGCGATCAGCTCGTCCCAGGTCTCGTTCGGCAGGCCGATCGCACCGGGGACCTCGGGGATCGCGTGGTCGCCGTGGGCGAACTGGAGCCGCTTCGGAACGGTCAGTGCGGTGAAGAAGTCGGTGTACTGGGTCGGCGGGAAGATCGAGTCCTCGAAGGCGTTCGCCAGGAACACGGCCGGGCGGTTGGCGTTGATCTTGCCGACGACCGTCTGGGCGGAGCGTACGGGGGCTAGCGCTTTCGCGTCGGCGACAGCGTCGTCGTACCGGCCGGTGAGGAACTTGGTCTGCAGCAACTGCATCTCGGGTCCGGGGTGGCCGGTGATATTGCCGAGGGCAAGCAGTCCGGCGACGGCCTGGAGGGAGACGGTTTCGTTCGGGTTGATCGAGCGGAGCAGGTCGGCCCAGCCGCTGAGCGCGCCGACCACCTTGATCCGGGGGTCCTCCGCGGCCGCGAGGAGCGACGTACCGGCGCCGTACGAGATGCCGATCGCGGCGACCTTGCTGGTGTCGGCAGGTGTGTTGAGGGCGGCCCAGTCGATCACCTTGGAGACGTCCGCGACGGTGGGCGGGCCGGCGATGTCGATGCCGCCGCCGGTGTCCCAGAAACCGCGGCTGGAGTACGAGATGACCTGGAAGCCGGAGGTGGCGAGCTTGGCGCCCTGGCCGACGTACTCGAGGTTGGGGACGCCCCAGCTCGACGGCATCACGATCAGCGGGAACGGACCGCTGCCCTGGCCGGTCGGGGTGAGGACGACGGCGCCGATCTGGATGCCGCCGGCGCCGGGGATGCGTTGGTACGCCGTACTGAAGCCGGGTGGGGCTGCGTCGGCGCGCGGCCCGAGGGCGATGACGGTCAGGGCTGCGGCAACGACGGCGGCGAGGAGCTTGCGCACGGGCGGACCTCCGGCTTCGGAAATTACCCGAAGGTAACCACAAAGTTGCCGCTGTGTCACTAACTCCGCACGCTGAGTGCCGGATCGACGCCGGTGGCCTCGACCGACCAGGCCCACAATTGCTCGGCCAGCGTGGGGTCCTGAGCCAGCTGGGTGGCTTGGACGACCTTCGGCGCGCCGCGGAGCTCGAACAAGCTCGGGCCGACGTAGGTGCCCGAACGCAGGTCGGGCGCGGTGGCGGCGTACAGGGTCGGCTGGGCACCGGCGGCCGCGGACTGGGCGAACAGGTTGAGACCGCCCCAGACCTTGGCCATGAGTTTGGCGCCGGCCAGCTCGGGACCGGCCGCCTGCAGATGGGTCGAGGCATAGCCCGGATGCGCGCCGACACTGAGCACCGCGGGTACGCGTCGGCCTAGCTCGAACATGAAGAGCAGGTTGGCCAGCTTGGACTTGCTGTACTGCGGCCACTTCGCATAGCCGCTCTCTGCTTTGAGATCCGCCTTGGTGATTCCGCGCGCGGATTTGTGCATGAACGAGCTCACCGTGACGACACGTCCGCCTTGCAACAGCGGCATCAGGCGGCCGGTCAGCGCGAAGTGGCCAAGGTGATTGGTGCCCACCTGCAGCTCGAACCCATCGACGGTCTGCCGGTACGGCGTCGCCATCACACCGGCGTTGTTGACCAGGATGTCGAGGGTGTCGTACGTGTTCGTGACGTGGGTTGCCGCCGCCTCGACGCTCGACAGGTCGGCCAGGTCCAGCTCGACGCTGACCGGCTCACGACCCGTTGCCTGCTTGAGGTCTTGGACTGTTTGGGCCGTCTTCTGCGGGTTACGGGCCGCGACCAGCACCTCAGCGCCGTACTGGAGCAGCGCCTTCGCCGTCTCGTAGCCGAGTCCACTGGTGGCGCCGGTGACCAGCGCCCGTCGTCCGGTCAGGTCAGTCATGGGGCCACCGTAGCGGGGCCCCATGACCAGCCTGCACTTGCTACAGGATCTTGCGGGCCTTGAAGGCGTCGGTGACCTTCTGAGCGTCAGCCTTGCCGTAGAGCAGGCGGGCGGCCTGCACCGTGACCCGGGCGGCGTCGGCGAACGACGTGTCCGGGGCGTAGAAGAACGTGCCCTCGAGGATCAGCTTGTTGGCCTTCTCGCGGCCGAGCGCGTTGTGGATGTCCCAGAGCGCGTTCGACCAGATCTCGCCGTCGTCGTGCACCTCGCCGACGATGTCGTCGGTGGTCTTGCCGGTGTCGGTACGACGCAGGCAGTGCGGCTCGGTGGACGTGTACGACGTCGCGTCCCAGTCCATCACGCAGGGCAGGTTGAACCCCTTGCTGACCGGGATCGACATCGTGACGGCCCAGTAGTCACCGAAGCCCTCACCGATCGACCCGGCCTCGAGCGACTCACCGAAACCAGGTACGACGTCGTCCTGGATCGCGTGACCGTACTCGTGCCAGATCACCTCGGCGTCCTCGGCGTCGTCGACCCCGCCCTCGCCCATCGTGATCACGTCGACCGACGGGTCGTAGAACGAGTTGTCCCCGGAGAACGTGTTGATCGAGAAGTCCTGGGACTCGTTGTTGACCTCGGTGAAGCCGAGCTTGTGGATGTACTCCTGGGTCTGATTGACCTGGTAGTACGCCATCACCTGCTCGAACTTGTCGTTCTGGCGCTGGTACACGAACGTGTTGGTCTTGCTCTGCGCCAGCCCGCCCTTGGCCTCCGCAATGTTCACGTAGCTGCCGTTGAGCTTGCCCGAACCGTCCAGGTTGCGCAGGATCACGTTCTTCTGCGCCAGGAACAGTTCGTCGCTGTTCTTGTCGTTGTTGTCGGTGAGCTTCTCGTTCTGCTCGCTGACCACCGGGTTCGGGTCGAAGACCGAACCGTGCCCGTTGACGTTGTCGCTCAGCACCTTCGACTCGACGACCGAACCGCTGTCCGCGTCGACCAGGCTCCGCGTCGACCCCTCGCTGGACCGGCTGGTGACCGCCCAAACCAGGCGGGCGTTCGGTCCACCGATCACGGCCAGCTGCGCCGTGCTCTTGCCGGCGGCCGGAACCTTCTCGGCCTCCTTGTCCGCCCCCGCGATCCGGGCGCGCGCGGCCTTGGCGCTGATCGCCTCGGCGGCCTTCGTGTTCGCGGTCGCGGCCGGCAGCTTCGCCGAGACGTCCAGGTTCGCCGGGATGGCGTCCCGCCCGTCCGCGATCTGCACACCGGACTTCGACTCGTGCTTCGCGTAGTACCCGTTGATCACCGGCAGCCCCTTGAAGGTCTGCTGGTACCAGTAGTGCTTGCCGAGCAAAGACGTCTTGGTCTTCACGAGCTTCAGGCTGCCCAGGGTCGTGGCTTCCGGCGCTGCCCCCGCGGCGCTGGTGACACTAAGACCGAGCGAGATGGTGGCCAGTCCGGCGGTGACGGCCACGATCGCCTTACGGCGGTTCGACATACATTCCCTCCCACAGTCGGCGATTCGTTCAGGTTGCGTCCAGGTTGCGTGACGCAACCACTACGATCCGTCGAGACACTAGTTGCCTTCGGTACCCGCTGGGAAGCAGAACTTCCCGGCAAGTCGGGGCGGCAAGGGAAAACCTGTCGGCTCGGGTCCGGCTTTCTGGCGGATGAACCGCCGGCCGGGAGAAGATCGGCCATGTCGAAGTTGAGCCTGCAGGCCCAGAACCGCGCCACCCTCGAGCGCCAATGGCTGCTCGAACGCCACGACGCCACCGCCCTCGAAGCGATCGAGCACCTCGTCGGCATGCAGGCCCAGATCCCGCTCGCGCCGTACGTCGGCCTCTGGTCCCGCCTCACCGCCTTCCAGCCCGCCGACCTGGCCGACCTCCTCGAAGGCCGCACCGCCGTCCGCGGCTCGATGATGCGCGCCACCATCCACCTGATGTCGAGCCGCGACTTCCTCGCCTTCCGCCCGCTCATCCAGCCCCGCCTGGACCGCGAGGTCTACCAGAACATGACCTACGGCCGGCACCGCCTCGAGGGTCTCGACATGCCCGCCGTACTCCAGGCCGGCACCGACCGCATCACCGCGGGCCCGGCCACCGCCGTACAGCTGCGGGAGCACCTCGCCCCCCTCTGGCCCGACCGCGACCCCGCCGCGCTCGCGCACGCCGTACGGTGCCTGCTGCCCACCATCCAGACCCCGCCCCGCGGCATCTGGGGCAAAGGCGGCAACCCCGCCATGTCCCTCCCCCACCTCTGGCTCAACGCCGACCCTTCCCCCACCCCCGACCCCGAATCCCTGGTCCTCCGCTACCTAGCCGCCTACGGTCCCGCCTCGGTCCTGGACGCCCAGTCCTGGTCCGGCCTGACCCACCTAGCCGAAATCTTCGACCGCATAGACCTCCGCACCTACACCGACGCCGACTCCGGCCGCACCCTCTACGACCTCCCCACCCTCACCCTCCCCTCCCCCGACCTCACTCCCCCCATCCGCTTCCTCCCCGAATTCGACAACCTCTACCTCTCCCACGCCGACCGCTCCCGCTGGTCCTCCCCCCGCCCCCTCCAATCCCTCTACACCCAAGGCACCCTCCTCCACAACGGCCACCCCACCGCCACCTACCGAATCCCCAAACCCACCAAATCCCAAGCCACCCTGGAAATCACCCCCCTCGCCCCTCTCCCCAAGAAAACCCAGTCCCAGATAGAACCCGAAGCCCGTGCGCTCCTCGCCTTCGCCCACCCAGGCGCCGCCCACGAAGTCCGCTTCCTGACCCCATAACGCAAACAGCCCGGCCAGAGGCCGAGCTGTTTCGAAGACACCGGGCGGTCCTTCAGCGATACGGAGTGCCGCCGGGGCGACCTCAACTGGTCGATGTCAGCGTCTCCAAGGCTCGGACCCGCTCAGCCGGTGAAGGTGCACTGGACATGAATTGGGAACGGCGATTGGTGTCTCGACCGAGCATCTGCTGATGCTGGACCTGCCAGCCGTACAACACCTGAATGAGGGTCGCTCCGTACCCCATGGCCGCTGCACGTCGATCGGCCTGCAGCACCTCCCGGCGGCTGAGCCAGGCGAGGATCGGTGGCGCGACAAGTGGAGTAAGGAAGAGGAACGGCAGCACCAAACTGTCATCGAACGTCAGTACAGCGACGAGCACTCCGGCGTAGCCGACCACGACGAACCCGATCACCGCACACCCGACGGCCGGAACGGATTTCATCAGCCTGCCGAGTGCTCGGACACCGATCAAAGCACACCGAGCCGGAATCGAATACCAAAAGCTCAGCAGACTGATCCAGTCTCGGCCACCAAGGTGATGTCCGAGCTCATGCGCAAGCACGGCCTCGAGATGTGACGGTGGAAGGTTGTACAGCGACCATCTGGTGACTCCGACAGTGTGGCCGGGCGTAGGAACCGCATTCGGATCGTCGGCTTCCTGAATCCAGAGCTGATAACGCTTCTCCGGTACGCCGGCCCGGCCGACGACCTGCTGCCAGATCGGACGTAGTCGCTGCTCCTCGACCAAGGTGGGCAGCCTCAGACGAAACAAGTACCGCGCGAGGAACTCCTCCACCGGTCGTACGAACACCACCAGCCCCGAGACCAGCCAGGCGACGACGATGATCCAGCCCCAGCCGAATCCGAGCAGTCCGACGATCCACGAAACGACGGCGAAGCTCCAGAAGAACCAAGGCACTGCCGAGAGGAGCAATGTCGCAGTCGAGACTTCGACTCGAGGTGCGCGACTTCCGGGAGATGATCCGGGTGAGCTCGGCAACTCCGGTCGGTTCGGAGGCGGAGGCACAGCCCTCTGTCCTTCATAGCCCCCTTGATAGGCCGACTCTTCATCGCCCCAGGCATTGTTCCGGTAGTTCGGGTCGCCGGGGCCGCTCATCGGTCGTTCCTCCTCGAGTCTGTCGCTTGACCAGGACCTACCACATGGACACGTGTACGTGGTCGAAGTGGCCGCCGGTCGTGTCAGTGGGGACGTAGACGCCACCGCCGTTGTAGGGGATCCACGTGCCTCGGCGCGCAGACCAGATCTTGCCGTACCAGATCACGTAGTGCACACCGGTTTGGCCGGCTGTCTTGACGGCCCAGTTGGCGATCTCGTCGCCGCGAGCGCGTGCCGGGGAGGAGCGTCTGGCGTCGGCACCGACCATGACGTCGCAGGCCTTGCCGCGAGGGTGGTCGCTGGTCGGGTTCCAGACGTGTGCGTCCCAGCAACTCATGCTGAGGGTGCCTAGGTTCTTCCGGGCTTCCTCGACCCATGCCGCTGTTCGCGGGGTCAGCAGTCCCCCGGTGCCTGTTGGGTCGGTGACGGACTGCGCCTGCTCCGGCCAGACGCCGTTCACCGGCTGGCCGCTCTCCAGGCCTCCGCCGCTGTCACAGGTGTCCTCGTCCGGTGTGCCATCGCCCACGGAGGCACCCGGGGGTAGGCCAGACCGACCCGCGTACGGATTACCTCGCCTTGCGAGATCAATGCCCGCAGCCGCGGCGATCTTGCGCGCTTCGCGCTCGCGGGTGGCGTAACGATCAGGGAACGCCGACACCTGCACACGCTGGGCCGCATCCCCGAGCGCCATCGACGGCCATCCGTTGATGTCCACCAGACCAGGCGGATCTGGCGCAGCGTCGCCCCCGAAGAAGGCGTTGATCGCATAGATCGGCGGATTTTCCGTGATCTTGATAGCGTCACCCCAACCCGCGTCAGGCCGCTGCTGGAACAGCCCTACGGAGTCGGCGTCGCCGTAGTCCAGATTCTGAAGATTGGACTCCACTAGGGCGGTCATCAGCGCGATCAACGTCGCCCTGCCCGGCAGGCCCCGTTCTACGGCGACCTGGTCGATCAGCTTGGCGAACTCGATCTGAGTCTGGCGAAGTTCTCCTGATTGGTACGGCATCCCTGGCTGCCCGGGAACACCAGGGAGACAGGCTGCCTGTGATTTGTTGGCCCCGCCGAACGGGGCGAGCATCAAGAGGCTCGCGAGCCCCAGCACAGCCAATCCGGCAGCGGCCTTCGCGACCATGCCTCTGCTCGCGACAGCCATGAAGCCACGTCCGAGATCACGCTCGTCGAACATCACGCCCCCTTGCTGTCATGGCCCGGTGCCGCCGGAGACGTCGCTGACAAGCCACTGATTATTCTGAGGGGTCAGCGTGATCAGCAAAGGGACGTCGAAACGCTGAGCGTTCTTACCCGTCACATCGATTGTGACCTTGACGAACCGCGTGATTCGCTCCGGCGTGTCGACGGGTGCCTCCGCGTTCGCCGGAGGTGCGCTTACGGGGGCGGCGATGACCGTCGACTTGCCGCCGTCGCGCTTCAAGGCGTCGTAGGTCGGGTCACCGGCAGAACCGAAGCTCGACGCGACATCCGGGGTCGTGTACTGCGCACATCTCGCGACCAACGCCGCGTAGGTCTCCGTCCCTGGATCCCTGGTGTAGAACGCCTTGGCCCAGGCAGCAACAACCTGGTCCGCCGATGCGACGGCTCCACCCGACGGACGCTGCGTCTGCGGGGGCGGAACCGTGAGCTGCGTCGTGGTGGTCGATGCAGTCGGCTGGCTGGAGCTGGCCGGAGCTGTCGGCAGCACAACCGATTGGCCCGGCGTCAAGAGGCTGATCGGCGCACCATCGTCAGAGTTCTTCCCGCCGAACAACCGCGGCAAGCCGCCACCTAGTCCGAGGATGACAATCGCAACGATGACGACCAGCGCGACGATGACAGCCGGGCTCGTGGGCTCAGCCTGCCGCTGATCGCGTAGCCAGGCCATGCGTTGTGCGTGGTCGTCGCGTCGCCAGTTTCGCTTCGCGCGCCGCCGGTCCCGACCATGGAGGTCGTCAAGCTCATCTGGATAGTCGTAATCGGCACTCAGGAACGAACGCCAGTCGTCCGGGGCATCCGGACGACGGCGACCTGGTTCTGGGGCCGCTCCCGCGGCGGGCGGGTTGGCGTCATCGGCTCGGTGACGCGAGCGACTACCCGCGCCTTCCCGGCGATCTTGTGGAGCTCGTGATTTTCTGGCCATCGGGGATCACCTGCGCGACGGCACGTGCAGAGTCACGCCGTCCTTGGTCACAGCCGAGTACTCGCGGAATCGACGCTGCGGCGATGAACCAGAGGTACGCCGGGATCGCTGCGCCTTGGGAGGGCCTTCGCGAAGACTCGCGGATTGACTGTGAGTTCGCGGTTCGAACCTGTTCTCGTTGGCAGGAGCAGCCACGGGGCGCGAGTGTCGCGCCTTCTGCTCGGCCGAGGCTCGCCCACCTGACGCCGGCGCTGCTCCGCCGGCTGCGACGCCTGCTGCGGTGACAGTAATCGTCCTTCGGCCTTCCGTCTTGGATTGGCCACGCGAGCGGGACAGATTCGCCGCTGACGTACCGCGGGAAGGCGCGGCGTTGCCAGCCAACGTTGCGCCCGGGCCGGTCTGTCCGCCTGGCCCAGTTCCGCCGGCCGATGTGGCATCCGCTCGTCGCCGCTCGGCACCGGCTGTCAGCTCGTAAGGCGAGCTACCGGCAGCACCGCCTCGGCCGACGGCGCCGGCCACCGGTGCCTGCCGATAGACCCTGACCGACGAGACACGTTGCGGCTCCGCGTCGCCGGCACCGAGACGTCCGCCGCGCCGTTCGGTCAACGCAGGAGCTGCGCTCCTGCTACCCAGAGAACCAGCCAACCGCCTGAACGCGCCCATCGCTCCGCGCCTGGCTAGACCGCCTAGCAGGATACTGCCGGATCCAGGACGCATCATCGACGTGAGATTGTCCAGCAAGCGCCGCAATCGGAACCCGGCGATCAGAACTGCGATCGCAAGTCCGGAGACGGGCAGCCAGCCCAGTGCACCGGTCAGGCTGAAGACCGCCGTAACCAGCGTCAGAGCGGTCCCGAAGACCAGCATGGCAAGGAACGACTGGATCACGAGCCCGATCAGAGCCTCGAACCAGTTGAGACCCCACTGCCGTGGTCTTCCGGGAATGATCCACAGACACGCGAAAAAGACGCCGACAACCAACAACAGCAAGCAGCCGACGAACGCCATCAGGGCCGTGAACGCGAGAGAGACATTGAGAAAGGCGAACAGCGTTGCCGCAATCGCGGCAAGCATCACGACCGAGATTCTGCCGAAAGCGTTGTCGCCCTTAACCCACTTGACCGTGGGAGCATCATTGCCTCCTTCCGCCGGTGCAATGACCGAATCGATGTACTTCGATCGGGCCTCGGCGTCGGTGCCGGCGTCGAGCATTCCCTTGCCGTACCGACCACAGGCGTCCAGAGAGCCGAACTCCGCGATGCACCACGGCGTGACGGCGAATCCGCGCCAGGTGGCATCAGCGGATTTCCTCAGCATCGTGTCCTTCGCCGTACCGGTGAAGCCAGGTTCCGGCCAAGGTAGTGGGCTCTGCATCGTGGGGCCCATTGCGTCGGCCGAAGCGGTCATGATGGTCTCCGCACCCAATTGGCGGGCGCCATCGATACCGCGGAGCCAGGTCGCGGGCGCCACCGCGAAACTGACCGCGAGTACACCTGCCACAAAGATCCAGACCATCTGTCCCATGGCGCTACCGCTCGACCGCCGCTGCATGTATGCCGCAACCGCGCCGAACGCGAGCGCCGACGGTAGCAACCAGCCGATCAACTGGTTGCTTGAGGCACCGATCGTGGCCGAGGTCGCTTCCGTCAGCGGCTTCACGTCGGTGAACGAGAACAACCACCAACCAACCGAGATCGCGCCGCGAGTGATGGCGATGATGTACATCATCACCAGATGCGCGTAACCGTTGAACACCGACTCGATGGGATCGCGAATGCTCTTCTCGAAGTCGAGCCCGTAGACCATCGGGCTGTACTGCTCGAAGATCGTCCGGGTGTCACCATGCGTCAGGTCCGGCGTCGGGAGCAGGTCACCGAATCCGGTCGGATTCGTAGGTCCCTGGTTAGGGTCGGCCGCGAGCGCGAGCTGAGCCGTCACCACGAACGAGACGCACAGAACGGTCACCGCCGTACGAAGACGGCGAGCCCATCTCATGCGACGTGCTCCTTGTTGCCCTTGGGGGGCTCGGTGTCGGCGTACGCGGGGGACATGGCTTCGTTGTAGTCGGGGTGGTCGGCTTCTTGGTCGTAGACGTCGTCGGGGCCTATGGGGGCCTCGTGGCGGGTGGTGGGGTGGTGGCCGCTGGGGGTGGGGGGTGGGGGCGGGGTGGCTAGGGAGGCGGTGGTGGGGGCGGGGTCGGTGGGGGGTGGGTCTTGGGTGGTGTGGGCTTCGGATTGGGCGGTGGCGGTGGCGGCTGGTTGGGGGAGGTCTTGGGGGTCTTCGTCGTCGGCGAAGGGGTCGGCGGGGGCGGCCGGGGGGAGGACGGGTTGGGCGGGGGTGTTGGCGTGTTCGGATTCGGGGGTGGTGCGGAGGAGGGCGGCTACGCGCTGGCTGGGGATGTCGATCTGGACGGTGGCTACTTCGTCCCAGCGGTCGCGCATGATGCAGTGGCCGTGGCGGATGGACTTGCCGTTGGCTGCGGTGTTGATGCCGCGGACGAGCGTTTGGTACGGCGCTGTCTGCGGGCGGCCCAACAACTCCAGCAGGGAGTCGACCTGTTCGCGGGAGCGGAGGCTGAAGGCGAACAGGGTGGTGATCTGCTCGACGAGGCCGGGGAGTTTGAGGATCGAGGCGGGGTCCTGGGTGTCGAGGACCAGGGAGGCGCCGAGGGCGCGGCCGACGCGGGCGATGTAGTCGAGGAAGGAGGCGCCGTCGGGGGTCTTCGTCAGGAGGTGGACCTCGGGGACGATGACGACCTTGGAGCGGCCGCGGAACTCGCGGCGGCCGGTGGTGCGGACCATCCAGGCGAGGCAGCCGCGGAGGCAGGCCATGCCGACGCGTTCGATCGGGGACCAGGACTCGGGGGCCGACTCGGGGGACGGCAGGGTGAGGCCGGGCATCTGGACGACCCAGAGGCCGGGGTTCGTGGTCAGGGAGGACAGGCCGGAGGGTGGGCCGGCGACGACGGAACCGAGGCCGGTCTCGACGAGGTCGCGGAGGGCGAAGCCGACCGTGCGGATGGTTTCGGAATCGGAGTTGCAGAGGCGCTGGATGACGCCCCACGACGAGGGGTCGGGTGACTGGATCTCGGCGCGGGTGGCGGCCATGACCGGGGCTTCGGCGGCGCCACGGAGGTGTGGCGGGAGCAGGAGCATCAGCTGCGACGGCGCCTGCAGGAGCGCGTCGTCGACCGGGAGGACGCGGAGCAGGTCCGCGGCACCGGAGAACTGGGCGGTGATCTCGATGACAGCAGTCGGTACGCCGTACTCCGCGGCGACGGCCGATACGCCGGCCGCGTCACCCTTCAAGTCGAGCAAGGGGACCCAAGCCCCGGCGAACGCGGAGTCGAGACCACCGAGCATGGCTGCGGTCGTCTTGCCTCGACCGGAGCGGCCGAGGAACAGGGTCGTGGTCGCGTCGCCGAGGGCCGAACCGGCTGCGGCGTCGAAGCGCACGAGGCCTGGCGTGGATCCGGTCAGGTAGCCGATCGCCGGACCGGTCGCGTCACCGATCGACGCGCCGCCCCAGAACCACGAGCCGAAGAAGGCGGTCGACTCGCGAACGTGGCCGAGGTCGGGCACGCGGAGCTGGTCGCCGGGGAGCGACTCGAGCCAGAGGTCGCGCTGCTCGTCGGCACCGGGGGCGACGGTGATGCCGCGGTCGGCGTAGTGCGCGATGACGGCGTCGACGTACGCCTCGAGGTCCTCGCGGGTATCCGCGCTGACCAGAAGGCGTGGGTGGTCCTCGACCAGGGTGAGGCCGCTGCGGTTGATGTCGCGCTTGACCTCACGCATCACCCGCTCGGTCTCGACGATCTCGTCGGCGGTCTCCTCCGCGGTGCCCTTGGCGGCCGAACGGCGCTGCTCCTTGGCACTCTTGCGGGTTTCGTCGACGAGGTGCCGGGCCGTCTTCTTGGTGAGGACGCGGAACCGGACCGAGGCTTCGACGGTCACGTCGATCTCGTCGCCGTCGTCGTCGATCGCCTTGATCTCCGACAGCGTCCGCAGCCACTCCCCCGGGCCCGGGGTCTCCAGCTCTTCGGGGAAGTCGGTCATCGCCAGAACAGTCGTGTACGCCGCGATCTGGCCGCGCGTGTCGTAGATCCGGAGGTGATCGGTGTACGGCACGACGCGACCGGAGGTGAGCCGGGCCAGCGAAGCGCCCGTGATCAGGCCGCGGCGGGGCGCGGCCACGGCGCCGCGGTGCATCTCGCGGCTGATCAGCCAGGAGATGACCTCGGCCGGGGCGGTGTGCGCACGCCACACGGTCGAGCCGAGTTGCCGGCCGAGTTTGCGGACTCGCTCGTCCAGGTGCGCGAGCTCGCGCGCGCTGACGCGCCAGGACGTCGTACCGAGGGCGTCGCTGATCGAGCCGCGGACCTGCGCGGTCGCGCGCGGGTCGCGGTCGCTGAGGTGGACGCCGAGCGCGACGTACCGCTCCGGCATCCGCATCTCGTCGATCCGGTCGGCCCGGGTCTGCGCCCAGGCCTCGTGGTCGCCGAGCCGGTAGTGGCCGGCTACGGAGTCGATGTAGTCCTGGCCGGTGGAGCGGCCCCAGACCACCTTCAGGTGGCTGAGCCGGTCACCGAGGATCGTCGCGGCGGCGCTCACGGCGGCGTCCAGAGCGGCGTCCTGCTCGGCCTCGGTGGCCAGGTCGGTGTTCGCCACCGAGATCAGGAACCACGCCTCGGCGCTGCGCTCGGTGACGAGCAGACCGTCGGCAATGGCCACCAGCCGGGGCGGCGGCAGGCCGCGTTCGCGGCCGACCCCGACCAGGTTCAGGAGCTTGTCAGCGATCTTCATTCGTGCACCTTCCCTGACGAATTCCTGCGACTGACCCGCTGCACGTGGTCCGCCCCGAGCAGGCGGGCGCGCTGGTTCACGGTGATGTCCGCGCCGGCGCGGACCATCGGATCCAGCTCCACCACGACCTCGCGTTCCCATTCCGGCGTGACCCGGGCCTTCGCCAGGTTCGCCACCTTCTGGGTCGCGACGCGCTCACGCCATGGCAGGTACTCCGTCTTGTCGGCGGCCCGGGCGCCGAGTCCGATGATCGGGCGGTGTGCGCGCAGCGCGTAGCGGACGGCGAGCGCCCACTCGGTGACGCGGCGGCGGCGTTCGTGGAACTTGCCGGGTCGCCAGCCGAACGCCGTGATCACGAACGGCGGGACGACGTACAGGCTGACGGTGCCCTTCTGGGGCACCCCGATGAACGGGAACAGCAGCGCGATCCAGGCCAGGATGATCACCGCACCGAAGATGATCATCCGGCGCCGCGCGCCTTCGCCGAGGTCGATCCCGAGCAGGTCGTACTGCCGGGTCTCGATCTCGAAGTGGTGGGTCAGGGTACGGCCGACGCGCATCAATTACCCCCGGAGAGCAATCCCCAGAAGCCCTTCAGCACATTGATGGTCTGATTGTTGGCGTAGATCAGCCCACCGACCAGGACCCCGGCGGCGATGTGGCCGAACAGCTCGCCCCACTCGCGCTTGAAGTAGTGCCCGATCGCGCGCAGGACCAGGATGGCGATGAAGATGTTGCCCGCGATGACGAGGACCCAGTCCTTGAAATCCGCGCCGGTCGGGACATTGGCGTTCGCCAGTGGCGCGACGAGCTGAACCACGCTCGCAGCCAGTTCGTGCGTCGTCATTGCGGTGTCTCCCTTGGTGCCTCGGTCGTCCGACGGCGGGTTGCTGTGGTCATCCGACGGCGGCCACTTGCCATCGTTGTGCTCCGTCCGTGGCGACAGTACGCCGTAACGTGAGCGTGTACGTCTGGTCCAGCGTGGTGTCTCCCACGCCCTTCCAGGTGACGGCGGCGGTGGCCCGTCGCTCGTCGTCGTTGCCGGTGAAGATCTGCCAGTCCTTCAGTTCACCGAACTTCACCGCGCCGTTCAGGCTGCGGATGCTGGAACCCGGCGAGGCGACCGCCGAAACCTTGTCGTCGGACTCGGCGTACGCACTGAAGAACGCCACGGCGTCCTTCCGCGTTGCGGCGGTCAGGTCGTCGTCCGGTACGCCGGCCTCCGGCATGTTGTCCGGCAGTGCCGCACGGCTGTCCGGTACGAACGTCGGCGGGCCACTGGCCACCACCCGGGACGCGGTCCGCGCGACCGGTACCGACACCCGCTGCCAGACGAACTGGCCAGGGGTGAGCACGCGGCCCTTGAGGTAGTACTGCTGGACACGCACCCGTACGTCGACCTTCGCGACCACGCCACCGGGATCGACCGTGACCTCACCCGGATAGGCGGTGACAGCCACCTGCTTGCCGCGCCCGTTCCATCCCGCGCGGCTGTCCAGGCCGGCTGCCAGGTCGAGCCCGACCTGGGCCGGACGGGCGTCGGGGTTCTGCTCGTCCCAGGTCAGGTACGCCATCGCGTACCGCGTCCCGATCGCGCGGGCCTCGTCGACCGGATAGCTGTTCTGACTGCCGACCACCGTCTCCGGCGTCCGGTTTGGGGCGATCCACGACCGGATGCCGCTGATCGCGGCGAGCAACAGAACCGCGACCACCAGGCCGCGGAAGAAGCGACGTGCCCACGTCGAGAAGGAGGACTCCGGCTCGGTCGCCCACGGCGTCTGCCCGGGCTCCAGCGGCTCGCGGACCGGACCAGGCGCCGCGTGGGCACCGTGTGGTGACCGCTGCCGCAGCCGCTCCGGAGAACGCTGGGCGGGAGCCGACCGCGGATCGGCAGGAATCGGCTGACCGGGCTGCGGATGACCCTGGACCGGCTGGCCGGGCTGCTCAGGCGGACGGCCGCCAGGACGACGGGGTGGAGCCATCACGCCACCAGGCGGAGGCGTCTGAGGTGCAGCCCACTGCGCGGCTACGCCCTGTGCCTGGCGAGGGGTGGGTGACACCGGACCATCCGGGTGGGCCCACCACTCGGGTGCGGTGTTCTGCGGCCGTCCGCGGCCGGCCTTCTTCGGCCGCCGCTGGTCGGACCAGTGTTCACCTTTTGGCGGCAGATTCAGCACCGTTCGCCACCAACTCATCGCTACCCGCCCCTCAGACAGCAGTTACGCGGACAGTAGCCGGGAGAATACGGCAAGCAACTATCCACCGGGAGTCCTGAGACCAGGATCCGGATGCTCCATCGCTCCCCGCAGCCATACTGTTACCCCACTTGCGGGCAGTGTCACCCTCGAACGCCAAGCGTGACACCTTCGGTACCGTCGCCATAGCTCCTCTCTCATTCCCGCCTCGGTCGATCAGGCAGCGCACACCTTGCCACACCGCTCGGACAGATTCGAAAATCCGTGCGAACAACAAGAGTAAAAGACCGCACCAACTGATCACGCATAGTAACCGATCGTTCGGGCGCCCCTGTGGAAAACTCTCCCGTGGCGAGGGGTCAAAACCTCTTTGTCAGGGCATAGGGTCGACGTACCCCCTGCTACCCCTGGAGGACCAGGATGGAAACTCGCCGCCTCGGCCGGCTCGGCCACCAGAGCTCGGTGCTGATCTTCGGCGCCGCCTCGCTCGGCGCCGTCGACCAGGACCGCGCCGACGCCTCGATCCAGGAGGCGCTGGACGCCGGCATCAACCATTTCGACGTCGCGGCCGACTACGGCGACGCGGAGCTGCGGCTCGGTCCGCGAATGCCGGAGATCCGGGACCGCATCTTCCTCGCGACCAAGACCGGCCGCCGGACGTTCGACGAGGCGTGGAGCGAGATCAATCGTTCGCTGGAGCGCCTGCAGACCGATCACCTCGACCTGATCCAGATGCACGCGGTCTGTGATCTGGAGAACCTCGACCTCGTCACCGGCAAGGGCGGCTCGCTCGAGGCCGCGATCCGGGCCAAGGAGGAGGGCCTCGTGACGGCGATCGGGATCACCGGCCACACCGCCCAGGCGCCGTCCGTGCACCGGGAGGCGCTGCGCCGGTTCGACTTCGACAGCGTGCTCACCCCGCTCAACTACCACCTCTCCACGGATCCCCAGTACGCCGCGGACTACGCCGAGCTGGTGGCCGCCGTACAGGAGTCGGACGCCGCGCTGATGACGATCAAGATGATCGCCCGGCGGGGTTGGCGCGACGGTGAGGAGAAGACGTACGACACGTGGTACCGGCCGTTCGACGAGCAGCGGTATGTGACGGCCGCCACGGCGTGGCTGCTGAACGGGCACCCGGAGATCACCGGCCTGGCGACGGCGGGTGAGACGCGACTGCTCAAACAGATGATCATCGCGGAGCGCGAGCGCGCAGAGCTCTCCCCCGAGGACGCGGCATCCATCCTCCAGGAGGTCCAGGACTACGCTTCCCCGTTCATCGACATCCCGATCTGAGCCATGCCGATCCGGGCACCGGGAACACTCGCGGGTGGTTCGGTGTTGAATCGCGTGTAGTCGTCTAACTTCGGAGGTCGTAGTGGCAACGGTCGAGCTGTCCCAGGAGAACTTCGACGAGGTCGTGGGTGGCGAGGGCCTCGTCCTGGTCGACTTCTGGGCGGAGTGGTGCGGTCCGTGCAAGATGTTCGGGCCGGTGTTCGAGAAGTCGTCCGAGGAGCACACCGACATCAAGTTCGGGAAGGTGGACACGGAGGCGCAGGTCGAGCTGGCCCAGGCGTTCCAGATCCAGTCGATCCCGACGCTGATGGCGGTCCGCGACGGCGTGGTCCTGTACTCGCAGCCGGGCGCCTTGCCGGCGCCGGCGCTCGAGGACCTCATCAAGCAGCTGCGCGACGTGGACATGGACGAGGTCCGCGCCCAGATCGCGGCGCACGAGGCCGAGCACGGCACGGAGCCGCACACGCACTGACGTACGCATGAACGATGCCCCGGGCTCCTCCGACAGGGGTCCGGGGCTTCGTTTTATGTCACAGCGTCGTCGATGGGAGCGGGCCCTGGGCAGGAGATCAACGGCCAGGGCCCGCTCCTGGTGCTGACCGTGGCGGTGAAGTGAACCCTGGTGGTTGCCGGGCGGGTGAGGCTGCCGTCCGGAAGCGGTTCACTCGACTGGCGCCGAGGTGTCGGTCAGTACCGGGCGGAGGGACCGATCGACGCCGGTCCCTCCTGGGAAAGAATTCAGCGCAAGGGGTCGAACGGAGCGAGCTCGGCCGGAGTGCGGCCGGTGGTGATGGTCTCGGCCAGCAGCTGACCGGTGACCGGGCCGAGCGTGATGCCCCACATCCCGTGACCGCCGGCGGCGTAGACCCGCGGCGACCTGGTGGCGCCGATGATCGGCAGACCGTCCGGAGTGCAAGGACGCGGGCCGACCCATTCAAAGGTCCGAGCATCCAGGTCGGCGTCCCGCAGCAGCGGCCGGGCCGCCTCCACGATGGCGTCGATCCGGCGCGGGTCGAGCTTGGCCTCGGGCTTGCGGAACTCCATCATCCCCGCGACCCGCAGCCGGTCGCCGAGCGGCGTACAGGCGACTCGCTGGGCCGGGAAGTAGACCGGGCCGGCCGGGACGTGGGCGATCGGGACGCTGAAGCTGTACCCGCGACCGGCCTGGACGACGGTCTTCACACCGAAGTCCTTGGCCAGATCGGTCAGCCAGGCGCCGGTCGCCATCACGACCGCGTCGAACGGATCGGTCTCGCCGTCGCCGGTGACCAGGCGGACGCCGCGGATCTCGTCGATGATGTTCTTCACCACGACGCCGGTGATGATCTGGCCGCCTCGGGCGACGACCGAGTCGGCCAGCAGCTGGACGTACTCGCCGGGGTTGATGAAGCGCTGGCCGTGCAGCCGGATCGCGGCGCCGATCTCGTCGGACAGCGACGGCTCGATCTCGCGAGCGTCGTCACCGGTGATCGCCTCGAACTCGATGCCCTGACCGGCGGCGTGGATCTGCTCGATCTCCTCGAGCAGCACGCTGCGCTCGGCCTCGGTCCGGTACGCCGCCAGGAAGGACTTGGCCTCGTACGTCTGGGCCTCGACACCGGCCTTGGCCAGGAAGTCGAAGGCCGGCAGGGCCTGGCGGTTGATCGGGACCAGCGACTCCATCGCGGTCTTCCAGCGTCCGGCGGTGCTGTTGCGAGCGAAGCGGGTGAGGAAATTGAGGAGCCGCGGGCTCGCGGTCGGTGGGACGTACACCGGGGAGGACGGACTCAGCACCGCACGGACGCCGTACTTGAGGACGGCAGGCTCCGGGAGCGGGGTGGCCAGGCCGGGCGTCAGCCAGCCCGCGTTACCCCAGGACGCACCTGCGGCGACGCCTTCACGGTCGAGCACGGTGACCTCGACGCCGGCCTCCTGGAGGAACCAGGCGGTGGCCAGACCGACCATGCCCGCGCCGACGACGGCGACGCGATCGGGAACGATGTGAGTGGAGCCAGCAGCGACCATGTATCGATAGTGCGGCCGCCCGGAGTGGCTGTCATGGTGCGATCACACCATTTGCGGGACAAATGACTGTGCTCAGCGCACAATAACCAAATGATCTCCGCGCCTGATCTGATCGTCGCCGTCGGTCCCGCCCTGTTCGAGGTGGTGGTGGCCGGGCAGGGCGACATCGAGGTCCGGGACGTCTTCCTGGCCGATCCGCAAGAGCCTGCCACGGGCCATCCGGGCGACCTGGTGCTGGGGCTCGGTCTGCGCGGCGCTGAGGACGCAGTGGAGTTCGTGGAGCGCTGTGCGGCCGGAAACGCCTCCGGCGTAGTTCTCCGTACGACGCTCGCCCGCGACCCAGCCGTGGTCGCGGCAGCCGAGCGGTGGTTGCTCACGCTGGTCGCACTGCAGCCGAGCGTGGCCTGGGCGCACGTGGTGTGGCTGCTGCGCGGAGTCCTCGACCGAGCGGCCGCACCGGACTCCCCCGTGGCCGGTGACGCCGGCGTGCACCAGGAACTGTTCGCACTGGCCGATGCGGCCAGGGCCATCGTGGACGCGCCAGTGACCATCGAAGACAACCAGTCGCGCGTACTGGCGTACTCCTCCGGACAGGACTTCACCGACCCGGCCCGGGTCTCCACCATCGTCGGGCGTCGGGTTCCGCCGGAGGTGATCGCACACTTTCGGGCCAGGGGCGTGTTCAGACGGCTCGCACGGTCCAGTGAGCCGTTTCTGGTGCCGGAAGGTCCGAACGGGATCCGGCCGCGCCTCATCGTGCCAGTGCGCGCGGGCGGCGAGTGGCTGGGCTCAATCTGGGCAGTGGTGAACGGTCCGGTCAGCGACGAGGTCATGGCCGAGCTCAGCAACGCCGCGTCGGTGCTGGCGCTGCACCTGCTCCGACTGCGAGCTCAGGCCGACGTCGCCCGGCGCAGTGCGATCGACAGGCTGCGGACCGTGCTCCGACAGTTCTCCCCGGACAATCCGCTCGATGTGCGGCTTCCACCTCGGCCATGGCGCGTGGTCGCACTCTCCTCGCCGGAGGGGTACGACGTACCGCAGCAGCTCGATCTGTGGGAGTCGACCGGGCGGCGGCACGGCTGGAGCGACCCGCATCTGGCTGACCTCGACGGCATTGTCCTGGCTGTCGTCACGGACACGGACGGGCCGGGGTCATGGCCGTGGCTGGCCAAACTGGTTGCGGACCAGCCGAAGGGCTCGCTGGCCGCGGCCGGTGGTCCGGCGCGCGGACCGGCGGATCTGCCGAGCTCCCGAGCCGAGGCGGTCGAGCTCCTAGGCCTGGTACGGCGTGGGCTCGCCCCAGGCCCGGTATTGCGGGTCGAGGAGGCGTGGCACGTGCTGACCGTGCACCGTGCCGTCCTGTCGTTGGACGTGAACAAGATGGACGGCCCGCTCGCGACGCTGCTGCGACACGACATCGAGCACGACACCGGGTTCGTCGAGACGCTGCAGGCCTGGTTGGAGTATCCGGGCCAGCCGCAGCGGGCAGCGCGTGAGCTGCACCTGCACACCAACACCTTGCGGCACCGGATGAAGCGGATCGGCGAGATCGCCGCGCTGGACCTGAGTGATCCACTGGAACGACTGGCATTGCAGTTGCAGATCGCGGCGGTCCGAACCGAGCACTGAGCACTGAGACGTAGGCCACAGGCCGCTGTAACAAGGCTTCATTTTCCGGCAATGGTTGAGCAACATCCGGCTGACAGAGTCTTCCTTGTCGCTGATCGAGCTCTTCACCAGGGAGCTCGAGGAGTGACCGGGGTTGGACTCTTCACCAGGGAGCCCAAAACCACTGGGCCCGGCGGTTGTCTGAGCGACCGCCGGGCCCGTTTACTTTTTCGTGAGGCTGGCCAGCTCGGCGAGCTGCGCCGAGCGGGTGGTCCGGATCGAGTCGGCCAGATACTTCACCGCGGCGTCCTTGCCGTTGCTGCCGATGTCCTTGGCCAGCACGATCGACTCGTCCAGATGCTCCTTCAGGTTCTTTGCGAAGAGCTGGTCGAAGGCCGGTCCGGAGGTCTTGCCGAGGGCAACGATTTCGGGCTCGGTCATCATGCCTGCCATGTCGTGCCCCGCGTGCGGGTTGCGGACCGGCATCCCGGACCGCGTCCGGTTCAGCTTGAGCTTCTCCACCTCGTCCCGGTGCCCAGCGGCCATCGCGGTCGCGAACGCCCGCAGGGCCGGGTCGGCGGCCTGCTTCTCGGCCATCGCCAGCACCCGCAGGAGCTGCTCGTCCATCGGGATCATCAGTTCGATCCACGCCAGATCCAGCGCGTTGAACGACGGGTCGATCTTCCACTCGGTGGCCGGCGTACTGGCTGCTGTGGTGGGCGGGGGCGGTGCGGAGGTCGCGGCCGGGGAGCCGCAGCCAACGAGGACGGCGAGCAGGGTGAGGGCGGCGAGAGCTTTCATGGGCGGGCTCCTCGACAGCAAAGTTTTGCGGCGAGGGTACCGAGCGTGGTCGGCGCCGTACAGAGAGTGGCGGAAAGCCGACAGGTCAGGCCAGGCGGTTGACTATGTGCGCGTAGACGCCCGGGAGGCGGGCTGCGGCGGGGACGATGTGCGGGGCGAGCAGGCGGCGATTACGGGCCCACAGCAACGAGGCGGTCAGGAAGCGGCACTCGCGCGAGACGCGGCGCCAGGCGGTCTCATAGTCGGATGGGCGGTCGTCGCGGACGCAGTCGACGAGTTCGGCGGAGGTGCGGAGCGCTACGGCGATGCCTTCGCCGGTCAGCGCGTCGATGTAGCCGGCCGCGTCGCCGACCAGCAGCACGCGGCCGAAGACGCGGTGGTGGACGCGTTGGTGGAGTGGGCTGGCGCCCATCACGGCAGAGGCTGAGGTGGCGCCGGCGAGGCGACGCTTGAGAGCTGGGAACGCCTCTAGGTGCGACTCGAACGTGCCGCGGGCAGTGGTGAGGATGGCGACGCCGACCAGGTCGTCGGCGACCGGAGTCACGTACGCCTCCCCCAGCCGCGACCAGTACACCTCCACCAGGTCCGTCCACGGCGCCACGTGGAAGTGCTGGCGGAGTCCGCGGCGGGTAGCTCCCGCCGCGGCGCCCAGCCCTAGTTGGCGGCGGATTGGCGAGTGCAGGCCGTCGGCTGCGGCCAGGTAGCGGGCAGTGTGCCCAGCGGCACTCACGGAGCTCGCGTCCTGAGTGATGGCGCCGACGCGGGTGCGAACGACGGGCACCTTCAGTTCGGTCAGGCGGGCGGTCAGGGCTTGGTGGAGGCTGGTACGGCGGACGCCGAGCCCAGGGCCGGTGGTGAAGCGGGCGTCTACGCAGTGCTCGGCATCCAGGTAGCGAATGCCGTTGAAGGGTCGGCCTTCCAGAGACACTCCCAGCCGCTGCAGGTACTGAACCGCACTGTGGGCGATCCCCTCTCCGCAGGCCTTGTCGATCGGCCCGCTGCGGGGCTCGATGACCACAACGGACAGCCCGGCCAGTGCGGCCCTGATGGCGGTGGCGGCACCAGCAGGTCCGCAGCCGGCCACCAGGAGGTCGATCACTTGACCAGGGCTGCGTTCAGCGCTGCTTCCTCAGAGCGGATGCGTACGGCGAGCAGCGGGATGTTGAGCAGCGTGAAAACCACTGCGGTGATCCAGGCGGTGTGGACGAGCGGTAGCGCGATCCCCTCGACCACCACAGCCACGTAGTTCGGGTGCTTCAAGAACTTGTACGGTCCGCGCGCCACCAGGTGCAGACCCGGTACGACGATCACTCGGGTGTTCCACTGCGGTCCGAGCACGCTGATGCACCACCAGCGCAGTACCTGCGACAGGATCACCAGCGCGAGCATCGTCCAGCCGAGTGCCGGGACGAACGGCCGGTGGAACGACTCGGCCAGGCAGCCGAACAGCAGTCCGGTGTGCAGGACCACCATGAACGGGTAGTGCCCGCGCCCCGACTCCACACCGCCCTGGGCGAAACTCCACTTGGCGTTGCGCAGCGACACCACCAGCTCGGCGACACGTTCCAGGCCGACCAGCAGTACCAGGACGACGTACCAGTTCACGGCCACTCCAGAAGCACTAGCTCGGAACAGAACCCCGGGCCCATGGCGAGTAGCAGGCCCTTGCCTGAAGGATGCAGGGCGAGCGTGTCACCGAGCACGTGCAGCACTGATGAAGAGGACAAGTTGCCGACTGCATCGAGTGACTTCCAGGTCAGGTCGAGTGCGCCGGGCCGCAGGTCGAGGGTCTCGGCCACTGCCTCCAGGACCTTCGGTCCGCCGGGGTGACTGACCCAGGTGCCGATGTCAGGCACGGTGAGGTCATGGTCGGCCAGAAAGCCCCGCACGTCACCGCCGAGGTACATGCGCACCACCTCCGGCACATCTGCACCCAGCACGATCCGGAAGCCGCCAGAGCCGACGTCCCAGCCCATGACTCGCTCGGAGTCCGGGTAGAGGCGACTCCGGGTCGCTAGCACCGACGGACCTGCGGCGGCCGGGTGTTCGGAGCCGGTCAGCACCACTGCGGCCGCACCGTCACCGAAGAGTGCGCCACCGACCAGGTTGGGCAGCGAGGAGTCATCGCGCTGCAGCGTGAGCGAGCACAGCTCTACAGACAGCAGTACGGCGACCTGCTTCGGCCACGCGAGCAGATAGTCGTGCAACCTCGCTATCCCGGCCGCACCACCAACACACCCCAGTCCGAACAGCGGGAGCCGCTTCACGTCCTCTCGCAGCCCCAACCGCATCGCAACCCGCGCATCGATCGACGGCGCGGCCACACCGGTCACAGTGGTGAACATCAGGACGTCGACGTCCGCCAGCTCGAGCCCTGCATCCGCTACCGCACCAGCGACCGCCTCAGCACCCAGATCCACCGCAGCGGCGATCCACGCGTCGTTGGCGGCGCCGAAGTCCTTCAGTACGCCGTACTGCTCGAGTGGTAGCGCCAGGTGGCGCGATGACACACCGGCATTGGCATGCAGGCGCCGCAGGAGCGCGTTTCCGCGGCCGTCCGGCAGGCAGATCGAGGCGAACGCGTCGGTCAGTTCCGCCTGCTCATATCGGTACGGCGGCAGCGCGGGCCGGACCGCTGCGATCCGCGTCATCGTGACATCGTGGTGTCGGTGAGAACGCTGAAGGGACTGGTACTCGCCTGCCATCTCGGACCGACTGTCGCAGTCACCGCACTGGTGACGGCCGTGGCCTGGTCGGCCGGTCGCAGTCCCGCCGGATGTCTCCTGGTCGCAGCAACGATCCTCACCGGCCACCTCTCGATCGGCTGGAGCAATGACGCGATAGATGCCGCCCGCGACACCATTGTGAACCGCAAGGACAAGCCTGTGGTGCGCGGACTGGTGAGTCGCCGCACACTGGCGGTCGCGGCCGGGCTCATGCTGGCGATCACCGTCCCCGTCTCCTTGGCCAACGGAATCGCGGCCGGTCTGGTTCACCTGCTCTTCGTAGCGTGCGCCTGGGCCTACAACCTCGGTCTGAAGTCGACAGTCATCTCCTGGCTCCCGTACGCCGTCGCGTTCGGCGGACTCCCGTCGTTCGTCACCCTGGGCACGACCCACACCTGGGCGCCCTGGTGGGCCACCACGGCAGCCGCGCTACTCGGGGTCGGTGCCCACTTGGCAAACGTCGTACCGGACCTCCAGGACGACCTGGCCACCGGCGTCCGCGGCTGGCCGCAACGCCTCGGCGCCAACGCCCGCCTCCTGGCCCCACTCCCCCTGGCGGTCGCCACGGGGTTGCTGGTGATCGCACCCGCCGGACCGATCGGAGTGGTTGGCTGGATCGCGCTAAGCCTGGTTGCAGCACTGCTGGTGGTCATCGTGGCGTGGCGACAGGCGCCCTTCCTCGTCACCATCGCCATAGCCGGCGTGAGCGTAGCCGCGCTGGTACTGCGAGGCGGCGCGCTCTAGGCGGCGTCTGGCTTCAGGGGCGCGTTGCTGCCGAGGATGGCAGCCGTGAGCGCCTCGGCAGGTTCCTTCGCGGCACGAGGGTTGGTGATCAGCACCAAGTCGATAGCCGGGAGCTCAGGCAGACCCGCACTCGGCGGCGGCTCGACCAGGTCCACCGGCATCAGGGACCGCGCGAAGATCGCGATGCCGAGACCGGCCCGCACCGCAGCCAGTACGCCGTTGACGCCGCGCACGATGCACGTGATCCGGCACGAGCGCCCGGCCTGCTCGAGGGTCTGGACGCCGAGGGAGCGGCTGAGACTAGGAGCCTGGTAGGCAACCAGTGGCACCGGACCGTCAGGGGCGATGCGGGTGCCGGCGATGCCGGCCCAGACGAGCGGGTCACGGCGGACCAGGCGGCCGTTGGGCTCGTAGCCGGTACCGACGGAGTGTTTGACGTACGCGAGGTCGAGGTGGCCCGACTCGACGCGGCGGAGCAGGTTGGGGCTCTGGGCGACCGTGAGCTCGAGGTCGATCCGCGGGTAGAGCTGCCGGAAGTCGCGCAGGATCCGGGGCAGCGGGGTGAGCGCGAGGTCATCGGTGACGCCGAACCTCAACCGGCCACGGAGCTCCGAGCCGGTGAAGTAGCCGGCGGCCTCCTCATGGGCGGCCAGGATGGTCCGGGCGAAACCGGCCATCGCGTCGCCGTCGGCAGTCAGCGTGACCGTCCGGGTGTCGCGCAGGAACAGCGGCCGCCCGACCGCGGCTTCGAGTTTGCGGACGTGCTGGCTGACCGTCGGCTGCCGGATCCCGAGCCGCTCGGCCGCCTGGGTGAAGCTCAGCGACTGGGCGACGGCCAGGAACGTCCGGAGCTGGTCCGGGTCGTACATCGATGGACCTCCTATCACGCGACGCAATAAGACTAATAGGAGTAATTCGCTGTCGGAATTCAGGACCCATCGACCAGGATGGACATGTCCTCCCCTGACCACCCACTCGTGTAGGGAATCCCTTTGACCACCCGGGCCAGCGGTACTGTCCGACCCGAACCCGCCATCGACAACCACAGCCATCCCCACCCCGCGAAAATCAGCGAGCCGCTCCGCCGCCCCGGCTTCCGCGACACGTTCAGCGCCCTGCAGGTGCGCAACTTCCGCCTCCTGGTCAGCGGTCTGCTGGTCAGTTCGACCGGCGGCTGGATCCAGCGGATCGCCCAGGACTGGCTGGTGCTGACGATCACCGGCAGCGCCACCGCGGTCGGTATCACCACCGCGCTGCAGTTCCTCCCCACCCTCCTCCTCGGCCTGTACGGCGGCGTGATCGCGGACCGCTTCCCGAAGCGGAAGGTCCTGCTGGTCACCCAGATCACGATGGGCGCGGCCGCCGGCGTACTGGCGTTGCTCGCGTTCACCGGTCAGGTCAAGGTCTGGCAGGTCTACGCGATGGCCCTGTTCCTCGGCCTCGCCACCGCGGTCGACAACCCGACCCGGCAGTCGTTCGTCACCGAACTCGTCGGCCGCGACCGGGTCCGCAACGCGATCAGCATGGTCTCGTCGACGTTCCAGCTCGGCAGCATGGTCGGTCCGGCGCTCGGCGGCGTACTGCTCGGCACGCTCGGCGCCGGCTGGGCGTTCGCGATCAACGCGTGCACGTTCTTCGCGTCGATCACCGCACTCACCATGATGCGCGAGAGCGAGATGCCCGCCCGCAAGGCCGCGAGACAAACCGGTCTGCGGATTCGCGACGGTCTCCGCGATGGCCTGCACTACGCGTTCCACGAGCCGGCCGTCCGCTGGGCGATCACCCTGGTCGGCATCTACGGCATGTTCGCGATCAGCCTGCCCGTGACGCTGACGGCGTTCGCCGACCGCGTCTTCCACACCGGCGCCACCGGGTACGGCGTACTGAACTCCGTGGTCGCGGTCGGAGCCCTGGCCGGCGCATTGCTGTCAGCGCGCCGGGTCCGCCCGACGCGGCTGCGCAACCTGGTCGGCATCGCGACGCTGCTGACGATCACCGAAGTACTCGCGGCGATCCAGCCGTCGCTGTGGACGTTCATCCCGGTGCTGGCCGCGATGGGCATGGCCACGCTGATGTTCCTGACCGCGGCGCAGTCGATGGTTCAGCTGACCACGCCGGACGGCCTGCGCGGCCGCGTCTCCGGGATCTACAACCTGGTCTTCATCGGTGGCGGCGCGATCGGCGGTCCGCTGGTCGGACTGATCGCGCAGAACTTCGGCGCTCGCGTCAGCCTGTCGCTGGCTGGACTGGTCCCGGCGATCGCCACGGTCGTGATCGGTCTGCGCCTGCGGCGTGACGGTGGATTCCGGGTCGTCCTGGTGCGCACCCGCTCCCCCTGGCACCAGGTCCCCGTCCGCCTCACCCTCCAGCAGTCCACCATCCAGCTCAACGCCCCGACCCACGTTGAGCACCCACCAACCACGACTGCGCACGTCAGGTGGTCGAGCGGTGCTCAAAGTGCCCACCGATGCGCGGCCGACGGACGGCCACACCGCAACCGGAGCCGGTTGCGGCGGTGACGCCGTACGAGTGAGAAGAGGTCCCCCGAAGGCAGGGCGAGCAGCCTTCGGGGGACCGAATTTCTTACGGAGCGTCGATCACGCCGACCGGCGGGACCTTGACCGTGCGGGCGCCCTTGACGCCGCCCAGGATCACCTTGCGCAGGGCAACGTTGTTCTTGGTGCTGCCCTCGACCAGCTTGCCCTCCGGGTTCGCCTTCACCTCGACGAAGTACTCCCCGTTCGGCAGGTCGGTGATGTCGAACGACTGACCCGGCTTGGTCTGGTTGTAGGTGTCGCCGGATCCGACGTCCAGCACCTCACGCACCGACAGCGACGTGTGGTCGCCGCAGGCGGTGTGCAGGTCGGTGTTCATCGGGTGCCAGTTGGCGTTCTTCACCGTGTAGTCCATCATGTCGGTCGCGGCCAGGCAGAAGGCTTCCTTCTGGCTGCGGACGACCTCGGACTGCTTGGCGTTCAGCAGGCTGTAGCGGGCGAAGTCGGTGAAGTGCCAGTGCACGTGGCCTTCCCGCGGGTCCCACTCCATCGTGCCGGTGTTCTTGTATCCGACCTCCTTGCCCTTGTCGTCGTAGAAGTACTGGAACGCGTCCATCAGGTCCTTGCCCTGACGACGGAATCCGTCCAGCACCAGCGGCGACGGTCCCGCGTTCCACACGGTCGCGGCGAAGGCCAGGTACTCCTTGTCCGCGTCGACGGTCCCCTCCTCGCCCTTGGTGATCGACATTCCCCACGCCGGCACCGAGACCAGGTCCGGCTTCGGACCCTTCGGCGTACTCGCCTTGCCGGTCGGCCGGGCCGCGTGCGCCTTCAGCGCGGTGGCCTTGGTGGCCTGCGCCTTCTGCGCCTTCGCCGCGAGACAACCCCGCAGGCCGTGGCCCGGGTCGCACGGGTCCTGACCCTTGACGACGTTGACGGTCAGCGTCAGCGTCGACTGCTTCGCCGGAATCTTGAACAGGTCCCGGTAGGCCTTGTTGACGACGATCTTCGCCTTGTACTTGCCCACGGCAAGTTTCACCGGCTTCTGGTCGTACGAGTAGGTGCTCGCCGACCAGCCGGTCTGCAAGCCCCAGACCGCACCCGTGGTGAACGGGTTCGAGTTGCAGTAGTTCGGGTACGGCGACGTGGCCGGAGCATCCGGCCGGGTCCGCGAACCGTCGCCGTTCAGGCACAGCGACTGGTCGACATCGAGCGCCTTCTTGCCACTCGCGTCGGTCAACGTGACGTGCAGGAACTTGCCGAGCCCCGAGAAGTCGGTGACGAGGCCCTTCGGCAGGGCGACCGGCTTGCCCTTCACATACTGCTTGGCGACGACGGGCGACTTGAAGTTCGCCCGGGTCGCGCGCACCTCGATCGGTGCATTGCCGGCAACGACGTACGTGCTGAGGTTCAGGTCAGTCCCGTACTCGTCATCGGCGGTCAGCGTCACCTCCGTGACCGGCGACGTCAGGATCAGCGCGGGCCTGGCGGGCGCCGCGGTACCTGCCGCAGATGCACTGGTCGCCGCCAGCGCGACCAGACCGGCAGCACTCGCCGCCGCGATCGCCGTACGCACGGCTTTGTTGGACGTAATGATGATGGAACCCCCTCCACATCGGGCCGGGTCCTCACGAACCGGCCTCTGTGCGTACGACGCGCAACCCCCCACCGAAGGTTGATCACAGTCGTGTGCCAACCGTGTCTCAACCAGCACTCACAGTCATCGGGCTCGAATACTTGACGATGTAAATTAAGCGACCCTACGCTCGGCCAGGTGAACAGACGCCGTGTCACCACAGTCCTGGCTGCCGTCGCTCTGGTGACGACGACAGCCCTGAACGCCCCCGCCGACGCCGCGAAACCCCTGCCGACGAACGACGCCCGGCCGGTTCCGGCGACGTACCCGCAGGTCGCGGCCAAGCCCTACCTGGGCTGGAGCTCCTGGAGCCTGCAGTCGACCAACTACCCCGGAGTGAACCCGGACGGTCCCGGCAGCTTCATCAGCGAGAAGAACATCCTCGCCCAGGCCAACGCCATGGCGACCAAGCTCAAGCCGTTCGGCTACGAGTACATCAACGTCGACGCCGGCTGGCAGGACGGCGGTGACGAGTACGGTCGCCCGGTCGCGAACCCGAAGCGGTTCCCGCGCGGCATGAAGGCGGTCGGCGACGACATCCACAAGCTCGGGCTGAAGTTCGGCATCTACACCGTGGTCGGCCTCGGGCTCGACGTCTACCGCGACGGCAACACGCCGATCTACGACGCGCCCGGCTGCTTCACCCGCGACATCGTCTACCCGGACCTGCGCAAGACCAACGGCTGGGATGCGGCGTACAAGATCAACTACGAGAGCCCGTGCGCGCAGAAGTACGCCGACTCGATCACCAAACTCTTCGCGAGTTGGGGCGTCGACTTCATCAAGATGGACGGCGTCGGCCCCGGCTCCTGGAAGGGTGCGCCGGACGACCCGAACCACAACAACACCGAGGACGTCGAGGCCTGGTGGCGTTCGGTGCAGAACGCCGGCCGCCCGATGCAGTACACGCTGTCGTGGTCGCTCAGTCACCGGTACGCCGATGTCTGGAAACAGAACTCGAACGGCTGGCGGATCGACACCGACGTCGAGTGCTACTGCGACACGATCGTCCGCTGGGACGGCTCGGTGAAGCAGCGCTGGTGGGACGTGGCGCAGTGGATCGACGACGCCGGCCCCGGGCACTGGAACAACCTGGACGCGATCAACGTCGGCGTCGGCGCGATGGACGGCCTGAACGAGGCCGAGCGGCAGAGTTACATGACGTTCTGGGCGATCAACGCCGCGCCGCTGTTCGCCGGTGACGACCTGACCAAGCTGGACGCGTACGGCCTGAAGTTGCTGACCAACCGCGAGGTGATCGCGATCAACCAGTCCGGCAACCCGGCTCGGCCGCTGAACCAGGATCAGCTTCAGCAGACCTGGTACGCCAAGAACGCCGACGGCAGTGTCACGGTCGGCCTGTTCAACCTGGCCGAGACGCCGGCCACCGTCACGGGTGACTTCGGTCAGCTCGGCATCAACGGCAAGGCGACCGTCCGCGACATCTGGGCCGACCAGAACACCCGTAACGTCTCCGGTTCGGTCAGCGCAGCCCTGCCTGCGCACGGCTCGAAGCTCTACAAGATCACGCCGAACGACCGGCCGCGCGTGAGCATCCCGGCCGACCTGACCGTGACCGACGTCAGCCGCACGACCACCTCGCTGACCTGGCGGCCGAGCACCGGCGCGTCGTCGTACAAGGTTTTCGCCAACGGCAAGCAGGTCGCGACGACGTCGAGCACGAGTGTGGTGGTGACCGGGCTGTCGCCGCAGACCCAGTACACGTTCACGGTGAAGGGCGTCGACGGCAGTCGTACGTCGGAAGCCAGCGCACCGATCACCATGCTGACCGCGAAGAACGGCGGACCGGTCCGGTACGAGGCCGAGGCGTCGACCAGCACCCTCACCGGCAACGCCAGTGCGAACGGCTGCACGCTGTGCTCGGGCGGCAAGAAGATCGGCAACATCGGGTACGACGCCTCCGTCACGCTGAACGGAATCACCGTGCCGACGACCGGGACGTACCTGGTGAAGATCGCCTACACCGACGGCGACACCAGCCGGCAGAGCATGCTCACGATCAACGACGCCGACAGCTACTGGGTGAACTACCACGGTCTCGGCGACAACGACTGGGGCACGCCACAGGTCGTCTACCTGCCGGTCAAGCTCACCGCAGGGTCCAACTCGATCAAGGTCAGCAACCCGTCCGGCTACATCGCGGACATCGACTGGATCACGGTCTGATACTGGGGGTATGAGCGACTACCCCTTGCCCTTCGTACCACCGGGCGGCAGCGCGCCGGTCCCCCGCCGGATCCGCGCGCTGCTCGACGGCCAGGTGGTCGTCGACTCCGAGAATGCGCTGTATGTGTGGGAGTTCCCGCCGTACCCGCAGTACTACCTGCCGCTCGCGGACGTGGCGGACGGCGTACTGGCTGACACCGGGGAGACCAAGGTCTTCGATCACGGAGTCGCGAGGGTACACACCGCCGGGCGCGGAAAGGCCTGGGTGTACGACGACCTCGGCCGCGTGCGGTTCCAGTGGGATGCACTGGACAGCTGGCTCGAGGAGGACGAAGAGGTCTTCGTCCATCCTCGCAACCCGTACTCGCGGTGCGACGCGATCCGGTCGTCGCGGCACGTGCAGGTGTCCCGGGACGGCGTGGTCCTCGCCGACTCGACGTCGACCGTCATCGTGTTCGAGACCGGGCTGCCGCCGCGGTACTACTTCCCGCGGCCGGCAGTGAACTTCGAGCACCTGACGCCGAGCGAGACCCAGACGGCGTGCCCCTACAAGGGCCGCACGACCGGCTACTGGTCGATCGGCGGCCGCGACCTGGCCTGGTCGTACGACTTCCCGACCGCGCCGCTCCTGCCGATCGCCGGGCTGGTGGCCTTCTTCAACGAATCCGTCGACCTCACGATCGACGGCGTACCGGTGGAGCGGCCGGTCACCCCGTTCTCGGAGTGATCAGATGATCGAGGCGACGCCGCCGTCCATCGTGACGACGGCGCCCGTGACATAGCTGGCCTTGGGCGAGGCGAGGAAGATCGCGACGTTCGCGACCTCGGCCGGGTCGGCCGGGCGGCCCATCGGGATGTCGGCGACCATCTCGGTCAGCAGTTCGTCGCGCGGCCGGCCGCTGGCGCGGGTTGCCGCGTCCAGGCGGTCGTCGATCCGGCCGGTCAGTGTCAGTCCGGGGTTGATCACGTTCACGCGGACACCCTGACGGGCGTACGCCTTGGCATAGCCGACCGAAGCGAGCATCAGGGCCGCGTTCGCGGCACCGCCGCCGATGTGCAGCGGGTTCGCCGACTTGCCGCCCGAGCCGACCACGTTCACCACCGCGCCGCTGCCACGCTCAGCCATCCCGCGGATCACGGCCTCGGTGGCATGCATGTACGTGAAGTACTTCGACTCCATCGCGTCGTGCAGCGTCCGGCTGCTCAGCTCGTCGATCGGGATCTGCCGCGCGGCCCCGGCGCAGTTGATCAAAATATCCGGTACGCCGATCTTCGCGAACACCTCCGCGGTCGCGTCCGCGTCGGTCAGGTCGGCGAGCTCCGGAAGGAACTCGAGGCCCTTGGCCGCAAGCTGCTCCCGGGCCTGGCCGAGGTTGACGGGGTTGCGGGAGATCCCGAAGACCGTCGCCCCCTCCCAGGCCAGCGCCTCGGCACAGGCCAGCCCGATGCCCTTGCTCGCGCCGGTGACCACAGCCACTTTGCCGGACAGTTGCAGATCCACTGCATTCCTCCTCGATGCTTCTGGCAACGAATTCGAACAAACGCTTGGGTGAGCTTGATCGAGCCCGTACAGTGAGTGAGCAGATCGACACTCTTTGTTTCGACGCCAGATGCCGTGAGCACCAGACGCCGGAGGGACCCGTGCCGACCATGACCACTTCCCACTCCCCGCCCCAGTCCAGGCCTGCGACAGTTCGTAGTTCCCTGGGCTCCATCCTTCACCATGACCTACCGGCCTCGCTGGTGGTCTTCCTGATTGCCATTCCGCTCTCGCTGGGCATCGCCGCAGCCTCGGGCGCCCCGCTGATCGCCGGCCTGGTGGCCGCCGTGATCGGCGGCGTCGTCGCCGGTGCGCTCGGCGGTTCAGCGCTCCAGGTCAGCGGCCCCGCCGCAGGCCTCACTGTTGTCGTCGCGGGCCTCGTCGGCCAGTTCGGGTGGGCCGCCACGGCCGGCATCACCTGCGCTGCCGGCCTGGTCCAAATCCTGCTCGGAGTCACCCGGATCGGGCGGCTCGCGCTCTCGCTCTCCCCCGCTGTCGTGCACGGCATGCTCGCGGGAATCGGCATCACCATCGCCGTGCAACAACTGCACGTCGTCCTCGGCGGTCAGGCGCAGAGTTCGCTGATCGCCAACGTAGCGGCGCTTCCCGGTCGCCTGGTCGCACACCATCCGCAATCGGTGCTGGTCGGCGTGCTGACCGTCGTCATGCTGCTGGCCTGGCCCCGGTTGCCCAAGGTCAAAGTGGTGCCCGCACCGCTGGTCGCGGTGGTGGCCGTCACGGCGCTGGCCGCAGTCTGGATGCCTGATGTCACGCGGGTGAACCTGCCCGACCAGCCGCTCAAAGAGCTCATCCCACCGGCCATCCCCGAGGGGACACCAGGCCAAATCATCGCGGCGGTGCTGACCGTCGCCCTGGTGGCGAGTGTGGAGTCCTTGCTCTCGGCTGTTGCTGTCGACAAGCTGCACAACGGCAAACGCAGCAACCTCGATCGCGAGCTGATCGGGCAAGGCGCGGCGAACGCAGTCTCCGGCGCCCTCGGTGGGATGCCGGTGACCGGTGTGATCGTGCGCAGCTCGACCAACGTCGCGGCCGGCGCCAAATCGCGCGCCTCGGCGATGATGCACGGTCTCTGGATCGCGGCGTTCGTCCTCGCGGCCGGCTCCATGCTCGAGCTGATCCCGATGGCGGCACTGGCCGGCGTACTGCTGGTGACCGGTCTGCGACTCGTGCAGCTCGCGCACATCCGGACGCTCCGCCGGCACGACGAACTCCTCGTGTACGTCGTCACCGCCGCAGGCGTCGCCGTACTGGGACTGGCCGAAGGAGTCCTGATCGGCCTTGTGCTGGCGCTCGTGCGCGTGCTCTATCGGTTGTCGAGGGCAACGGTCACCGCCACCGAGGAGGACGGGCAGTGGACCGTGCAGATCCGCGGCACCCTCGTCTTCCTTGGCGTCTCGTCGTTGATCCGGACGCTGCGCTCGATCCCGACCGGCGCCAAGGTCCGGGTCGATCTCGCGGTCGATCACCTCGACCACGCGGCGTACGAGGCGATCGAGGACTGGCGCCGCGGTCACATCGCCCGCGGCGGATCGGTCGAGGTGAACCGGATGGCCGTCCGGGCCGCGCTGCGCTCCACCCCCGCGCGACGGCTGCTGCCCTGGCAATCCCAGGTGATCGCCGAGCCGGACCAGCGCGCCTCGATGCTCGACGGTATCCGCGCGTTCGAGGAGTCGGCCGACCAGATCCGGCCGATGCTCGCCAAACTCGCTGCCGACGGTCAACGACCGACGCAGCTCTTCATCACCTGTGCCGACTCGCGGATCGTGCCGAACATGATCACCACCACCGGCCCCGGTGACCAGTTCTGCGTGCGCAACATCGGCAATCTCGTCCCACCGCACGGCTCCGACAGCAACTCGGTCGAAGCCGCGATCGAGTATGCCGTCGACGTGCTCGGCGTCCGGACGCTCGTCGTCTGCGGCCACTCGCACTGCGGCGCCGCCGCGGCCACCCTGGAGGCGAACGTGCCCACCGGCACCGGCCTGCAGAACTGGCTGCGCCACTTCGAACCCTCGGTACGGCGCGCGGTCGCGATGCCGGACATCGTCGACCCGGCCACCGGCGCGAAACTGTCGCCGACCGACAAACTCTCGGTCGCGAACGTCGGTGTCCAGCTCGCGAACCTGCGCAGTTTCGCCTGTGTCCGCAGGGCCGAAGAGGAAGGTCGGCTGGAGCTGGTCGGCCTCTGGTTCGACATCAGCGTCGCCGCGGCGCGGCTGGTTCTCGACCGCGAGCCCTACCTGGTCCGCGCCGACGAAGAGCTGGCCGCCGCAGGCCGCCGTTCATTGAGCTGACGCCCGGCCCCGGTGTCACCTTCGGGTGGCACCGGGGATCGGTCAGCCGACGGTGGTCGCCGGAGCCACAAACGTGTTGCAGGCAGCGGGATCTGCGGCCCGGAATCCGCTGATGGACCAGCGACAGCACCAACGTCTTCGTGCCCGCGACCGTAAGGGCAATCAGATCGTCGTACGGCGGGATGCCACCAAGCTGCCATCCTGATAGGCGTCGGTGCGGAGCTGCTGACCGGCGGCAGCGTCGAGGATCGTGATGGTGAGTGGCGCAGCGGACAGGTCTTCGGAGCTGATCGGTCGGTCGTCGAGATAGAGGTCGGCGCGATCGGCTCCGGATACGGTCAGCGTGACGGTGAGCGTCGTACCGGCCAACGCCGTAGCGACATCCAAGCGACGAGTGGGCATCGCGGCCAGGAGCGCGCCGGCTCGGGCCAGCAGGTCGACGTTGCCGTCGAGCAGGTCGGCGCGGGTCATCCGGTGCAGCTCCGACGGCTGGATGCCGAGGTCTTCGACCGGCGTACCGGCGAGCTCGCCGACGCGGAGCGTACGCCGGATTGCGACGCGCAGGTTGGCGCCGTTCGGCAACGCCTCGTACGGCGAGGTCGGGTCGGGTGGCGGCGGTTCGTTGAGAAGCGCGGCGAGCAGGCCGTGCGTCCACACGTTCGCGCCACCCGCGCCGGTGTTCTCGTCGACGCCGAGGATGGTGCCGATCTTGTGGTCGGCGAACCCGGCGGTGAAGATGTCCGTCGCCGAGTAGACGCGCGCATCGGTGATCAGCACGACCGGCCCGTGATAGGTCTGGCCGATGTCGTTGGCTCCGTCCTCCGGGGTGATCGACTTCGCCGCCGAGTACGCCGCTCCGGTCTCGGTCGCCAGGTCGAGCGACTCGAACCACGGGCCGAGATCGATACCGGCCGGGTTCTCGCGGTGCCGCCGGCAGATGGCCAGGTTGAGCGGCGAGCTGAGGAACTGCACCGGCTCTGGCGTGATCCGTCGCGGAGTCAGCGTCTGCAGCGTGAATTCGGCTGCGTGGATGTGCCCGCCGCCGTTGTCGCGGACGTCGACGATCAGCCCGTCCTGCGGCAGCGCCGCGGCCAGCCGGACGAACTCGTCCCGGAAGGCGACCGGATCCTGCACGCTGAACGTGAAGATCCGCAGATGGCCGAACGTACCGGACGGCGTGCTGACGGCCCGCGCCCGGAACACGCCGGGCATCGTGGTCGGCAGGTCGGCGCCACCGACCGCGGCCGGCGCCGAGAGCTCGGCCGAGCTCTGGCCGCGTTCGAGCGCGACCACCTCGCGGACGTAGAGCGCCTTCTTCGCGCGCGCCTTCTCGTCCGAGTCCAGGTCCACGCCCATCAGCGCCGACGTCGCGGTGATCGCATCGAGATCGGTCATCGGCGGCAGGTTGGTGGTGACCTGCCACTGCTCGCGGAGCTCCTGCTTCGAGCCGTCGAGACCGAGGTAGCTGAGCACGACCCAGTCCTCGTCCGGCGGTGCCTGGATCACCAACGGGCGCAGCGTCAGGGATTCGAGACCACGCGCGAGGTTCGCCGCTTCGTTGCTCCCGGCAAACTGGGCGCCGTTGAGCGCGACCGCGCGGGCGATCGCCGTACCGTTCCAGTGCGTGACCTCGGCGCCGACACCGAACTGCGGTGCGCTGTACCCGGTCACGGTCCGGGCGATCAGGTAGTGCTCACTGCCGTCCGGGTCATGGCACTTCTCGATCATGAACGGCAGGAACGCGACCTTCCCGGCGAACGGCGTGGGCAGCAGATAGTTCGTGTGCAGGTCGCGGACCGAGTGGAAGATGCTCGACAACTGCCGATGGAAGAGCCACTCCGGCTCCATCGTCTCCGGGGTCTGGCGGTCCATCCTCGCGCGCAGGACCCGCAGCCGCTGCAGCGGATTGACCGCATGCATGGCGACCTTCAGCGGCAGGTGCACATAGTTCTGGTCGAGCAGCAGCAGCGCTTGATCGACCACGATCTTGCGCTGCACGAGCGTCAGCGTCCCGGCTCCGGCCAGGAACTTCGGCAACGGGACAACAGCACCTTCATCGATTGCAGCAGTCATCTCTCCCCCTTGAATTCACGGTCCGCCGCTCGCTGCGCTCTGTCAACGGCCCGCGACGCGCCACGTTCGGCGTGCAGCCTGAGTCGATGTCAAGGACTATCAACAACATGCGTATCAGCCGAATGTTGTTAACCGCCGCCCTCCTGATCGCCACCGTCCCCGCTCTCCCGGCTCAGGCCGCTGCCTCCTTTCCCCGCATCGACGCGAGTGGGTTCCAACTCGTATCCGGCGACACCTTCGCGACGTACGGCGCTCGCGTGGCTCAGCTCGAGACCAAGCCGGCGCTCGCTCCGGTCGGGGTCACCGAGGTCCTCGCGGCGTCCAACCGGACCGGGCGCGCGCTGTGCCACTCGACGTACCTGACCGCCTCGCTGAACCCGCAGGGGTTCTGCTGGCAGGACGGCGAGGACGACGACGAGAACGTCTGGATCCCGCAGGGGTTGTCGGGCTCGGGAGACGCACAGCCGGCCGGAGGCGCGCGGCGGGTCGTCGTCGCAAGCTGGCACAACAGCGGAGACACAGCGATCCGCGTGTCCTTGCTCGATCTCGCGACCAACAAGTACCGGCATGTGTTGCTGGTGGAGCCGACCGCGGATGGCAACTTCCAGGCGGTCGCCGGGCACGGCCACGGGCTGTACTGGTCCGGCAACATGCTGGTGGTCGCGAGTGGCGGCGCCGTACTGCGGGTGTTCGACCTGCGGCACATCTGGCGGACCGACACCAGCACTGGCGAGGTTGGGCTCGGTGCTGACGGCAAGTACCACGCACTGTGGCACGCGTTCGCGCTACCGCAGGTTGGCGCCTACTGGTACTCCGGTGGTGGGTGTGCCTCGACTACCGGCGTACGGCCGTGTTTTGCCAGTCTCGCGCTCGACCACGCCGGCACCGGCTCGTTCGTCGCGGCTGAGCACACTACGAAGGGCGGTGGGCGGATTGTCCGCTGGCCGCTCAACAAGACCACCGGACTGCCTGCCGCCGGTACTGACGGAGTCGTGCGTGCGGTTGAGGCCTTCAACTCGCCGGTGTGGGGCATGCAGGGAGCCGTGTCCTACAACAACAGCTTCGTGATCGCTGGCGTCTGTCCGGAGTACGCCGACAACATCGGTGACGGTGTGGACTACCCCAGCTGTCTGCATCGCGGCACCGGCGGTGTTTCGACGTCAGTGTGGACGAAAGCACCGAAGAACACCGAGAACCTGTCCTACTGGCCGGCCACCGATGAGCTGTGGGTCATGAACGAGCAACTGCGCGAACGAGTGACCGTGCACGTTGCATTTCCGTAGTACTGCAAGGATGGGCCGGTGAGTGAGTTCTGGGACAGCATCACGTCCGCACAACCGGATCCATCCGTCCGCGTGGTGATCGGCACCGGCGTGGTCGCGCTGGTACTGATCGCCTGGCGGCCGCTGTGGCACTTCACCCGAAACGTGGTGACGATCGCGCATGAGGGCGCGCACGGTCTGATCGCCGCGCTGGTCGGCCGCAAGCTGGCCGGGATCCGCCTGCACTCGGACACGTCCGGAGTGACCGTGTCCCGGGGCAAACCGACCGGTGCGGGGATGATCGCCGTCCTGCTGGTCGGCTACCCGGGCCCTGCGCTCTTCGGGCTCGCCGCCGCCTTCACCCTCAGCCGCGGGTACGCCGTTGCGCTGCTCTGGGGACTGCTGGTCGCGTTGGTGATCCTGCTCCTGCAGATCCGGAACCTGTACGGGCTTTGGTCGGTGCTGGTCTTCGGTGCGGTCGTCTTCGGCGTGACCTGGTGGGGTTCGCCGTCCGTGCAGTCGGCGTTCGCGCATCTGCTGACGTGGTTCCTGCTGCTGGCCGCGCCTCGTGCGGTGGTCGAGTTGCAGCACTCGCGACGCGGCGGGCAGGGGCGGAGTTCGGATGCCGATCAGCTTCGGCGGCTGACCGGCGTACCGGCGGTGTTGTGGGTCGGGATCTTCGGGTTGATCGCGCTCGCTTGCCTGGCGCTCGGCGTGCTCTGGTCAGGCGTAATCCCTGCCTAATGGTTTTGTCGGCGCCGAGGTCTAGGGTGTTTTGTGCGTCGACGAAGGGATTTGTGATGAAGGCCAGCGAGATTTTGATCGATGGTTACAGCCGCATTCAGGAGCGGGTGCACGACGTCGTGAAGGGTCAGGAGGACAAGATCCTCACTTCACGACCGTCCGACTCGGCGAACTCGATCGCCTGGCTCGTCTGGCATCTGACCCGGGTCCAGGACGACCACGTCTCCGAGGTCGCCGGGCACGAGCAGACGTACACGGCTGACGGGTGGCACGAGCGCCTCGGCCTGCCGCTGGACGCTACCGACACTGGCTACGGGCACAGTCCGGAGCAGGTCGGGCAGGTTCAGGTGTCCGCGGACCTGCTGATCGGCTACTACGACGCCGTGCACGAGCAGACGCTCGAGTTCCTGCGGCAGCAAGCCGACTCGGACTTCGACCGGATCGTCGACACGCGCTGGGACCCGCCGGTCACCCTTGGCGCTCGACTGGTCAGCGTGCTGGACGACGACATACAGCACATCGGCCAGGCGGCGTACCTGAAGGGCTTGGTCAGCTAGGCAGGTTCGCCTTCCACAACGCGCCACCGGCGATCAGGTAGGCCTCCTGGTCCTTGGTGCGGACCAGCGCGGTCACCGGACCTTGCAGACCGCCGGTCGACTCCGACACCGTCCAGCTGCCCTCGTGGCCGTTGACAACCTTCACTTTGTTGTCTTGGGCAATCACTTGGGTGACGTCGCCGCCCGGGCTGCCGTCGGACAGCGGCGGCGGCAGGACGTCCTTGTCACCGACCGGGATCTCCGGTACGCCGGTCAGCCGCTGCGCCTTGGCGCCGTCGTACCGCCAGATCGCGAGCTTGTTCTCGACGAATCCGGAGATCACGCAGGTGTCGGCACAGGTGGCGGTGTTCGCCTGGCTGCGGCTGCCCGGATCGGGGAGCTCGACGCGGGTCCAGCCCTGCGCGAGTTTCGCGGACCGCCAGATCGCGGCGCCCTGCTGGACGACATTGGGTTCGAGGCGGACCTGCGAGCCGGTCAGCACGAGACCATCGCCGTACGCGGTGGCGTAGCCGGTTCCGACGAGCAGGTTCTTGGTGTTCTGCAGCGGGGTCTTCGCTGAGCCCTGCTTAAGCCACTTGTTGTTGGCCTGCGGCAACCAGACCGCCGCGTCCAGGCCGGTCACGACGCCTTCCCACGAGCCCGTCAGCGCCTCGCCGGCAGGCGTCAGTACGGCGGAGTTCATCTGGCCGGCGGAGAGGCCGTTGAACGTGTCGAACGTCTGGGGGTGTTCCTGAAGACCGGCGTCGACCGAGCCGGTCCACACCGTCCACCGGACGTTGCCGTGCGCGCCGCCGGAGGCACCGCCGAGGCCAAGGACGCGTTTGCCGTCCCAGGCGATCGAGTACCAGATCGCCTCGAACGAGTAGGGGCTCGACGCGGAGGGTTTGACGGTGAGCGTCTTGCGCTCGGAACCGTTGAGGAGCACGACTCCGGGGACGACCTTGGCGCCCTTGTGTTTGACGCCGACCAGGATCTGACCGTCGTGCTCGGCGAGAGCGACCGGTTCGGCACCGACGTCGACCTTCTCCCAGCTGATCGTCGGCTGAGCCTCGCTCTTGCTGGTGCAGGCGGTCAGCGCGGAAGCGGCCAGGGCAGAGGCGGCAAGGACGACGGCCGCGACGACTCGCTGCCTCACCTGTCTCGACCGCCTCAACGGTTCTGCGGCAGCGTCGTCGCACGCTTGCGAGCCCGCGGCGCAGACGGTGGCGGCACCATCGGGCCAATGTCGCCGTCGGGTGCCACGTCGAGGTCCACGATTACCGGCGCGTGGTCACTCGGGCCCGTCCCCTTTCGGGCCTTGCGATCGATCCAGGCCGCCTTCGTCCGGTCGGCGACTGCCTCCGACGCGAGCACCAGGTCGATCCGCATGCCCAGGTTCTGATGGAACATGCCGGCGCGGTAGTCCCAGTAGCTGAAGACCTGGTCCTCGGGCCAGCGCTCACGGACCACATCACGCAGTCCCTTCGCCGCCATCAGCTCGGCCAGCGCTTCCCGCTCGGGCGGCGTCACATGCGTGGAGCCGACGTACGCGGCTGGGTCGAAGACATCCGCGTCGGTCGGCGCGATGTTCATGTCACCGCAGACGATCTGGTCTTCCGGACCGTCCGCGATCACGTCGGCGAGAGCCTTGAGCCAGGCGAGCTTGTACTGATAGTGATCCGAGTCCGGAACGCGACCGTTCGGCACGTACAGCCCGTGGATCCGGATGCCGCCACAGGTCGCCGCGACCGCACGCGCCTCCGGATGCGGAAAGCCCGGCGCCCCGGCGACCCCGGTCACCACGTCCTCCAGGCCAACCTTGCTCAGGATGGCAACGCCGTTCCACTGGACCTCGCCGTGCAGGGCGGTCTCGTAACCACGACCAGCCAACTCACTGCCGAGCAACGCCGTGAACGCGTCATCCGCCAGCTTCGTCTCCTGCAGACAGACGACGTCAGGCTCCCGCTCGTCCAGCCACTCCAGGAGCCGAGGCATCCGCTGCTTCACCGAATTCACGTTCCAGGTAGCCACTCGCACCGCCCCAAGGTACCCGCCAACCCGTCCTACCCCCACCCCTCACTGCGGCCGCCCGCACTCTCACCAGGCACCCCACCGCTGCGAGTCACGTTGAGCACCCACCAACCACGCACCCTCCGCCAAAACGGTCGAACCGTGCTCAAGGTCGACCGCCCCGGTGGACCCCCACTTCCGCCGCTGCACGCCACGGGATCTACCTGCCGCGTCAGCGAGTTATCCACCGATCTGAAATTGCTCGGTCACAGAGGGTGGTTTCGACTGCATCCTCTTGTTCAGGAGAGAGGGAGCGGATGGCTGAGCACCTGGACTGCGAACCTGCCGACGTGACCGCGCTGGTGGCCTACCTGCGCGAGATCGGCCGGCACGAACTACTCACCTTGGAGGAGGTCTACGAGCACTCACACTGGATCGAGGCGGGCGTGCTGGCGGCCGAGCGCCTCGCCACCGGCCCCGCGCCGTACGACGCTGCCGAGCTGCAGCAGGTCGTCGCGCTCGGGCGCCGGTCGTGGCGACGCATGATCGAGTCCAACCTGCGGCTCGTGGTCACGATCGCGCGCCGCTACACCGGCAAGGGCATCTCGCTGCTGGACCTCATCCAGGAGGGCAACATCGGCCTGATCCGCGCGATCGAGCGCTTCGACCACCGCCTCGGTCATCGCTTCTCGACGTACGCGATCTGGTGGATCCGGCAAGCGCTCGGCCGCGCGATCTCCGACCGGTCCCGCCTGGTCCGGATGCCCGCCCAGGCGTACGCCGACGCCTGCCGCGTCGCCGGCGCCCGCCACGACCTCACCCAACGCCTAGGCCGCGAACCCACTCCCACCGAGCTCGCCGACGCCACCACCCTCACCCTCGCCCGCCTGGAGCGCGCCCAGGCCTGGCAGCTCCACCCCGAAGCCCTCGACCTGATCGACTCCGAACCCCTGATCGACGACGAGCCCGGCATCCTCCAAGCCGCCCTCCGCCGCGACATCGCCCACCAACTCCAGTTCCTCGACGAACTCCACGAACAAGTCATCCGCCACCGCTACGGCCTCCAAGGCCAGCCCCCAGCCACCATCGACGAGATCGCCACCCACCTCAACCGCACCCCCGACCAGATCCGCGCCCTCGAACGCGAAGCCCTCCGCCACCTCCGACGCCGAGCCACCCACCACCTCCGCGACTACGTCGCCTGACCCCCGGACCCGCAGGCGGCTTGTCGCGGCTGGGATGATGAAGGCGTGAGATTTCGGCGTAGCACCTGGCCCCGTGAGCTTGCCGACGCCGTGAGCGGTTCGGCGTCCGGGCGGAAGGAGTCCATCCTGGCGGCCGCCCAGCTGGCCGACGGGAACTGGGTCGCGGGCACCCGCGCAGCGGTCTACCTCCCGGCGGACGTCCCCACGGAGTCCCCCGGCAAGCCGACCCCCGAGTCGGTACGGCGGGTCGGCTGGGAGCAGATCGAGCGGGCAGGCTGGGATTCGGAGGCGTCGGTCCTGCACGTCTACGAGACGACCGACTTCGGCACGCCCTTGCGCGCGACCGACCTGAAGATCGACGACCCCGGCCGGTTCGGTCAGCTGCTGCGCGAGCGCGTCGACGCGAGCATCGTCGTACAGCGGCACGTCCCGCTCGCCGGCAAGCGCGGCGTCCGCATCGTCGGCCGCCGCAACCCCGCCAGCACCGAGTCCCCGATCACCTGGAACTTCGTGCTGGACAAGGGTTTGGAGCCCACCCAGCCCGGCATCGTCGACGCCGCCGAAGCGGCCCTGGCCGCCGTCCGCGAGGAGTTCGGAGTCTGACCCGGCAGCCAAAATCCCACCGATGGAATCCCGTTTTTGCAGGACGCCCCGGGCCTGCTAACCTACTCAAGTCCTCAGGGGATCGAGGACAGAAAAATACGATCCCGCGTAGCTCAATTGGCAGAGCAGCCGGCTGTTAACCGGCAGGTTACTGGTTCGAGTCCAGTCGCGGGAGCTCACAGCACCGGCCGGTTCCCTCAGGGACCGGCCTTCGTCATACCGGACGAGCGAGGTTTCCGTGGACCCGATCACCTTCGAGCACCACGAGGTCTACCTCCACGTCGAGAGCGGCATCCTCGAGCTTTTCCGCCGCAACCGCATCATCGGCTCGTACCGCACCCCCGTGAAGTGGGCCAAGGTCCGCGTCGACCACCGCAAGAAGGGCCTCACCCGCCTCAACTTCGGCCACGTCACCGACCTCGACGAGCCCCTCTACGCCACCGCACCCGGCCAGCTCCTCGCCAGGGTCGAGATCCAGACCACCGACGAACCGCTCTACCGAGCCTTCTTCACCGACCTGGCCCGCCGAGCCAACCGCCGCATCGCCGACTGACAACAGAAGGCGGACCCCGCCCGAGGTCCGCCTTCTCTCCAGCGCCCGCGGTGACTTGCCCAGTCAGCCGCCCCGGCCGCTACTTCCCCTTGCGGCGATCGATCGCCCGCTGAATCCGCTGCTGCGGCTGCCCGGTCAGCTTGGCGATCAGCGGCACCCGGTACTTGAACGCCGCCACCGCCCCGACCACGAGCACCAGGAAAATGAACCAGCCCATCGCCCGTCCCTTTCGTCGGGTCCGACCACTCCGGACCTGACCTCCATCATGCCCGCCCCACCCCAAAAACCACTCCGTCAAACCCCTGACCCACCCCTGGTTTCCCCCACCCCACCCCCACACCAGATACCATCACCCCGCACGGGGCGGTAGCTCAGCTGGTCAGAGCAGAGGACTCATAATCCTTGGGTCGTGGGTTCGAGCCCCACCCGCCCCACCACCAACCTCACCGCGCCCTCAGGCGCCGTACCTCAGCCGGTGCGGCATGAACCTGACACCGGGCACTACCTGCGCCCGTGAGTGGCAGAGTCGGCCCACGGGCAAGCCGCAGACCCGGCGACGATCGGACCCGCCCGACGAGTAGGCAGGTCAATTGCATGCAACGGCATCGGACCAGCACCATCTTCGTGGTCCTACTGACCATGGCACTGATCGGCTGCAGCACCACCGAGCGGACCCCGCCGAGCGCCGCGCCAGCCCCACTTGCGACGCAGTCTCCGGAGGTGCCGTGCGGCACGCTACAACTGCCTCTTGCGGAGGCTCCCGCCTACTCCGGGGCGGGGCCCCATCTCATGGAAACCGGAGTCCAATCTGAATCCAAAGTGGTTCACAGTGACTTCGGCTACTTCTCGCTGCCCGACGAGTTCCTGGCCCCTCCGCGAGAGGACATCCAAGTGCCGGACCCGTACCAAGCACAGCTGATCATCTGCAGAGTCGGGCTCAAGCTCCTCAGCGAGGAGGCAGTTGGGCTGTGCGGCGGTGGCGACGTACCCAACATCCCTGTCTATCCAGCAGTTCACACCTTCACGATCTACGAGACGAGAACTGCCCGACCGGTCACGACGCTCACGATCCGAGGCGACAGGCTTGCGGAAGATTCGTGCCCCTACTACGTGACGTACGGCCCGGGATACCGGGTCGACGTCGCCCAAGGAGTCACGAAAGCCGCCTTCAAGAAGCGCCTGCAATCCATCGTGTTCGGCCCCGTGCTCTGACCCTCAAGACAGTGGATTCACTCATGGCCGGAAGTTGTCATCGCCGGGTTGCGAGGGACGGGATTACGTACGCTCGACTGGCCGCTGGTCGTTGCTCATGACGACCACGCGGTACCACCTTGAGGAGCCCCGCCCCAATTCCAGGAGGCTGGAATGAGAAAGTTCCTACGTCGCGCAACAGTTCTACTCGCCGCCGCCTTGTTGACCTCGACCGCAGTCACGACCACCGCGGCTGCGGGATCCATGACTACCAACGTCACTTGGTATCACCTGGTCAACATGAGCAACGGGTACTGCATGAATATCCCCGGGGGGAGCACGGCCCGTGGCGCCGCTGTCACCCAATGGCCGTGTGGAGCCTGGGCCGATCACGACTGGTCCACGGAGTCGCTGGGCAACGGGTACTTCTGGATCAGGAATCGGAACAGCTATCTCTGCATATCGAATGCGGCCAACGACGCAGCAGGGGCACCGCTGTCGCAGCAGCCCTGCAAAAACGTCCGTCCACTGTGGTGGAAGGCTGTAGATCACAACGGATCGTTCGAGATCGTCAACAGCAACGGGATGTGCATTGGCGTACCCGGCGCCAGCGGTGACCCAGGCGTCCAACTGATCCAGTGGCCTTGCGGTGGATGGCTCGATCACCGTTGGTTCTCCGAAGTGAGCTGAATACCTGCCCTACACCAGATACCGCAGGTCGGGGCGCAGCGCTGTGCGCCCGGCCTGCGGCACCACCAAGTGCTTGGCCCGTCAGGTGCGGTAGCGGGACATTTTGGTTCGGGCGCCGCAGGTTTCCATGGAGCACCAGCGGCGGTTGTTGGCTCGGCTTTCGTCGACGAAGAGGAGCCAGCAGCCGGGGTGGGCGCATTCGCGGATGCGGTGGGCTAGGGGGCCGGTGAGTAGGTCGGCGGCGTCTTGGGCGACGACGGTTAGTAGGGCTTCGGTGTCGAGGTGGGGGCGGCGGAGCTTTAGGCCGTCGGGCGTGCGTTCGAGGGTGCTGCCGGGGGTGGGGCGGGTGGTCCAGTGGTTGAGGAGGGTGAGGTCTGCGGTGGGGGTGGTGAGGGCGGCGTAGAGGGCTTCGCGTAGCGCTCGTGCGTCGGTGAGGTCTTTACCGGAGGCCTGCAGGGAGTGGTCGGCCAGGCCGGCTTCGTGGAACCAGCGGGCTAGGTCGGCGGGGGTGCGGAGACGGTCGAAGGCGGGGCCGCCGCGTTTGGCGAGGGTGGCGGTGAAGTTCAGCGACGGGCGGCCGCCGTGCCAGGGGAAGGCGAGGTCCTTCATGTGGACAGGGTACCTGCGTTACCGGTTAAAGGGGTAACGTACGGCGGTATGAGCCTGAAGATTGCAGTGATCGGAGCCGGCGGCGTCGGCGGGTACTTCGGTGGACGGCTGGCCGCGGCCGGGCATGAGGTCAGTCTCGTGGCGCGCGGCGAGCACCTCGAAGCCCTGAGGCGGGACGGGTTGACCGTGACCAGCGTGGCTGGGGACTTCACGGTTGCGGACGCTCGCGCCACGGACGACACCGCGGAGATCGGCGAGGTCGACTTTGTGTTGCTGGGCGTCAAGACCTGGCAGCTGGAGCCGGCGATCGCCGCGCTCAAGCCGCTCATTGGGAGCGAGACGGCGGTGATCACCACTCAGAACGGCGTCGATGCGCCGCAGCAGGTGGCCGACGTGGTCGGCCGCGAAGCAGTTCTGCCTGGTGCGGTGGAGGTCATTGCGTTCCTCGATGGGCCCGGCCGGATTCGGCAGATCGGCGGCGGCAAGCTGACCTTCGCCGAATGGGACAACCAACCGAGCGCACGCACCGAGAGCCTGCGATCCGCCTTGCAGGACTCAGGATTGACGGCCGTGCTCGCCCGGGATGTCTGGACCGCCTTGTGGGAGAAGTTCCTCGCGCTGGCCTCGATCGGCGCCATCGGAACGCTGACCAACTCCCCGTACGGCGCTCTCCGCGCACGCCCGGCGATCCGGCAACTGCTCGAGGAGGCGATGACCGAGGTCTATCAGGTGGGCCGAGCGAAGGGTGTTCAGCTCGAGGAGTCCGTTGTGGCGAAGGAGATCGCGTTCATCGACCAGCTCCCGCCAGAAGGAACCAGCTCCCTGCAACGGGACATCTTGGCCGGCCGCCCCTCCGAACTCGAGGCCTGGACCGGCGCCGTCGTACGAATCGGTCGTGAGACCAACACGCCGACGCCGGTCAACAACCTGCTCTACCAACTGGCCGCGGCCCACCAGGCCTAGCGGGCGCGGTCGTACACCAGGGCGAGTTCGCCGAGTTTGCCGGTTTCCTGGTGGGTGAGGGTCCAGGCCGACGCCGGGAGGCCGTCGTCGAAGAGGCGTTCGCCGCCGCCGGTGAGCTCGGGGAAGATCATCAGGTAGAGGCGGTCGATGGCGTCGGCGGCGAGCAGGGGCTTGATGATCGAGGGTGAGGTGTTGACGAGGATGTCGCCTTCACCGGTGGCCTTGAGGTCAGCAAGGACATCGGGGATCGAGCCGCTGGCGACGCGGGAGTTCTGTCCCGGGGCCTCGGTCAGGGTCGTGGAGAAGATGACCTTTTCGACGTCGACGAGCCATTGGGCGTAGCCGCGGTCGTGCGGATCGGCATTGTTGTCCTCGGCAACGGTTGACCAGTAGCCGAGGAAGCCTTCAGCACTGGAGCGGCCCAGTACGGCGGTGGTGGCGTTCTCGTGGATGCGGGTGAGTTGAGCGCGGGCGACGTCGGTCGAGACGTAGGGAATGAACTGGCCGAAGTCGGGCGGGCCACCTGCGCCGTGGTAATGCCCGTCGAGGCTGAGGGCGATGTTGGCGGTAACTAGACGAGTCATGACTGTGCTCCTTGCAGAACGCGGTTGAGGTTGTCGAGTACTTGAGGCCAGCCGGTTTCGATGCCGGCAATGAAGGGAGCAGCCTCGACGGTTGTGTCGGCGAGGCGCAGGTCGATGCGCAGCTGAGTGCCCGCCGGCGCGGCGGCCAGCGTGAGCTCGTACGTCGCACTGAACGGCGCATCGAGGACCGTGAGGTCAAAGACCAGCCGCTCGTACGGCGTCGCCTCGCGCACCGTGCCCTCGGACCGGTACCGGCCGTCGGCATCGCGGTACTCGAGGATCGCCCGCCCGCCGGCTCGCGGCTCGAGCACACCCTCGCTCACCGTCATCGACGGCGGCGCCCACCATGAGGCGAGCAGTTCCGGCTCGACCCAGTGCTGCCAAACGACCTCGGGCGAGGCCGGTAGCGTGCGCTCGAAGGAGAACGCACGACCATCGGCCCAGCTGTCCGTCGTGGCGAGCGCAGTCTCTCGCGAGATCGAGTCGCGATACCGCGCGAGGACGTCGCGATCCTGCGCTTCGGCGGCCGAGGCCAACTGCTGCAACCTGCGCGCCAAAGCCGTCAGCGGCTCGGACTCGAGTGCGTACACCCGGCGCTGGCCGAGCGGGAACACCGTGACGAGCCCCGCTCGGCTGAGCGCCTGCAAATGCTTGGTGGTCTGCGGCTGACGCAGTCCAGTGAGCTCCGCGAGCTCGCCCACGGAGCGCGGACGCTCGGCCAGCAACTCGACCAGCCGCCACCGCGCTCCGTCACCCAGTACTGCCGCGATCTGCTCCATGACCAGAAGTATTCCTCACGAGGAATATTCTTGTCAAGGAATATGTTAGCTGTCGACGCGGAACGGGTCGTGCTCGGCGAGCAGCTTGTCCAGCCGAGCCTGGTCGACGCGTGTGGTCACGACGGACAGCTCCTGCCGGTCGCGGACGACCTTGGACAGCGTGACCGTCGAGGTGACGAGGTAGAGCAGGCCGAGACCGAGGAAGGCGCGGACCCAGCCGGGAGCGGGGAGGTAGATGACGGCGACGGTCATCGCGGTGAGAGACAGGCCGAAGGAGACGACGGCCTGGACGTAGTACGCGTTGGTCTGAGACGGCTGAATGGGCTTGGTCATGGCACGATCTTCGCCACGCAACAGCCCGATGGGATGCGCTGAACTACTCAATCCGCAGGTCGAACATCCGCCTGCCATTCTCCAGCGACTCCGTCACCGCCGCCATCCCGTGGGCGAGCATCTCATCCCGGTACGACGCCAGCGTGGTCGCGCCCGTGAGTGCCGACGTCAACCGTGCCGCATCCCACAGCGCGGTATTCGCGCCGGCGCCGGCGGACGGCAGCATCGGATGTACGGCGTCACCCAGCAGTACGACGGGACCGTCCGGCCACGGCTTCACCGACGTACAGGTCCGCAGCGCGATCGGGAACGCGGCCGACGCGTCGGCGGCATCCACGAGTTCGCCGACCACCGGATGCCAGTCCGCAACCTGCTTGCGCACAAGGCTCCACAGCTCCGAGGCCGACGAAGCGAACAGCTCGGCATCGCTCAGCCCCAGCTGCGAAGCTGTCCCGGTCATCACGGCCATCAGGTAGTCGCCATACTCCGCCGGCGGCGTCCGGAACAGCACCGGCGCAAATGCGACACCGACCCCAACACCCTCATTCACGAAGCAGAGGCCGCGCAGGAACGCCGCCGGCGCCATCGCCCGGACAGCCTCCGCCATCGGGATCTTGCCGTAGATACACCGGACCCCACTGTCATGCACCTTAAAGGCCGGCAGCAACTGCGCCCGCACCCGCGACCCGACCCCGTCCGCACCCACCAGTACGTCGGCCACCTCTGTCGTACCGTCGGCGAACCGGACCTCAACGCCGGCGCCAACCACCTCGTACGACGCGAATTCCTTGCCAAAGGCAATCACCTCGTCGAGCCCGGTCATCACCGCCCGGCGAAACGCGTACCGATCGATCGACGTCACCGAGTCCGGACCGCCGACCGGATAGATCTGCTCGAACAGCTGGTCCAGCTGCGGCGAGAACCCAGCCACCAGATCCCCCGGATGCGTCGCGGTCTCGATCACCCGCCGTCGGACCGCTTCCGGCAGCACCGCCGCAAGCGCCTCCTCCCCCACCGGACCGATGTGGATCCGGTAGCCCTGCCGTCGGAACACCGGCGACGGATCCCGTTCGTACACCCGAACCTCGACACCCGCCGCGAGCAATCCCTGCGCCAGCGCCAGCCCGCCGATCCCCGCTCCGACGATCGCAACCTTCATCTCAATCAACCCTTCAGCAAACTTTGTCATCCGCTTGGTTGATTAAGTTAGCACGGTGGATAGAAGGTCCGCTAGAGTGACTGCTGTGCGGAGATCACCGGGACCTGACGAGCGGCAGCGCGACGCCGAGCGCAGCCGGCAGCAACTGCTGGACGCGGCCGTGGTCGAGTTCGGCGCGCATGGGTTCAGCGGCGCCCGGGTGGGTGCGATCGCCGACCGAGCCGGGGTCAACAAGCAGTTGATCTCGTATTACTTCGGCGGCAAAGAGGGCCTCTACCGAGCCGTCGCCGACCGTTGGCGCGCCGAAGAGCCGGCCGTCGCCGAGGATCCCGGCACGCTCGCGGACCTGGTCGGCGCGTACGCCCAGGTCACGATCGAGCAGCCCGATCTGCTCCGGCTGCTGGTGCGCGAAGGCCTCGATCGCGACACCGCAGCCGGCGACGAGGAAGCGCAGTACCGGCGCTTCCAGGGCATGCTCGCCGACTTCCGCCGCCGTCAGTCCGAGGGCGAACTTCCCGACGACGTGGACCCGGCGTACGCCGCTCTTGCCCTGTTCGGCATCTCCGCGGCACCCGTCGTCTTCCCGCAGATCGCGCGCGCACTCGGCATCGATCCGGACGATGCCGGCCAGTACGCCGAGCAGGCCGCCCGATTGGTGGAGCAGCTCAGATCGCGCCCGTGATCGCCTTCTTGCGCAGGTCGGCGCGGTAGGCCTCGAGCGCGATCAGCTCACCGAACATCCGGTTGTAGTCGTCGGCCTTGTCGATCGGGTTGGTCCGCTGCAGCTTCGACTTCAGGTCCATGATCCGGCGCGCGCAGGTCAGCTCCTGCACCCGCGCGACCAGGGCCAACGCATACTGCTCGTCGGGATCCCGGCCCAGCCGGAGCGGGTCGACCGCGAGCGCGCCGACCACCGCGGCGGCCGGATCGTTCCCGATCGCCTCCCGTACGGCGACCACCCACGCCTCACCGGGGGCCGCCGTCGAGGGCCCACCGATCTTCTCCATCCCAGCGCGGACAGCGGCCAGCCACGGGTGCGTGAAGTCGTGGTCGTCCAGCTCGTCGAAGGCGACGCCGAGCAGATGCGGGTGCTGCATCGCGATCTTCAGCACGTCCCACTCGATCACGAACCGCTGGTCGCGCGGCGACGGCAGGTCGGCCCGCGGCGGTGGCGCCGGAGCCTCGGTGGTGGTCGTGACCGGCGTCCGCCCTTGCGGCGTCTGCGGGGGCGTGGCCGGTCGCGACGCGGCGCGATGCACCTCGGAGCGGACCTGGTCGACCTCCATGCCGAGCAGCCCGGCCAGCTCACGGGTGAACGCGTCGACCTTCGAGCGGTCCCGGATGCTGATCACGAGCTTCGCCGCGTCGCGCAGCGCGTCGATCCGGGTGTCGGCCCGGTCCAGGTCGTACTTCGACAGCACGTTCCCGAGGACGAACCGGTACAGCGGGACGCGCCGGCCGATCAGCTCGCGAACCGCCGCGTCGCCCTTCTGCAGCCGCACGTCACACGGGTCCAGCCCATCGGGCTCGACCGCGACATAGGTCTGCGCGGCGAAGGCCTGGTCGCCCGCGAACGCCTTGAGCGCCGCTCGCTGCCCGGCCTCGTCACCGTCGAAGGTGAAGATCACCTCGCCGCGGAACTGGTCGTGGTCCAGCAGCAGCTGCCGCAGCACCCGGGCGTGATCCTCGCCGAACGACGTGCCACAGGTCGCGACCGCGGTCTGCACACCGGCGAGGTGACAGGCCATCACGTCGGTGTATCCCTCGACGACCACCGCCTGGTGGCCCTTCGCGATCTCGCGGCGGGCCAGATCCACGCCGTACAGGACCTTGGACTTCTTGTAGATAGGGGTCTCGGGGGTGTTCAGGTACTTCGCTTCGATCTTGTCGTCGTCGAAGAGCCGCCGCGCGCCGAAGCCGATGACGTCGGAGGACGCGTCCCGGATCGGCCACATCAGCCGGCCGCGGAACCGGTCGTACAGCCCGCGCTGGCCCTCGGCGGAGACGCCAGAAGCGACCAACTCGGCGTTGGTGAAGCCGCGGCCGCGCAGGTGGTTGGTCAGCGCCTCGCCGCCGCGCGGTGAGAACCCGACGCCGAAGTGCACCGCCGCGTCCCGGTCGAAGCCGCGCTTGTCCAGGAACTGCCGCCCGAGCGCGGCCTCCGGAGCACCGAAGAGCTGCTCGACGAAGTACTCCGCGGCGACCTTGTGCACCTCGACCAGCCGCGGCCGCTGGTTCGCCGGGCCGCGCTGGATCGGGGCGCCGGACTCCTCGTAGCGGAGCTGGATGCCGACCTTGGCGGCCAGCGTCTCGACCGCCTCGTGGAAGGTGATCTGATCGATCTTCTGGATGAAGTCGATGACGTCGCCGCCCTCTTGGCAGCCGAAGCAGTAGAAGAACCCGCGGGCCGGCGTCACGTTGAACGACGGCGACTTCTCGTCGTGGAACGGGCACAATCCCTTGAGCGAGCCGCCGCCTGCGTTCTTCAAGGTCACGTACGAACCGACGATGTCGTCGATACGGGCTCGCTCGCGCACCAGCGCGATGTCCTCGTCCTTGATCCTGCCTGCCACCCCGCGAGTCTACGATCATCGGCAAGTCATCCCCGCCACCGGACGACGATCTGTGGACAACTCGCGTCGGTTAGGTTGGTTGCGTGCCCCGAACCCTGCGCCCCGGCCAACGTTCCGAGCTCTACACCGTCGACATTCGCACCGGCGAGCACTCGCTGGTGTTCACCTCGGACGAGGTCCTCTTCGAGGCGCCCAACTGGACGCCCGGCGGCGATCTGATCGTCAACGGTGACGGCAAACTGTTCCGCGTCGACGGCGGGCTCGTCGAGATCGAGCTCGGCGGTGTGCCGGCGATCAACAACGACCACGTCGTGAGCCCGGACGGCCACACCGTCTACGTCTCCGCCGACGACGGACACCTGTACGCCGTACCGCTGGCGGGCGGGCGTGGTCGCCGGGTCAGCAACGACCGTGGCGCGGGTTTTCACCATTACCTGCACGGGATCTCGCCCGACGGTACGACGCTCGCCTACATCGGGCTGGAGCCCGGGATCACCAACGTGTGGACGCTTCCGGCGGCCGGCGGGACCGACGTACAGGTGACGAACGACGAGTACGCCGACGACGGGTCGGAGTACGGGCCGGACGGGAAGTGGATCTACTTCAACTCCGAGCGGGCCGGGCATGCGCAGCTGTTCCGGATCGCCGGGGGCGAGGTCGAGCAGTTGACGTTCGACGAGCGGGTCAACTGGTTCCCGCACCCCGCGCCGGACGGGTCCTCGATCGCGTATGTCAGCTTCCCGCCCGGCACCGAAGGCCACCCGGCGGATATCGAGGACGTCCGCATCCGCCTGCTCACTCCGGACGGCATCCGCGAGCTCGCAACGCTCTTCGGCGGCCAGGGCACGATGAACGTGCCGAGCTGGTCACCGGACAGCACAGCCTTCGCGTACGTCGCCTACCCGATCGGACGCTGAGGATGCGGTTCATCTCGCGCGGTGAGCACCATGCCCGCTTCGAGTTCGGTGACCTACAGGTGGTCTCCCTGTACGACGGCTATATCGACATGCCGCCGACGCGGCTGCGCGACGAGAGCGGACGCCCGCTGGCGAACGTCCCGGAGACCGTTCCGCTGATCGAGGGCAATCTGCGCCTGCCGGTCAATGCCTTCTACGTCGCTGACGGCACGCGGTCGGTGCTCATCGACACCGGCGCCTCCGACGCCTTGGGACCGACGATGGGTTTGCTGTCCGACGCCTTGGCCGAGGCCGGGATCGAGCGCGGCGACATCACCGACGTCGCCATCACCCATCGCCATGGCGACCACGTTCACGGGCTGATCACCCCAGATGGCTCCGAGGCATTCCCCGAGCTTCGAAAGGTGTGGATCGGAACCGGGGACAGCGCCGTCTTCACCGGCCGGCTCGAGCCGGTCCGCGACCGCGCCGTACTGGTCGACGGCGAGGTCGCCGTCAACGACTGGGTCACGGCGATCCCGACTCCGGGCCACACGCCCGGTCACACCATCTACGACATCCGGAGCCGCGCGGGTCGGCTCCTCGCCTGGGGCGACACAGTGCACGTCCCCTCACTGCAGTTCGACCAGCCGAACATCGCATGGGAGTACGACGGCAACCAATCCCAAGCGCGTACGGCGCGAGCCGACCTGCTCGAACAGCTCAGTGAGCCAGGCGTTTTCGTGGCCGGCGCGCACCTGGACTTCCCCGGCGTCGCTCGCGTGACGCCCGCCGGGGACAGCTACGCCCTGGAGTACCTCGCTTAGACGTCGGCCAGCGGGATCGACGGGTCGGCCAGGCGGGTCGGATCGACCTGCTTGCCGGACTTGATCAGGTCGCGCACGCCACCGATGCCGTCGTCCCAAAGGTTGACGTGCATCCCCGCGAGAACGTGGTGCTCGCCGTCGAGCCAGAAGGCCAGGTAGGCGCCAGTCGACGGGTCACCGCGCAGAACCACCTCGTACGACGTGCCGTGCGGGATATCGCCGACATACTCCATACCGAGGTCGAACTGGTCGGTGAAGAAGTACGGGATGCCGTCGTGCGCGACTTCCTGGCCGAGCATCGCCTTGGCCGCGGTCGCACCGCTGTCCTTCGCGTTCTGCCAGTGCTCGACGCGAACCGGGCGGCCGTACAGCGGGTGGTCCCAGCGGACCACGTCACCGGCGGCGTAGACATCCTCGGCCGAGGTTCGCAGATCGGGACCGGCGACGATCCCGGAGCCGGCCTCACGGGTCGCGACCTCGATGCCCGCCTCCGCCGCGAGCTCCGTGTTCGGCTGGACGCCGACGCCGACCACCACCAGGTCGGCCGGGAGCACCTCGCCGCCGGAGATCCGGACGCCGGTCACCGCGCCGGTGCCCTCGAAGCCTTCGACGGTCGCACCGAAGCGGAACTCGACACCGTGCTGGCGGTGGAACTCGGCGTACAGCTCGCCGACCTTCTCCCCCATCACTGCGGCGAGTGCGGTCGACTGCGGCTCGACCACGGTCACCTCGCAGCCGCGCTCCTTCGCGGCCGAAGCAGCCTCGAGACCGATCCAGCCGGCGCCGACCACGACCACGCGCGGCGTCGCGCGATACGCATCCGTCAGCGCCTGCGACTCGGCGGCGGTCCGCAGGTAGTGGATCCCGTCCAGGTCCCCACCCGGTACGTCGAGTCGCCGGACCCGGCTGCCGGTCGCGATCAGCAGCTTGCTGTACGACTGCGTCGATCCGTCGTCGAGCGTGACCGTGTGCGCGGCGCTGTCGATCGCGGTCGCGGTCGTCCCGAGCCGCAGCTCGATGGAGTTGTCGTCGTACCACTGCTGGTCGTGCAGTTGCGCTGACTCCGGTCCCTTCTTGGCGAGCAGGACGTCCTTGGACAGCGGCGGCCGCTCGTAAGGCAACTCGGTCTCGCTGCCGACCAGGACGATGCCGCCGGTCCAGCCCTCCTCTCGCAGGGTCTGGGCCGCGGTCGCTCCCGCGAGGCTCGCACCAATGATGACGATGGGCTCTGCAGCAGTCATGTCACCGACCTTAGCCCTGCGTCACCGCAGTGTCGCGGTCAGGTGGGGCGCACCAGATCCGCGTGCCAGGCAAGTGCCGACGGGTCGGTCAACGAGGCCACCTGGTCGACGATCACGCGCAGCCTGGCCTGATCGTCCGCGGCCTCCTCCCAGTCCGCGCGCAGCGGTGCGTCCAGGTGGGTCGGCCCGGTCTTCCACAGCGCCTCGACCAGCTCGGTGAGCAGCTCGCGCTGGACGGCACGCCGCGCCTGCCGCTCCGGGGAGTTCAGCACGTGGAACATGCCGACGCCCTTGAGCAAGCCGATCTCCACCCGGATCCCATCCGGTACGACGAGATCCGCCTCGTACCGAATCAGCCGGGACCGGCCGAAGGCCGCGTGCGTCGCCTGCTCGGCCGTCGTCACGAACCGGCCGATCAGCTGGCTGGTCAGGTCCTTCAGCCCGCCGAGCGCCCGCCGGCTGTCGTCGAAGGAGCCGCCCGGCCAGTAGTTCAGCCGGGTCAGTCGCCGCCAGCCCTCGTCGAGCTCGGCATCAGTTGCCTCCGGCAAGTACAGTCGCCGGACGGTCTCCCAGTACGGCGCTCGATCGGCGTCGACCGCGGCCAGGTCGATGTGGTGCGCGACGATCCCGTCCTCGACGTCGTGCACCGAGTACGCCACGTCGTCGGCGAAGTCCATCACCTGCGCCTCGAGGCACTGCCGCTCCCCGACGCCCGGCCGCAACCACTCGAAGACGGCGAGATCGTCGTCGTACACCCCGAACTTGCGCACGCCCGCGCGGCGCGGCCACGGATACTTCGTGGCGGCGTCGAGCGTCGCGCGGCTGAGGTTGAGCCCGACACTGCGCCCGGCCGGGTCGAAGGTCTTCGACTCCAAACGGGTCAGCAACCGCAGCGTTTGCGCATTGCCCTCGAAACCGCCGATGTCCGCCGCGAGCTGATCCAGCGCCCGCTCACCGTTGTGCCCGAACGGCGGATGCCCGAGATCGTGCGCCAGACAAGCCGCATCCACGATGTCCGGATCACAGCCCAGCGTCGACGCGAGCTCGCGCCCGATCTGCGCGACCTCGAGACTGTGCGTCAGCCGGTTGCGGACGAAGTCGTCACTACCGGCGGTGGCCACCTGTGTCTTGGCCGCCAACCGCCGCAACGCAGCACTGTGCAGCACCCGGGCCCGATCGCGCGCGAACGCCGTCCGCCCCGGCCGCTTCACCGGCTCCGCGACCCACCGCTCCGCGTCGTGCTCGTCGTACCACTCATGCTGCTTCCTCATCACCGCTCACAGTAGAACGCAGTACCGCGACCAGACGACTCCACCCTTGAACACCTCCGTCCCCGCGTGCTCCAGCCGAACCCCCGCCGTCCCGCACCAGGGCTCGCCCTCCCCGACGATCACCGGATGAACGAGCAGCGCGAGCTCGTCCACCAACCCCTGCTCCAGCATCACGGCGATCAGCGAGCCACCGGACTCGACCCGCACCACCCGCACACCGCGCCTGCCGAGGCGATCGAGCACCTCCTCCAGGTCCACCTGCTCATACCCGGTGACCAGCTCCGGCGTGGTCGCATCCGGCGGTCGCGCCGGCGTCTGATCGGCGTACAACGCGAGCACCTGGGACCAATGCCCGAGCTGCCGCAACGCCTCCCACTCCCGAACTCGTGCTCGACTGTCCACCACTGCCAGCACTGGCCCGACCTCGCGCGCCCCTGGCCGCGGCCCGGCCCGCACGACACTCTCCTGAGCCAGGATCGTGTCCGCGCCGACGAGCGTGACGTCCTCCTGCCACAGCGTCGCCATCGCGTAGTAGCGGGCCAGATCCGCGTTGAAACCGGCGGTCCGCCCGTCCAGCGAGACCGCCACCTGTGCCACTACATGAGGCCGCATACCTGAACGCTAGAACCCGCCACCGACAGTTTTCGGGATTGCAGAGGCTTCTCTGCAGAGGCTACTCTGCATCTATGAGACGGATCGACGCTCGAAGCCTCCGCGGAGTCGCCCATCCCCTGCGGATGAAGATTCTGGAGGCCATCGAGGTGAGCGGACCGGCCACCTCCACCACGCTGGCCACCCGGCTGGGAGAGAACACCGGCACGATTAGCTGGCATCTGCGACTGCTCGCCGAGCACGGCTACCTCGAGGAGGACACCGAGCGCGGCAGCAAGCGCGAGCGCTGGTGGCGGATCCCCAAGGGCACGACCACGCTGGATCCGGCCGACCTCGACGACGACCCGGAGACGAGCGGCGCCCTGCGCGCGTACCTGAGCTACCTCGCCGAGCGCTACTTCAGCCGAGTCCGGAACTACCTCGGCGAATCCTGGTCCATCGAGTGGCGGTCCGCGGCCTCCCTGTCGGACTGGCGCAACCTCCGCCTCTCCCCCGACCAGCTCCACGCCCTCAACGCCGAGCTCTGCGAAGTCATCAACCGCTACGAAGCCATGGACCCCGGCCCGGACGCCGAACGGGTCGTCGTCCAGTTCCAGTCCTTCCCCCAACGCCCGGAGGAATCATGAGCCTGCTGCGCACCCATCGGGACTTCCGGCTCTTCTGGACCGGAGAGACGGTCAACCGGTTCGGGACCGCGATCTCCGGAGTGGCGATCCCGTTGATCGCGATCTCCGAGCTGAGTGCGAGCACGTTCGAGGTCGGAGTGCTGACCGCGGCGAGCTGGGCGCCGTGGCTGTTGATCGGACTGCCGGTCGGCGCCTGGATCGACCGGCGGCACCGCCGTCCGCTCATGATCGGTACGTCGGTGATCTCGCTGCTACTGCTGGCCGCCGTACCGGTCGCGGCCGCCGCCGGCTTGCTGTCGGTGAAGTTGCTGCTCACGGTCGCCCTGCTGACCGGCGCCGCAGGCGTCGTCTTTCAAACGGCTTACGGCGCCTATCTCCCCACCTTGCTCGACCCGGCCGATCACGCCGAGGGCAACGCCAAGCTGCACGGCAGCGCGTCCGCCGCGCAGATCGTCGGCCTGGGGTGCGGCGGCCTGATCGTTCAGTTCTTCGGCGCGACCAACGCCCTGTACGTCGATGCAGCGACCTTCGCGGTCGCCGCCTGCTGCCTGACCGCGATCCGGTTCCGTGAGCACCATCCGGCGACCGCCCGGCAGCCCGGCGCGATTCGCGAGGGGATCCGGCTGGTCGCGCAGGACGTCTGGTTGCGCACGCTCACGATCTTCGGCGCCACCTCGAACCTGGCCCTGATGGGCTATCAGGCGATCGTCGTGGTCTTCCTGGTTCGCTCCGTCGGCCTGACTCCCGGCACCGTCGGCGTCCTGGTCGCGGCCGCCGCGAGCGGCGGAGTCGTCGGCGCGTTCATCGGCCGCCGCCTCGCCGACCGGTTCGGTACCGCGCGCGCCATGCTGCTGTGCGAACTCGGACTGCCGACGCTCGCCCTCCTCATCCCACTGGCCCAGCTCAGCCCGGCGCTCTACGTGATCGGCGGCTTCGGTGTCGGCGCGGGCATCGTCGGCGGCAACGTCATCAAGTCGACCTTCCTGCAGTCCTATTGCCCACCGGACCTCCGCGGCCGCCTGAGCGCGACGTCGGCGTTCGTGAACTACGGGACGATTCCGCTCGGCGCACTGCTCGGCGGCAGTCTCGCCTCGCGGCTCGGCCTCGAAGCCGCACTCTGGATCACCACCGCCGGTGTTCCGCTGGCCAGTCTGGTCTTGCTGTTCTCACCGATCCGCGGCCGGCGTGACCTGCCCGATCAGCGGCGGGCGGAGTCCAGCCGCGCCGCGATCGACCGGCTCGCCGTGTCGTAGCCGGCTTCGTTGCCGTGCAGGATCGAGGCGAGATTCGCGGCCTCGTAGTAGGCGTTCAGGTCGAACGCCAGCTGCGCCGGATCCGCATCGAGCTCACCTCGCTCGACCGCCTCGCGCACGACCTTCTCCATGAGCTCCATCCACTCCCGGTGGACGTCGGCCAGCGCCTCATGGACGGCTCCCCCGCGAGCGGCGTACTCGTGGGAGACCTTCTGGAAAAAACAGCCACCGGGGAAGACGCGACGACGTGAGTAGTCGATCCAGCACTCGCTCAGCTTCCGCACCCGCTCCAGCCCTGGCTCGACGTCCAACGCCGGCATCACCACGGCGTCGGCGTAGATCCGGCGCGCGGCCCGGATCGTCGCTAGCTGCAGCTCCTCCTTCGAGCCGAAGTGCGCGAACAGCCCGCTCTTGCTGATCCCGAGCTCGGTGGCCAGCCGTCCGATCGACAGCCCTTCCAGCCCGTCGATCGAGGCGATGTCGACCGCGCGCCGCAGCACCGCGCGGCGGGTCTCGTCACCGCGCCGCAACCGTCCGTCGACCTTCTCCACGCCCCGATCCTATTCCGCTTGACCGCGCGGCCTCGCCAAACTAATAATACGACCGTTCGTATAGTTTACTGCTCGAAGGAGAACCATGAAGAAGCTGGCCCGCGGCGGATTGACCGCCCTCGGACTGTTCTCGCCCCGGCTGGCCGGCCGGATCGCCTTCGAGCTGTGGCGCCGGCCGTTGGCGCGCGGCCGGGTGCGCGACGCCGAGCGCAACGTCCACGAGGCCGCCCGGGTCGAGGTCGTCGACGGAATCGTCACGTACGCCTGGGGTGACGGCCGCCGGCCGGTCCTGCTCGTCCACGGCTGGCGCTCCCGCGCCTCGCGGTACGCCGGTTTCATCACGGCACTGCTCGAGCTCGGCTACAGCCCGGTCTCGTACGACGGCCCCGGGCACGGCGACACGACCATCGGGATGGGCACGATCCTCGACCACCAGCGGATCATCAACGCGCTCGCGGCGAAGCACGGCGCCTTCGAAGGCATCATCGCGCACTCACTCGGCGTCCCGTTCGCCCTGTACGCCGTCCGCCAGGGCGCGCCGGCCGGACGGTTCGTGTCGATCAGCGGCTTCGCCGACTTCGGCTATCTGATCGAGAAGTTCAGTGCCGAGCTGGGCCTGCGCACCGCGGTGAAGGACCGGCTGCGCCGCGAGATCGAGGCGCGGTTGTTCGACGGCGATCCGGACATCTGGACCAAGTTCTCGGTCGGTCCGGGCGACGTCGACCTGCTGGTCATCCACAACGACGTGGACAAGGTCGTCGACCCGGCACAGGTCGACGTACTGCTGACGTCGTACGGGCCGCGCGCCCGGTACTCGGCGAAGACCGGGCTCGGCCACGGCCGGATCCTGTCGGACCCGGCCGTGATCACCGAAGCCGTGACGTTCCTGTCAGATGTCCCGGAAGGTCTCGATCTGAGCGCCTAGCGAGTTGAGCCGGGCCGCGAGCTCCTCGTAGCCGCGGTTGATCACGTAGACGCTGCGCAGGACCGACGTCCCCTTCGCGGCCATCATCGCGATCAGCGTGACGACGGCGGGGCGAAGTGCCGGCGGGCACATGATCTCGGCGCCGGACCAGTGCGTCGGTCCTTCGACCATCACCCGGTGCGGGTCGAGCAGCTTGACCCGGCCGCCGAGCTTGTTCAGGTCGGTCAGGTAGATCGCGCGGTTCTCGTAGACCCAGTCGTGGATCAGGGTCTGGCCGGTCGCCGAGGCCGCGATCACCGCGAAGAACGGCAGGTTGTCGATGTTCAGGCCCGGGAACGGCATCGGGTGGATCTTGTCGATCGGCGCGTGCAGCTGCGACGGGCGGGTGGTCAGGTCGACCAGCCGGGTCCGGCCGTTCTCGGCCAGGTACTCGTCGCTGCGGCTGTAGTCCAGGCCCATCTCCTCGAGCAGCGCGAGCTCGATCTCGAGGAACTCGACCGGCGCCCGGCGGATGGTGATCTCCGAGCCGGTGACGATCGCGGCGGTGAGCAGGCTCATTGCCTCGATCGGGTCCTCGGACGGCGCGTAGTCCACGTCCACGTCGATCTCGGACCGGCCGTGCACGGTCAAGGTGGTGGAGCCGACGCCGTCGACCTGCACGCCGAGCAGCTCGAGGTAGAAGCAGAGGTCCTGGACCATGTAGTTCGAGCTGGCGTTGCGGATCACGGTGACGCCGTCGATCCGGGCCGCGGCCATCAGGGCGTTCTCGGTGACGGTGTCGCCGCGCTCGGTCAGCACGATCGGCTTGCCGGGCGTGATCGCCCGGTTCACCATCGCGTGGTACTCGCCGGCGGTCGCCTTCACCTCGAGACCGAACGGCCGCAGCGCGGTCATGTGCGGTTCGACGGTGCGCGTGCCCAGGTCGCAGCCGCCGGCGTACGGGAGCTGGAAGGTGTCCTCGCGGTGCAGCAGCGGGCCGAGGAACATGATGATGGAGCGCGTACGGCGGGCCGCGGCGGCGTCCATGCCGGCGAGGTCGAGCTGGGCCGGCGGCACGATCTCCAGATCACCGGCGTCGTTCAGCCAGGTGGTCTTCACGCCGATCGAGTTCAGCACCTCGAGCAGCCGGTTGACCTCTTCGATCCGGGCCACCTTGCGCAGCGTGGTCCGGCCCTTGTTGAGCAGACTCGCGCACAACAGTGCGACGCCGGCGTTCTTGGACGACTTCACGTCGATCGAACCGGACAATCTCAAACCACCGACGACACGGAGGTGGACCGGACCGCCACCGAGAGAGACAATCTCGGAGTCGAGGGCCTCGCCGATCCGGGCGAGCATCTCGAGGGTGAGGTTCTGATGACCCTTTTCGATCCTGTTCACCGCGCTCTGGCTGGTGTTCAGTACTTCCGCGAGCTGCGACTGGGTCCAGCCGCGGTGCTTACGGGCGTCCCGGATGAGATTGCCGATCCGGCTCAAGTAGTCATCACTCATGCGCCGGACCATATCTCACATGTGAGATACCGATTCACCGACCCGCCGGTGCCAGGGTAGCCAAGGTCACGTCCGTCCCGGCGCACCGCCCCCAGGCCCGCACTGCCCTGCCCGCCGCCTACACTTACCCAACTCCCGCCGCCATCCGGAGAGGAACGACACATGCAGGACGACACCTCCGCGGTGGTGAACGAGTTCGAGGCGGAGGCCTGGCCGCTGGACGCGGCGGCCGACAGTCTGCACCAGGTCATCGACGGCTTCCAGAACGGCGACACCCGGCCGCTGGTGATCGGCGACGGCGACCAGCCGGTGCTGGTCGTGCTCGCGATCGCCGACCTGGCCGACTTCCGGTCCCGGATCGCCGAACTGCTCAGCAACCCGGTCGACGCCGGCTGGCTGCGCTACTACCTGCGCTCGAACTTCGACATGAGCTCGGAGCGGCTGGTCGAGCTGCTCGGTGTCGACACCGACCACGGCCTGTCCTCGCTGGCCAGCCAGGTGAACGTCGAGCAGGCAGCGGTGCTGATGCCGGACCACCTGCGCCGTACCGAAGCCGGTGGCAACCCGCTGATGCTGATCGGCGACGGGATGATGGCGACCGCGGCGCTGCTCGCCTTCCCCGCGTTCCAGGTGCTGCTCGCGCTGGATGGCGGCGGCACGGTCGAGGACGACTCCTGCGCGCACGACGACGAGGAGAAGCCGACCACCCCGCTCGAGGTGCTGGCCGAGCGGCTCGGTCCGGTCTCGACGCAGCTGGTCGCGCAGATCAACGCCGGTCGTGAGCCCGGACTGCCGCGGTACGAGCTGCACTTCGAGGACGACCTGGTCGACCATCTGCGCGATCTCGAGGCCGCGGCCCAGAAGTCGCCGGACAGCGACGCCTACGAAGAGCTCAACGATCTACTGCACCAGTTCGACGAGATGCGCAGCGGCCAGGCTGACGTCGGCGACGACAGCGAGCCGGACGAGGCGCCGTACCTGGAGGCGACCGATCTGCAGGCCGCGCTGCCGGAGCTCCGCGACAACTTCCGCAGCGGCGTCGAGGACCCCTACCTGATCGGGTACGACGGCCGCCCGCTGGCCGGGCTGATCACCTTCGACCTGTACGAGGAGTTGCAGCAGGTCTCGGTCGACCTCGACGGGACCGACGAGGCGCCGGTGCTCCCGCTCCCCCAGCCGCGCTGGGAGAACGGGCCGGAGGTGCTGATCTTCGAGGCCGCGCTCGCGGTCTGCGAGGCGGTCGTCCAGGACATCCAGAACGGCGACGCCTCGATGATCTTCATCGGCGACGAGGACGGCGATCCCGAGCTCGTCCTCGCCCCGCTGGTCTGGCTCTGGGCCTATGTCGATCACCTGAACCTCGAAGGCGCCGAGGTCTAGAAACCCCTAACTGTGTTTATTCAGTGAAGGCGAACAGCGGCTGCCACTCGGTGAGGAGCGCGAGCTGGTAGACGTCGGCCGGGGTGTAGGGGTCCTTCGCGAGGATGTCGCGGAGCTCGGCCTCGTCGGCCACGTTGTAGACCAGCAGCGCGCCGGTCTGGTCGGTGAACGGTCCGGCGGCGACCAGCTTGCCGGCCGCCTTCAGCTCGTTCAGGTACTCCCGGTGGGCCGGGCGGACCGCCAGCCGCTCATCGGTCTCGGCGAGGTCGAACTGCAACTGCACCACGAAAAAGGCCATACCCCGAACCCTACAACGAGGGCGGATACGGCCTTGCACACAACAAGTTTTTGGTGCGGGAGAGGGAGCCACAAGCCGCCACAGCGGCTAGTTCAGGTCAGACCCGAAAGTCGACAGTGAACTCCCTTCCCGCCCGGCTATAGTGCCCAGTCCGGGACCCGCTACGCAAGGGGTTGGTTAAGAGAAACTGCAGCAGAAAGTTGAGTGAGATAACGCTTGGTGACGGTTCCGCCGTTGCCCTCGATGAGAGCGCGGAGACAGTCGTACAGACCGTCACGCCGCTCCGATGTCAAGGCCCGATGCCCCGAATACGACGACAGAAGTTCGAGGTAATCGGCGGCGGAGTAGGCCACTTCCCACTCGTACCGCCGGAACGTCACCGGCCCGAACAGCCCGCTCCGGTCGACCTCCGACGAGTCCTCCGGTACGGCGCTCGCCGGCGGCAGCCCGCCCTTCTCGGGATCGTCGGTGAACCGGTCGTAGCACCGCTGCATCTCGACGAAGAGCTGCTCGCTCCCGCCGGCGATGTGGTGCGTCGAGACCACGGCCAGAACGCCGCCAGGTCGCAGTACTTGCGCACAGCGCTGGACTCTTGTTGCTGGGTCGAGCCAGTGGAAGGCGGTCGCCGACAGGACGAGGTCGTACGTCGGTGGCGGCAGCTCCCAGGTGTCGAAGTCCGCGACGGTCACGTCGACGGTCGGGAGGTTCCGTCGTGCGACTTCCGCGAGCTCCTGGCCGAGCTCAACCGCGCTGACGGACCACCCGCGCTCGACCATGGGGCGTGTGGCTTGGCCGGTGCCCGGGCCGATCTCCAACACGTTCGGCTTGGCGACACTCACGAGATCCGCGAGGTCGTCGTACAGGTCCGGCGGGTAGCTCGGCCGGACTCGGTCGTACAGCTCGGCGTCTTCGGTGAAGGTCTGGCGTAGCTGCTCCCGGCTCACCCACGCACCGTAGTACGGGACGAACCGGGAGCGCAGCCGGGTTTTCAGTCGAGGGCGGCGCGACCGGCTTCGAGCCGGGCGATCGGGATCCGGAACGGCGAGCAGGAGACGTAGTCCAGGCCGACCTGGTGGAAGAAGTGCACGCTGTCGGGATCACCGCCGTGCTCGCCGCAGACGCCGACCTTGAGGTCGGGCTTGGTGGCGCGACCGCGATCGACGCCGGTCCGGACCAGCGCGCCGACGCCTTCGACGTCGATCGACTCGAACGGCGAGACCGCGAAGATGCCCTTCTCCAGGTACCGCGAGAAGAACGAGCCCTCGACGTCGTCACGGCTGAAGCCCCAGGTGGTCTGGGTCAGGTCGTTGGTGCCGAACGAGAAGAAGTCGGCCGCCTCCGCGATCTGGTCCGCGATCACCGCGGCCCGCGGCAGCTCGATCATCGTGCCGATCGGGATGCTCCACTCGACGCCGACCTCGGCGAGCACGCGGCTCACCTCGTCGCGGGCCAGGTGCAGCTCCTGCATCGCGCCGACGAGCGGAATCATGATCTCCGGCCGCGGGTCCTTGCCCTGGCTCTTCAGCTCGACCGCCGCGCTGGCGATCGCCCGCACCTGCATCGCGAACAGGCCGGGGATGATCAGACCGAGCCGTACGCCGCGCAGCCCGAGCATCGGGTTCTGTTCGTGCAACCGCTGAACCGCGACCAGCAGCTTCGCGTCGCGACCCGGGTCCTCACCGCGTTCGTTGGCGAGCGCGACCTTGACCGCCAGATCCTCCATCGACGGCAGGAACTCGTGCAGCGGCGGGTCGATCAGCCGGATCGTCACCGGCAGACCGTCCATCGCGGTGAGCAGCTCGAGGAAGTCACCACGCTGCAGCGGCTCCAGCTCGGCCAGCGCTGCCTCGCGATCGCCGTCCTGGTCGGCCAGGATCAGTCGCTCGACCGCCTCCCGCCGTTCGCCGAGGAACATGTGCTCGGTCCGGCACAGCCCGATCCCTTCGGCGCCGAACCGCCGCGCCCGCGCCGCGTCGTCGGCGGTGTCCGCATTCGTCCGTACGCCGAGGCGCCGTACCTCGTCGGCGTGCGTCATCAGCCGATGCACCGACGCCACGAGATCGTCACCGGCCTCCGGGTCCAGCGAACCTTCGAAGTACTGGACGACCGGCGACGCGACCACCGGGACCTCACCGGCGAAGACCTCGCCGGTGGTGCCGTCGATCGAGATCGTCGCGCCGGCCTCGAGCACGGCGCCGTTGACCGTGATGGTGCCTTGGGCAACATTCACGTCGAGCTCCTCGGCGCCGCAGACACAGGTCTTGCCCATGCCGCGTGCGACCACGGCCGCGTGCGAGGTCTTGCCGCCGCGGCTGGTCAAGATGCCCTGCGCCGCGATCATGCCGTGGAGGTCGTCCGGGTTCGTCTCCCGGCGTACCAGGATGACCTTCTCGCCCTTGTCCGCTGCCTCGACCGCCGCGGCAGATGTGAAGACCACCTTGCCCGAGGCGGCACCCGGCGAGGCGCCGATCGCCTTGGTGATCAGCTCTTTCTCCGCGTCCGCGTCGAAGCGCGGGAACATCAGCTGCGCCAGTTGCGCACCCTTGACCCGCTTCAGCGCCTCGTCGGTGTCGATCACACCCTCGTCGATCAGGCTGGTCGCGATCCGGAACGCCGCAGCCGCGGTCCGCTTGCCGACCCGCGTCTGCAGCATCCACAGCTTGCCGCGCTCGACCGTGAACTCGATGTCACACAGGTCGCGGTAGTGGCCCTCCAGCTTGGCCATGATCGCCATCAGTTCGTCGTACGACGTCTTGTCCAGCTGCTCGAGATCCGCGAGCGGGACCGTGTTGCGGATGCCGGCCACCACGTCCTCGCCCTGTGCGTTCTGGAGGTAGTCGCCGTACACGCCGGGCTGGCCGGTGGAAGGGTCGCGGGTGAAGCAGACGCCGGTCCCCGAGTCCATGCCGAGGTTGCCGAAGACCATCGAGCAGATGTTGACCGCCGTACCGAGGTCGGTGGCGATGCGCTCCTGGCGGCGGTAGAGGATCGCGCGCTCGGAGTTCCACGACCCGAAGACGGCCTCGATCGCGAGATCCATCTGGGTCCGCGGGTCCTGCGGGAACTCCCGGCCGGTGTGATCGAGCACCGCCTGCTTGAAGTTCTCGACGAGCGCCTTCAGGTCGTCGGCGTCCAGGTCGAGGTCGTTGCGAGTGCCCTTGGCCTGCTTGGCCGCCTCGATCGCGTCCTCGAAGACATCACCCTCCATGCCGAGGACCGTCTTGCCGAACATCTGGATCAGCCGGCGGTACGCGTCCCAGGCGAAGCGGGGGTCGCCCGATTGGTGCGCGAGACCGTTCACCGAGTCGTCGTTGAGGCCGACGTTGAGGACCGTCTCCATCATGCCGGGCATCGAGACGGCAGCACCGGAGCGGACCGAGACCAGCAACGGATCGTCAGCCTGGCCTAGCTTCTTGCCCATCTTCTGCTGCAGTACGTCGACGTGATGGTCGATCTCGTCGGCCAGCTCCGCCGGCACCGAGCCAGTGCTCAGATACGCCTTGCAGGCCTCGGTACTGATGGTGAAACCAGGCGGCACGGGCAGACCGAGATTGGTCATCTCGGCGAGGTTCGCACCCTTGCCGCCGAGCAGCTCCTTCATGGCCTTGTTGCCTTCGGCGAAGTCATAGACGAGTTTCGGCACGGTCACTCCCTGGGGTGCGGGTGATGCTGCTCAAGACGCGGTGCGGTGGTCCGCTGGCCCCTCGACTTCACTGGCGTGGGCGTTCCTTCAGAGTAAGCCCGAAAACCAGTCCAGTTGAACACTGGTCTCACAATCGCCACGTGACGCTCCCCACAGACCGAAGGCGGGAAAACCCTTACCTGGTTGACAACGCGAGACAATCGGCGTCTTCATCGATGAATCGCAGCCGGGGTGGGTACGAGGGTTGATTCCCCTACAGTTCGTCTCGTGCGCATCGTCTCGCTACTACCGTCGGCAACCGAGATTTGCTTCGCGCTTGGAGCCGGTGATGCTGTGGTCGGCGTCACCTTCGAATGCGACTACCCAGCGGATGCGCGCACGCGCCGGATCGTCTCCACCACCGCACTTCCGTCCGGGCTCACGCCGGCCGAGATCGACGCTGCCGTCCGCTCCCGGGTTGCCGCCGGCGAAGACCTCTACAAACTCGACGCCGGCGCCCTGCGGGAACTCAACCCGGACATCGTCATCACGCAAGACCTCTGCGCCGTCTGCGCGCTCGACGTCACCGACGTCGAGTCCGCCCTCGACTACCTCGGCTGCACCGCGCAGGTAGTCACCACCAACCCCCACACTCTCTCCGAGGTCCTAACCTCCATCGAGCAAGTCGCCCAAGCGATCAACCGCGATGCCGCTCCCCTCCTCGAAGACCTCCGCCGCCGCCTCACCCCGCGGCCACCCACCGGCCGACGCGTCACCCTTCTCGAGTGGACCGACCCGCCGTACGCCCCCGGCCACTGGCTCCCCGAACAAGTCGCCCTAGCCGGCGGCATCAACGTCCTAGGCACAGCCGGAACCCGCTCCCACCCGGTCGACTGGTCCGCCCTCTCCACCGCCGAGGTCGTGATCGTCGCCCCCTGCGGCTTCGACGTACCGGCGGCGTACGAGCAAGCCGAAGCCCTCATCCGCCATGCATTACTCCCAGCGCACTCCGAGGTGTGGGCAGTCGACTCCAACAGCCACTTCGCCCGCCCCGGCCCCCGCCTGATCGAAGGCATAGACGTCCTAACCCAAATCCTCACCGGCCAACTCCCCGCCCCCACCCAAGCCCGCCGCCTCCGCTAACCCGCCCAGCGGGCCACCAACCACCTCCTTCACCCCCACACGCTCACCACCCCGGCCAAACCACACCATCACGGCCAAACCACCCGATCACGAGCGTTAGTGGGTGATGCACGTCCGAACCGCCAGGCCATCACAAATGGTTGAGCACACCGAGTTCAGGCGGGCGCGATCGTCGAGCGAGCGATTGTGATGGCGTGGACGTCCGGACCGCCGCCACTCATCGACGTCGGCGGGTGCGGGGCGCACGCGTAGACGCGGCGTGCGCGCCTGCCGGGTGGGACCGGCTCGATGGTCGCCGAGAAAGCGCCGGGATTGGTGAGTGGCTGAGGTCCACACCCGCCAGATGGGCGGGCGCGGGACGGACCCGGACGGGTGCTCGCCGGGTGGGCGTCCGGACCGCCCGCACTCACCAACGTGCGCGGGCGGGAAGGACGCACGCTTGAAGACCGCGTGGCGGACACCCACCGGGCGGGTTGGTGAGTGGCTGAGGTCCACACCTGCCACCTCCACCGATCCCGCCGGCATCCGCCCTCCGGCGAGCATCAGGCCCCGACCACCCAAGCGGCCGCCACCACCTACCCAACTGCCCCTCACCATCGCCACACGCACAAGGCCACTACGAGACCACCCATCACGAGCGGTGGCGGGTGATGCACGTCCGGACCGCCAGGCCATCACAAGTGGTTGAGCGCGCCGGGTTCAGGCGGGGACGGTCGCCGGGCGACCGATTGTGATGGCGTGGGCGTCCGGACCGCCGCCACTCATCAACGTGGGTGGGTGGGGAGGGGCGCACGCTTGAAGGCGGCGGGGTGGGCACGCGCTGGGTGGGTTGGTGAGTGGCTGAGGTCCGTGCCCGCCGGGTGGCGGGCACGGGATGGGGGCGGGTGGGCTAGAGACTGCGGCGGGTTTTTAGGTAGTCGCCTACTACGGCGGCGCCTAGGCCGTCGGGGGTGGGGGCTACTACTCGGCCGCCGGAGCGGCGGGCGAGGAGGTCTACGAAGGCGTTGAGGCGGGGGTCGTCGCCTAGGCGGAAGACGGTGAGGGTGGCGCCTAGTTTGGCCAGGCGGTCTACTTCGAAGATGGTTTTGCGGAGGGTGGCTGGTTCGGGTGGGTAGGAGAACTCGGCGGTGCCGTCGGGTTCGAGGTGGGCGGTGGGTTCGCCGTCGGTGACCATCAGGACGACGGGTTGGGCGTCGGGGTGGCGGCGGAGGTGGCGGCCGGCGAGTAGGAGGGCGTGGTGGGCGTTGGTGCCTTGTTCCCAGGTGCCTTCCAGGCCGATCAGTTGCGGGAGTTCGACGACGCCGGCGTAGCGGCCGAAGGTGATCAGCTGGAGGGCGTCGTTGCGGTAGCGGGTGGAGATGAGTTGGTGCAGGGCGAGGGCGGTGCGCTTCATCGGGAGCCAGCGGTTTTCCTGCACCATCGACCACGAAGTGTCGACGAGCAGCGCGACGGCGGCCCGGGCGCGGTGCTCGGTCTCCGCGATCTCCACATCAGCCACGTCGAGCCGCACTGAACGACCACGACCAGCAGTCCGCAGTACGGCGTTCCGCACCGTCCGCGAGACGTCCCAAGCCTGGGTGTCGCCGAACTGCCACGGCCGCGTCGACCCACTCAACTCACCCGCGGCACCGGCATTGGCGGCATCCCGCTCGCCCGATCCACGCGCCGAACGCAGTACGTCGGCCAATGCCGTCTGACCCAATTGCCGCAGCGCCTTCGGCGACAACTGCAGTGAGCCGTCGGGCGCCCGCTCGAGCAACCCCTGGTCGCGGAGCTGACGCTCGAGCTCGCTCAACCGCCGAGCGTCGACCGTCGCCTCGTCACCCAACTGCCGGGTCAGAGCATCCAGGTCGATGTCCTCCAACCGAGCGCCGGGATAGGACTGCGACAGCTGCTCGGCCAACGCGTCCAGCTCGGCCAGATCCGACATCGCCCGCGCGCCTTCCGCGAGGCCGAGCGGATCGTCGCCACTCATCTGCGCCGACCCGGACCAGTCCTCGCCCGGCCGCAGCGACTGCAACTGTGCGTCCAACTGCGCAAGCTGCTGCGCCAACTGCGGACTCCCGAACGCCTGCTGGGACAACTCGGCAAGCTCGGCGCGCTGCTCCGGCGTCATCGAGTTCATCATCCGTTGCGCCGCAGCCGCCCGAGCAGCCAGTACGTCGATCAGCTCCTCGACAGTCCGCGGATTCTCCGGAAAGAACTCCCCGTGCTTGGCCATGAATTCCGAGAACAACGAAGGCACATCCGGCCGGCCTTGCGCATGCGCGGCCAGCAACGCGTTCAGATCGCCGAGCATCTCGTTGATCCGCTCGACGTCCTCCGGCGTCGTCTGCTGCAACGCGTCCTTCAGCCCCTCGAACCGCGACCCGAGCAACTCGCGCCCGAGCAACTCACGGATCTCCTCGTACTTCGCACGCCCTTCCGACGACTGCCACTCGTACGACGCCAGCTCCCGTACGGCGGCCGCCGTACCAGAAGGCAGTGCGTCCAGCTGCGCCTCGGCGAACCGCGCATCGTCAGACGGATTCGGGAACAGCTCTCGCCGCTCCGCCTCCAAGGCTTCGTTCAGCAGCCGCTGGACATCACGCAGCGTGCCGTCCAAGTTGTGCCGTCGCTGGATCTCCCGGCGGCGCTCCCACAGCCGCCGGGTCAGATCGTCCAGACCTTGGGTCCGCTGCGTGCCGCGCCGGAGCAACTCCTCCAGCGCGGAGCGCGGCGACGACCCGTTCATCACGTCGCGGCCGATCTCGTCGAGCGCGTCACGCAGATCCACCGGCGGCGCCAGTGGATCCGGCCCGTCGTGCCACGGCCCGTAGGACCAGCCTTCTGGGATCGATGCGGTCATCAGGCTCCGTAGACGGTCGTGTCGTCGTCGGCGTCCTTGGCCACCCGCTTGGACAGGTAGAGCGCCTCCAGCGCGAGCTCGACCGCGGCGGCGATCCGGCCCGGCGACTCGTCCGCCTCGACGCCGGCCCGAGCCGCGACATCGTGCAGCACCGGCAGCTCGGGAAGCGCGGCGAGTACGTCCTTGCCGGGCACCCGCTCGCCCGTGACCACAAGGTTGCCCTCGGCAACAGCGTTGGCGAGCGGTGTCAGGTCGAGACCGGCGAACCGCTCCCGCGCGGTGTCGGCGACCGAGCGGCGCAGCAGGTACTCGAGCAGTTCGATCTCGCGCCCCTCCTCCCCCGGCTCGAACTCCAGCTTCCCCCGCAGTACGGCGGGGACCGCGTCGAGGTCGACCGGACGAGCCACCGCCGGCTCCTCACCGGTGATCGCCGAACGCCGCAGCGCAGCCGCGGCGATCGTCTCCGCCGCAGCCACCGCGAACCGGGCCGAAACCCCCGATCGCTGGTCGATGGCCGGCGACTCCCGCAGGTGCCGGACGAACCGCGCCAGCACCTCGAGCAACGGCTCCCCGACCTCGGCGGTGAACTCGGCCTCCTGCCGGATCACGTCCACCTCGGCGTCGATGTCGAGCGGATAGTGCGTCCGCACCTCCGCACCGAACCGGTCCTTCAGCGGCGTGATGATGCGGCCGCGGTTGGTGTAGTCCTCGGGGTTCGCGGTTGCCACCAGCAACACGTCGAGCGGCAGCCGCAGCGTGTACCCGCGGACCTGGATGTCGCGCTCCTCCATCACGTTCAGCAACGCGACCTGGATGCGCTCGGCAAGGTCCGGCAGCTCGTTGATCGCCACGATCCCGCGGTGCGCCCGCGGTACCAGGCCGAAGTGAATGGTCTCCGGGTCGCCGAGACTGCGGCCTTCGGCGACCTTCACCGGGTCGACGTCGCCGATCAGGTCACCGACCGACGTGTCCGGCGTCGCCAGCTTCTCGGCGTACCGGAGGCTGCGGTGCAGCCAGGCCACCGGCAGGTCATCGCCCAGCTCGGCCGCGCGGCGGATCGAGGCAGGGGTGATCGGCTCCAGCGGGTGCTCGGGGAGCTCGGCGCCCTCGATCACGGGGGTCCACTCGTCCAGCAGTCCCACCATGGTGCGCAGCAGCCGGGTCTTGCCCTGGCCGCGCTCACCCAGCAGGACGACGTCGTGCCCCGCGAGCAGGGCACGCTCCAGTTGCGGAATCACCGTCCGGGTGAAGCCGACGATGCCGGGCCAGGGATCACGCCCGGCCCGGAGTTCCTTCAGCAGGTTGTCACGGAGCTCGGCCTTGACTGACCGAGGCAGATAGCCGGCGGCCCGAAGGTCACCAGCCGTACGAGGAAGTTCAGCAGGTGCACTGGTCACGTCACGAACTTAGCTCGCTCACCCCAAAAAGCGAGGAGTAATTCTTCCTGAGGTCAGCACGTGAGACCCCTTGAACGTCAGCGGCACCCACGGATGCTTCGGTGAGTCACGCAGCACGAAGTGGTTGCCGTCAGCAGGTTCGGTGGGCAGCAACTCGAACTCCATGACCGGGTTCTCGGCGAAGGCCAGGCGGTCTCCGGTGGCCTGATACTGCGCCCAGAGCCGGCCATCACGCCGTACGACGTCCAGCCGGACCGAGGCACGTTCGTACCGGCCGACGTGGCGATCGTCGATCGGGTAGTCGATCGGCTGCGGCGCAGCGGGGTGGGCGGCGCCGGTGAGGTGGGTGAAGACCTCGGTCGCGAGCGGTTCGAACAGCGCATTGCCGTTGCCGGAGTTGGTCAGCAAACAGACAGCGACGTTTGCTACGGGATCGATGCGAAGATAGGCAAGCTGCGAGATGGTGGCGCCGTCGTGGCCGAACAGCTGGTGGCCGCCCCAGTCGTACAGCCGCCAGGTCAGACCGACGTCGAATCCACCGGACCCACCGGTGTCGATCCCTTGCCGCTCGCGCATTGCCAGATAGCGGTCGGTCAGATGCGAGCGGGCGAAGGTGAGCAGGTCGTCGGCGGTGGACGCGATCAGGCCGGCCGGGCCGATGCTTCGCGGGAGCTGCCACGTCTCGACCGGTACGCCGTCGACATCGCGGTGGCCGACCGCGGCGCGGTGCAGGATCGCTTCCTCGGGAAGCGTGACGGTCTTGGTCAGGCCGAGCGGCTCGATCAGGCGCGCCCGGAGACACTCGTCCCAGGTGCGGTTGTCCAGGACCTCGATGATGCGGCCGAGCAGGACGAAACCCGCGTTGCAATACGAGTACGCCGTACCTGGTTCGAAGAGGAGCTCGACGTCGGCGAGCAGGGCGACGTACCGCTCGACGCACTCGTCGCCGCGGCCGGTGTCGGTGAAGACGTCGCCGTCGATACCGCTGGTGTGAGTGAGCAATTGCCGGACGGTGATCCGCGGATCGATCGGTGCCTCGGGCAACACCTTGACCACCGGATCGTCGAGACCGAGCCGGCCCTCCTCGATCAGCTGGAAGATCAGTGTCGCGGTCCACGCTTTGCTGATCGATCCGAGGTGGAAGATCGAGTCGGCGGTGGTCTCGACACCGGTCTCGACATTCAGGACGCCGTACGGGGTGATCGTCGTTTCACCGCCGGCCCAGATCCCGAGCACAGCGCCCGGCACCTCGGCAGCTGTCGCCAACTCACTCAACCGCGCAGACCAATCAGGCATGCGCCCCAACCTACTTCGAGTACTGGTCCAGCAGGTCGCGCGCGTCCTTCCAGGCAGCCTGCTCGTTCAGGCCCTGCTCCAGCAGCACCTTGGCGGCGACAGTCTCCACGTCACGGTAGAACGCGAGCAGGAGATGCTCGGTGCCGACGTAGTTGTGCCCGAGCGTGAGCGCCTCTGCGACGGCGCCGTGCAGGACGTGCAGGGCGCGCCGCGTGTACGGCGTCTCGGCTGGGGTCGACGGATCGGTCGTCTCGGCCGCCGGACTGAGTACGTCGACCGCCTCGCGCACCGACTGTTCGGTGATGCCACGCCCGGTGAGCACCTTGGTCGCGATCGAGTCCGGCTCGGCGAACAAGCCGAGCAGCAGGTGCTCGGTACCGACGAAATTGTGGTTCCGCTCGCGAGCCACTGCCGCAGCAGCCCGTACGACGTTGGTCGCACGCTGCGTGTACCGGTCGAACTGCGGCGTCGTACTCCACGAGTCCGCGAACCGCTTGTGCGCGGCCTGCTTGCTCACCCCGAGCACCGCGCTGATCTCGACCCACGACTTGCCGGCGCCCCGCGCCCGGTCCACGAAGAACCCGAGCGCCGCGTCGCCGGTGCTGGTCAGTTCGCTGATGGTCGACGCCGCGGTCGCGAGCTGCTGCAGCTCGTCGTCGCTGCCGGTGTCGTCCTTGATGGTGGTGATGAGTTGCTGCAGATCCGGTCCAGGAGTCATACGTCAACCCTAGGTTGACAGCCGGACCGCGTCAACCCCAGGTTGACGATCAGCAGCTGTGCCGCACATAGTCCGTCAGCGACCAGCCAGTCCGCCCGTCCGGCAGCCGCACATGCACCCAAGACTCCCCGTCCCGCTGCGCGATCGGCGTCAACCGATCCCCGCGGTACACAGTCGCCACCACTGTCCGGCTCCGCGGCGCGTCCCGAACCGTCGCATCCTGCGCACAAACCGTCAGCTGCTCCGTGGAGTGTTCACGGCCCTGGGCAAGGAGGGCTGCACCGACTGCGGTGAGCGTGACTACAGGTACCGCGATCGCGGCAACAGCCGTCAGTCGGCGCCTCGTCCACCGCGCACGTTGGATTGGTCGGCCCGACGAGACAGCACGGAGGGCGGTGGCGAAGGCGGCAGCGGTCGGGTAGCGGTCGCCGGGATCCTTCGCCATCGCGACGCGAATGACTTCGTCGTACGCCGTGTCGGTGACCGGCGGCGGAAGCATGGCTACGGCGTACGCAAGCTCAGGCAGCGTACGGCGCTCGTACGGACGGCGAGCCGTGAGGAGGGCATAGAGAGTCCCGCCGAGGGCATAGACATCGGTGGCGGGAGTGACCGGGTCACCGCGCCATTGTTCGGGCGCCATATAGGCGACCGTGCCGGCCATCGAGCCAAGGGACGGACCCGACGGCGTACCGCTGTGCAGCCAGGCGTCACCACTCAGATCGAGACCCGTCGTCGACTCGACGCTGGCCAACTGGCGAGCAACTCCGAAGTCGCCGACCATCGGCCGGCCGTCGTGCAGGATGATGTTCGCCGGCTTGAGATCGCGGTGGATGACGCCGGCCCGATGAACAGCGTCGACCCCATCGGCCACCTCAGCGAGCAATGCGACGGCACGATCCGCCGGCAAAGCACCCTCAGCCTCCAGCAATTGCTGGAGATCCGGACCGCTCAGCCGGTCCATCACCAGCCACGCCTGATCGCGCTCACCGCCGACCTCGTGCACGCGGACCACGCCCGGGTGGATGACGGCCTCGGCCAGCTGGGCCTCGCGGCGCAGCCGGTCTCGGTACTGCGGGTCGACCAGCTCCGGATGCACGACTTTGACCGCGACAGACCCCCCATCGGCCAGCCGGACCCCCGCGTACACCACCCCTGTCGCACCCGCACCCAACGGCTCCGCCAGGCGGTAGCCAGGTACTTCGACGATCACGGCACGCACACTAACCCGCACTGTCTGCTTCCGGAAGGGATTCTGCTGCCAGGTCTACGAGGGGCTCCAGCTGGGCCAGTTCGGCGAGCACCTTGCGGCGGAAGCGCGGCAGATTGCCGGGCTCTGCGCGCAGCGGCGACAACAGTTGCCGTACGGCGCGGCCCAGCTGATCGTCGGCCGCGTCCTCGGCGATCGGCAGTAGCTCGCGGGCTTCGGCCAGCGACTGGCTGAGCAGCTTCAGCCGGATCGGCTCCTCCAGCAACAGCGCGGCGACTCGCAGCATCCGCCGACCGGCTTTCAGCGCGAGCTCGGGACTGATCGGCTGCGCCGGCGAGTCCCGCTGTGCGCGGACCACGTCGATCCAGGGCTCGATCGTCGTACCGCGCCAGATCGGTCCGGACGAGAGCTCGCCATCGGGTTCGGGGATGCCGTGACTGCGGCGGCGGCGCCAGGCGGTGACCAGCTGCCGGTTCAGCCCGAGAGCGTCCGCGATCTCGGCGATGCCGTAGAAGGCCTTGCGTTCCACCCGAGCGCCCATCGGCTCACTGTATCCAGTGATGACAGGCATTGCCATCTTGAGCGACGCGCTTTACCGTCATCTCAGATAACAACTTCATGGAGGTTCAGATGACAAGGAAGTCCGCCCCCTTCCTCCTGACCGCGGCCGCCGTGACCGGCGCCGTGCTGCTGGCCGGCACCCAGGCCGCGGTCGCGGTCGAGCCGCCCGAGCACGCGATCATCGTGTGCCAGGACGCGACGATGTACGAGAACTACGACTTCTCGATCCCCGGCCCGGTGCACCCGTTGCGCACGCTGTACTACGGCAACAAGGTCGGCCACACCCGCGGTAAGCACCCGGTGTACAACGGCTGGGCCTCGATCCAGGACTTCGGCCCGAACGACTGGGGCTTCGTCCGGTACGAGTGCCTCGGCGGCTGGGGTTCGTGGTGAACGCGCTGCGCACCACCGCGCTGGCCGCTGCGCTGCTGATCGCCGGCGCGGCACTGACCGCCGTACCGGCTCATGCCGCCAACGGCACCGTCGGCGTCCGCGAGACCGTCTGCGCACAAGACCTGGAGCTGCGGGTGAAGCCCGGCGGCGCCCGGATGGGCACGCTGCACAAACCGCAGACCTTCCTGGTCAAGCAGGTCAGCGGCGAGTGGGTCTTCGGATTCGCCTACGGCGACATCAACCACGACGGCTGGGTCCAGGACGGCTGGTTCTGCTGATGAGACGTCTCCTCGCCGCCCTGATCGTCGCCACCCTCTGTGTCCTGGCGTCCCCTGCCTATGCCGTCAACCAGTACGTCACCAAGGGCAATGTCACAAAACCCGCCGCCTGCAACAACTTCGGCACCATCCCGGCCGGTGGATGGCTGGCCAACAAGTCGTGCGGATACGTCATGGGGACGGCGATCGCCGGTACCCGGTTCGACGTCCACACGACCACCCCGAACAACTTCCACTTCGGTCGCTGGCGCGCCGGTGACGGCTCCAACTTCTGTGCCTTCCTGGTCCCCGGCGCCCTCGACACCTCGAGCTCCGTACCGGTCGCCGCGAGCTGCAGCGATGACACCAGCGAACGGTTGTCCCATCGCCGCAGCTTCGGCCGCGACTTCGACGCCGCACCGCACACCGGCAACGGCGCGATCATCGTCCGGATCAATCCTGCCGCCTGCACCGGCTACTACAACTATTTCGTCGACAGCACCTACGCCGCCGGCCGCCTGCACGACCCGGTCGGCTTCGCCCTGCCGTCCACCGGCGGGTACCGCTATTCCACCAACGACCGCGACGCCGCGATGATTCGCGTCGACGCCCTCGGCGAGACCATCTGGCTCTTCGTCGCGCGCAGCTGTATCGCCGCCCAGCTCCCCGCCACCCTCAACAACGACAACGACTGAAGGTGTCGGTAACGACACGTAGTAGTGGGCTCCAGGCCGCTCCGCACGCCACCGCCCCACGGGCGGATCCGGCCGACGCCCGACTACTACGTGTCGTTGGCTACCGTGCTCTCATGATTCCCGATGTCATCGCCCCCGATCTGCGGGTGCTCTTCTGCGGGATCAACCCGGGGTTGATGTCCGAGGCGACCGGGCATCACTTCGCGCGGCCCGGCAACCGGTTCTGGCCGGCGCTGCATCAGGGCGGGTTCACGCCCCGGCAGCTCAAGCCGGCAGAACAAGAAGAGCTGCTCGACTACCGGCTGGGGATCACCAACGTAGTGCCTCGGCCCTCGGCGAAGGCCGACGAGTTGACCCGGACCGAGTTGGTGGCGGGTGGCGAGCAGTTGGTCGCCAAGGTCCTGAAGTACCAGCCGGAGTGGCTCGCGGTCGTCGGCGTGACCGCGTATCGGGATGCGTTCGCTGAGCCGAAGGCCAAGATGGGTCGCCAGGAGCGAGTGATCGGGTCGACCAAGGTCTGGATCCTGCCCAACCCCAGCGGGCTCAACGCGCACTACACCCTGCCCAAGCTTGCAGCCGTGTTCGCCGAACTCGAGCAGGCCAGTCGGCCCGCCTGACTCCGTCATTCGGCAGGATGGGGTCATGCGTGCCCAGGATCTGCTCCGGTCGATCGACCCCCTCCCGTACGGCGACCGCCTGCGCCGCGTCACGACCGAGGCCCGCGCGCTGACCGCGGCCGACCTGCAGTCGCTCCTCACCGAGCTCGCCGACGGCACGCCGTACGAACGCACCATCGGCCTGTCGATCGCCGAAGCGACCCGCGATACCGCCTACGTGACCCGCCTGCTCAGCGACCCACTTCCGACTGTCCAGTCCCGAGCCCTCGCGGCGGTCGGCAACGGCGTACCGGTCTCGGACGACGAACTGCGCATCCTGTACGACGACGCCCCGGCGAGCCTGCGCAGGAGCCTCCTCCGAGTGATCCGCACGACCGGCCGAGCGCGGCTCGCCGCCCGCCTGATCGACGAGCACCGTGAACGCTGGGGCGACCCGGCCGCCGCAGCGCTGCTCATCGCCACCGACGACGAGACGGTCGAGCGCCTCCTGCCCGAGCTCGCGTACTGCCTCGGCAGCGGCGAGTGGCGTCGCCTCGGCGCCAAGCACCCCAAGCCCGTGCACGACTACGCGCTCAGCACGCTGCCGACCGGCCCGGACCGCGCCGAGTGGTGGCAAGGCCCGGCCTTCGGTGTCACCGGGCTGCTCGACCACGATCCCGAGCGCGCCACCAACTTGTTGGTCCGCGCCCTCCCGCCGGATCAGTTGCCCGTAGCAATCATCGACGTGCTCGGCCGGCTGCTCGATGTCGACCCACTGGTCCTCGAACTGCTGCTGGAGCCCGAGCGAGCCCACGTGCTCCGCGAAGCCCTGACCCCCGCGGTCCGCCGCCGCCTCAATCGGTACGCCGACGACGACCTGATCGCCCTCGGCGAACTCCTCTGGCCGGACCCCTCCGCGGTTCTGGCCGACCTCCCACCGCGCCGTCGCGCAGCCGTCTTCACCGGCGTCACCAAGAGCGTCGACCTGAGCCAAGCAGTCCTCCCGCACTGGCTCCTGCACGTCCTCCCTCACCAAGTGCGCTTCCAGCAGGCACGCCGGATGCTCACCCTCGCCCCAATCGCCAACGACGACCGCCGGCGCTGGCACACCACCGCGTTCCTCCCGTACGACGAAGCCTTCGCGCTGCTCGAACCGGAGCTCAACCGCCCCGACGCCAACGACCGAGCAGCGATCTACAGCGCGGTGATCGAGTCAGCCGGCCGCACGCGCACCCCGGCGGCGATCGAGAGCGCACTCGCCTGGGCGACCCGCGTCCGCAACGACCGCGACTCGGTCCGGCAAGCCGTGAACGAGGCCGTCGGACACCTCCCGCCCTCCACCCTGAGCGATCAAGTGGTCGACTCACTCCAGACCTTGTTGACCGACACTCTGGAAGCCCGCGACACGAGTTGGAGTACGCGGCACTGGCTCGCCGAGATCGCACTGACCGCGATCAAACAAGGGGCCGCGCGCAACCAAACCGCCTTACTGGACTGGGGTTTGCAGGCACACGCACGAATCACCGAGAACCAGGGCACGTTCATGCTCTACGGCGTGATCGACGGTCTCCCCCGCGGTCAGGAGCTCGCCGTGTACGACGTACTCCGTCATCACGTCGACGCTGCCGTGGCCCGCAACGAGTTCCGGCTGCCGTTCGCGATCGCGCGCGCCTTCGACAAGCGCGGCTGGACGATCGATCATCTGCAGGACGCCCTCGAGAAAGGCGTCTGGTCCAACCAGGAGAACACCGTCGGCGAGGCCTGCGAGCTCTGGCTGTGGCGCCGTGACACGCGTGCCGAGCGCGTTGAGCGGATCATCAAGCGCGATGTCGGCATGGCTCAGTGGCCGCACGTCTGGGGTGGCGTGACCGAGCTGCGCACAGACCTGCTCGACGTCGTACTCGCCAAGCCGAAGCGCATCCACCGCTTCGACCGCAACCACCCGGACTGGGAGGTCCCTGCCCGAGCGCTCCGCGCCTGGGCCCCCCGGCAGCGAGCCCGGTACGCCGAACTCGTCGCGAAGGCGGCGGCCGACGAACGCATGCCCGAGTGGGCGCGCGCGAAGGCGGTCGCCACCCTCGGCGGCATCCCGGAGGTCGGTCGCGCCGCCCTCGAACCGTTCCTTCAGCACGAGAACGTCCTGCTTCAGGAAGCAGCGCTCGCCGCGCTGGCCTGGACCGATTCGCCGCAGGACGTGTTGCCGGTCCTGCTGGCCCACGCCGGCGACGATCGCGCGCGCGTAGCGATGTACGCCGCGAGCCGCGCAGCGCGGTTCATTCGGCCGAGTGTGCTGCCGGGGTTGCTGCATCCGGTCCTCACCGGCGACGGCGTCAAGGTGACGTCGCGGAAGGAGGCCGCGCGGCTGCTCGGCTCACTACGTGCACCTGGGGCGAGCGCCGTACTAGCTGATGCGTGGGCCGATGCGCATCGGGATGTGCGCGCGGCGATCACCAGCGCGGCCTCGCTTTACCTGCTTCACGAACCTGCCAGCTGGGCGCTGCTGCAGGAGGCCGTGCACGACAGCGCGGCCACCGCGATCGTGCTCACGCAACGGCCGTCGTACGGGTTGGCGACGCAGTACCGAGCCCGGTACGCCGAGCTGCTGGTGGCGGTCGTCAACCGGCCCGAGCCCGAGGTCGTGCGGGCTGCGCTGCAGGCGATGCCGCGGTGGGCGCGATGGAGTCCGTCGGTCGCGCCGGTCTGTGCCGGCTTCATCAGCGACCTCGACTCGACCGTGTGGAGTGAGGCGACCTCCGCACTCGTCTCGATCGTCGCCACCGACCCGGCGCTCGGCCTCGACGAACTGCAGTCGGCCGTCCGGCTGCTGGTCCGCGCCGAGAACGACCCGAACCTGCCGAACGCCACGGCTGATCGCGACCACCCGGCGCGGCAACGCCTGGTCGAGCTGGGCAAACGCCTGGTCGGAGCCCTGCAGCGGAAGCCCGCCGAGGTGCGGCAGACGCTCAAGGTGATCGCCGCCGAGCTGGACAGCCCCGAACTGCTGGACCTCCGCCTCGACCTCAGCACCCAAGGCATCGACTGGGACCGGCTTCCCGAGGAGCTGCCGGCACTGATCGAAGCAGTTGCCGACCGCCCACTCGTTGCCTACAACACCGCGTTCCGGCTCGGAGCGCGGCTCAGCCAGTCCCACCAGCAGTGGGCGGCGGACCAGCTCGAGCCGACAGCCCGCGGGCTGCTGCGCTCCGAGACCTTGATGGCCGGCCTGCTGGCCAGTTCGATCATCGGAGCCGCCGGCCGCCGGACCGGCTGGGCGCCGGCCTGGCGCGACCTACTGGTTGCCCTGCGCAAGCATCCGCTGGCCGACGTCCGGCAGGTCGCGCTCGAAACCTTCACCGCCGCAGAAAGCTAACCGTCCTGCTCGACCGTCACCGCTGCAGGAGAGTCATCCGTCCTGCTCAGCCTCGCGCTGCGCGCGTTTGCGGCGCTTACCCTCGTGCATGGCGACGACGCGAGCGATCGGGATCGCCCGGCCCTCCTCCAGCAGGTCTTCGGGCAGCGACTGCGGTGCCGGCAACTGGTCGGCCCAGCGATCCGCGCCACCCAGCAGGTCAACAGCAGTCCGGACGGTGAAGTCGCGCGGCGTCACCCGGTCGAGGTCGTCCCACCCGACCGGGAACGAGACCGGCGTACCGGGCCGGATCCGTGGGCTGTACGCCGCCACCACGGTCGCGCCGCCGGAACGCGTCGAGTCCACGAAGACCTTCCCGTGCCGGTCCTCCTTGATGTACGCCGTCGTCGCCACCGAAGGATCGATCCGTTCAGCCCGCGCCGCGATCGCCCGAGTCGCCGCCGCGGCATCGTCGATCGGTATCGAGTCGTCGATCGGCACGATCACATGCACACCCTTGGCGCCACTCGTCTTCACCGCGCCGGTGAGCCCGGCATCGGTCAGCGCCTGCCGCACCAGGAAGGCTGCCTGAACCGCCTTACCGAACGTGTCGTCACCCTCCGGCGGATCCAGGTCCAGCACGAGATGCGTCACCCGGTCCCAGCGGTCGGCCCGCATCAACGTCGGGTGGTACTCGACCGCTCGCTGGTTCGCGAACCACAGCAGCGTCCGCCGGTCGTCGCACAGCGCGTACGACACCTCGCGCTTCGACGCTTCGGCCCACACCGAAGTGGTCTTGACCCACTCGGGCGTGTACTTCGGGACGTTCTTCTGCATGAACGCCGGCTGCCCCGGCCGGATCCGCATCACCGACAGCGGCCGCTCCCGAAGCTCCGGCAGCATCCGCTCGTGCACCGCATCCAGATAGTCGACCAGCTCGCGCTTGGTCGCGTCCGCCCCGTCGAACAGCGGCTGATCCAGGTTGGTCAGATCAACGCCGTCCCGCGTCTCGTCCACCTTGCTCGCCATCCCCCGACCCTAGCTTCTTGACACCGGTCTAGCCCAGCAGCTTCAGTGCTCCCGTGGAGTACGTCGAACAGCTGCCGGTGCCTGGTCTGTCAGGCGTGGTTCGCACGGTCTGGATCCAACGCACCGGCGCGGCCGAGCACGTCCACCGACACCTCCCGACCGGTGGAGTGGAGATCCACTTCCCGCTCGGCGGACGGCCGCGGCTGCTCGGCCCGTTGACCGGTCCGGCGATCGAGGTCATCCCCGCCCACACCACGCTGGTCGGCGTGCGGTTCCATCCAGGTACGGCTCCGCCGCTGCCCGCCGTACTGGATGATTTGATCGATCAGCACCTCAGCCTCGTCGACCTGTGGGGACACACGGCGGACCGGTTGGTCGAGGCAATGGCGAAGGCGGCGACTCCGGAGCGAGCACTCCTGTATCTGCAGGCTCATCTGCTCAACGAGTTCCGCAGTACCGACCGAGATGCGCTCGTCCAGGAGGCCGTTGTGGCGCTGATGCCGTGGCGGGCGACGTCGATCGATGGTCTCGCGTCGCAGCTCGCGTTGTCTTCGAGCCAGCTCCGCCGCCGTTGTCTGCAAGCTGTCGGTACGACGCCGAAGGTGCTCCAGCGGACACTGAGGTTCCAGGGTTTCTTGGCGTTGGCACAGGCGGGGGTGGTGCCGTCCGGCCGCCGCGGTTCCGACGGTACGGCGAGTCTCGCGATCGATGCGGGCTACGCCGATCAAGCGCATCTCAGTCGTGAGTGCCTTCGGCTGACCGGGCTCACGCCGACGCAGTTGCTCGGCGGAAGTCTTGATCGCTGTGCGTGCGGTCACGACCATTCGGCGTCGTACGCGCCCTTCCTCGCCCGGCGGTGAGGATGCACGTTTTGTTCAAGAACGAGGCGGCACGTCGCTCGTAGCCTCGAGCCATGGAAACCGTGCAGTGCCGATCCGTGGCAGACGTCGTCGACGCGATCAAGCGTGGCGGTCGCGTGGTACCGCGCGGCGGCGGCCATTGCTTCGTGGACCGGCCGGCCGACGTCGTACTGGATCTGAGCGGCCTCAAAAGCATCGACGTGCGCTCCGACGGGGTCGCGACGATCGGCGCCGGCGCGCTGCTCGGTGAGGTGTATCGCGAACTGCACGCGGCGGGTCGCGCGTTGCCGGCCGGCTGCGGTACGACGGTCGGGATCGCCGGACTGACATTGGGCGGTGGAATCGGACTGGTCGGCCGCAAGTACGGGCTGACCTGCGATCGGCTGATCGGTGCGCGGGTGGTCCTCGCCGACGGCAGCGTCGTCGAGTGTGACGACGAGCGTGAGCCGGACCTGTTCTGGGCCTTGCGTGGTGCGGGTGGTGGCCAGTTCGGCGTGGTGACGGAGTTCCGCTTCGACACTGTCGCGGAGCCGATGCTGACCCGGATCGCGGCCGACTGGCCTGCTGACGAACCGGAGACCGTCATCGCGGCCTGGCAAGCCTGGGCGCCGGACGCACCGGACGACCTCACGCTGAATCTCACCATCGACGGACCGCGGGCAGTGCTGATCGGCGCGAGCCTGCTCACCGCCGAGCCGACTCGCGCGCTGCTGGCCGAGTTCGCTGACCTGATCGGTACGCCGGTGCCGTTCGAACTGCGCGCCGGAGTGCCCCTGTCCACAGTCAAGGCGAGCTTCGCCGAGGCGACGAGGGAAGAGCCGCCGCGGATCCGTTCGGAGTTCTTCGAGCAGTCGCTGTCCGACGACGTACTGCATGAGCTGGTCGGCACCGGGCGGTTGGCGTTCACCGCGATGGGTGGCGCGTACAACAGGATCGCCGCCGCCGCGACAGCGTTTGCCCACCGCAACCAACGGTTCCTGCTGGAGACCGCGAACGACCGGTCCTGGTCTCTCGCCCACGCGGACGGCAGCGGCCGCGTCTACCCGAACTTCCCCAATCTCTCGCTGGCCGACGGTCCCGCGGCGTACCACGGCGAGAACCTCGCCCGGCTGCGCGCAGTGAAACAGGCCTACGACCCCGAGCGATTCTTCGCCTTCCCCCAAGCAGTCTGAAAGGACATCATGAGCAAGGTCATCGTTGCGCTCGCCGTCTCGGCCGACGGCTATATCAGCGGCCGGACACCGGACGGCGCCGAGGAGTTCGGGCGCGGGCTCGGCGACGCCGGGATGCTGTTCGACTGGTACTTCAACGGCGACACCCCGAGTCAGGTCTTCGGCGACGGGTTCAAGCTGAGTGCGCCGAGTGCGCGCATCTTCGACGAGCTGGCGACCCGGGACGGTGCGGTCATCTGCGGACGCCGGACCTTTGAGCACTCCAGCGACTTCGGCGGCGGAAGCCCGCATCCGAACGCGCCGCTGGTGGTGCTGAGTCACCAGCCGCTCGAGGTCGGCCCGAAGCAGACGCTTGCCTCAAGCATCGAAGAGGCGGTCGAGGTGGCCCGGAAGCTGGCCGATGGCAAGGATGTCGGGATCATGGGCGGCGGCGCGGCGACCTCCGCGCTCGCGGCCGGGCTGGTCGACGAGATCGTGCTGCACCAGGTACCGATTCTGCTCGGCGGCGGCTACCGGTTCTTCCAGGAAGTCCCCCAGCACATCGAGCTCCGGCTGGTCGAGGCCGTCCCGGCGCCCGGCGTCACACACCTGCACTACGAGGTCGTCCGATGATCCTCGTCACCGGCGGGCTCGGCATGATCGGTGCCGCCACTGCCCGCGCACTCGTCGACCTCGGCCACGAGGTGATCGTGACCTCACACCGTCAGAGCGATGTCCCGTCGTTCCTGGCCGGCCGGGTCACGGTCGAGAACCTCGACGTCACCGATCGGGACGCCTTCCTTGCCTTGGGCAAGCAGTACGGCATCACCGAGATCGTCCACCTGGCCGGGAGCATCCCCGGCGATGACCCGGTCGACTACTTCCGCCACGACCTGGCCGGCCTGCTCAACGCACTGGACGCGGCCCGGGCCTGGGGCGTCCGCCGGTTCGCCGTCGCGAGCAGTCTCGGCAACTACATCGGCCGGCCCGAGATCCCTTGGCACGAAGAGCTCGCGCTGCCGGAGGTCGACGTACCGCTGGCGATCATCGCGTTCAAGAAGGCCGTCGAGCCGATCACCGTGCACAGCCTGCAAGGCACCGTGATCGAACCGGTCCTGCTGCGGATCGGCAGCATCTGGGGACCGCTGATGGACCCGGAATCGCCGATCATCACGATCGCGCCGTACGTGAGCGCGATCCTGCGCGGCGAGACGCCGGAAGCGCGCTACGCCGACGACGGCGGCGACTTCTGCTACGCAGCCGACGCCGGCCGTGCAATCGCACTGCTCACCACCGCCGAATCTCTCCAGCACCGCGTCTACAACGTCTCCAGCGGCACCCGATCCACCAACCGCCAAATCGCCGAAGCTCTAGAGGCCATCACCCCCAACCTGCACCTAGACCTGATCCCCGGCCGCCAATCCGGCCCCGGCGAGGATCCGTACCTAGACATCTCTCGCCTAACCGCCGAAACCGGCTTCACCCCTGCCTACGACATCCCCAAAGCCGTCGCCGACTACGTCGCTTGGCGCATAGCCAACCCCCGCTGATTGCGTACCGACCGACTGTTAGTAGTCGCCATCGGCGGCGGTCCGCACGCTCGCCGATCCTCGCCGACCGGCTGGGCGGTACACCTTCAACAGTCCGTCGGTACACCATTTAAAGCAGTCGCACGGTCGGTGGGCGGCGGATACGGTCGGCGAGTGGATGTTGAACCGGCGGTAGCTGTGGCCAAGGCGATCACGTCGGCGGACGACGCGATCGTGCTCAACGCATCGAACAAGGTCATCCTGCGGCTGTTGCCGAACGACGTCGTCGCGCGGGTGTCGTTGGCGGATGAGCACGGGTTCGAGCGGGAGGTGGAGCTCAGTCGACGTTTGTCCGAGGCCGGGTATCCGGTGGTTCCGCCGGCGGACCTGAAGGTTCACGAGCAGGACGGGATCTCGGTCAGTCTCTGGCGGTACTACGAACCGCAGGAGCCGATCCCGGCGGACGTGTACGCCGCGGCGCTGCACCGGCTCCACGCTGGACTGCGCGAGGTCGCGGTGGAGGTGCCGCACTTCATGGATCGGGTGGTGGAGGCGACGCGGGTGCTGGCAGAGCCGGCCCTCTCACCGGAGGCACCCGAGGCTGACCGTGAGCTGGTGCTCAGGACACTGACTGCGGCCAGCCGTGCTGTCATCGCCGCGGGTGCCCCCGAGCAATTGCTGCACGGCGAACCGCACCCGGGCAACCTGCTCAGCACGGAAGACGGACCGCTGTTCATCGACTTCGAGACGGTCTGCCGAGGCCCGGTCGAGTTCGACATCGCGCACGCGCCGGAGGAGATCGCCGCGCACTATCCAGGGATCGACCAGGAGCTGCTGCGCCAGTGCCGACTGCTCATGCTGGCGATCATCATCGCCTGGCGCTGGGAGATCGGCGATCAACTCCCGGACGGACGCGCTCGTGGTGCGGAATGGACTGCGCAACTACGGGCCGAGTTGAGCGCGATCTAGCCGCCTGAGACGCCGATCTCGGCGTCGGCCAGGTCATCCGTGAGGCCGTCGGTGTTGTCGAGCCAACCGTGCGGGAGGATGACGCGCTCCCGCGGACTGCCTTGGCGGCCGCGGGGTGCGCCGAGCTCGGCGGTCGGGAACGGGACAGTCGGGTCGAGCTGAGCGAGCAGCTCGTCCAGGTGGGCGAGGGTGTCGACCATGCCGAGGGCCGCGCGGAGCTCGCCGCCGGCCGGGAATCCCTTGAGGTACCAGGGCACGTGCTTGCGGAAGTCACGCAGGCCGCGCTGCTCCCCCATCAGGTCGGCGAGCAGCTCGCCGTGCCGACGCATCACGGTCGCGACCTCGCCGAGGTTCGGCAGGTTGAGCGCCTCGCCGCCCGCGAACGCCACCGCGAGATCGCGGAACAACCACGGCCGCCCGAGGCAGCCGCGGCCGACGATCACACCGGCACTGCCGGTTTCGGCGACCATCCGGAGTGCGTCGCCGGCTTCCCAGATGTCACCGTTGCCGAGCACCGGGATGTTCACGTGCTCGACCAGCTCGGCGATCTTGGTCCAGTCCGCCTGACCGGAGTAGGCCTGCGCCACCGTCCGCCCGTGCAGCCCGATCGCCGCCGCGCCTGACTCCTCGGCGATCCGGCCGGCGTCGAGATAGGTCTGGTGGTCGTTGTCGATCCCGATCCGGGTCTTCATCGTCACCGGCACCCCGTACGGCGCCGCCGCCTGCACGGCCGACTTCAGGATCGCGCCGAGCAGATTGCGCTTCCACGGCAGCGCCCCGCCGCCGCCCTTGCGCGTCACCTTCGGGACCGGGCAGCCGAAATTCAGGTCGACGTGGGCGACGCCGTACTGGTCGCAGAGGAGTTGGACGGCCTTGCCGATGTAGACCGGATCCACGCCGTACAACTGCACGGACCGGACGGTCTCGCGCTCGTCGAAGGTCAGCATGTCGAGCGACTTCTGATCGCCCTCAACGATCCCGCGCGACGTGATCATCTCGCAGACGTACAGTCCCGCGCCCTGCTCGGCACACAACCGCCGGTACGCCGCGTTGGTGATGCCGGCCATGGGCGCGAGCACCACGGGAGTGTCGATGGTGAGATTGCCGAGCTTCAACATGATCAGGCTTTCGCGACGAGGATCTTGCCGTCGCCGGAGACGCGGGCGTTGTGCGGGACGACGGCGTTCGCGGTCGTCGTGACATCACAGCGGATGCCTTCACCGGCCGTCGGTACGACGGCGACCGGGTCCATCGTGCAGGTGATCTTGGAAGCGTCCGGCACCGCCCGGAGGACGGCGTCGACGACCTTCTCCTTGACGACCGCCACCTGCGCCGAGGTGAACTTGTACGACGCGTTGTACGGCTCGGCGTCGACGGTCAACGTGCCGGTGAACGGCTTCCCGGCGTACGTGACCGTGCACTTGAGCGTGTGGTTGCCGGGCTTGTCGGCGTCGTCGATACCGGGGCAGCTGACCGTCGTCTTGGCGGCCTTGCCCGCGGTGAGCTGGGTCTGCTTGGCGATCGCGAACCGGATGCGCTGAGCCAGCGGCGCATCCGACTCCGGCGCACCCGTGACGACCGGTGCCGGGAACGGCTTGGCCGGCGTCGGCAGCGGCTTCAGCGTCGGCGTCGACGCGGTCGGAATCGGCGCGCTCGTCGGACCGGAGCTGCTACCAGGTGCTGACGGGGTGCTACCCGACTTCGGGTCGGTGTCCGAGCAGGCGGCCAGCAGGAAGACGGCCAGCGCCGACACCCCGAACACGGCCAGCCCGAACCGCAGGCGGTCCCCAGTCAGCAGCTTCATGTCAGCAGCCCACCAGCGCCTGGGCGAGGTAGCCGGTGACCTCGGTCAGGGCGACGCGCTCCTGCTTCATCGAGTCGCGCTCGCGGATCGTGACCGCGTGGTCCTCGAGCGTGTCGAAGTCGACGGTGATGCAGAACGGCGTACCGATCTCGTCCTGGCGGCGGTAGCGGCGGCCGATCGCGCCGGCGTCGTCGAAGTCGACGTTCCAGTTCTTGCGCAGCTCAGCGGCCAGATCGCGAGCCTTCGGCGACAGGTCCGCGTTCCGCGACAGCGGCAGTACGGCGGCCTTGACCGGGGCGATCCGCGGGTCGAAGCGCAGCACGGTCCGCTTGTCGACGCCGCCCTTGGCGTTCGGCGCCTCGTCCTCGGTGTACGCGTCGAGCAGGAAGGCCAGCACGTTGCGGGTCAGGCCGGCCGCCGGCTCGATCACGTACGGCGTCCAGCGCTCGCCTTTCTCCTGGTCGAAGTACGACAGGTCGGCGCCGGAGTGCTTGGAGTGCGTGGACAGGTCGAAGTCGGTGCGGTTCGCGATGCCCTCGAGCTCGTCGAACTCCTTGCCGCCGAAGTTGAACTTGTACTCGATGTCGACGGTGCGCTTCGAGTAGTGGCTCAGCTTCTCCTTCGGGTGCTCGTAGAACCGCATGTTCTCCGGGTTCAGCCCGAGGCCGACGTACCAGTCCCAGCGCGCCTTCAGCCAGTACTCGTGCCACTCCTCGTCGGCGCCCGGCGCGACGAAGAACTCCATCTCCATCTGCTCGAACTCGCGGGTCCGGAAGATGAAGTTGCCCGGGGTGATCTCATTGCGGAAGCTCTTGCCGATCTGGGCGATCCCGAACGGCGGCTTCTTCCGCGCCGTCCCCATCACGTTCGCGAAGTTCACGAAGATGCCCTGGGCGGTCTCCGGGCGCAGGTAGTGCAGGCCCTCCTCGGACTCGACCGGGCCGAGGTAGGTCTTCAGCAGGCCGTTGAACATCCGCGGCGGCGTGAACGTGCCCTTGTTGCCGCAGTTCGGGCACGCGATCTCGGACAGCTCGACGGTGTCGGCGTCCTTGTTCTTGCGCCGGGCGTAGTCCTCGCGCAGGTGGTCGTCGCGGAACCGCTTGTGACAGGACTGGCACTCGGTCAGCGGGTCGACGAACTCCGACAGGTGCCCGGACGCCTCCCAGACCTTGGTCGGCAGGATCACTGAGGAGTCCAGGCCGACGACGTCGTCACGGCTCGTCACCATCGACCGCCACCACTGGGTGCGGACGTTGTTCTTCAGCTCCACCCCGAGCGGCCCGTAGTCCCAGGCCGACTTGGTGCCACCGTAGATCTCGCCGCAGGGGTACACGAAGCCTCTGCGCTTGCTGAGGCTGACGACGGCATCGACGGTTTCGACGGGCACTTTTGAACTCCAGAAACGGGGCACAGGTCGGGAACGGAAAACACCAGGCTAACGGTCCGGGGTGGTCAGAGTCGCATTCGGTACTACAGCGCGAACTCGGCCAGGTCCTCGTAGGCGGTGGGCTCATCGATTGCCTGCGACAGCAGCGGTACGGCGGTCAGCTTCACCTCGTACGGCGACAGCGCGCGCCGGTAGCTGCCGATGTTCAGGAACTCGAGGTTCAGCGCCAGCAACTCGGGGTCGTCGACGTTCCGCCCGACCTGGGCCGCGACGAACCCCTTCTGCTTCCCGAGCACGTCGACAGCGGCCCGCAGCCGGACGGCGAACTCCGCCTGCTCGGCCTCGGGAACCCGGAACCTGATCACCACGAACACGGAGCACACTCTATGACCTGGAACAATGGGCGCATGAGTTCCCCCAGCAGTCAGCCCGTGAGCCCGCTGCGGCAGCGGATCACGAAGATCAGCTACCCGTACGTCGCGCGGCTGCACGGGATGCCGAAGCTGACCCTGCCCGCGATCACCGGAGTGCTCGCACTGGCCGGAGTTTTCGCTCCGGTTCCGGTCGCGGTCCCGGCCCTGATCCTGCTCGCGCTGCTGCTCGGCTGGCTCGCGTTCCTGTCCTGGCCGGCCGTGACGACCGGGCCGAAGATGCTGCGGATCTTCTCGATCCTGGTGATCCTGCTGTTCGCCGTCTCCCGCATCGCCGGCGCCTAGCCGAGCGCAGCCGATCGCACGGTTCGGTTCTTCTCGATAGCGGTCGCGAGCTTCTTCACTGCGGGCTCCTGACCGGCCGCCTGCACGCTGCGGCTGACGAGCGCCGACTGGGCCAGATGGTCCTTCACCTCTGCCCGCAGCACCTTGTCGAAGGCGGGGCCGCGCAGCTTCTGCAGCGCGGCCACCTCCTCGTCGGTCATCATGCCGGGCATGTCGTGCCCGGCATGGGCATTCGCGGTCGGCAGCTTCGCCCGGTCGCGCAAGGCGATCAGCTGCTTGAGCTCGGCCTGGTGACCAACGGTCAGCTCCGCGGCCAACCGCCGTACGGCGGGATCGGTGGAGTTGGTCGGCGCGAAGCTCAGGATCCGGAGGAACTGCTCGTCCATCGGGATCATCAGCCCGAGCCAGGCGGCGTCGGTCCCGTTGAAGGCCGAGGCGACGGAGGCCGCCGGCGCCGGAGGTTGCGGCTGGGGCTGTGCGCCACATCCTCCGAGCAGTCCGGCGGCCAACGCCAGTACGAGGTACTTCCTCACGGATGGCCGTCCGCCCCGCACTTGATGATCGGGCGGATGCAGTCGTTGACCCGGCGAGCCATCTCGTCGACCGGCCACGCGTTGAAGAAGTCGCCGTGCATCGTGAACCCGCCTCCGCTGGCCAACCGGAAGCCGGCCGTGGAGCCGTTCACCGGATAGCGCAGGACCTGGCGCAGCTTCGGCACCGGGACCGGGTGGGTCGCCGGGCAGTCGCCGTTCACCGGGTACGCCATGTGGCTCTTGTGATCCGGTGAGTCGAGGTCACGACCGTTCCAGCACTGCGGGAAGTCCAGGTAGGACTCGAGCATCGAGCCGGCCGGGCAGGTGATGAAGTCGTGCCCGGCTCCCGCGTCACCGGCGTGCAGACACGACCAGCGCGAGATCGTGTTGTCGTTCGGCCCGGTCGCTTTGGCGTTGCCGGCCACGATCCGCAGCCCGTACGGCAGCGGTTGCGTCCGCGCGATCACGTCGTCCCGAACACCTTCGCCGAGGTAGTAGAACGTCGTACCGGTCGGCTCCACCGGCTGGTTGTTCGAGTAGAACGTCGGCACCCAGTACGACGACCTGTCGACCGCCGGATTGCAGCTGGTCGGCGAGTTGGCGAGGTCGTCGACCGTGGTGTTGGCGTTCGTCACGGTCGCACCGAAAAAGCTGTGCATGTGTGACGCCCCGGGCATGTTCGGGAACACGATCGGGTCGTCCGGCAGGCGGTGGGTGTACGCGCAGTCCGCCAGGAACTCGGCGACCCGGACGATCGGTCCGCCGGTCCCGCCGTACACCTGGAACTCCCAGAGCGATGCTCCCCATTGGGTCGCGCGCTCGGTGACCAGGACGCGCACGTACCGGCCGGAGCCGGCGACGTTGAGGTTCTGCTCGCCGCCGGTGCCGTTGGTGGTCGTGTGGACAGTTGTCCACCCGTTGCCGTCGTTGGAGGTCTGAATCTGGAACCCGCGAGCGTACGCCGCCTCCCAGCGCAGCAGCACGCGGTTGAACGACTGGGTCGATCCGAGGTCGATCCGCAGCCACTGGTTGTCGGCGAAGCCGCTGGCCCAGCGAGTGCCGTTGTTCCCGTCGACGGCCGCGGCGGCCGGCGTACCGGCGTTTTCGGTCGACGACGCGAGGGCCGGGCGGTTCTGGGACAGCAGGGTTTCGGCTGCTTGGGCGGGGCCCGACGTCACCAGGTAGGCGGCGAGCACCGCGAGCACTGTCAGTAGAGCTTTGCGCATGGTCGGTCTCCCCTCAGTGGTAGACGCGGACGTAGTCGACGAGCATCCGGGCCGGGAACGGCGTCTGCGCGTTCGGCGGGCCGGGGAAGTCGCCGCCCACGGCGAGGTTGAGGATCAGGTAGAACGGGTGGTCGTAGATCCACGGGCCGCGGGTCGCCTCCAGCTGGGCCTTGTCGACGGTGAAGACCGTGGTGCCGTCGACCTGGTAGGTGATGCCGGTGGAGTTCCACAGCATCGTCCAGGTGTGGAAGTCGTTCGCAAAGTCCGCGCCACCGGGCAGGCCGTACGAACCGCCGTACCCGCCGGCGCCGTTGTAGGCCGGTGCGTGCAGGGTCGAATAGCCCTTGGTGGTCTCGCGACCGAGGATCTCCATGATGTCGATCTCGCCGTTGTACGGCCACGGGCGGCCGGTGAGGAAGTCGCTCCCCATCATCCAGAACGCCGGCCACAGACCATTGCCCTTCGGCACCTTGATCCGCGCCTCGACCTTGCCGTACGTCGTGTCGAACTTGGTGCCGGTGTTGATCCGGCCGGACGTGTACTGACAGGTGCCCTTGCCGCTGACCGGGTCGATGGGACACGTCGTACCGGGGGTTTCCTGGCGACGGGCCTCGATCACCAGGTGGCCTTGGCCGTCGGTCTGGATGTTGTCGTTGTTGGTGTAGACCTGCAGCTCGTTGTTCTGGCCGGTGCCGGGGTCGGCGCGCCACTTGGTCGCGTCGGGCTTGGTGCCGGCCGGGGTGTCGAAGTTGTCCTGGAACACCAATTGCGGCGGGTTCGCCGGATCGGCCGGCGGGGTCGGAGGCGTGTTGGGCGCGCCGCCGGTGCCGTAGACCTGGAACTCCCACAGCGAATACCCGTACGGCGTGTTGCGCTGCGTGCCATACATCCGGACATAGCGGCCGGTGCCCGAGACGGTCAGCGTCTCCTTGAAGCCGGGACCGTTGGTGGTCGAGTAGATCGTGGTCCAGTTGCTGGCGTCGTTGGAAACCTGCAACTGGTAGGACTTCGCCGAGGCCGGATCCCACTGCAGGACGACCTTGGTGATCTGTGCGGTCGCACCGAGGTCGACGTAGATCCAGCCCGGGTCGACCCAGCCGGAGTCGGTCGCGGTCGCCCAGCGGCTGGCCGGGTCGAGGTCGAACGCGCGGGCCGGCGTGCACTCCCAGCAGTTGCCGTCGCTCTGCTGCGTGGAGGCGAAGCCAGGCTTGTTGTAGGACAGCAGACCCGAGCTCGGGCCCGGGCCGCTGGTGCTGCCGAAGACCTTGAACTCCCACAGCGAGTAGCCCCACTGGGTGGCGCGCTGGGTGCCGAGCAGGCGGACGTAGCGTCCGGTCCCGCTGACGTTGATCGTTTGGTTGCCTCCGGCACCATTCGTGATGCTGTTGACGGTGGTCCAGGTGTTGCCGTCGGCGGAGGTCTGGATCTGGAAGGCGGTCGCGTACGCCGCCTCCCAGGCAAGCTGGACCTGGGAGATGGTCGCGGTCGCGCCGAGGTCGACCCGGATCCACTGCGGATCGCCGAACGCACTCGACCAGCGAGTGCCGGGGTCGCCGTCGACCGCGGCCGCGGGGCCGAAGACGGCGTTCTCCGAGGATGACGCGGTGGCGGTCTTGCCTTGCGAGAGCAGTACGTCGGCGGCGCGCGCGGGCAATGCGACGAGCAGGCCGAGCAGGAGGGAGAGCGCGGCGAGGGCCGCGACAGATCTGGTCTTGGGGCGGGTGCGGGGTGGCATGGGCGTCTCCGGGGCAGTCGGACAATGCACACTCAGGGAACGTTCCCTGAGAGCGAGACTCTGCCTCTCGGGGAACGGTGTCAAGAGTTGACAGGTTCCGGAACCATGGGATGCTCGGAGACATGAGACGGCCGACCTTGCATGCGGTGGCGGCCCGGGCCGGGGTGTCGAAGTCGAGCGTGTCCCGCGTGATCAACGGGGAGCCGACCGTCGCGCCCGCGATCCGGGAGACCGTGATGGCCGCGGTCGCCGAGCTCGGCTACGTGCCGAACGGCGCGGCCCGCAACCTCGTCACCCAGCGGACCAACACGATCGCGATCATCGTCTCCGATCCCCCGGCCGGCCTTGTCTCCGACGACCCGATGTTCGCGATGGTCGTCCGCGCCGCCAGCCGCGAACTCGAGCGCGCCGGCAAACAGGTCTCACTCGTCCTGGCCGGTTCCGACGAGAGCCGCCTGCGCGTCGAGCAGTACCTGGCCGCCGGCCACGTCGACGGCGCGATCCTGGTCTCGATGGACGGCGCCGACCCGCTCCCCGCCGTACTGTCGCGGACCGGTCTCCCGATCGTCTCGCACGGCCGTCTCGCCACCCCCGGCCTGATGCCCTGGGTCGACAACGACAACCACGGCGGCGCCACCCAAGCCGTCCGGCACCTCCTCGACCAGGATCGTCGCCGAATCGCCACCATCTCCGGCCCCCTCGACATGACCGCCGCCCAAGAGCGCCTGGCGGCGTACCGGGACACCCTCCACGACACCGGCCGCCGCTCGATCATCGCCCTCGGCGACTTCACCCGCATCTCCGGCGCTGACGCCATGCGCCAGCTCCTCGACGACGACCCCACCCTCGACGCGGTCTTCGCCGCCAACGACCTGATGGCCATCGGCGCCCTCCGCACGCTGCGCGAAGCCGGCCGCCGAGTCCCCGACGACGTAGCCGTCATCGGCTTCGACGACATCGAAGCCGCCCTCTACACCGCCCCCGCCCTCACCACCATCCGCTCCCCCATGACCGCCCAAGCAGTCCAAACAGTCCAGCTCCTTCTCACCCTCCTCACCAACGGCGCCGCCGACCCCGTCACCCTCCCCACCGAGCTAGTCATCCGCGAATCAGCCTGAGGTTCCCAAGCAGTCGGTGGCGGCCGCGACGGCGGCGGTGCGGAGAACTTCCAGGGGCTCGTCGTCGAACATGACGGCGGAGTCGGAGAGGCCACCCAGGGCGACCATGGCGCGGACCTTGGCGTCGAGCGTCGGGGTGGGGCCGATGAGAAGTTCGGTGAGGCGGGCACGCCAGGCCATCATCCGGCTGGCGAGTTTCAGCTCGGTGAGAACGGCGAGATCGCGCAGCAGGATCTGGATCAGCCAGCGGTTGCGGTGCGCGAGGTCGAAGTAGGACGTGAGCAGGTCCTGGGGGCCGACCGGAGCCGCGGCTTCCTGCGCGGTGACGTAGGCGTCGAAGTCGTCGATGAGGGGCTGGACGAGGCTGTTCAGCAGGTCTTCGCGGGACGCGAAATGGTAGTAGAGGGCGGGTTTGGTGACGCCCAGACGGTCGGCGATGTCGCGGAGGCTGGTCTGCTGGACGCCCCGCTCGGCGAACAGCTCGAGCGCGACCTGCTGGATCCGGGCCTTGGGGTCGTCCGTGCGCAGTCTCGGCATCTGCCGAGAATAACTGACCTTCCGTTAAGTAAGCCATTGACATGCGCCTCATCAGGCTGCTTACCTTCCGTTAAGTAAACAAGGGAGGAACGCCATGAAGGTCCTGATCTCGGGCGCGAGCGTGGCCGGGCCGGTGCTGGCCTACTGGCTGGACCGGTACGGCGTGGAGACGACCGTCGTGGAGCGGACGCCGGCACTGCGGCACGGACTCGGCGGGCACGCCGTCGACCTGTTCGGGCACGCGACCGACGTCGTCCGGCAGATGGGGTTGTGGGCGGAGGTCGTCGACGCGCGGACGATGATCGAGAAGCTGACCATCGAGCGAACCGGCGCCCGGCCCGTGCACGTCGACCTCGGCCGCCTGTACGCCGGGATGTCCGACCGCCACGTCGAGATCCTCCGTGGTGAGCTGACCCGGATCCTGTCGGCCGCGACCGCTCACACCTCCGAGTACCTGTTCGGCGACTCGATCACCGCGCTCGCCGATGACGGCGCTGGAGTCGATGTGACCTTCGAGCACAGCGCGCCGCGCCGGTACGACGTGGTGATCGGCGCGGACGGCATGCACTCCACCGTGCGCCGGCTGGCCTTCGGCCCGGAGGAGCCGGTCCGTCGGCATCTCGGCGGCTACCTTGCCGTCTACTCGACACCCGATCTGTTCGGGCTCGGCACCGAGATGCTCACCCATCAGTCCATCAACCGGCTCGCGGCAACGTACGGCGTCCGGCAGACCGGGCAGGCCCGGGCCGCGTTCATGTTCCGGACCGACACCGAGCTCGCGTACGACTACCGCGACAAGGACGAGCAGAAGCGCTTGCTGGCAAGGGAGTTCGACGACTACGGCTGGCGTGTACCGCAGCTGCTCGAACACCTGGAGGCCGCCGACGACTTCTACTTCGACGCGATCGCCCAGATCACGCTCGACACCTGGCAGCGCGGCCGGATCGGCCTGGTCGGCGACGCCGGCTACTGCCCCGCGCCCGCGGTGGGTGGCGGCACCAGCCTCGCCATCGCGACGGCGTACATCTTGGCCGGGGAACTGGCCGCGAACGGTCCCGATGGTCTGCGCAGCTACGAGGCGAAGGTTCGCCAGATGGTCGATCGGAGTCGCGCGATCGGCCCGAAGGTGATGGGTTCGATCATCCCGGGCGGACCGGCCGCGCTCCGCCTGCTGCCTTGGGCGGCATCCGTCGTACCGAAGCTGCCGACACCGATCCAACGGTTCATCTGGTCGCAGAACGCCGTCGGCAAGGCGCTCGGCTCGGCACCCTTGCCCGACTACGCCGATCTGCTCAGTCCAAGATCTCCTGCAAACCCAGCGCAGTAAGGCGGTCGCGGAGCCAGGTGAGTTCGGCGGCTATGCGTTTGGCCAGTTGGGGGCGGGTCCGGGGTGGGCGGGACCAGGTGTAGGTCTCGGACTCGAGGTGGTGCGTGAGGGGGTGGCCGCCGCCGACGAGACGGTTGAGGCATTCGTCGAGTACGGCGGTGGTGGCGGTGAGGGGCGCCGGGGGTGGTTCGTGGGCGGCGATGTGGGCGTGCATGCGCCAGCAGGCGTGGCCGGAGAGTTGGTAGGCGAGGTCGATGTCGTCGACGCCGGGGCCGCACCACTCGCGGACCTGGCGGAGGTACTTGGGGTCGCTGAGGTCGTTGAGGGCTTGGCGGCCGGCGCCGTCGGAGGGATCGACGAGTTGGGGGGCAACTGAGAGTTGGCCTTTGACGATGTCCACGCCGGCACGCCAGAGGGTTTCGAAGGCGGGGCCTGGCTCCTCGAACTGCACGGCCAGGTGACAGGTGTCGAGGCCGAGGCCGATGCGGGACTTGCCGGCGTCAGGGCTGACGTAGGTGCTCAGCCAGCCGGCGGCTTGGCCGACCATCTCCAGCACGCAGCCGGGCTCGGGCTCGACGGCGATCCGGATCCTCCGACCCGTACGCCGTTCGGTCCGATCCAGATGGAATTCCAGCCGGTCGAAGGCGACCCGCGTGGCCTCGTTGCGCTGTTTGGACCAAGGCTCGCGCCAAGCCAGCGGCAGGGTCGAGATTGAGCCGTACTCCGCGTCTGCTGGCAACAACTCGGCGAGGATGTCGACCAGGTCGACCGTGTAACGCAGTCGTTCGGTGTCGGTCCAGTCCGGGCAGTAGACCTTGGAGCCAACAACCTTGTCGGCGAACGCCGAGTGGGCGACGCCGTTCAGCGAAACAACTTCGAGCTGGTGCCGCGTCAACGCGCGCTGCAGTCTGCGCAGCGCGACCGGTGAGTTGGCCAGCCGGTCGGCGAGCGGGCTCACCAGCCACAGGCCGATTCCCAGCGTCGGTACGCCGAGCTCAGCCCGCGCGGCGCCCGCGCAGGCGTCCAGCCACTTGAGCAGTTCGTCCAGGTCGGTGGCAGGCAGAACTGTCGCGGAATACCCCAGGTGGACGACAGAGCCGTCCCGATGGCGAAATCTCATCAGCACTCCTCACCCCGTATCAGCCACAGAAGGTAGTCATTGGCGGACTCTCCGTGACTTAATTGCACTCTAGGAGCCTGAGGCCCCCCGGGGAAGGGCTGATTTTCAGTTGTTGTCAGTTGTTGTTGTCACGGTTGCGGCGCGGCGACCAGGTCCCGGCTGCGGTCGGCGACCGCGAGGGCCGCGAGCGTCGTCGTCAGCGGTACGGCGGCGATAATTCCGAGGCTGCCGACAAGACCCCGGACCACCTCCATCGCGACCAGTTCGGTCGAGATCACGTACTGCCCGGGCAACCCCTGGATCGCGAACGTGATCAGCACCGGCAACGCAGCGCCGGCGTACGCGAGAACCAGCGTGTTCACCACCGACGCGACGTGAGTGCGACCGATCCGCAGCCCGGCGCTGATCAGCTCGGCGCGCGACGCGGACGGATTGGCGGCCGACAACTCCCACACGGCAGCGGCCTGCGTGACCGTCACATCATCGAGTACGCCGAGCGCGCCGATCACCATGCCGGCCACCAGCAGACCGGTCAGACTGAGATTCGGCGCGAACTGCTTCGCTGCCGACGCTCCATCCGATGCGAGACCGGTCAGCTGACAGAACTTGGTGAAGAACCACCCCAGTACGACGGTCATCCCCAGCGCAGCAATGGTTCCCGACAACGCGATCGAACTCTCCGCGTTGATCCCATGGGTCAAGAACAGCGCTATCGCCATGATCACCGTGCCGCCGACCACCGCGACCACGAGTGGATTCGAGCCCTTGAGGATCGCCGGCAGGATGAACTGCGTCAGCATCACCGCGGTCACCGCGAGCGCGATCAGCGCGGCGAAACCACGCCAGCGCGACAGCGCGACCACGGCCAGCGCGAAGACCGCCGCCAGGATCAACAGCGGCTTGGAGCGGTCGTGATCGACGTACTGGTAGCGATCGGCGATGTCCTTCGCGTCGGTCTGGACGCCGAGCATCAACGACTGACCGACCTCGATCGAGATCGGAACCTTGCCCGCCTGCGGCACCTGGACCGGCACCACCTTGCCCTTGTCCGCGCCGGTGGACAGCTTGATCGAGGCCAGATCACATTGGTCCCGTTTGTCCGGGCAGGGCGCGAGCTTGGTGACCTCGCCGCGCGCCGTGGCGGTCTGGTACGACGCCACCGACACCCCGCCGCCCGGCCACATCACGATCATCGCGATCACCGCGGCCGTGATCAGCGGCGCCAGCACCGCCGCGACCACGATCCGGACCCGGCGGGCCACGATCGCGTCCTGATCCACCACCGAGGTGTCGACCACGTGATCGCCGCTGTGCCCGTGACCGTGACCATGACCGTGCCCGGCGGGTACGTCGAGGGTGCGGCGACGGGTTCCCTTGCGGTCGGCGCGGCGGCGCCCCGCAGGTCGGCTGTTCATCGGTTGAACTCCCTGTTTTGACAATCATCTCCACTTAAATGAAAATGATTGTCATGAGATCTTGTCTTCGCGCTGTCGTCGCCGGTGCCGCCGTCCTGGCGGCCGTCACCCTGGCCGGATGCGGAGGGTCACCCGCCGCTGGTGGCTCCGGCGGCAAGCTCGACGTCGTTGCTTCGTTCTACCCGCTCGAGTTCATCGCCCGCACAGTGGGGGGTGACGCGGTCAATGTCACCACACTGACCGCGCCCGGCGTCGAACCGCACGACCTCGAACTGACGCCGAAGCAGGTCGGCCAGATCGCGAGCGCGAAGCTGGTCGTCTACGAGAAGAGCCTGCAGCCGGCCGTCGACGAGGCCGTCGCGCAGAACGCCAAGGATGCCGGCTTCGACGTCGCGCCGGCCGCGACACTCGAGGCCACCGGAGCGGACTTCGAGGAGCACGAGGAGGGCGAGGTCAAGCCGGCCGCGCACGACGACGAGGCCCTCGACCCGCACTTCTGGCTCGACCCGGTCCGGTACGCCGCTGTCGTCACCGCGGTCACCGACAAGCTGGCCGCGGCCGACAGCGCCAATGCGGACGGTTACAAGGCCCGCGCGAAAACGCTGCTCGACGAGGTCGGCAAACTCGACTCCGAGTACAAGTCCGGTCTGGCGAACTGCAAACTGAAGACGTTCGTGACGAGCCACGAGGCCTTCGCGTACCTCGCGAAGCGGTACGGTCTGACGATGGTCGGCATCGCCGGGTTCACCCCGGACGCCGAGCCGACCCCGGCCCGCATCGAGGAGGTGCAGAAGATCGTGAAGTCGCAACACGTCACCACGATCTTCTACGAGGACCTGGTCAGCCCGAAGGTGGCCGAGACGATCGCGCGCGACGTCGGCGTCAAGACCGCCGTCCTGAGCCCGATCGAGGGCCTGTCGGACGCCAACTCCCACGAGACCTACCTGAGCCTGATGCGGGAGAACCTCCAGGAGCTCCGGAAGGCGAACAGCTGCGCGTGACACTGTTCAATAACGACCCCACCCCACCGCCCCGGTCAGGCAAGAACGCGGAACCAGACACCGCCGCGAAGGCCGTCCAGGTCACCGATCTCTCGGTCGACCTGGGCGGTCGTCTGGTGCTGCGCGGCGTCGATCTGCAGATCCGTCAAGGCGAGGTGGTCGCCGTACTGGGGACCAACGGCTCCGGCAAGTCCACCCTGATCAAGACCGTCGTCGGGCTGCTTCCCGCGGCCCGCGGCGAGGTGCGGTTGTTCGGTACGCCGGTTCCCCGGTTCCGGGCCTGGAAGCGGATCGGTTACGTGCCGCAGCGGATCACCGCGGCGGGCGGCGTACCGGCGACTGTGTATGAAGTGGTGTCATCGGGGCTGCTGTCGCGGCGGCGGTTGTTCGCGCCGCTGGGCGCAGCCGGCAAGGCGGCGATCGAGGACGCACTGCGGGTCGTGGACATGTCGGACCGGCGCAAGGACGCCGTCGCCGAGCTGTCCGGCGGGCAGCAGCAGCGGGTGCTGATCGCGCGCGCTCTGGTCTCGGATCCGGACCTGCTGATCCTCGACGAGCCGACCGCCGGGGTCGACCTGGCCAGTCAGCAGATCTTCGCGGACGCGATCCGCGAGCGGGTGGAGCGCGGCACCACCGTGGTGATGGTCAGCCATGACCTCGGCCCGATGGACGCGCTGATCGATCGCTCGATCATTCTGCGCCGCGGCCGCATCGTGTACGACGGTCCTCCGCACGCCTCGCAGACCCACGCGCACGTCCACCATTCCCACGATCCTTCTGACGACTCAGGCTGGCTCACCTCATGACCCTGTTTCAGCTGGAGTTCATGCAGCGCGCGTTGATCGCGGGGCTGCTGACCGGGCTGTCCGCGCCGGCGATCGGTACGTACCTGGTGCAGCGGCGGTTGTCGCTGATGGGCGACGGTATCGGGCACATCGCGATCACCGGGGTCGCGCTCGGTCTGCTCACCGGGACCGCGCCGGTGCTGACCGCGATCATCGTGTCGATCATCGGCGCGACCGCGATCGAGTTCGTCCGGGCCCGCGGGAAGGCGTCCGGCGATGTCGCGCTCGCCCTTCTCTTTTATGGCGGAATCGCGGGTGGCGTGTTGCTGATCGGCCTAGCCGGTCAAGGCGCCGCCACACTGAATACCTATCTGTTCGGCTCGCTCACCACCGTCTCCCCCAGTGACCTGTACGTCGTGGTCGGGCTGGCCGTGACCGTCCTGGTCATCGCCATCGGCCTCGGCCCGCAACTGTTCGCGGTCTGCCAGGACGAGGAGTTCGCGCGAGTCACCGGGCTGCGCGTCCAACTGCTCAACCTGCTGATCGCGGTGATGGCCGCGGTGACCGTGACGGTGGCGATGCGAACCGTCGGCCTGCTGCTGGTCAGCGCACTGATGGTCGTTCCGGTGGCTACCGCTCAGCAGATCACTCGATCGTTCCGCAGTACGTTCGTCACCGCCTGCGCGATCGGCGTGACCGCGTGCCTGGCCGGCATCATCACGTCGTACAACGCGGACGTCGCACCCGGCGCGACCATCGTCGTCCTGGCGCTGGCCGGCTTCGTCGTCGCCGCGACCGTCGGCACGCTGCTCCGGCGGCGGGCCGGACGGGTCGCGCCTCTCGACGACGAGGAGCCGGAGATCGGCGTACCGGCTCCGGAGCCGCACGTGGTCAGCGCGACGCACCCGCACGCACACAGCCAGGAGTGCGGTCACAAGAAGGTCGACCACGGCGATCACGTCGACTACGTCCACGACGGTCACTTGCATGCGGCGCACGGCGACCACTGGGATGAGCACTGATTTGCTGAGTTCTGAGACAATTGTCGGCGATGCTGCGGAAAAGCCGGTGAGGACAGGAGGAACGGTGGCCATCGGAACACGCTCGACCCGTCAGCGCGCAGCGGTCGCTTTGGCGCTCGACTCGCTCGACGACTTCCGGACTGCCCAGGAGATCCACGCGCAACTGCGGTCAGCCGGCGAGGCCGTCGGGCTGACCACCGTGTACCGCACCCTGCAGGCGCTGGCCGATTCCCGCGAGGTCGACGTACTGCGGACCGCCGACGGCGAGACGGCGTACCGGCGGTGCTCGAAGGGTCACCACCACCACCTGGTCTGCCGCAACTGCGGGCGCACTGTGGAGGTTGAGGGACCGGCCGTCGAGCGCTGGGCCGACAAGGTTGCCGCCGAGCACGGGTACGCCGAGATCAGCCACACGCTCGAGATCTTCGGCACCTGCGCGGACTGCCAGCAGGCGTAGTCCACAGTCCGGCTTGCCTTTGAGCGCACTCGAAGGCATACCGTCGAGGACATGGCCGAACTCCTCGTCGCACCGATCGATCTCCAGCTGCTCGGACTCCTCGAGCTGCCCTCGGACCTCCCGGAACGATTGTCGATCGCCGAGGCCGCCGAGGCGACCGGCCTGACCGCGCACACGCTGCGGTACTACGAACGGATCGGACTCGTCAGCGTCGACCGCGACGAGTCCGGCTACCGGTCCTACGACCGGCACGCGCTGACCCGGATCGTGTTCGTCACCCGGCTGCGCGCCTCCGACATGCCGATCGCCGCCATCGGCCACTACCTGGACCTGGTGGAACAGGGTCCGGGCACCGAGCCGGAGCGGCTCGCCATCATGCAGGCGCATCGCGCCACCATCCTGCGCCGGCTGCACGATCTGCAGTCCGCGCTCGCGGTGACCGACTACAAGATCGCCGCCTACACACCTGAATCAGGGAGAAGCTTGTGAAATTGGGAAACGAAGGCGCTGAGGTCAGCCGGCTCGGGCTGGGCTGTATGGGCATGAGTTTCGCGTACGGCGAGCCCGACGACGTCGAGTCGGTGGCGACCTTGCACCGCGCGCTCGACCTCGGGATCACGTTCCTCGACACCGCCGACATGTACGGATTCGGGGCCAACGAGGAGCTGATCGGCCGGGCGATCAAGGACCGCCGGGACGAGGTGTTCCTCGCGACCAAGTTCGGCATCGTCGGCGATCCGCGGACCGCCACGCGTGGGGTGAACGGCTCGCCGGAGTACGTGCGCGCCGCGATCGACCGGTCGCTGACCCGGCTGGGCGTCGACCACGTCGAGCTGTACTACCAGCACCGCGCGGATCCCGCCGTACCGATTGAAGAGACGGTCGGCGCGCTGGCGTCGCTGGTCGAGGCCGGCAAGATCCGGTACGTCGGGTTGTCCGAGGCCTCGGCGGAGACCATCCGGCGGGCGCATGCCGTGCACCCGATCACCGCGGTGCAGTCGGAGTGGTCGCTGTTCAGCCGGGACATCGAGGAGTCTGTACTGCCGACGTGCCGCGAGCTCGGGATCGGCATCGTTCCGTACTCGCCGCTCGGCCGGGGCATGCTGACCGGCGCGTTGCCGGACCAACTCGCCGCTGACGACTTCCGCCGTACGCTGCCGCGCTTCACCGGCGAGAACCTGGACGCCAACCTCGCGCTGGTCGACCGGGTTCGCGCAGTCGCCGCCCGGCTTGGCGCGACGCCAGGACAGGTGGCGCTCGCCTGGGTGCTTGCTCAGGGCAACGATATTGCGCCGATCCCGGGCACGAAGCGGCGCAAGTACCTGGAGGAGAACGCCGGCGCGCTGTCGGTGGAGCTGAGCGAGGAGGATCTCGCCGCGCTGTCCGAGCTCACGCCGGCGGGGACGCGCTACCCCGATATGGACTGGGTCGCCGGGAAGACCGCCCCCTTGGGTTGATAGACTGCACGCAGTAAGCCTTCTACCGGATGATTCCGGCGGGAGGCTTTTCTGCGTTTCGAGCGGAGGAGACCGATGACAGACCTGGCCGTACGGCGGTTCGACGCCGACGATCGAGTGGTGATGGAGCGGCTGTACCTGATGTTCCGCCACGACTTGTCGGAGTTCCAAGGGCAACTGCCGAAGCCCGACGGCAGCTACCGCAGCGAGTGGCTGGAGTCGGCGCTGATCGGGGACCCGGAGTGGGCGGGGTACATCTTCCACAGCGGCGAGCACCCGATCGGATACTGCCTGATGCGGGCGCTGCAACAGCCGGTGCGGGTGCTGAACAGCTTCTTCATCGTGCGACCGGTACGGCGTGGTGGTCTGGGGCTGCGGGCGGTTCAGGAGGTACTCGCACATCACCCTGGACCGTGTGAGGTCGCGTTCCAGGACAACAACGAGACCGCGGTGCGCTTCTGGCGGCGGGTCGCCGCGACGATGTCCGGGGACGCGTGGACGGAGGAGCGTCGGCCGATCAAGGGCCGGCCCGACGCTCCGCCGGACACCTGGATCTCTTTCGTCGTCTAGAAGAGCACGACCGAGCGCAGGACGTCGCCGTGGTGCATCTTGGCGAAGGCGGCTTCGATGTCCTCCAGTGCGATCGTCTCGGAGACGAACCGGTCGAGCGGCAGCCGGCCCTGCAGGTGCAGGTCGATCAGCAGGGGGAAATCGCGGCTCGGCAGGCAGTCGCCGTACCAGCTGGACTTGAGCGAACCGCCGCGCCCGAAGAAGTCCAGCAGCGGCATCTCGAGCCGCATGTCCGGGGTCGGAACACCGACCAGCACGACGGTGCCGGCCAGGTCGCGGCCGTAGAACGCCTGCTTCCAGGTCTCGGGGCGGCCGACCGCGTCGATCACGACATCGGCGCCGAACCCGCCGGTCAGCTCCTGGATCGCCTCGACCACACCGTCGTGGTCTAGGTCCTGGGAGTTGATCGCGTGGGTCGCGCCGAGCTCCTGGGCGGTGGCCAGTTTGCGCTCGTCGATGTCGACCGCGATCACCTTCGCTGCTCCGGCCAAGCGTGCGCCGACGACGGCCGCCGTACCGACGCCGCCGCAGCCGATCACCGCGACAGTGTCACCGCGGCCGACGTTCCCGGTGTTGATGGCGGCGCCGAGGCCAGCCATCACGCCGCACCCGAGCAGGCCGGCGACCTCGGCCTTGGCGGCTGGATCCACCTTGGTGCACTGGCCCGCGGCGACCAGCGTCTTCTCGGCGAAGGCGCCGATGCCGAGCGCGGGACTCAGCTCGGTACCGTCCTTGAGCGTCATCTTCTGCTTCGCGTTGTGCGTGTTGAAGCAGTACCACGGGCGGCCGCGCAGGCAGGCGCGACAGCTACCGCAAACCGCCCGCCAGTTCAGTACGACGAAGTCACCGGGCTGCACGTCGGTGACGCCTTCGCCGACGCTCTCGACGATCCCGGCCGCCTCATGCCCGAGCAGGAACGGGAACTCGTCGTTAATGCCACCCTCGCGATAGTGCAGGTCGGTATGACAGACCCCGCAGGCCTGGATCTGGACCACCGCCTCCCCCGGCCCTGGATCCGGGATGGTGATCTCCTCGATCGTCACCGGAGCACCCTTGGCCGCCGCCACCACACCACGCACCGTCTGTCCCATCCCCCGACGCTAACCGCCTGACCCCACTCCCGTCAGCACCTGCGGGCGTGGCGGATTCTCCGCGTCGCTAAGGGCACGTAGTGTCCACCTCCGCGGCCGGCCGCCACGCTCAGACGAGGCTCCCTGGGCCCCGAATCCAGCACTACTACGTGTCCTTACCGACAGCTGTGTCCACCGGTCGGGGGACAGAGGGTCCGCCGGGTGACGCTCCCTGGGCAGGCGGTGCGGACGGGAGAGTTGAGGCATGCAGACAGACGAGGCAGTGAGGGTGCGGGGGCTGGTGAAGCGCTACCCGGACAAGGTGGCGGTGGCCGGCGTGGATCTGGACATCCACCGCGGTGAGGTGTTCGCGCTGCTGGGGCCGAACGGGGCCGGCAAGACGACGACCGTGGAGATTCTGGAGGGGTATCGCCACGCCGACGAAGGTGAGATCGACGTCCTGGGCAGCGACCCGGCGCACGGCGATCGGAAGTGGCGGGCGCGGATCGGGATCGTGGCGCAGACCTCGCGAGACGAGGCCGAGCTGACGGTGGCCGAGCTGGTTCACCACTTCGCCGGGTACTACCCGTCGCCACGTGATCCCGAGGAGGTGATCGCCGCGGTCGGCCTGGAGGAGAAGCGGAAGACGCGGACCCGGAAGCTCTCCGGCGGTCAGCGTCGCCGGCTCGACGTCGCCCTCGGCGTGATCGGCAACCCGGAACTGCTGTTCCTCGACGAGCCGACCACCGGCTTCGACCCAGAGGCGCGCCGCCAGTTCTGGACCTTGATCAAGAACCTCCGCACCGAAGGCACCACGATCGTGCTGACCACGCACTACCTGGACGAGGCCGAGGAACTGGCCGACCGGGTCGGCGTGATCGCGGACGGCAAGATGCTCGAGATCGCGACCCCGGACACGCTCGGTGGACGCGGCGCCCGAACCGCCCGCGTCTCCTGGCTGGCCGCGGACGGCCTCCGGGAGATCCGCACCGACACCCCGACCGCCGAGGTCACGCGGCTGCTGGCCCAGTACGGCGGCGAGGTACCGGAGCTGCAGGTACGCCGGCCGAGCCTGGAAGACATCTACCTGGAACTGATCGGTACCGCCCACACGGCGGCCGCCGCGGAGCTTGAAGGAGCGGTCCGATGAGCACTGCCACCGTGTTGCCCTCGACCTGGAAGGTCGGGCTGTCCCGCACCAAGCTCGAGGTGAAGGAGTTCTTCCGCGAGCGCGAGGCACTGATCTTCACGTTCTTCTTCCCGATCATCTTCCTCGCCATCTTCTCCGCGGTCTTCAGCGGCTCGAACTTCGACGGCGGCGTCACCGCGGCGACCTACTTCACGCCCGGAATGATTGCCTCCGGCATCTTCTTGACCAGCTTCCAGTCGCTGGCGATCTCGATCGCGATCGAGCGCGACCAGGACACCCTGAAGCGGCTGCGCGGTACGCCGATGTCGCCGCAGGCCTACTTCATCGGCAAGATCGGGCTGGTCCTGACCACGTCGATCCTGCAGTTCGCCCTGCTGCTGACGGTCGCCGGCCTGTTGCTCGACGTCGCCATCCCCACCGACCCCGGCAAGTGGCTGCGGTTCCTGTGGATCTTCGTGCTCGGGACGGCGTCCGGCTCGGTGCTCGGGATCGCGTTCTCCGGCGTCCCCCGGTCCGGAAAGGCGGCCTCTGCCGTCGTCACGCCGGTCGTCCTGCTGCTGCAGTTCATCTCCGGCGTCTACTTCGTCTACAGCAGCCTGCCGAGCTGGATGCAGTCGATCGCATCGGTCTTCCCGCTGAAGTGGCTCGCCCAGGGCATGCGGTCGGTGTTCCTGCCGGACAGCTTCGTGGTCAACGAGCCCGGCGGGTCCTGGCACATCGGGACCGCAGCGATCATGTTGAGCGTCTGGCTGGTCGTCGGCCTCGTCTTCGCCCAGCGGATGTTCCGCTGGACCCGCCGGGACGCGGGCTGATGGAACGGCTCCCCGGTACGGCGCCGGCCCGCGCGGGTGAGCGCCGTACCGGGTTGTCGTCGGGCGGTTCGCGCGTCTGGGTCCTGCGGTGGAGGAAGATGGTCGCCATGGAAGCGACCAGCCCGCGGGCGGACCAAGTGGTCGGGGACCGGACCCTGCTCGGATGGAACATCGTCTTTTGGGTTCTGCTGGCGATGACCCTGGCTGTCGCACTCACCACGGAGCTGAGTACGCCGCACCGCTGGATCGTGGTCGGGGCGACCGCGCTGCTGGGAGCGACGTACCAGTTCGTCGGGTGGCCGGCGGTGACGTCGCGGCGGCTGCTGCCGTCGATCGTGTACCGAGTCGTGCTGATCGGGTGCCTGATGGTGCTGGTCGGACTGAACCCGACCTCGGTCTTCATGATGTTCATCGCCTCCGCCCAGGTCTGGCTGCTGTCCGGAAGCCTGAAGGACGGCATCGGGTTCAGCCTGGCGCTGGTGACCGGGTGCGGAACCGCGCAGCTGTGGAGCGCCGGCTGGGGCTGGGACGCCTTCTGGGAGATCCTGCCGTGGATGCTGGTCAGCCTGGTCGTCAGTCTGCTGTTCGGGATCTGGATCGATCGGGTCATCGCGGAGAGCCGGCAACGCGGCGTACTGATCGAAGAGCTGCGCGCGACCCGCGACGAGCTCGCCGAGGCGCACCACAGTGCCGGTGTGATGGCTGAGCGGGAGCGGATGGCGCGCGAGATCCACGACACGCTCGCGCAGGGGATGACGAGCATCGTGATGCTGTCGCAGACCGGTGCAGCGGAGTTGGCACGGGGCGGTGACGGTGTGGCGGAGCGGCTGGCGCAGATCGAGGCGACGGCTCGTGAGAACCTCGCCGAAGCGCGTGCGTTGGTTGCCGCGTTCACCCCGGTGGCGTTGTCGGAAGCAACTTTGTCCGAGGTACTGCGGCGGCAGGGCGAGCGCTTCGCGGCCGAGACCGGCGTGGACGTCCAGGTGCTGCTGGATCTGGACGAGTCGGAGGCTGTCGAGCTGCCTCAGTCCCAGCAGGTCGTTCTGCTGCGGGCTGCGCAAGAGGCGCTGGCGAATGTCCGCAAGCACGCCCGGGCGACCTCGGTGCTGATCACGTTGGGCTTGTCCGCGGGGCGCGTCTCGATCGAGATCCGTGACGACGGTTCGGGCTTCGCTCCCGATAGCCCGTCTGGTGGCTTTGGCCTCGCTGCCATGCGCGGTCGCGTCGAGGAGTCCGGCGGTACGGTCCAGGTCGACAGCGCGCCGGGCCGCGGCACCACGGTCCAAGTCCTCATCCCCACAACCCAGGAGACCGCGTGACCAGCCCCGGCCACCAACCCCATGCCTCCGGCTCCGCGCCCAGCATCCGGGTTCTCGTCGTCGACGACCATCCGGTGGTTCGATCCGGTCTGATCGGCATGCTCTCGGTGACCGACGACATCACCGTGGTCGGCGAAGCGGGCGACGGCTCGGAGGCCCTGGCGCTGGTCGAGTCGACGCGGCCGGACGTCGTACTGATGGATCTGCGGATGCCGCGCACCGACGGCGTGACCGCGACCGGCGCGATCGCCTCCGGGTATCCGGCGACCAAGGTGCTCGTGCTGACGACGTACGACACGGATACCGACATCCTGCACGCGGTCGAAGCCGGCGCGACCGGCTACCTGCTGAAGGACACCCCGCACGCCGAACTGCTCGACGGCATCCGCGCCGCCGCGCGCGGCGAGACCGTCCTCGCGCCACCGGTCGCCGCCCGGTTGATGTCCCGCCTGCGTACGCCGGCGCAGTCCGCGGTCGCACAGCCGTCACCGCGCGAACTGCAGGTGCTGGCAGCGGTCGCGCGCGGGCTCAGCAATGCCGAGATCGGGCGTGAGCTGTACATCGGCGAAGCGACCGTGAAGACGCATCTCCAGCGCCTGTTCACGAAACTCGACGTCGACGACCGAACCCGCGCGGTGACGGTCGCCATCGAGCTCGGGCTGCTGCCCAACCCTCGGTCCGGCTAGCCCCCTCGGTCCGGCTACCCCTCGGGTCCGGCTAACTCTCGGCGGCTAACCCTCGGTCTGGCTGACCTCGTTCGGTACGGCGCCGCCGTACCGGCGGTCGCGCTGCGCGTAGATCTCGATCGCGCGCCACAGGTCGCGCCGGTCGAAGTCCGGCCACAGCGTGTCCAGGAACACCATCTCGGCGTACGCGAGCTGCCACACCAGGAAGTTCGACGTCCGCTGCTCCCCCGACGAGCGCACGAACAGATCCACCGGCGGAACGCCCGGGTTGTACAGATGCTTCGCGATCGTCTTCTCGGTGATCCGGTCCGGATTGAGCTTGCCCGCGGCAACCTCTTTGGCGATCGCCTTCGCCGCGTCCGCGATCTCCGCCTGACCGCCGTAGTTCACACAGAACTGCAGCGTGATCGTGTCGTTGTCCTTCGTCCGCTCCTGCGCGTACTCCAGTTCGTCGATCACGCTCTTCCACAACCGCGGCCGCCGCCCCGACCACACCACCCGCACCCCCATCGCGTCCAGCTCGTCGCGCCGCCGATGGATCACGTCCCGGTTGAACCCCATCAGGAACCGCACCTCCTCCGGCGACCGCGCCCAGTTCTCCGTAGAGAACGCGTACGCCGAGATGTGCTTCACCCCGATCTCGATCCCACCCTTGATCACATCCAGCAGACTCGCCTCGCCCGCCTTGTGCCCCTCGGTCCGCGCCAGCCCCCGCTGCTTGGCCCACCGCCCGTTCCCGTCCATCACGATCGCCACATGCTCCGGCACCAGCTCCCTCGGCAGAACCGGCGGCACCGCCCCACTCGGATGCCTCTCGGGAGCCACCACCACCTTCTCCCCCACCCGCTCCAACCCACGACCCCGGCGACGACCCAATGGCGACATACCGGAATCTTCTCCCATTCCCCGCCGTACCCTCACAACGCCCCACACCCGCCAGCTACCCGCCGCCTCCCCTCCCCGCCGCCACCCCCGGCCAAGCCCTAACCACCTGCTGCCCCCACGGCCCCCTGTGGATAACTCCCCCGCCGTTCACCCTCCGTATGACACCCTTAACTCACCTCACCCAGAAACGGAGCCCCCATGCCCCGCCGACCAGCCCTCGGACCCGCCACCGCAGCCCTCTGCGCCGTACTAGCGCTAACCGCCTGCCAAGGCAGCCCCGAAGCCGGTCGCCCCAACACCGCCCCGCCAACCTCAACCCCGACGGCTGCCCCATCAACACCAACGTGGACAGCCGAGGAGCAGGCCGCCATCGACGCCGCCAAGGCCCGCTACACGGCGGCCAGAGGAGCAGTCGACAAGGCGGCGACGACACCAACGTCGATCAACCGCACCACGTTGGAGAAGGCGGGCAACGGTGGAGCGTGGATCATCAGCGCGCTGGAGAGTTTGATCAACCTCAAGAACGACGGCTGGTACCAGACGGGCGCCGTGAAGATCACGAACACAACTGTCACCTCGGTCAAGCTGGACCTGGAACAGCCCGAGGTACGCTTCAAAAGCTGCTTGGACAGCAGCGCTGTCACCATTCGATTCCAGAAAAACGGCAAACCTGTCCCGCTCGGACCCGGTAACGGTAAGAGGCATTCCTTTGTGTCTCGCTTAGTTTATGCACCCGGCTCGAATGGCGGCGCCAAGATGTGGTGGCTGGTGGAGGACAGAGGGCAGGGCCAATGCTGATCAGGCTCCGCAGATTGGTGATCGTTGCCCTGGCCGCACTCGTTTTGGCCCCACAACAGAATGCGTTCGCTGACGACCGTCCGCCAAGGCCGAGTCCGGACTACGTCTGGAAGTGCTTCACCGCGGACTACTGTGCGTGGGTTCTGAGCTCCTATGTTCAACCGCCGAAGCCGCCCTCCGATGATGGGAGCGACGGAACCAAGAAGCCAGTGTCCCAGCAGAAGCCGACGTGCCAGTTCCACAACGCACCACAGGCCTGCACTTCTCCTCTGGGCAACTGGTCGAACAGTCACCAGTGCTACATGCACCGCGAGGCTCCGCCACCTCCTTTCACCGACCCTCGGTGGCAAGGCCACACAGACGGCAGCATCTGGGCTTGTGTGCGGCAGCAGGGCTACGACGAGGGCCAGCACTTGGTGACTGAGTGGGTCTGGTTGCCTGGAGAGCCTGACACAGTGGTCATTGATCCGCTGACGTTGGCTTACCGGGCGATTGCGGAGATGCACCTCGCGCCGCCCCTGATCCAATCCGCGCCCGGGGCCACACAAGTCGGCCTGGTCAACATGCCGGTTTGGTTGTGGGTGACCAAGAGCGAGAACACCTGGGGCCCGATCGAACGCGAGGCCAGCGTGCCCGGTCTGACCGTCACTGCTAAGGCGCAGGTGACTGCGATCGACTGGACCATGGGCGACGGCAAGACCGTCCGCTGCAGAGGCGCCGGCACGCCGTATGCGAAGTCGATGGGCATCAAGGACTCCCCCGACTGTGGGCACCGCTACAAGAAGACCTCCAGCAAGCTCAAGGACTGCAAGTACCCGGTGACAGCCACCGCCCACTGGAACATCACTTGGGAGAGCACCCTCGGCGACGACGGCGAGATCAACCAGACTCAGGTAGCCACAACCCAGCTGCGCATCGGCGAGGCTGTGCCGGTTCTGGTTGATCCCAACGACAGCAGCGTGAAGGTACCCCAGAAAGCTGGCTGCGGAAGCTAGAGGGAGTTATAGGTCCCTCAGTAGTGGCAGAGTTGAGTAGCTCGCACATGCGGCGCCAAGGAGAAGCGATGCAGTTTCACGAGTTCAACAATGCGTTCGTCACCGCGAAGCGACAGATCCAGCGTCAAGGTCTCGACGCCGTTGCTCCGGCCGAGGAGAAACTCCGTGCGTTGCTGCCCCAACTCGAATCGGATGACGACCGTCGAGTTGCCGGGAACCTGATCAAGCGGCTGCCGCAGTACGCCGTCCCACCGCCTCCGCCGAGCCCGTTGATGGTCGAGGCGATGGAGATCGAGCGAGCGGCCTTTGAAGCCGGTGGCACTGCCGAAGAGCGGACTGCCCTGATGGCTGCGGCCCGTCGGCAGATCTTCGAGATCGCCGATCGCGCACCGGCTGATGAGGCACCGGCCATCCGAGGCCTGACTCGGGTTCTGGAGCACATCGAAGACACCCTCCGTAACCCGTACTGGCCCTTCGACGGACCGCAGGAAGTCGACGGCGGCCACTAAGCGATGCCGGTCTATCAGGTCGATCCTTCGTCGGAGGAGTATCGGCGGTTCGTGCGCTTGTACGAGGCGGCGCGGAGAACCCGGCCAGCAGAGCTCGACCGCTGGAACGGTGAGCTGTACGAAATTGTGGGCGAAGGCGGCAGGTGGGGCAGCCTTCAGGTTGACGGTTCCCTGCAGCTGTCCAGAGAGCTCGTGCTCGACAAGCTCGGCCCCGACGCCGCGCCACAAGAACAAGCCCAGGCGCTCACGACCATCCTGCACGAGGCCTACCACGCACGAGTCGAGATCAACGCCGTCGACGAGCCGAACGCCGTACTCTCAGAGCGTTCCAAAGCTCTCGACGAAGGCCTGACCGAGTGGGTCGCTGTGGACGATGCCTCCGCGTTCGCAGCGTTGGCCGGCTACGACGACCTACCGGACCCGGCGCCAGAGTATCCGCACGCCCACCACGCCACCGCAGAGCTTCTCGAGTACGCCGCAGGCCCGGAAGGCGCCCGCGACCTGGCGATCCGGGCTCTCGATCAGCCGGTCGTGATGCGGTGGGACGCGATTGCGGACGAGCTCGTGAAGAATCGGTTGAGCGACATCGTTCCCGCCGACGCCGAACATCAGCAAGCCGCTCGTGCGGAACTGATCAATTCCATGGCGCACGCAGGCTGGACGAAGCTCCACAAATCAACCCTTGAAAGCGCTGGCCAGGTCGCAGCGAAAGACAGCACCGCTGCCTTGGACGCAGCCGCACAGAGGATTCGCGAACACTACGCGACCAATACTGCGGCTCCATATGCCTCGTCGACCCCAAACTTCTTGCTGGCACGACAGCAACAGCACCAAAAGGTCGGCGGAGCACAAGAACGGACGAGCAGTCACGGCGGGGAGATAGACCTCACCAAGTTGCCGCCGCCAGCGCTTGCCAGTCGAGTCGAAGGGCGGGGTGCAGAGCCCCGGAATCACGAAGGCGCAGCGCGGCCCGCAGACGACCGACAGTCGACCGCGCGGAGGGCTGGCATGCCAGTGGAGGCCGGGACCGAGGCACGGTTTCTCAGTGGGTTGGCGCCGGCGGCTGGGGCGGTTCGGCACAAGCCACAGTTGGGGAACGGGGCTCGAGGGGCCGGCGCGCCCGGTGGTGGGCGGGGCGGCGTTGAGCGGCCGGTGGATCCGTCGGGGCGTGGGCGGGGCTGACGTCGTACGGCGTGGGTTGGTCTGTGTCGGGGCAGGGGCGCGGTGGCGGGTTCGCGTTAGCTGCATCGCCGGCGGGATCTACGAGGACGGGGCGGAGCGACGGGCGATTACTCAGGCGTGGGCTGGGCAGCGGCCGTCGCGATCGGCGCGACCACTGACTGTGGGAGGGCCGCGGGCGGTGGGGGGGTGCCGGTTGGGCGGGACCGGCTGCGGGGCGATCGGCCGGGGGCCTGAGCGGCGTTGCCTACTGGGTGAGGTCCAGGTGGGGTAGGGACCTTAGTTGGTGGTCTTGGTGGTAGGTGAAGAAGGCGGCGATGAGGCCGGTGGCTTCGCGGCGGGTTCGGGGGTCGGCGCGGAGGGCGGTGGGCCAGTCGCCGGTGAGGAGGGCGGCGAGGTGGGTGACTGTGGTGGGGGCGGGCATGGCTGAGGCTGGGGGGCGGCAGGTGGCGCAGACTACGCCGCCGGAGGCGGGGTTGAAGGCTCGGTGGGGGCCTGGTTCGCCGCAGCGGGCGCAGTCGCCGAAGGAGGGGGCGTAGCCGGAGATGGCGAGGGCTCGGAGGAGGAAGGAGTCCAGGACGAGGGCTGGTTCGCGTTCGCCGGTGGAGAGGACGCGGAGGGCGCCGGCCAGGAGGAGGTGGTGCTGGGTGGCGGGTTCTTTTTCTTCGACGACGAGGCGGTCGGTGGTTTCGAGGAGGACTGTGCCGGTGGTGTAGCGGGCGTAGTCGTTGACGATGCCTTCGCCGTAGGCGGCGATGGAGACGGCCTGGGTGACGACGTCGAGGGTGCGGCCGGTGGCGAGCTGGAGGTCGACGTGGCTGAAGGGTTCGAGGCGGGCGCCGAAGCGCGACGACGTACGGCGGACGCCCTTGACGACGGCGCGGACCTTGCCGCGGGAGCGGGTCAGGAGCGTGGCGATGCGGTCTGCTTCACCCAGTTTGTGGGTGCGCAGCACGATCGCCTCATCCCGGTAGTACGGCACCCGCTCAGTCTCTCACTCCCGACCGACAAACCACCTCACCCCGTAGACCTCCCGTCGAGTGCGATGACCTTGTCGCCGGAAAGCCTTTGCCTACGCCCCACTCCTCACACTCGCCGGGCGACTCCTCACACTCGCACGGTGGCTTCGGTGGCGGGCGGGGTCAGGAGCGGGCGAGCAGCTGCTCGAGGCTGATGGGCGAACGGCCGGTCAGGTCCGGGACAGCGGTGGAGACGGTACTGAGTTCGCCCGACGCGATGGCGGCGTACGACGTGACCCAGCCGGCGACCTCCCAGGCGGGAGCGCCGTACGACTCGCGGGAGCGGTAGGCCTCGTCGAGGGTCTCGGGCTCGTAGCGGACCGGGCGGCCCCACGCAGCAGCCAGTACGGCGGCCGCCTCGGCGAGCGTGAACGCGCGCGGACCGGTCAAGTCGTACGTCGTCCCTGAATGCCCGGCGCTGGTGAGAACCGCAGCGGCCACCGCGGCAACGTCGTCCCGGGCGACCGCGGCGACCCGCCCGTCACCCGCCGGACCGCGGATCGTGCCGTCCTCCCCCACGAAGCCGGGCACGAAGTCGAGGTACAGATTGTCCCGAAGGAAGGTGAAGTCCACCCCGGTCGAGCGGATGTGCTGCTCGGTGTGCCAGTGGTCGCGCGCGAAGGTGAAGGTGGCGTCCGGAGCCGCGCCGGCGAAGGACGTGTACACGATCCGCTGCACCCCGGCCGCGACCGCGGCATCAATGGTTGCCTTATGCAAGGACACTCGATCCGCGGATTCCGTTGCACTGAGCAACATCAACGTGTCCACGCCGTCCAGCGCGTCCAGCAGCGCCGAGTGCTCGCCGTACGCCGCGACCGCGACGGAAGCGCCCGGCAGCGACGGTGCGCGCGAGGCGTCGCGGACGAGCAGCCGCTGCGGTACGCCGGCCTCAGCCAGCGACCGCGCGATCCGCGAACCGAGCTGTCCGGTCGATCCCGTGACCGCGATCAGCCCCGGCACACTCGCCCCGGACCCGCTCGCACCCGGCCCGCTCGCGGACGTCACTTGCCCACCAAGCCCATGGCGCCGGCGGAGTACCGCTCGCCGGCCACATCCAGATCGGGCGGGAACGCCTCATCCAGCGCTCGCTGCTCGTCGGCGGTCAGTGAAACGTCCAGCGCACCAAGGTTCTCGGCCAGGTACTTGCGGCGCTTCGTCCCCGGGATCGGGACGATGTCGTTGCCCTGGGCCAGCAACCAGGCGAGCGCCAACTGGCCCGGAGTGACACCACGAGCCGCAGCGAGTTCCTGCACGCGGGCGACCAGATCCAGGTTCCGCTGGAAGTTCGAGCCGCTGAACCGCGGCAGTCCGCGCCGCGCGTCGTCCGGCTCGAAGTCGTCCGGCGACTTCAGCTGCCCGGTGAGGAACCCGCGTCCCAGCGGGCTGAACGGCACGAACCCGATCCCGAGCTCCCGCAGTGTCGGCAGTACGACGGTCTCCGGGTCGCGTGTCCACAGCGACCACTCACTCTGTACGGCGGTGATCGGGTGCACCGCGTGCGCGGCCCGGACCGTGTCGCCGTTCACCTCGGACAGCCCGAGGTACCGGACCTTCCCGGCCTCGACCTGCGAAGCCATCGCCCCGACGGTCTCCTCGATCGGCACCTTGGGATCGCGCCGATGCAGGTACCAAAGGTCGACGTGGTCCACCCCGAGCCGCCGCAGCGACGCATCCAGCGCCTGTACGGCGTACTCCGGGCTGCCGTCGACGGTCGTGGGCGTCGCCTCGGCACTGTCCGGCCGGCGGAACCCGAACTTGGTCGCCAGCACCACCTCGTCGCGGCGACCGGCCAGCGCCCGGCCGAGGAGTTCTTCGTTCGCGCCGTCGCCGTACACGTCGGCGGTGTCCAGGAAGGTGCAGCCCGCGTCGATCGCCGCGTGCACGGTCGCGATCGACTCGGTCTCGTCCGAGGTCACGCCGTACGACTGGGACATCCCCATGCAGCCGAGGCCGAGGCGGGAGACGGTCAGGTCACCGAGCTGGGATTCACTCATGCTCCGAACCTACCGCGCGGCCGCCGGCGCCGACGCAACCGGTGACCCGATTCCTGCGCAGGCAACGACTCCGTGACATTTTGCCGGGATCGGCCGCGACAGAGCACCAACCGTGAACGCGTCCTCGGTCTGCTTCGCACGCAAGCGGATCGCGGTGCCGCGGTCGTGATCGCCACGCACTACCCACAGTCGCCGACGCCGCCGACGGCCACGCAGTCATGGACGAAGGCCGCCTGACCTGGCTCCGCCGGTTGTAACTCGCCCGGCGGTACGGCGCTCGCCGCCTGGGGCGGACCGCCCCCACTCACCAACTCTGGGGAAGCCACCGCGTTCACGCTCAGCGGTGGCTGCTGGTGAGGGCTACTTCGAGGTTGATGAGTGGCGCAGGTCCGCGCTCAGGCGGGCGGTTCTTACAGGCCGACGGCCGTCGGGACATCGGGTGGGCCGGTCTCGAGGAGGTCGGCGACCAGCTCAGGCAGGTTGCGGGGGGCGAAGCGGCCTTGGTGGGCTTGGAGTTCTTCGAGGGTCCACCAGCGGAGTTCGTGGAGGTTCTCGGCGGCCAGCTCCGCGGCGGTCATGGTGCCGCCGATCTCGAACGGGTCGGTGCGGATCAGGAAGAAGTCGTTGATCACCCCGTCGTAGCCGGTGGCGTGGCCTTCGGCAACTACTTCCTGGTGCCAGACGAGCGGCGGGTCGGCGACCACCTCGAGGCCGACCTCCTCGGCGAGTTCGCGGCGGAGGCCATCGAGGACGGACTCATCGGCTTCCAGACCGCCGCCGGGGGTTGCCCACACCGGGCCGGAGCCGAACTCGAAGCGGACCAGCAGGACGCGGTCCGCAGGGTCGAGGATGACGGCACGGGCAGCCGGGCGCAGCCGCGGGCGGGTGAGCTCCAACTCCTGGTTCTGCTCGACAGTCGAGAAACCGAAGCGGGCGTTGACTTTCTGCATCGCGGTGTTCGACTGGGCGGTCCACGTGTGCAGGTACGACTGCGAACCCACATGCGAGGCGAGCAGGTCCAGGTTCGCCAGCTTCAGGTGGGTGCCGAGGTTGTGGCCGCGGTGGTCGCGGAGCACGAGAGTGTCGTCCTGCTGGACGTTGTCGGGGTCCGTTCTCGGCACATAGATCAAGGTGTATCCGGCCGGCGAACCGGCCTCGGTGTGCGCCATCGTCACCAGCGCGAGGTAGGTGCGATCGACGCGCTCCTCGCTGGTCATCAGGCGCTCGACCGTCCACGGCACCGTCTCCCGCGTCATCCCGCCGGTCGGTACGTCGTTGTCCATCGCGGTGTGCAGATCGGCGTACGCCTGCTGGTACTCCGGCGGGCACAGCCCGGCCCAGGACGTCAGTGTGTACCCCTCGAGCTTCCCCGCCGACTCACGCAGCGCAGCAAGCCGCGAAGCGTCGTACGGCAGTGGTACGACGAGGTGGTCCTCGACATGCTCGACTTCGAACCCCAAGCGAGAGGCAAACACAGCTCCGGGCCAGGGATCGGCGGCCACGCCGAGCTCGGTCTGGAAGATCGTCCGCCCGAGCTGCGCGGCGCGAGTCGTTGCCCACTGCCACAACGCCGTACCGACACCGCGACGCCGATGCTCCGGCGGTACGTCGATCTCGATGTCGATGCTGTCCAGGTTGTCCTGCAGCCGGTACTCGAAGAGCATCGCGCCGACGACCTGGTCGTCGTCGAATGCGGCGACCGGGAGCCGCGCCTTGAGCGGCGACGGGTCGCGCAGCGAGACGGCGAAGCTCTCGCGCGAGCCGATGAGCGCCGCCGCGCGCCCTGCGACTGCCCCCGCCCGGAGCGCGTCGTACCAGTGGTCGAACAGAACAGGGTCGGCCGGGTCGATCTCGCGCACGCTGATCACCCGGCCGACCCAATCAAACTCTAGGGTCAGAAGCTACCGATTAAACCGGCGCCACCTTGCCCGAGTACATGCCCATGATCACGAAGTTGTCCGCGTACGGCGCGTTCTTCAGGATCGGGTCGTCGTCGGCCGGGAACTTGGCCACCCGCTTGCCCTCGAGGGCCGGGTTGTTCCCGTACCGCTCCCAGAGCGGGATGATCGGCAGCAGCTCGTTGAACGCGAGCGCCGCGGCGGTCACGTTCTTCTTCTGCTCCTCGAGGTCGAGGCCCTGGGCGGACTTGTCGACGACGGCCTTCAGGTCGATGTCACCGGCCGAGGTCTTCTGCTTGAGCGGGAAGTTCATCCCCTTGCCGCCGGAGTTCGCGGCCGTCACGTAGTTGAACGTGTAGAGGTCCTGGACGAACGCGAAGTACGGGTGCGGGTGCGACGACGCGCCCCAGCTCTGGATCGCCAGGTCGAACTTGCCGGCCAGTACGTCGGGGCTCAGCTGGGTGAACGTGATGCCGCGCTTGGTGATGTTGAAGCCGAACTTCGTCAGCTGGTCGGCCGCGTTGGTGGCGGCCGGGTTCCAGTCGGCGAACTCGGTCGGGAACTTGATGTCGTACGCCGCGGGCTTGCCGGCCGGCGTCTGCCACTTGTCCCCGGACTTCTTCCAGCCGGCCGCGGTGAGCAGCTGGGTGGCCTTGTCGAAGTCCTTCTCGTACGGCTGCAGCTTCTTCTGGTCGGCGTCGGAGACCCAGTCCGGAACGGCCTGGTCGGAGAAGCCGGCCATGAACTTGCAGGCCTTGCCGGACTCGCCGAGCGCGATCGTGCCGTTCTCGCCGCGGTCCAGGATGTAGGCGATCGCCTGCCGGACCCGGACGTCGGCGAACTCGGGGTGCGTGGTGTAGTTGAAGACCAGCGCGGGACCGGAGTACACCGGCGGGCGGAGGATCCGGAAGCCGTTGTTCTGGAAGCTCTTCTCGCTGGCCACCGCGAACCCGTGGGTCGCGTAGTCGACGTCCTTGTTCATCACCGTCGGGGTGATGTCGGAGGTCTCACCGTTGTAGAGCACGACCTTGGTGAACGCGATCTTGTCGGCGAACAGGCCCTTGTCGTTCTTCACCAGCGCCATCTGGGCGTTCGTCATGCTCTTGACGTCGTAGGTGAACGGGCCGGAGACGATCGGGTTCTCCGGACGGAACTTCTGGAAGTCGCCGTTCAGCGTCTTGCCCTCGCCGTCGTCGAGGCTGCCCTTGGCCTTGCGGATCGTCTCGGCCTTCGTCGCGAACTCGCCGTACACGGCGGCCGGCAGGATCGGGGCGCGCAGGATGTACCGCTCGAGCACGGTGGACGGCGTACCGATGGTGAACAACACCGTGGTGTCGTCGCTCGCCTTCACGTCGGACAGGAACGTCCACACCTGCTGGCGCATCAGCCAGTGCAGGTTGAAGGTCGCGACGACGTCCTTGCTGGTGACCGGCGAGCCGTCGCTCCAGGTCAGACCGGACCGCAGCTTGAGGGTGTAGGTGCTGGCCTTCTCGTCCAGGGTGCCGGACTCGGCCATCATGTACTCCCACTTCTTGTCGGCCCAGTAGTACAGGCCGGCGCTGGGGTACACGAGGTCGTTGTACGGGCTGTTGGCCGCCTGGATGCCGTCGGTGACACCGGGGCCCAGGTTGAAGTGGCCCTTCGGCGGCAGCTGGTACGGATACGCGCCGTGGAACTCTTTGCTGCTGCCCCCGTCGCCGCCCTGGGCGTTGGGCTTGCTGGGCGAGCACGCCACGGCGGAGCCGAGACCGGCCACGCCGATGCCGGCGATGCCGAACAGCTGCAGCACGTTTCGGCGGGAGACCTCGTTGGTCCGCGCGCGTTCCGCGGACTCATTGTTGCCGGTGGGACTCATCCTCGGTCCTTTCCTACTGGGATTCTTCTCGCTTCGCCCGCCGCCGGGTCCACAGGACGCCGGCGACGACGATCAGGCCAAGGAACAGGCCCAAGAACAAGGTGACCAACGTGACCACGAACTCCGGCGTACCGGGCGTGAGCGTGAGCAGCAGGACGCTCGCGGCGAGCACCAGAAAGGCTGCCCAGCCGAGCGCCATCCGCCCGAGCTCCGGAGGCATCAGGCCACCTCATCGGCACCGTCACGTTGGACCACATGGCACGCGGCCGACTGCCCCGGCCGCACTTCGAGCAGTTGCGGGACGTTGCCGTCACACAGCCCCTCCTCGAACAGGCCGCACCGCGGGTGGAACGCACAGCCCGGTGGCAGGTGCGCCAGGCTCGGAATCTCCAGGCTGCGCAGGGATTCCGCGTTCTTGGTCCGGGTCAGATCGGGATCCGGTTCCGGGATCGCGTCGATCAGTGCGCGCGTGTACGGGTGCGTCGGCGCGTTGATGATCCGCGGCGTCGGGCCGAACTCGACGATCCGGCCGAGGTACATCACCGCGGTCCGGCCGCGCCAGCCGAAGTACTTCGCGATCGCCAGGTCGTGGGTGATGAACAGGAAGCCGACGCCGAGCTCGTCGCGCAGCCGGCCGAGCATCGCCAGCACGCTGATCCGGATCGACACGTCGAGCATCGAGGTGGACTCGTCGGCGATGATGATCTTCGGGTCCAGCGTGAGCGCCCGCGCCACCGCAACTCGTTGCCGTTGGCCACCAGACAGCTGGTGCGGGTACTTGGACAGGTAGTTCTCCGGCGGCGTCAGCTCGACCTTCGCCAGCAGCTCGGTCGCGCGCTCGACGGCAGCCTTGGAACCCTTCACCACACCGTGTTTGAGCAGCGGCGCGGTGAGTGTCTGCTGGATCGTCCGGGTCGGGTTCAGCGACGCGTACGGGTCCTGGTGGACGTACTGCACACTGCGCCGGAAGGTCCGGAAGTCGTTCTTCTTCAGCGACCAGATGTCGGTGCCGTCGAACAGCACCTGACCACCGCTCGGCCGGGTGAGACCGGCCGCCATCCGGGCCGCCGTCGTCTTCCCCGAACCACTCTCCCCCACCAGGCACAACACTTCACCCGGGTTGATCGACAGGTCGGCGTGGTCGACCGCGCGGATCGGTCCCGCCTTGGTGTCGAACAGCTGGCTGACCCCGTCCAGGGTCATCAACGGCTTGCCGCTCTCCACCGGTACGTCGGCAGCGGCCTCGACTGCGGTCACGAGACGATCCTCCGCTCGAGGTGGACCTGGTCGTAGTGGATGCAGGCGGCTTCGTGGGCGTTCCCTGGTACGTCGGTGATCGGGATCAACGGCGGATCCGCCTCTTTGCACTCGTCGGTGGCGAACTTGCAGCGCGGGTGGAACTTGCAGCCCGCCGGCAGCGCGGCCAGGCTCGGCGGTCCGCCGGGGATCGACTCGAGGTCGGGCAGGTCGCCGACGATCGGCGGCACGGCCTTGATCAGGCCGAGCGTGTACGGATGCCGCGGCTTGTAGAAGATGTCCCGGACACCACCGGTCTCGATGATCCGCCCGGCGTACATGGTGGCGACGCGGTCGGCGAGCTCGGCGGCCAGTGAGAGGTCGTGCGAGATGAAGATCATCGAGAAGCCGAGCCGCTCGCGGACCTCGTGCAGGACGTCGACCACCGACCGCTGGGTGAGGATGTCGAGCGCCGTGGTCGGCTCGTCGAGGATCAGTACTTCGGGCTCCAGCAGCAGACTCATCGCGATCAGCACCCGCTGCCGCATGCCGCCGGACAGCTCGTGCGGGTACGAGTCCATCACCCGCTCGGGCTCGAGCCGGACCAGCCGAAGCAGCTCGGCCGCGCGCTCCTCGATCTCCTGCTTGGTCGCCTTGGTGTGCGCCTTCATCGTGTCGTGCATGTGCCCGCGGATCTTCAGCACCGGGTTGAACGCGTTCATCGCGCCCTGGAACACCATCGCGGCGTCCCGCCAGCGGAACTGCCGCAGGTCGCGTCCGTCCAGTTTCAGTACGTCGATCTCCGTACCGTCACCGCGGTTGAACGTCACCTGGCCGGACGCGTGCCCGAGCCGCGGCAGCAGCCGCAGCAGGCCGAGCCCGAACGTCGTCTTGCCGCAGCCGCTCTCGCCCACCAGCGCCAGGCTCTCGCCCGGATAGAGGTCGAGGTCGACACCACGGACCGCCTGGACCGTCGTACCGGAGCCGGTTCGGTACTCGACCTTGAAGTCGCGGATCGAGAGCAGGGGCTTGCCGGTGCCGCCGCGCACGGCGCGGTCAGCGGTTCCCGGAGAGATGGCAGTCATGCGATCACCGGTCCCGGAGGCGGGGGTTGAGGATCTCCTCGAGCGACCTGGTCATCATCACCAGGCCGAGCAGGAGCAACGTGATGGCGACGACCGGACTGAGGATGAACCCCAGGCTGGCGTCGTTGAAGATGGCGCCGGCGATCCAGGCGCGGTTGAGCATGATGCCCCAGTTCGATCCGGTCAGCGGCGCCAGGCCGAGCAGGTACAGGCCGACGAGCGAGTAGATCGCGTTCGTCACGCCGATCATGAAGTTCATCAGGATGAAGCTGGCCATGTTCGGCAGGATCTCGACGAACACCACCCGCGGTGTCCCGAGATCGAGTAATCGGGCCGCTTCGACGAACTCGCGTTCTTTCAGCGACAGCACCTGCGAGCGAACCGCTCGAGTCAGTACGGGCCAGGACAAGCCGCCGACCAGCAACGCGAGCAGGACCGGCGAGTCCAGCTTGAACAGCGCCCCGAGCACCGCCAGCAGCACGATCTGCGGCACGGTCAGGACGACGTCGGCCAGCGTGACGACCACCGAGTCGACCCAGCCGCCGAGGTAGGCGGCCAGAGAGCCGAGCGCGATCGCCAGCGCGGTCGAGATCGCGGCGGCGACGAACCCGATGAAGATGACGGACCGGCCGCCGTCGATCATCTGGATCAGGACGTCCTTGCCCTCGTTGTCGGTGCCGAACAGATGCCCGGGCGATCCGAACGGCAGCAGGATCTCCTTGATGTTCGGCGAGACCGCCGGCGTGAAGAACGGGCCGATCGCGGTGATCAGCACCAGCAGCGCGACGATGATGAAGCCGATGAACCCGGCCGGGCTGCGGCGGAGCGAGCGCAGGATCCCGGCGAACCGGGAGACCCCGGTCGTGCCGATCGCGGCGACCGCGCCGCTGGTCACAGTTTCGGTGGCCACGCGCTTACCCCTTGGCCTTCCCGCCGACCCGGATCCGCGGATCCAGCCGGCTGTAGAGGACATCTGCGAGCAGGTTGGCCACCACGACCGAGATCGTGACGACCAGGAAGATGCCTTGCAGGACGGGATAGTCACGTCCGGAGACGGCGTTGTAGAGGCTGAACCCGATCCCCTGGTAGCCGAAGATCTTCTCCACGAAGATCGAGCCGCCGACCACGAAGCCGAGCGACACCGCGAGCTGGCTGAACAACGGCAGTACGGCGTTCCGGCCGACGTACCCGGCGCGGATCCGACCGTCGGTCAGGCCGCGGGCGCGGGCGACAGTGACGTAGTCCTCGCCGAGCGTCTCCACGGTGGACGACTTCATCACCAGCGCCCAGGAGCCGACCGTGGTCAGCAGATAGGCCAGGATCGGCAGCGTCGCGTGGTACAGGATGTCGTTCAGGAAGCTGAAACTGAACGATGGTGTGACACCTGGCGTATAGGAACCGCGCGCTTCGGTCAGGTTGAAGACCTGCAGTTTCACGCCGAGGAAGACGACGATCAGGATCGCGACGATGTAGTTCGGGATCGCGTGCAGCAGCGAGCCGATCGACGTCAGCAGGTGGTCGATCCAGCTCTCGCGGCGGTACGCCATGATCATGCCGGCGAGGATGCCGAGCACGAAGCTGAGGATCTGCGCGACGCCGACCGAGAACAGCGTCCAGGGCAGGTAGGTCTTGATCACCTGGGCGACCGTCGTGCCGGGTGAGAGCAGCGACGTCCCGAAGTCACCCTGCACCAGGTTGCCCATATAGGTCAGGTACTGCAGGATCACCGGCTCGTTCGGGTCCAGCGAGAACAGGCCCTTGGCCTGCGCGGCCGCATCGGCGTACGAGATGCCGGTCTGCGCGATCTGCGTCTGGATGTAGGTGTCGACCGGGTTGCCCGGCAGCAGCCGGACCAGGAAGAACGTCAGTGTCGCCACCAGGAAGACGGTCAGGATCGCCTTCGCGAGCCGCCGCACCAGCCAGGCGCCGAGGAACCGCCGCACCGCCGTGGGTCTCGGTTCGTCCACCGGCCCTTCGATCAGCTTGGGGGCAGGTGTCTCGACCGCACCGCTCACAGCTCACCTCCATCGAGGACTACCGGCTCTAATGCACGATCCCTTGCTTTGATCTGCGCACAGTGGCGCTAGTTTGCGCAGGCGCAGGCACCAAGTCAACGGTTTCCGCCAACCTGCGGACACAGACACCGAATCGTGAGGAGATGACTCCGCTCAGCGCCGATCCTGCCACGGTGTGTGCCGGATCACTGGGCAACGCAACGCAAACGACGCCCGCCACCCCTTGAAGGTGACGGGCGCCGTTTGATAGTTCAGCGCGTTGCGCGGTTGATCGCGGAGACGACCGCCTTCAGTGAGGCAGTGAGAATGTTGGCGTCCCGGCCGACGCCCCAGAAGACCTCGTCGCCGACCTCGCACTCGACGTACGCCGCGGCCAGGGCGTCGCCACCGGCCGAGAGCGCGTGCTCGTGGTAGTCCAGCACCCGTACGTCGTACTTCAGCGGCTTGATCGCGTCGACGAACGCCGAGACCGGGCCGTTGCCCTCACCGTGCAGCTCGTGCGGGACGCCATTGGAATAGACCTGAACACGAAGGTGGTCGCTCTGGCCCTCGCCGGACGACGAGTTGACCGTCAGCAGCGACAGCTTGCCCGGGGCAAGGTACTCGGCCGCGAAGATGTCCCACAGCTGCTGCGGGCCGACCTCGCCGCCCTCGGTGTCGGTGTGCTGCTGCACCACACGGCTGAACTCGATCTGCAGCCGGCGCGGCAGGTCGAGGCGGTGCTCGGCCTTCATCATGTAGGCGATCCCGCCCTTGCCGGACTGCGAGTTCACCCGGATCACGGCCTCGTACGACCGGCCGACGTCCTTCGGATCGATCGGCAGGTACGGCGCCTCCCAGTGGATCTCGCCGACCGGGCGACCCTCGGCGGCGGCCTGCTTGTCCAGCGCCTCCAGGCCCTTCTTGATCGCGTCCTGGTGGGACCCGGAGAAGGCGGTGTAGACCAGGTCACCGGCGTACGGCTGGCGCTCCGGGACCCGCATCTGGGTGCAGTACTCGACCGTGCGGCGGATCTCGTCGATGTCGGAGAAGTCGATCTGCGGGTCGATGCCCTGGCTGAACAGGTTCATCCCCAGCGTCACCAGGTCGACGTTGCCGGTCCGCTCACCGTGGCCGAACAGGCAGCCCTCGACCCGGTCCGCGCCGGCCATCAACGCCAGCTCGGTGGCGGCGACCGCCGTACCGCGGTCGTTGTGCGGGTGCAGGCTGATCGTGCTGTGCTCGCGCCGGGTCAGGTGCCGGCCGAACCACTCGATCTGGTCGGCGTACACGTTCGGCGTGCACATCTCGACGGTGGCCGGCAGGTTCAGGATGATCTCGCGGCCGGCGGCGGGCTGCCACTGGTCACTGACCGCCTCGCAGACCTCGAGCGCGAACTCCAGCTCGGTGCCGGTGAAGATCTCCGGGCTGTACTGGTAGCCGAACTCGCAGTCGCCCAGCATGTCGTCGGCGTACTTCATCACCGTCTCGGTGCCGCGGACGGCGATGTTCAGGCACTCGGCCTTGTCCACGTTGAAGACGACCCGGCGGAACAGCGGCGCGGTCGCGTTGTACAGATGGATGGTCGCCTTCGGCGAGCCCTGCAGCGACTGCACGGTCCGCTCGATCAGCTCGTCCCGGGCCTGGGTCAGCACCGAGATCGTCACGTCGTCGGGGATCGCGTCGCCCTCGATCAGGCTGCGGACGAAGTCGAAGTCGTACTGGCTCGCGCTCGGGAACCCGACCTCGATCTCCTTGTAGCCCATCTTCACCAGCAGGTCGAACATCCGCCGCTTGCGGGCCGGTGACATCGGCTCGACCAGCGCCTGGTTTCCGTCGCGCAGATCGGTGGACAGCCAGCGTGGGGTCTTGTCGACGGCCTTGGCCGGCCAGGTGCGGTCCGGCAGGTCGATCGGCGGGAACGCGCTGTAGCGGTGGATCGGCATGCCGGAAGGCTGCTGTACAGGCTGGGGCTGGTTCTGCGGTGCCACGAGAGGTTCTCCTCGGAAGATATGCGGAAGTCGCTGCCGACCGGCAAGAAACGACGAAACCCCGCGGCGAGGGAACCGGCCTGATCAGGCCTCGCCGCGGCAGCGAAGGAGGAGAAGCTGGTGCCGCATAGTGACTGTGAGTCTATGCACAACCTTGCCCGGCCGTCGAACCGGGGGTCTCACCCGGCGAGACACGGAGCGTGACGCGCTTGTCCTCAAGCGCACTTGAATTCGTAGGCTCACCGGCATGACCTCTCTCCTGGAACGGATCGGCAGCACCGGCCTCGGTGTCCTCGTCACGCTCAAGCGCGACGGCCGCCCGCAGCTGTCGAACATCACCTATGTGTACGACGGTGAGCGGATCCGCATCTCACTGACCGACGACCGGGCCAAGACCAAGAACCTGCGCCGCGACCCGCGCGCCAGCGTCTACGTCGACGGCCCGAACGGCCGCTCGTACGTCGTACTGGAAGGCAAGGCCGAGCTCAGCCCGGTCGCCGCCGACCCGTACGACGCAGTGGTCGAGGAACTGGTCGACTACTACCGCAAGGGATCCGGCGAGCACCCGGACTGGGACGAGTACCGGGCCGTGATGGTGCAGGACAAACGGCTGCTGTTCTCGATGACGGTCGAGCACGCGTACGGGATGCCCTCACCGGCGTGAGGCTTCGCGGTAGCGTTTCGGCGCCACGCCGTTCACGCGTTTGAACGCCGTACTGAAGGCACTGCCGGAGGTGTAGCCGAGCGAGTGCGCGAGCGCGGACAGCGAGATGTCGTCGTCGCGCAACGCACGCTCGGCCAGCCGCATCCGCCAGTTCAGCAGGTAGGTCAGCGGCGGCACTCCGGCCACGTCCCGGAACCGTTCGGCGAACGTCGTCCGGGACATCGCCGCCGCCTTCGCCAGCTCCTCGAGCTGCCAGGCCCGCCCCGGATCGCCGTGCATCAGGCGCAGCGAGGGCGCGATCCGGTCGTCCGCGATCGCTCGCAACCAACCGACCGGCAGCGAGCCGGCATCCGCGAGGCAGGCCCGCAAGGTCTCGACGAACAGCAACTGGGCCACGGTGTTCGCGGCCAGGCTCGCCCCCGGATCGACGGTCGTTGCCTCATGCAACAGTCTGTCGAGGAGCCAGCGAAAGGTCTGCGCACGCTCATCGGTGGCCCGCAGCACGATGGCCGGCGGCAGCGCTCGCAGGAGCAGCTCCGCGCCGGTCCGGTTCACGCTGACGTGCCCGCCGATGCCGACCGCCTTCGGCCCGGACCGATCGGCCGCACCGCTACCGAACCGGGCGATCGGCCCGTCGCTCGCCTCGAACGCCGCCACCGCGTCCCCGGCCGGTACGTCGGCATTGCCCTTCACGAATCCCCGTCGTCCGTCGAACAGCACGACGTCACCAGGCCGCAGCTCGATCCGCGGCGCACCGTCCCCGAAGTCGATCCAGCAACTGCCTTCGACCATCGCACTGAACTTCAGCCGGCCGGCCGCCGGGTAGCGCAGCGCCCAGTCGCCGTACGCCTCGAAGCCGCGGGAGACATGGCATCGCGCCTCGGTGAGCGCGAGGGTCGCCACCAGCGGATCATCCGTACGATCGCGCAAATCTTTAGGACTCACAAGCATTCAACGTACGGATCTCCCGGCCTACGTTCAAGCTATGAGCACACAGCAACCCATCGGATCCGGTTTCACGGCGTACTCGACGACCGCCGACGTCATCGACGGCATCGATCTGACCGGCCGGACCGCGATCGTCACCGGCGGCTACTCCGGTCTCGGCCTGGAGACGGTTCGCAGCTTCCGCGCGGCCGGTGCCGACGTGATCGTCCCGGCGCGCGACACCGCGCGGGCGAGCCGGCAGCTCGCCGGTATCGACGGTGTCGTGGTGAACGAACTGGACCTCCTGGATCCGGTCAGCATCGACGCATTCGCGGATCGCTTCCTCGGCAGCGGCCGCGCACTCGATCTCCTGGTCAACAGCGCCGGGATCATGGCCACTCCCCTGGCCCGCGACGCCCGCGGCTTCGAGTCGCAGTTCGCCACCAACCACCTCGGGCATTTCCAGCTGACCACGAGGCTGCTCCCTGCGTTGCGGGCAGCGCAGGGAGCGCGGGTCGTCGCGGTGTCGTCGCGCGGCCATCGCTACAGCCCGGTCGTCTTCGACGACCCGAACTTCGAGCATCGCGAGTACGCGCCCTATGCGGCGTACGGGCAGTCGAAGACGGCGAATGTCCTGTTCGCGGTGGAGCTCGACGCCCGCGAGCGGGACCACGGCGTCCGCGCGTTCGCCGTCCATCCCGGCAGCATCATGACCAACCTGGCGCAGAGCGCCGACCGCGAGGTCCTGCGCCAGGGCGGGTTCCTGGACGACGACTTCCAGCCGATCATCGACCCCAGCCGCGGCCTGAAGACACCCGAGCAGGGTGCCGCGACCCAGGTCTGGTGCGCGACCAGTCGGCAACTCGACGGACTCGGCGGCTTGTACTGCGAAGACGTCGAGGTCGCCGAGGTGCACACCGGCGAGCGGCCGGACACCGACGTACTGGCGCTGACACCGGGAGCCTTCGGCGTGCTGCCGTACGCGATCGACCCGGAGAATGCGCGCCAATTGTGGCAACTGTCCGACGAATTGCTGCGGTCCCGATAAATCATTCGCGGGAAGTGGTCGAGCGCGTCAGTCTGGGGAGGTGGAGATCACCAGACTGTCGCCTGACGACGAAGCCGGCTGTGTCGACGCCGTAGCACTGCAGACCGCAGCCGCGAAGGTCGACTGCCCTGAAGAGATCCTGCCGACCCCCAAGGGCTTGGCGAACGGACTCCGGTACGGCTGGGACCTGAACCCGGGCCATGCCTACCTGGCCCGCGACACCGACGGTACGGTGGTCGGCCAGCTCGACGTGCACTATCCGAAGTGGGAGAACCTCAACCAGGCCTGGTTCGGCGTGGTGGTCCACCCCGAGCATCGCCGCCGGGGCATCGGCTCCGAGCTGGTCAAGTACTTCGAGAAGCTGGCGGCCGACGCCGGCAAGGACACGGTGGGCGCCGGCGCCCACGAGTCCCCGGCGGTCGAGCCGTTCGCCGCCAAGCACGGGTACGAGCGCAAGGCCATCGAGGTGCAGCGCCGCCAGGACCTGACCGGCCTGGACTGGGATGTCGTCCAGGCCTTGCACGACAAGGCGGTGGAGGCGTCGGCGGGCTACGAGTTGATCCGGCTCAACGCTCCGCTGCCCGACGACATGCTCGAGGACATGGTTGCCGTGACCGCGTCGATCAACGACGCGCCGACCGACGACCTCGACATCGAGGACGACGTCTACACCGCACAGCGGCTGCGGGACTACGAAGAAGCGCAGCGCAAGTGCGACATGACGACGTACCGGGTGGTCGCCCGCGAGAAGGCCACCGGCCGGCTCGCCGGTCACACCGTGATCGCCGTCGACGGTGAACGTCCGTGGATCGCCTGGCAGCACGACACCGCGGTCTCCCGCGACCACCGTGGACATCGGCTCGGCGCGCTGGTGAAGACCGACATGCTGCTGTGGCTGCGGACGGCGGCGCCCGAGGTGGCCTCGATCGACACCTGGAACGCGGAGTCCAACGACCACATGATCGGGATCAACGAGCAGCTGAACTACCGCATCATCACGCGGGACTTCGAATACCAGAAGAAGCTCTAGACCGCCTCGACGATCGTGACGTACATGCGGTTGCTGACCGTGAAGCCCATCGCGGTGTAGAGCCGCTGGGCGTTCACGTTCGTGCCGCCGGTGTGCAGGAACGGGGTCCGGCCGGTCGCGGTGATCTCTGCCGCGACTGCCCGGATCAACCGGCGCGCCAGGCCCTGACCGCGGTGGTCGGGGTGAGTGCAGACAGCGCTGATCTCGGCGTACGACGGAAGGGTCTGTCGTACGCCGGCCATCGCGATCAGCTCGCCGCCGCGGCGGATGCCGAGGTACGGACCCAGCTCGATCGTGCGAGTGCGGAACGGTCCCGGATCCGTCAGCGCGACCAGCGCGATCATCTCCGGCACGTCGTCCGCCGTCAGCCTGACGGCTTCGTCGTCGACCGCGGCCAGGCCCTCCGGCGCGACGAACTGGACCAGGTCGAACTGCTTGTCCAGCTTGAGGAACTCCGGCAGCACGAACCCCGGGCGCATCAGGGCGGCCGCCGTACCGGGGCTGAGCAGGGCGGCCGCGTCGGCCCAGTCCTGCTCGGTCGGCTCCGGCGGGACCGCCAGGAACGGCGCGATCTCGGGCAGATACCGGACAGCGTTACCGCGCGACTCCGCGAAGACCGCGTTAGGACCGGTCAGGGCGGCGTACCCCGGGTAGAGCAGCTCCTGTGCCGACATGCACAAAGGATATCGCCGCGATCACCCGTCCTGATCCAGCAGTCCTGCGTAGACATCCGGCGACCAGCTGGCCGCTGTCTTGGTGACCAGCCGGGCGCCGAGCCGTTCGTAGAAGCGGTACCCGGCAGTGTTCTCGAGCTGCAGTCCCCAGGCGATCGGTAGCCGGTCCGGCAGCGCTTCCCTGGCCAGCGCCAGCATCAGCTGCCGTCCGACGCCACCGTCGCGGTACTGGTCCCGGACATAGAGGTCGTCGAGGGCCAACTGGTCACCACCGACCCACAGGTACGGGCGTCGCAGCGAGGAAACGTACCCGGCCGGCTCGCCGTCGACTTCGGCGAGCAGCACGATCACATCCTCGCGCCCCAGGAAGCGCCGCCAGTCCGCCACGGTCGACTGCACATACTGCTGCTGGTCCTGGTACGCCGCGAGCTCCAGCAGCAGCATCAGCACGGTCTCGGCGTCCGCGACTGCGGCCCGCCTGATCTCAATGGGCACTGTGCACCTCTCCGGTCGAAGACTTCAGCGCCGGTACGACGCCCAGCGCGAGAACAGCCGCCACCGCGGCAGTGATCGCGGCGAACGTGAACCCGCGGACGAACCCCGTACTCACGGTCCCGGCCAAGCTGGCCGCCGCCACGCTGGACACCACGGCGACGCCGAGCGAGGCACCGAACTCGTGGAAGGTGCTCAGGATTCCGGACGCCAGGCCGGCCTCGCGGTAGTCGACCTGGGCGAACGTCGTCGTCGACGCGGCGACGAAGGCCGCCCCGACGCCGATCGTCCCCACCGTCATGCCGATCACGATCACCGCAGCACCGTCCCAGATCGCGGGGGCAGCCAGTCCGAGCGCCGCGACCGCGAACCCGGCGATCGCGACCGGCCTGGCGCCGGTCGTTCCCACCAGCCGGCCTGCGGCCTGTGCGCCGGCGATCGCGGCGACCGCGACCGGGAGGAACAGCAGTCCGGTCCGCAGAGCGCCGTACTGCTGGAAGTGCTGGAGGTAGAACGAGCCGAGGAAGAACATCGCGATCATCAGCGCGGTCGCGACCAGGATCATGAAGGTGCCTGCGGCAACGGTCCGGCGGGTGAGGATGCGCAGGTCCATCAGCGGCGACCGGACCGACCGCTGCACCGCGGCGAAGGCGCCGTACAGGATGATCGCGGCGCCGAGAGCGCCGAGCGTGGCGGCGGACAACCAGCCACGGTCGCCGGCATTGATCAACCCGTAGATCGCCGCGGCGGTCCCGGCCGTGACGAGCAGCGCACCCGGTACGTCGAGGCGGCCCGGCTGGCCGGCCGGGCGGTCGGCGGGCAGCATCCGAAGCAGCAGCGCGAAGACGATCAGGCCGATCGGCACGTTGACGTAGAACACCCACGGCCAGCCGGGACCGGCGGTGAGCAGACCCCCGAGCAGTACGCCGATGGCCGAGCCCCCACCGCCCATCGCGGACCAGATGCCGAGGGCCTTGTTGCGCTCTTCGCCGTCGAAGGTCCTGGTGACGACCGAGAGTGCGGCCGGCGACAGGATCGCGGCACCGATGCCCTGCGCGACCCGCCCGCCGATCAGCAACTCGGGGCCGTCGGCCAGGCCGGTGGTCAGCGACGCCGCGGTGAAGACCAGCAGACCGGTCAGGACGACGCGCCGGGAGCCGAACAGGTCGGCCGCGCGGCCGCCGAGCAGCATCAGGCCGCCGAACATCAGCGTGTACGCACTCACCACCCAGGTCAGGGTTTCCCGCCGGAGACCGAGGTCGGTCTCGATGGTGGGCAGCGCGATCGCAACCACGGTGACGTCGAGGATCAGCATGAACTGCGCGACGGCGAGCAGCCCGAGCAGCCGCCACCGCAGCGGGTTCGGTTCGGTCATGATTCTTCCTTAAGTCGAACATCGCTGTACAGGTTAGGTTTGGTACCGTAACTCGAACAGTGGTGTTCAACAAGAGGAGGTCGTGCAGATGACGACCGGCAAACGGGCCGACGCGCAGCGCAACATCGCCGCGATCCTGGGCGCGGCGACGGAGTGCCTCAGCCGGGATCCGGCCGCGAGTACGTCGGAGATCGCGAAGGCGGCCGGGGTCGGGCGAGTGACCCTGTACGGTCACTTCCCCTCGCGGGCCGAGCTGGTCGACGCGGTCTTCGTGCACGCGATCGAGGTCGGCGAAGAATCGCTGTCCCAGGTCGACCTGACCGGCGACCCGCGTGAGGCGCTGGCCCGGCTGGTCGAGTCGAGCTGGCACCTGGTGGACCGGTACGCCGCGCTGCTCGTCGCGGCCCAGGAGACGTTGCCGTCCGGTCGTGTGCGTGAGTTGCACGCCGACCCGATGGCACGGGTGGAGAAGCTGCTCGAGCGCGGACGGTCCGAGGGCGTATTCCGGTCGGACCTGCCGGTGTCCTGGCTGGTCAGCGTGATGCACAACGTGATGCACGGCGCGGCGGGCGAAATCCAGGCCGGCCGGCTCAGCTCGGGCAAGGCCGCGGGTTACATCACCGCGACCTTGCTCGCCGCGTTCACCCCTCCGGGCGAACGCGTGGCCTGATCAGAAGCCCAGTTTGCGGAGGTGCTTGGCGTCGGTCTGCCAGTTCTTGGCGATCTTGACGTGCAGGTCGAGGTAGACCGGTGTACCGAGCAGGGCCTCGATCTGGCGACGGGCCTCGGCGCCGACCTCGCGGAGCCGGGCGCCCTTGTGGCCGATCACGATGCCCTTCTGGCTGTCGCGCTCGAGGAAGATGTTCGCGTAGATGTCGAGCAGCGGCTTGTCCTCGGGGCGGTCCTCGCGCAGACCCATCTCGTCGATGGTGACGGCGATCGAGTGCGGGAGCTCGTCGCGGACGCCCTCCAGGGCAGCCTCGCGGATCAGCTCCGCGACCAGGGTCTCCTCGGGCTCGTCGGTGATGTCGCCGTCGGGGTAGAGCGGGAAACCGTCCGGCAGCAGCCGCGTGAGCTCGTCGGCGACAAGGTCGACCTGGAACCCGGACGTCGCCGAGACCGGGATGATCGCGGCCCACTCGATACCGGCCGACTCCCCCAGCGCCTGGATCTCGCTCAGGTGCTCGAGCATCCGCTCCGGCTCGACCAGGTCCGCCTTCGTGGCCAGCGCGACCTTCGGTGTCTTGGCGACCTTCGCGGCTTCGGCGACCAGGAAGCGGTCACCAGGGCCGATCTTGTCGCTGGCCGGCAGACAGATCCCGATCACGTCGACCTCGGCCCAGGTCGTCTTCACCAGGTCGTTCAGCCGCTGACCGAGCAGCGTCCGCGGCTTGTGCAGCCCGGGGGTGTCGACCAGGATCAGCTGCGCGTCCGGCCGGTGCACGATGCCCCGTACGGCGTGCCGCGTGGTCTGCGGCTTCGACGAGGTGATCACGATCTTCTTGCCGACCAATGCGTTGGTCAGCGTCGACTTGCCCGCGTTGGGCCGGCCCACAAAACACGCGAACCCGGACTTGAACCCATCCGGAGTGCTGACCTGCGCAGGCGCAGGCACAGGAGCCGGGCGACCCTTGCCCTTGGACGAACTCTTAGGTGTTGATGACATTGCGGACCTCTCCGGTCGGATCGGCCACGACGACCGGGATCGCGGCGCCGGCGAAGTGCCGGACCACGTTGACGTCAGCAGTATCCGCCTCGGTGACGACGGCGGCGGCCTCGAGGCCCTTCACGCCGGACGCCAGTGCCATGGCGACGGCCAGCTGCAGTGCCGTCAGGTCGACGGTGTCGAGGGCTACCGTGCACGCCGAGTAGGTGCGGCCGTCGGAATCGCGGACGGCAGCTCCTTCCGCCGCGCGGGTCCGGGCTCGCGCGGCCCGGGCGAGCGTGACGAGTTTGGCGTCCTCCGCCGAAAGATCTGACACAAGACTCCTAGTTAGGCGTGCTGGTGGTTCGAGTCGGTGCGGCCGGCGACGGATTCCTCGCGGCGCACGAGCACAGTACCGACCTGGTTGCGGCGGCCGGACGGCCGCTCCGCGGTGAGGGACAGGCCGGCGATCTCGACCTCGGCGCCGGGGATCGGCACCTTGCCGAGCAGCTTGGCCATCAGGCCGCCGACGGTGTCGACGTCGTCGTCGTCCAGCGGTACGCCGAACAGTTCGCCGAGCTCGTCGATCGGGTAGCGGCTGGAGACCCGGAACGCGCCGTCGGCCAGCTCCTGCACCGAGTCCGGGTCCTCGTCGTACTCGTCGGTGATCTCGCCGACGATCTCCTCGAGGATGTCCTCGATCGCCAGCAGACCGGCGGTACCGCCGTACTCGTCGACGACGATCGCGAGGTGCATCCGGGCCGCCTGCATCTCGCGCAGCAGTTCGTCGACCGGCTTGGAGTCCGGGACGTACATGCACGGGCGCATCACCGACTCGACCCGCTCGGTCGACTCGGCCGAGGCGTTGTCGTAGACCCGGCGCATCACGTCCTTGAGGTAGACGACGCCGACGATGTCGTCCAGCGACTCCCCGATCACCGGGATCCGCGAGTAGCCCGAGCGCAGCGCCAGCGAGGTGAGCTGGCGCAGCTTCTTGTGCTTCTCGATGTAGACCATGTCGGTGCGCGGCACCATCACCTCGCGGGCGATGGTGTCGCCGAGCTCGAAGACCGAGTGGATCATCTGCCGCTCGCCGGACTCGATCACCGCGGACTTCTCCGCGTAGTCGACCAGCGCGCGCAGCTCGGCCTCGGTCGCGAACGGGCCGGCCGCGAACCCCTTGCCCGGGGTGAGCGCGTTGCCGACCAGGATCAGCAGCTTCGGCAGCGGCCCGAGGATCCGGGTCAGCGCCATCACCGGGCCGGCCGAGACGATCGCGAACCGGTCCGAGTGCTGCCGGCCCAGCGTCCGCGGCGCGACGCCGATGATCACGTACGAGATCAGGATCATCACCACCGCGGTGATCAGGATGTGCTCCCAGGTGACCTCGAAGACGTTCGAGAGCGCCTGGGTGACGAGCACGATCGCGGTGATCTCGCAGCTGAGCCGGAGCAGCAGCAGCGAGTTCAGGTAGCGGGGTGCGTCCGAGAGCAGGTCGCGCAACCGCACCGCGCGCAGGTTGCCCAGTTCCACCTGCTCGTTGGCGCGCACCTTCGAGTACGCCGACAGCGCCGCCTCGATGCCGGCGAACACACCGGCGAGCAGGACGAGCGCGACCGCAACGACCAGGAGGACCAGGTCGTGGGAACTCACGTCAGACGCCTTCCAACCTGTTTCCGGGGGCGCGCCAGGCTTCGAGCAGCCGGCCCTGGATGTCCCACATCTCGGCCTTCTCGGCCGGTTCGGCGTGGTCGTACCCGAGCAGGTGCAGGATGCCGTGGACGGTCAGCAGCTCCAGCTCGGCCCACGTGCCGTGGCCGGCCTTCGCGCCCTGGGCGGCCGCGACGGTCGGGCAGAGCGCGATGTCGCCGAGATGCCCGAGCGGCAGGTCGGCGTCGTCACCGCCGTCCGACCCGGGCCGCAGCTCGTCCATCGGCCAGGACATCACGTCGGTCGGACCCGGCAGGTCCAGGAACTCGACGTGGTACCTGGCCATCGTGTCCTCGTCGACCAGCTTGATCGACAGCTCGCATTCGGGGTGCAGCCGCAGCGACGACATCACGAACCGGCTCAGCCGCATCAGTCCGCCGCCGTCGATCTCGACGCCGGACTCGTTGTTCACTTCAACGTTCATCTTTGGTGCTCAGCGCCCCGTTGTCCTTCGTAGTTCTCGTACGCCGACACGATCCGGCCGACCAGCTTGTGCCGGACCACGTCGTGCGACGTGAGCCGGCAGAACTCCAGGTCCTGGACACCGTCGAGGATGTCCTGGACGACCCGCAGTCCCGAGTTCGTCCCGGTCGGCAGGTCGACCTGGGTGACGTCACCGGTGACGACCATCTTCGAGCCGAAGCCGAGCCGGGTGAGGAACATCTTCATCTGCTCCGGCGAGGTGTTCTGCGCCTCGTCGAGGATGATGTAGGCGTCGTTCAGCGTCCGGCCGCGCATGTAGGCCAGCGGCGCGATCTCGATCGTGCCGGCGGTCAGCAGCCGCGGGATCGACTCCGGGTCGAGCATGTCGTGCAGGGCGTCGTACAGCGGGCGCAGGTACGGGTCGATCTTCTCCGACAGCGTGCCGGGCAGGAAGCCGAGCCGCTCGCCGGCCTCGACGGCCGGCCGGGTCAGGATGATCCGGCTGACCTCCTTGGCCTGCAGGGCCTGCACCGCCTTGGCGACCGCCAGGTAGGTCTTGCCGGTACCGGCCGGGCCGATCCCGAACACGATCGTGTTCTTGTCGATGGCGTCGACGTAGCGCTTCTGGTTCAGCGTCTTCGGCCGGATGGTGCGGCCGCGGCTGGACAGGATGTTCTGGGTCAGCACGTCGGCCGGGCTCTCGCCGGTGGCCTGCTTGACCATCGCGATGCTCCGCTCGACCGAGTCGGCGGTCAGGCCGTGCCCGGTGCGGATCACCACGACCAGCTCGTCGAGGAGCCGCTCGGCCAGCGCCAGCTCGGCCGGCTCGCCCTTGAGCGTGATCTCGTTGCCGCGGACCAGGATGTCGGCGACGAACTCCTTCTCGATGATGCGGAGGAACTCGTCCCGGGCTCCGAGCAGGGCCACCATGTCGATGCTGTTCGGCACGACGATCTTGTGGGCCGCCTGCGGGGTCGCGGTGGCGCCGTCCGCGCGCGCCTCCGGTTCGATACTGCGTGGCCTGGACAGGCTCTTCCTCCTGAAGAAAAGTAGTGTGAGACGTCCATGCTAGCCGCCCCGGCCGACACCCTCACTGCCATTTTCCCGGGACACGCCCGCTGCCCGCTGTTCGGGCGGCCGATAGGCGCCTCCGGACGGCACCTGACCGGGCGCGGCGTTCGCTGTCAGCACACCCCGCAGCTGCCCCAGCTCCCCGGACCGCTGGGTGCCCGGACCGGCCTGCTCCAGCGCCAGCCGCTGGTCCCGCTCGGCTTCCCACTCCTTTGTCGGATGCAGGTTCACCTCGACCTTGTCCCCCGGCCGGACCAGCTCGTCCAGCGCTGCCCGGTGGGCGAGCTCTGCTTCCTGCGGCGGCTTGTCCCGATTCACCTCGTACGCCCGCAACATCCGGTACGTCGCCTCGATCGCGGCCAGCGTGGACCCGGACTTGGCCGGTGGTGAGTCGAACTCGTCGGCATGCGTGTTGCGGTGCTTGTCCAGCCCCACCACATGCCCCGGCGTGAACACGTGCAACGACTGGACGCGCGCGGTGGGATCGCCGTCGTACACGGAGAGCTCCCGCCAGGCATGGGCGCCGGAATAGCTGTCCTGCAACGCGTGCACGGCCGCACCGAGGTGCATCATCTCGTCGTGCGGCGACTCGGCAGTATGAGCCGCTGCGAGTTCGGCGTACAGGTACTCGGTGTTCGACTGCAGGTTGTCGGCGCCGCGCCGGTACGGGTCGGCCATGAAGTGTGCTCGCTGTGCGTCCGGATTCGCGTACGCCGAGTGACCGGTCGGCCCGATTCCGGCGTACACGAAGGGTTTTCCGGTGCCGTTGAAGTTCTTGATCACGCCGGCGCCGAGCGGGCGGTCCTGGTAGGCCTGCGCCTTGTCGAGCTGCTCGGAGTACTCCTGGCGGGTCAGACCGTCCCGAGACATCCGGTCGTACAAGCGCCCGACGGCGGCGTAGGTGATGTCCCGGTGCCCGCACCAGTGACCGTCTCCGTGCTGCTTCATGTACAGAGGGTGCCAGCGGAACGGTTCATCGAGCGCTGTTGTCAACCTGGGACAAGGCCTTCGCGTCTCTGTTGTGTGGCACAACCTGCGGTGGTGTACGAAGAGTGCGTGACACATGAGTCCTCGTGGAATGCCGACGAGGCGCTGACGGCTGTCTACACGGCGCACTACACGTCGCTGGTCCGCCTCGCCGCCTTGCTGCTGCGTGACACCGGAACCGCCGAGGAGATCGTGCAGGACGCGTTCGTCGCGATGCACGGGCACTGGCACCGGCTGCGCGACCCCCACAAGGCACTCGCTTACCTGCGCACCGCCGTGGTGAACCGCACCCGCTCCCGCCAGCGCCACCTGGTCGTGGTCGACAAGCACATGCCGCGCAGCCTGCCGGACGAGCCGAGTGCCGAGCAGGCGGCGCTGCGGACGGCCGAGACCGACCGGGTCATCGAAGCGATGCGCAACCTGCCGGAGAAGCAGCGCACCGTGATGGTGCTGCGCTACTACGGCGACCTGTCGGAGGCGGAGATCGCCGACACGATGGGGATCAGCCGCGGATCGGTGAAGAGCCATGCCGCGCGAGCGACCAAGTCGCTACGCCAGCTCCTGGAGCAGAACCTATGAACGACTACTCGAAGGACCCGTTCGACGAGCTGATGCGCCGATCCCTGGCCGAGGAGGCCGACCGGATCGAGCCGACCGACGCCCTGCCGGAGATCCTCACCCGCGCCCACGCCGTACGGCGTCCTGTCGTGCGCCGCCCGTGGGTGGTGACAGCCGGCCTGGCCGCTGTCGGTACGGCGGCAGCGGTCGGCGCTTTCACGGTCTTCAACGACAACCTGAACACAGCGGACGAGGGCGACGCCGTCGCCGGACCCGGCACAGTCACCTCCGCCACCGGCGCACCGGTGGTTCCGCCGGAGACCCCGCGGAGCCAGTCGGCTACGGCGCCGACGGAGGCGCCGGCCGACCGGTCGACCACTCCCGAGCCCAGACACAGCATCTCCGAGCCGGCCGTGTCGGACAAAGCCGTCGCGGTCTACTGGCTGGGCGACGCCGCCGCCGGTCGGCCGATGACCAAGCCGAGCGTGCAGGCGAAGTCGTCGACGAGGCTCTACCGGACGTTTTCCAGGGTGTCGGGCCGGCCGGCGTACGAGGCCGTCGAGATCATGACGACGCAGCAGCCCGACGATGCCGACTACTACTCGCTCTGGAAGGGCGCCAAGGTGAAGTCGGTGTCGACGGACGGCGACCTGATCACCGTCGACTTCGAGCGGTTGCCGCCGGCGACGAGGATCGATCCGGCCGTCGCGGAGGTCGCGGCGCAGCAGCTCGTCTACACCGTCCAAGGTGCGCTGGGCGAGAGCACCCAGCCGGTCCAGGTCCTGCAACAGGGCCGGGCCGGCGCGCGGCTGTTCGGCCAGGTCGACACCAGTGAGCCGCTCCTGCGCGCCCAGGCGGCCGACGTCCGGGCGCTGGTCTCGATCGAGTCGCCGACCGAAGGGTCGATGACGAGCTCCGGCCTGGTCACCGTGAAGGGCCAGGCCGCCGCCTACGAGGCGACCGTCAACTACGTCGCGACCAACGCGAAGACCGGGCGGACGTTCAAGGACGTCGTGAACACCACCGAGGGGCAGAAGTTCGCGCCCTTTACCTTCCAGCTGAAGCTCGAGCCAGGCCAGTGGCAGATCGAGGCCTACCTGCTGTCGGCCGAGAACGGCGCGGTCAGCGACCTGGACACCAAGACCATCGTGGTGCGCTGAGTACGATCGACTCGTGATGATCGAACTCGCCGACTATCAGTTCGGGCTCGGCGCGCGGAACCGGCTCGCGGAGGCAGCACAGCCCGGGCGAGACGGCGCGCTGGCGGCGCTCGAGACGTTCTACTACGCGCTCAACCAGCAGGACCTCGACGTCCTGACGGCGGTCTGGACCGACGACGAACTGGTCCAGCTGAACAACCCGCTCGGTGGCATCCTGCGTTCCCGGGCCGCGGTGGCAGACCTCTACCGCAAGGTCTTCGCCGGCGACCTCCGCCTCCAGGTCACCTTCGGCGACGCGGCCACCTACTGGCACGCGGACTCGGTGGTCTTCGCCGGTCGCGAGACCGGCAGCTACCAGCACCCCGACCGTGGCGAAGTGCCGCTCACGATCCGTACGACGCGCATCTTCTCCTACGACGACGGCCGCTGGGCGCAGGCTCATCACCACGGCAGCATCGACGACCCCGAGGCGCTCGCCACCTACCAGCACGCAGTGCGGGGCTAGCGCCAGTTCACGGGCGGACGACTCGTCGCTCCGCCAACACCAACGGATATCCGTTGCTGTTGCCCGTTCGCTCCCCGTATACGAGCTGAGGAGGGGCAACACCCGGGGATATCCCATCGATCAGGGCGGCGTTCACGCCGCTAGCGGCAACCACCGTTCATCTGTAGCCAATGACAACCTCAGCGGGCCGCGCACGCCTGCGCCACCGCTGGCCCGGGCGGGTCAGGCCACGGATCCACGCACGAGCCGCACGGGCGGGTTAGCTGCCCCGGCCCATTAGCTCCAGCGGGAGCGGGCGAGGAGGGCTGAGGCGGCGGCCACGCCGGCGGTCGACGTACGGAGGACTGTGTCGCCGAGGCGGACCGGCTCGACGGCGAAGGCGGCCAGCTCGACGGGGGCGATTCCGCCTTCGGGGCCGATGACGATCACGATGTCGCCGGTGGCTGGGACCTCGAGGCCGGCGAGGGGGACAGTCGCTTCCTCGTGCAGGATCACGGGCAGAGCCGCGTCCTGCAGCAGTTTGGCGATCTCGGGCGTCGTCGCGATCGGGGCGACCTCGGCGAACCACGACCGGCGGGACTGTTTGCTCGCCTCGAAGGCCCAGGCCTGCCACTTGGTGAGCGTCTTCGCGGACCGCTCGGGGTTGCTGCGGAACTGACTGCGCTCCGCGTTCCACGGCACGATCACGTCGGCGCCGACCTCGGTCAGCATTTCGACGGCCAGTTCGGCGCGCTCCCCCTTCGGCAACGCCTGTACGACGACGAGCCGCGGCGTACCGGGTGCTTCGCTGCCGCGCTGGTCGACGGCCACGGTCAGTCCGGACTTCGAGGCGGTCGTCACCGGGCCCTCGGCCCACGCGCCCCGGCCGTCGGTCAGCCGGATCCGCTCGCCGGGGCCGATCCGCCGTACGACGGCGGCGTGCCGGCCCTCCGCCCCGTCCAGGGTCAGCTCCTCGCCGTCGAGTTCGGCGGCGAAGAAGACCGCAATGCCCATCTCTAGTGCTGGCCGAAGGCGTCGCGGAGGCGACCGAAGACACCCTTGTGGGCTGCCTGGATCTGACCCTGCGGACGCTCCTCGCCGCGAGCCACCGCGAGCTGCTGGAGAAGCTCGACCTGACTCTCGTCGAGTTTGGTCGGGGTCTCGACGATGATCTGCACGATCAGGTCGCCGCGGCCCGCGTGCCGCAGCCGCGGTACACCGCGCGCGGTCAGCGTCATCGCCGTCCCGGACTGCGTGCCGGGCCGGATCTCCAGCGGGGTGCTCTCGCCCTCCAGCGTCGGCAGGTCGATCGTCGTCCCGAGGGCGGCCGCCGTCATCGGCAGGGTCACCGTGCAGTGCAGGTCGTCGCCGTTGCGGGTGAAGACCTCGTGCTGCTCAACCTCGATCTCGACGTACAGGTCACCGGCGGGACCGCCGCCGGGGCCGACCTCGCCCTGGCCGGACAGCTGCACCCGGGTGCCGGTGTCGACGCCGCCGGGGATCTTCACAGTGACCGTACGGCGGGAGCGGACGCGGCCGTCGCCGGCGCATTCCACGCACGGGTTCGGGATCGTCGTACCGAAGCCGCGGCAGTTCGGGCAGGGGCGCATGGTGCGCACCTCGCCGAGGAACGAGCGCTGGGTGTGGGTGACCTCGCCGCGACCGTGGCAGATCTCGCAGGTGACCGGCTCGGAGCCCGCCGCCGCGCCGGAGCCCGAACAGGTCGGGCAGAGTACGGCGGTGTCGACCTTGAGCTCGCGGGTGGTCCCGAAGGCCGCCTCGGCGAGGTCGATCCGCAGCGGGATCAACGCGTCCTGACCACGGCGGGTCCGCGGCCGCGGCCCGCGGGTGGCCCCGCCGGTCTGGCCGAAGAACGCGTCCATGATGTCGGTGAAGGTGAACGCCTGACCGAAGCCGCCCGGTCCGCCCCCCGCACCGGCCGACGCGAACGGGTCGCCGCCGAGATCGTGCATCTGCCGCTTCTGCGGATCGCTCAGCACCTGGAACGCGCGGCCGATCTCCTGGAACTTGTGGTGCGCGTCCTCGGAGTCGTTCACGTCCGGGTGGTACTGGCGTGCCAGTTTGCGGTACGCCTTCTTGATCTCGTCCGCTGAAGCGTCACGGCTGACGCCCAGGACGGCGTAGTAATCGGTGCTCATACTCCAGACCAGGGGTTGGTGGTGGGGGTGTGTGATGGTCCAGCGCCGTAGCGAGCAAGTGCTCGGGGCGGTAGCTCGGCGTGCTGGAGGGGAGGCCTCGATGTGGTTCCATCGTGGCCTTTCCTCCAGTGCGGCGAGATGCCGTGCCGAGTGCTGCGCAGTAGGCGTTGGGCCATCACACACCCCCTTTCATCAGGATTCGGCCAGGATCTGGCTGACGTAGCGCGCGACGGCCCGGACAGCGCCCATCGTGCTCGGGTAGTCCATGTGGGTCGGGCCGACGATGCCGAGCGTGGCCAGCGCCTCCGACTTCGACCCGTAGCCGGTCGCGACCACCGAGGTGGTGGCCAGCTCCTCGTACGGGTTCTCGTGACCGATGCGGACGGTCAGGGTCTGTGGGTGGGTCGCCTCACCGAGCAGCTTGAGCAGGATGACGTGCTCCTCCAGCGCCTCCAGCACCGGCTTCACGTTCCGCTCGAAGTCGTCGCCGTACCGGGTCAGGTTGGCGGCGCCGCCGACGGCGATCCGCTGCTCGCCCATCTCGTCGGTGAACGCCTCGAGCAGGGTGGAGACGATCGCGCTCACCAGCGACCGGTCCTCCGGGGCGAAGTTGTCGGCGACGGCGGCCAGCGAGGTGGCCGCTTCGGTCAGCCGCTGGCCGACCATCGCCGTGTTCAGTCGCGACCGGAGGTCGGCGACCAACTGCTCCTCGATGTCCTTCGGGAGCTCGACGATCCGCTGCTCGACCCGGCCGTTGCTGGTGATCAGCACGAGCAGCAGTCGGCGCGGGGTCATCGTGACCACCTCGATGTGGCGAACGCTCGACCGGTTCAGCGACGGGTACTGCACGATCGCGACCTGGCGGGTGATCTGCGCCAGCAGCCGCACGGTCCGCCGGACGACGTCGTCCAGGTCGACCGCGCCGCCGAGGAAGGACGTGATCGCCTTCTTCTCGGCCGCGGAGAGCGTCTTGACCGTGCTCAGCTTGTCGACGAACAGCCGGTAGCCGGCATCGGTCGGGATCCGACCGGCGCTGGTGTGCGGCTGGGTGATGTACCCCTCCTCCTCCAGCGCGGCCATGTCGTTACGCACGGTGGCCGGGGAGACGCCCAGGTTGTGCCGGTCGACCAGAGTCTTCGAGCCGACCGGCTCATGGGTGGCCACGTAGTCCTCGACGATGGCGCGGAGAACATCCAGTTTGCGTTCGTCCAGCACGCGCACCACCCTCTCCCAGCCGGCCAGTACGACCTGGCACTCACAAGTTCAGAGTGCCAGTCTAGGCGGTGTCGGGCGTCGCTCCCAACGGAACCGCTGCGGGGCGCGTCACGGTGCTCGCCACATCCAGCGGTTGATCCTGTACGGCGGAGTCGATGAACGACTCGAGTACGTCGAGCACGTGGTACGCCAGCTCGCCGTTCGCCCGGTGCGGTTCGCCGTTGCGCAGCGCCCGCGCCATGTCCGCGACACCGACGCCACGACCCGAGTCGGCGTACCCACCGGCGACCGGTACCTCGGTCCACTCCCGGTTGGCCGCAGTGACGAGCTCGACGGCGCCGTCGAAGGTGTTCGGGTCCGGAACGGACAGACTGCCCTCGGTGCCGTGCACCTCGATCCGCGGCAGCCGCCCGGCCCACACGTCGAACGACATCAGCACCGTGGTCAACGCACCCGACTCATGCTCCAGTACGCCGGTCAGGTGCGTCGGCACCTCGACCGGGAACACGGTCCCGGCCCGGGGGCCGGTGTGGATCATCCGCTCCTGTTTCGACCGACCGGCCCGCGCGGTCACCCGGCGTACCGGGCCGAGCATGGTGACCAGGCTGGTCACGTAGTACGGGCCCATGTCGAGCACCGGGCCGCCACCAGGCTGGTAGTAGAACTCCGGCGCCGGGTGCCAGAGCTCGTGGCCGGGCGTAACCATGAAGGCGGTCGCGGCGTGCGGCGTACCGATGTCACCACGATCGATGACGGCTCGCGCGGTCTGGGTGCCCGTGCCGAGGACGGTGTCCGGGGCACAGCCGATGCGCAGGTCGTTCGCAGCGGCGTACTTGAGCAGCGGCTCGGCTTCCGCGCGATCCATGGCCAGCGGCTTCTCGCCGTACACATGCTTGCCGGCGGCCATCGCAGCCTGATGTACGGCGGCGTGCGCCGCGGGGATCGTGAGGTTGACGACGATGTCGACGTCGTCGGCGGCGTACAGCTCATCGGGTGAGAGCGCGCGAACGCCATCGGTCGCGACGGCCTGCGCGCGGGCGAGGTCGAGATCCGCGACCGCGACGACCTCCACACCGGGGAGCTTGGCCAGGTGCTCGAGGTAGGTGCCCGAGATGACGCCGGTTCCGACGATGCCGACCCTTGTCACTTGCTCGCCCACAGCAGCCCCCGCTCGATGATCGTGCGTACCTCGGGGACGTCGAAGTCGTCGAGCTTGTGACCGACCGTGCAGACGAACACGCGGCCCTCACCCCACGTCCGCGTCCAGACCACCGGCATCACGGCGCCCTCGATCCAGGGAAAGTCGGGGTGCGTGTCGAAGGTGGTGGTCGCGAGCACGTTGTTGGTCGGGTCCGCGTGCACGTAGTACTGCTCGGTGTGGACGTCGAAGTGCGTGATGCCCTCGACGATCGGGTGCTCACCGACGACCTCGACGCGGTAGTCGGTGAAGTTGTGCGGGTGCGAGATGAACTGACCGCCGGTGATGAAGCTGTAGTCGGCGTTGTCGCGGAACGAGTCCACGATCCCGCCGTGCCAGCCGGCGAACCCGGTGCCGCGGCGGATCGCCTGGTCCAGGCTCTTGAGGTGCTCCGGATCGGCCTTCGACATCGTCACGCATTGCAGGACGAGATCGACGCCGTCCAGGTCCAGGTAGCTCTCGGTGCTCTCCGAGGTGGTGACGTCGTACCCGTTCTCCTTCAGGTACGGGATGAACAACTCGGTCGCCTCGACCGGCACATGCCCGTCCCAGCCACCCCGCACCACCAGTGCACGTCGTGTCGTCACATCGACCATCCTTCGAAACTTTCGAATGAACTACCGGAATATTCGTAATGACTTTAAGCGTGTGTACCGGGCAAGGTCTAGGGTCGGGCCATGGGTTGGAAGTTCTGGAAGAAGTCGGCTGCAACCCCTTTCCCAGGGGTGCGACCGCAGGATGTCCTGCCGCCGGGCACGTTCGGGCTGGCGGTGGAGGACGTGTTCTCGATCACCGGTCGCGGCACGGTGGTGACCGGGCGGGTGCTCTCGGGCAGTGCGTCGGTGGGTGACCAGGTCGTGGTCGTCCGGGGCGGACAGGTCGTGCTGCAGAGCCAGATCGACGGCGTCGAGATGTTCCGCAAGACCACCACGGTCGCGAACGCCGGCGACAACGTCGGGCTGTTGCTGCGCGGGGTCGCGAAGGACCAGGTGCTCAGAGGCGATGTGATCGGCAAGTAGGGTCCTCGGTATGAGTGGTTGGGCCGAGATCGGCGACAGGTGCTGGGTACGTCGGTACGACGAGTTGGACCTGAACGTCGGGCTGGTCGTGGGATCCGGCGGGGCGTTGGTGATCGACACCCGGGCCACGACCGAAGAAGCCGAGGAACTGCTCGGCCACATCCGCGAGCTGACCGATCTGCCGGTGCGCTGGGTCGTCAACACGCACTCGCACTTCGACCACGTGAACGGCAACAGCGTCTTCACGGATGCGACGGCGTACGCGCACGAGAACACGGTCGAGGCCGCGGAGCTGACCGCCGAGTCGTTCTCGGTCGCGAAGGTGATCGACCTCGGTGATCGCCGGGTCGAGCTGCTCTACCTCGGGAACGCCCACACCGCCGGCGACGCGGTCGTCGTCGTACCGGACGTGAACGTGTTCTTCCTGGGCGACCTCGTCGAGGAGTCCCAGCCCCCGCAGTACGGCGAGGACTCGTTCCCGCTCGAGTGGCCGGACACGTTGGAGCGCGTGATCGGGACGATGCCGAAGGGCGCGGTCGTCGTACCGGGCCACGGCGCGGTCGTCGACGCCGCCTTCGCGACGGCGCAACGAGACGAGATCGGCCAGGTCGCCAATACGATCTCCGACCTCCACCACAACGGCAAGTCGCTCGAGGACGCCCTGCAGCACACCGAGGGCTGGCCGTGGGACCCGGCCGGGCTGCAGGACGCGATCAAGCGCGGCTACGCAGTGCTCGGGCCGCCGCGCCGCCCCACCATTCCGCTCCTCGGGCCCAGCTGAGTAGTTACTCGTTGACATGGGTCAGGTGAAAGGCGCAACTTGATCCATGGCCACGACTGAACAGACGACGCACCCCGACGGCCGGGTCGAGCTCACCGATCCGGATGTGATCGCGACCAGCAAGTACGGGAACGCGGAGCTCGCGCCGACCCGGCTGGCCGATCGGAACTGGACGACGTACAACTACGCCGCCCTGTGGATGGGGATGGCGCACAACATCCCCAGCTATCTGCTTGCCGCCGGCCTGGTCGCGCTCGGGATGAACTGGTTGCAGGCGTTCTTCACGATCACGCTGGGGAACCTGATCGTCCTCGTGCCGCTGTTGCTGAACAGCCATGCCGGGACCAAGTACGGCATCCCGTTCCCGGTCTTCGCGCGCGCCTTCTACGGCGTCCGCGGGGCGAACTTCCCGGCGCTGCTGCGGGCGTTCATCGCCTGCGGCTGGTTCGGGATCCAGACCTGGATCGGCGGTCAGGCGATCTACGTGATCGTCGGCGAGCTGTTCGGCAAGGGCTGGACCGAGGCGTCCGCGGTCGGCGGTCACCCGTGGACGATGTGGCTCAGCTTCGGCTTCTTCTGGCTGCTGCAGATGGTGCTGATCTGGCGCGGCATCGAAGGACTGCGGCGGTTCGAGAACTGGGCGGCGCCGCTGGTCACGGTAGCGTTCCTCGCGCTGATGATCGCGATCCTGGTCAAGGCCGGCGGCTTCGGCCCGATCCTGTCGCAGCCCTCCAAGCTCGGCTGGGACGCCGACTTCTGGAAGATCTTCGCGCCGTCGCTGATGGGCATGATCGCGTTCTGGGCGACGCTGAGCCTGAACATGCCGGACTTCACCCGGTTCGGCAAAGGCCAGCGCCAGCAGGTGATCGGGCAGATCATCGGCCTGCCGACGACGATGTCGTTCATCGCGCTGGTCTCGATCATCACCACCTCGGGCACGGTCCTGGTCTACGGTTCGGCGATCTGGGACCCGGTCGAGCTCACCCGGCGCTTCGAGAACCCGGTCGTCGTCACGATCGGTCTGGTGATGGCGATCCTCGCCACCATGTCGTGCAACGTCGCGGCCAACGTCGTCAGCCCGTCGTACGACTTCGCGAACGCGTTGCCGCGCTGGCTGAACTTCCGGACGGCCGGCCTGCTCACCGGTGTCATCGGCATCGTGATCCAGCCGTGGCGGCTGATCTCGGACCCGTCGATCTACATCTTCGTCTGGCTGTCCTTCTACGGCGGCCTGCTCGCCTCGGTCGCCGGCGTCCTGATCGCGGGCTACTGGTTCGTCGACCGTACGGCGCTCGCCCTGCCCGACCTCTACAAGTCGTCCGGCCGCTACTGGTACTCGTCGGGCTGGAACTGGCGCGCGGTCGCGGCAACGGTGTTCGGCTCGGTCCTCGCGGTCGGCGGCGCGTACTCGAACCCGGGCGCCGGCCCGTTCCCCGCGGACGGCCTGATCCCGTTCCTCAAACCCTTGTACGACTACTCGTGGATCGTCGGCCTGGTCGCCGGTTTCGCTGCCTACTACCTCCTTGCCAAACCCGCCCCCGCATCCCGCTAACAACCACCCGACCCGGCGTAGCCTCCGATCCCAGCCAGCACCCCGGCTGCAAGGGCCGTACCGCCAACCGTTCACCAAACCCCAGCTTCCTTACACCCACAACCACACACTCCCCCACTCGCACGCTGGCTTCGGTCGCGGGGCAGGCTGGCTTCGGTCGCGGGGTACGGCGGCTCCTCGCGCGGGCTCCAAGAACCTGGCGCCGAGTGTGAGGAGTGCGTCGACGGAATGCCCTTACCAGCACCCCAGTCCTCACACTCGTAAGCACACTCCCCCCACTCGCGCACTGGCTTCGGTGGCGGGGAGGTAGGGGTGAGAGTTGAGGGGGTTGGGGTGTGTGGTTGAGGGGGAAGGGGGCGAAGAGCACGTACGGTTGGCGCGTGGCTGATCGGTATGGGAACGACGTACTGAGTGGGGACTGGCGCAAACCCAAGAACGGGCGGACCGTCGAGGTCGAGATCGAGAAGGGCATGGTCGTCGAGGAACCCTCGTCCGGGTTCGTCGGGGCGATCGTGCGCTGGGAGCACGGCGTCGTCGATCTCGAGGACCGGCACGGCAAGATCCGCTCGTACCCGATGGGGCCGGGGTTCTGGCTGGACGGCAAGCCGGTCAGCCTGACCGCGCCGAAGAAGGCCGGCCCGGCCAAGAAGACCCGGACGGCGTCCGGTTCGGTTGCGGTCGACAACGTCCGGGCCAAGGTCGCCCGGGCCAGCCGGATCTACGTCGAGGGCCGGCATGACGCCGAGCTGGTCGAGAAGGTCTGGGGTGACGACCTGCGGATCGAAGGTGTCGTCGTCGAGTACCTCGGGGGCATCGACGACCTGCCCGGGATCGTGAACCGGTTCCAGCCCGGTCCCGGCCGGCGGCTCGGCGTGCTGGTCGACCACCTGGTCGAGGGCTCGAAGGAGTCGAAGATCGCCGCCCAGATCGACAACCGGTACGTCCGGATCGTCGGGCACCCGTTCATCGACGTCTGGGAAGCGATCAAGCCGTCGTCGGTCGGGATCAAGGCCTGGCCGCGGATCCCGCACGGCCAGGACTGGAAGAAGGGCGTGCTGCAGTCGTTCGGCTGGCCGGCCACCGACCAGGCCGACGTCGCCGCGGCCTGGAAGCACATCCTGTCCAAGGTGAACAGCTTCGCGGACCTCGACCCGAGCCTGCTCGGCCGGGTCGAGGAGCTCATCGATTTCGTGACGCTGGACTGATCTCCGGCAACCGCTTCTCGATCCACGCCCGGATCAGCCGGCGCGCCCGGCGTACGTACCAGGTCAACGCACCGAGCACCGCGGCCGAAGCCAGCACCATCCCCGCCAGTACGGCGACAACGATGCGCACCGCCGGTGCATCGACGATGCCGGCGACAACCAGCAGCAGTACGCCGACGCCAAGCGCAGCCACCGGCAGCCACGGCTCGAAGAGCAGCGGCCGGTGCGCCGGCGTCAGCTTGGCTCCCCGCACGAGTCGGCCCCACACCGTCTGCCGGGCCGGCTCGGTGAACCAGCGCGCGGTCCGCAGCAGCCACGTCTTCGGCTCCTGTTTACGTCCGGCCATCGCTCGCACCGCGCTGCCGACCTGCGGGCTGATCCCACCGGAGACATCGATCATCCGATCGGCCAGACCCTTGGTCGTGGCGCGGCCCTCCGCCGACTGGTTCAGCTCGTCCCGCATCGTCGTCAGCGCACCGAGGCCGGCATCGATCGGGAAGTCCTCGGCCAGCCGCTGGATCCGGTCCGCGAGCGCCTGCGGCTTCCAGTCCTCGGCCAGCAGGACTTGGCGCTGCGTCTCGCGGATCCAGTCCGCATCGGCGCCGAGCATCGCCCCGAGGTGCGCCACGCAGTGCAGGCGACCCATCAGCCAGTCCCAGCGTCGCCAGTCCGCCGCACCGAACGCGCCGAAGTGCCCGACCTGACTGCCGTAGAGGATGCGATCCTTCAGGTCGTCCGCGATCGACCCGGCCGGTAGATCCTCCAGCAGGGTCAGCGGAATGTCCGGCCCGAGCCGCAGGAACTGGAACGGCGCACTGCGTTGCTGCGGCGTCCGCGCCGACGTACAGCGGGAGACGATCTCCACCGCGAGGGCGGTCTCGACGAGGTTCGAGCCGACCACCTCGATCAGGTCCGCGAACGCGGAGCCCAGTGCCTGCTGGATCTGCAGGTCCTCGAAGATGTCGGTCAGCCCGACCGCGACCGCCTCCGCACCTCCGGCCGGCCGCAGGTCGAGGTCCGCCTTGGTGAGCTGTTCGGTCAACGCGTCCCGGACGGCCTGCACCTTGAGCAGGCAATCGCTGGCCGCCATCAACCGTCGCTCGAGATCCGGCCGCTCCGCGATCGGTGCGACGTCGATCCGGGTGCGCAGCGACCGCAGGACCAAGCGGACCACACGCTCGGCCGCACCACTCCCCCACAGCCAGAGCGACTCACCGTCCTTGCGCAGTGGTTCGATCGAGCCGTCCGGATCCGGCACCCACGGGTGCGCGGTCGCGAGGATCTCGTCGATCTCCGGCTCGGACAAGGCAGAGGCTGCGTCGAGCACGGTCGAGTGGTCGTGGCTCGCGATCGTAACGGCCTCCCAGACTCCCCCGGCGGCCCGCCCGCGCGCATAGACCGGCTGCAGAGCCTCCGCCGCGGAGCGCAGCCGCTGCAGCTCAACTGGTTGCTCCAAGCAACGATCGAAGAGCCGCTGGGTGTCCGACCAGGACGCGTCCGCCTCCAGCAGCAGCCGTTCGAGCTGCTCGACATCGGACCTGAAGTCGACCTCGCGCGGGAACTGCACGGCCGACAGCGCGGCCACTCGCCAGCTCGGCTCCTTCGCCTCGGGCAACGCTGTCGCCGCACTCCCGATCCCGGCCGACGGTACGACGTACAGGACGTACCGGCTCGCTCGTCCGGCCACCGGCCGCCGCGCCACCACGTCGAGCACCGGCCCGAACGGGGCGTTGTCGAGGACACCGCCATCGACCAGCCAGGCACCGGAGTCCGCGGTCGTCGGCTGCATCCGCGGCGGCGACGCCGCCAGCTTCGGCGTCTCCAGCACCGGGCCGAACGCGGCCGGGAACGACGCACTCGCTCGCGCGGCCCGCGCCAGCAGCTTGGTGTCCTTCAACCCGTTTGTGTCCTTGACCTCGAACGTCCGCGTGGTCCCGTCGTACTTCGCCGCGTTCTCGCTGGTGAACGCGAACAGATACCGATGGTCCGGTACGACGAACCGCTGGCCGGCCGCATCACGCGCCTCGAACTGCTGAACCCCCAACCCGGACGCGGTCACGAACAAGGTGACCGGCTCCTCGGCCGCGGTCTCACCGGCGTCCGCGACGTCCTTGAGCAGACTGTCGAGCTCCTGCAGGAAGTAGTTGCCGTCCAGCACCGACGTCGACTTCGCACCGGCCGACGGCACCAGCTTGCCGACCTCGAGCGATCCCAGCCCGACCCACTTCTGGCGCAGCCACGGACCGTCCGATCCACCCGGGTCCAGCGTCGACCCGTTCGAGATCGCGGTCGCCAGCAACGACCCGTTCAGCCCGCCGGCGCTCGTCCCCGCGATGACGTCGACGACCACGCGCCGCCGTTCGTCACCCCGGCGGCACAGCTCACGCCAACGGTCCGCCAGCACCGCGTCGTACGGCTGCGAAACGGGCGCGTTGTCCGAGCCCGACGCACGCCGGATCAGGTCCAGCTCGTGCGTCACGCCGCCCATCCACACAGCCAGACTGACGCCACCGTTGAGAACCAGCGCGATCCGGATCTCATGCTCACTCATAAGTCCCCCTAGCCTCACTGGTACCACAATGTCACGAAGAGAGACGAAAGCAACAGCGGAGCGTGAACAGAACGTTGCTGCGTCGAAGTGTTGTCGGCACCTGAGGCGAGGCGCATTCTGTAATCGGGGGTGGCCGGTATGCGCACAGTGATGGCGTCGGCAGTTGCGATCGTAATGCTGGTTGTCGGATGCAGCGATACGTCAGCGGGTAGTGACCCGCCCGGTGGTACGACGCCGCCCCAGGAATCGGTGACGTCCGACGAGCCGGCGCCGGAGCCGACGGACCCGGAGAGCACGCAGACCAAGCAGAATCAGCCCGCCATCTCGCTCGCGACCGCGCCGATCGGCGGTAATCCCGACGAGGCCGGAGTCAAGCAATGCACCGCGGTCGCATGGCTGGCCGGCCAGATCCCGGAAGGCACTACCGTCACGCTTGGCACGGTCACGCTCGAACCGGACAACGTGTTCAAGCTCAACCAGCAGGTCTGTTCGAGCGACCGTCCGCAGTGCACCGGCGTGGTCTGGAAGCCGGACTCGACCGAGACCTGCTACGTCGGCGCGGAACAGGTCGCGGCCGGCGACAAAGACGTGCAGGTCGTCATCGCCGCCGACGTCAGGTGCGCGACCGAGCAGGACTGCCGAGACGTCCGCGCGGCTGCCGAGAAGCAAGGCACACAGGTCTTCTTCATTCCAGGTGAGCTCCCCAGCGAAACGCCCGAAACTCCTACCGGTGGATAGGCGATGGCGGACGAACGGTCGCAGGCCGAGCGCTGGGTGAGCTTCGCCGCCGGCATCGTCACGCCGGTGACGCTGATCAGCACGCTGCTCTTCTACTTCGGCTACGTCTCCGCGCGATCGCAGTACCGATATTTCGGCATCGACGTCGACACGATCGGCCTGAGCACGCAGGACTACGTGATGCGCAGTCCCCAGCCGCTGCTTGTTCCGCTGCTGGTCTTCACTCTCCTCGCGGTGGGAGCGCTTCTCGTCCACAACGCGATTCATCCGACCGCAACCGCCGTACGGCGATCGACCCGCGTCATCGTCGTCGTACTGCTGCTCGGGGTGGTCGGGCTGCTCGCCTACCCACTGCTCGGTCAGATGCCGTACTACGCCTTGGTCGTGCCGGTGCTGATCGGACTGGCGGCTGCCGCGCTCGCCTACGTCAGCTATCTGCGGAGCCGTCTCGATCCGCCGACTCGCGCACCGCGGGTGCTGATCGGTCTGCTCGCTGTCGTGACGGTCACCTGTGCGTTCTGGGCGACCGCGACGACAGCGGAGTACTCCGGCCGCGGGCTGGCCAAAGGCGACGCACGACAGCTGGATCGCTTCCCTGTCGTCATCCTGGACACGAAGGAGAAGCTCGCGCTGCGATCACCCGGTCTGGAGGAGACCGCGCTCCGGCCCGGGGCCGGCCAGACCTTCAACTACCGGTACCGCGGTCTGCGGCTCCTCGTCGTCGGTGAGAACCGCTTGTTCCTGGTGCCGCAGAACTGGAACGCCGCGAACACGACGGTCGTCGTACCGCTGAACGACTCGGTCCGCGTGCAGTTCCTGTTCCAGAACGATCCGCCCTGATCTCTCAGGCGGAGTCGCGAATGATCAGTTCGGTGCCGTAGACCTCGGGGCTGGTCAGGTCGGCGCCGCCGATCTTGGCCAGCAGGATCTCGGCCAGCCGTGCGCCGAGCCGCTCCACGGGCTGCCGCACTGTCGTCAGCTTCGGCGTCGTCGTGGTCGCCATCACCGAGTCGTCGAAGCCGACCACCGCGACATCGGCCGGCACCCGGCGACCGCGCTCGGACAGCACGCGCAGTACGGCGGTCGCCATCAGGTCGTTGGCCACGAAGATCCCGTCGAGATCGGGGTGCTTGTCGAGCAGCTCCAGCGCGGCCTGCTCACCGCCGTCGGCCGTGAAGTCGCCGAAGGCAACGGCCTCGGGCAGGCCGGCCTCGGCCACGGCGTTCTGGTAGCCGGTCAGCCGGTCGAGACCGGCCGTCATGTCGATCGGCCCGGCCACCGTGCCGAGCTTGCGCCGGCCGAGACTCAGCAGATGCTCGACCGCGGTCCGGGCACCGGCGACGTTGTCCACGTCCACACTCGCCACCGGTACGTCGACACCCAGCGGCCGAGCGCTGAAGACGATCGGCAGCGGCAACTGGGCGAGCTCCTGCAGCACGTTGTCGCGACCGTGGTGGCTGATGATGATCGCGCCGTCGACGTGACCGCCACGCAGATACCGCAGCAGCCGCTGGTCGTCACCCTCGGCGGGCTCGAGCAACAGCACCAGCTGGGACGAGGTCGGAGCCAGCGTCCGGCTCACACCGCGCAGCATCCCGGCGAAGAACGGGTCGGAGAAGACCCGGCTGTCCGGCTCGGGAACCACGATCGCGACCGAATCCGTCCGGCGCGTCACCAGCGCGCGGGCCGCCCGGTTCGGCACGTAGCCGAGCTGACCGATCGCCCGCTCCACCAGCGCCACCGTCTCCGGCAGGACCTTGGGCGATCCGTTCACCACGCGCGAGACAGTCGCCCGCGATACCCCGGCCAGTGCTGCGACCTGCTCGAGCGTGGGAGAACCCGTGTCGTCCATCGGCCCTCCCCGCATCAGTTGGTGTGTGTTCACACCGTATTACTATCCGGGGTTAATTTCTGGCGCTAGCCGCTCGACCGGGTGTTCGCCGCCTTGTCCGCGTCGTCCAGGGCCTGCCGCCAGGCGGCGTCGGCCTGCTGCTTGCGGTTGTCGACCCGCGCCAGCGCCGCGCTGAACACCTGGTTGATCTCGCCTTCGCGCGGACCCTTGTGCTGCTTGAGAATCACGGCTCGGGCCCGGTTCACGAAGATCTCGCCGACCGGGGCGTTGTTGAAGTACTCGTTGACCTGCGACTTCACCTGCGGGTCGTCGTAGGCGTCGAGCGTCGACGGGAACGAGCCGACCTTCTTGAACACCTTGACCTGCTGTTCCGGCGCGGTCAGCCACGCGGCGAGCCGGGCCGCCTCGGCCTGCTGCGGGGACTGCTTCGGCACGGTCAGGTACGACCCGCCCCAGTTGCCGCCTCCGCTGGGGAACACGTCGGCGACGTCCCACTTGCCCTTGCCGAAGCTACCGGCGTTCGTCTGGATGACGCCGAGCAGCCAGCCCGGGCAGGCCATCGTCGCGAACGCGTCGGAGCGGAAGGCCTTGTTCCAGGCGTCGCTCCAGGCCGGCAGCCGGGCGGACAGACCGTCCGCGCTGCCTTGCACGACCTGCTTCCAGACGTCCTGCAGTTTCGAGTTCTCGCCGGCGAGGAAGCGGTCCTGGTTGGAGTAGTAGGCCTGGTCCAGCTGGTTGCGCATCGCTTCCCAGGTCAGCACCGCGGAGTCGTACCAGGCCGAGCCCGGCACCTTCTCCTTGAACTTGCGCCCGGTCGCGAAGTACGACTTCCAGTCCGCGAACAGCTTGGCCACCTCGACGCGGTCGGTCGGCAGTCCCGCCTTCGCGAACAGGTCGCGGCGGTAGCAGATCGCCTCCGGCCCGATGTCGGTGCCGTAGCCGATGATCCGGCCGTCCTGGGTGGTGGCGCCGGCGACCTTCCAGTCCAGCCAGCGGTCCTTCAGGTCGTTCGCGCCGAAGTCGCGCAGATCCACGAACTGGTCACCACGGGCCAGGTACTTGTAGATCCAGTTGATCTCCATCGCCTCGATGTCGGCCATACCGGAGCCGCTGGCCAGGTTCTGGTCGAGGTTCTTGATGTGCGCGTCGACCGTCTCCGCGTGCCGTTCGACGATCCGGATGTTCGGGTGCTCGGCCATGTACTCGTCGTACAGGTCGTCGTACCCGAACTCGTTGAAGGTCGCGATGGTCAGCTGGATCTCGGGCTGGTCGCCGGAGCCGGTCGAGCCGCCGCCACAGGAGGCAGCCAGCAACGTCAGCGTGCAGCCGAGCAGGAGAGCAACAGAGCGTCGTACGTGGAGGGGGTGGTGGCCGGCACGGTTGCTGCGCCGCATGAAATGGCTCCCTGGAACTGGACGGAGTTGAGAGCGCTCTCGGATCGCGAAAGTGAGCTGAGTTTCGAGCGTTCGCAGCAGGTCTGTCAAGGGTTTGATGACTACTCTGCGGTACCGGAACACCTTAGTCAGTACATAGGTGGCAGCGTTGTGACGCTGTGAGCCACGCCGATTACCGTGTGCTCAATCTTTACATTACTCACAGGGAGTTACCAGGGTCGTGCGAAGACCTGGTTTCAGGGCAGCAGATCGCGGACGACGGCGTCGGCGAGCAGGCGGCCGCGGTCGGTGAGGGTGAGGCGATCTTTGGTGACACTCACCAGTCCGTCGGTGACGAGGGTGTCGACGGCGGCTCGGCCGGGGGCGTCGAGGACGTCGAGGGGCAGGCCGGCTGAGAGGCGGACCTCCAGCAGCACACGCTCGATCCGGCGAGTCTCGTCGTCCAGCACTTCGCGGGCGTGGGCCGGACTGACGCCGGCGGTCAGGCGTTCGGCGTACGCGGTGGGGTGCTTGACGTTCCACCACCGGACGCCGCCGACGTGGCTGTGCGCGCCCGGTCCGATGCCCCACCAGGTGTCGCCGCGCCAGTAGAGCTCGTTGTGGCGACAGCGCGCGTCCTCGGTGCGGGCCCAGTTGGAGACCTCGTACCAGTTCAGGTCGGCCTGGCTGAGCAGGTCGTCGGCAAGCACGTACTTGTCGGCCAGGTCGTCGTTGTCCGGCATCGGCAACTCACCGCGCCGAACTCGCCGGGCCAGCTGAGTACCGTCCTCGACGATCAGCGCATAGGCGCTGACGTGATCCGGGTCCGCCGACAGCGCCGACTCCAGCGACGTACGCCAGTCTTCGAGCGACTCCCCCGGCGTACCGTAGATCAGGTCGAGATTGACGTGCTCGAAGCCGGCCGCGGTCGCCTCTTTCACGGCTTGCAAGGCGCGGCCGGGCGTGTGGTGGCGATCGAGAATCTTCAGCACGTGCGAGGAAGCGCTCTGCATGCCGAAGCTCACCCGGGTGAAGCCGGCCTCCAGCAAGGCTTCGAGGTACGCCGGGTCGACGGACTCGGGATTGGCCTCCGTGCTGACCTCCGCGTTCGGCGCGAGACCGAACTCGTCGCGCACCGCCTTCAGCATCGCGCCGAGATCGGCGGCCGGGAGCAGCGTCGGCGTACCGCCACCGAAGAACACGGTCTCGACCGGCCTTTGCAGGTCTTTCAGCACGCGGCGCGCGAGCCGCACCTCGCCGATCGCAGTCTCGGCGTACGACGCCTGCGAGCCACCGCCGCCGAGCTCCTTGGCGGTGTAGGTGTTGAAGTCGCAGTAGCCGCAGCGGGACGCGCAGAACGGCACATGCAGGTAGAAGCCGAACGGACGGCCGGCCGCCTCGCGAACGGCGGCATCCGGCAACGCCCCGTCCTGGGGCGCAACCTCCCCCTCGGGCAACGTTGACGGCACCCCACCATCCTACGGACCCGCGACTTCTTGATCGGATCGCCGGGTTTCCGTGGTAGCGGAGTGTGCTGAGGCCGTTACATTCGGCTCATGGAGACCGAGGCTCAGCCGGTGGGACGTGGCACCCGGAACGCGGTGATCGTCGCGATCATGCTCGGAATGTTGCTCGCGGCCCTCGATCAGACGATCGTGGCGACCGCGCTGCCGACCATCGTGAGTGACCTCGGTGGCGCGAACCACCTGTCCTGGGTGGTCACGTCGTACCTGCTCGCCGAGACGATCATGACCGCGCTGATCGGGAAGTTCGGCGACCTCTACGGCCGCAAACCGATGTTCCTGCTCAGCGTGGTGCTGTTCCTCGGCGGTTCCGCGCTCTGCGGGATGGCCGACTCGATGCTGTGGCTGGTCGGCTCCCGCGCGATCCAGGGGCTCGGCGCCGGCGGTCTGATGGTGACCGCGATGGCGGTGATCGCGGACGTCGTACCGCTGAGCGAGCGCGGCAAGTACCAGGGCGTGATGGGCTCGGTCTTCGGCGTCTCCACCGTGGCCGGTCCGCTGCTCGGCGGGCTGTTCGTCGACCACCTCAGCTGGCGCTGGGCGTTCTACGTGAACATCCCGCTCGGCATCGTCGTCCTGATCGTTGCCTCGATCACCCTTCCGTCGGTGAAGGCGCCGACGAGTCCTCGGATCGACTATCTGGGGATCCTGTTCATCGGTGCGGCCGCGACGGGGCTGACGTTGGTGACGACGTGGGGCGGCAACGAGTACGCGTGGGGTTCGACCGTCATTCTCGCGATGATCGCGGGCTCCGTGCTGGCCCTCGCGTTGTTCATCTGGGCGGAACGTCGAGCCGCGGAACCCTTGCTGCCGTTGAGGTTGTTCCGGTCCGGCGTCTTCACGGTCTGCTCGATCATGAGCTTCATCATCGGGTTCGCGATGCTCGGTGGCGTGACGTATCTGCCGACGTACCTGCAGTTCGTGCACGGCGCCTCGGCCACCGAGTCCGGGCTGCAGATGCTGCCGCTCGTCGGCGGTCTGCTGGTCGCGTCGATCGTGGTCGGTCAGGTGATCAGCAAGACCGGGCGGTACCGCGTCTTCCCGATCATCGGCACCGTGCTGATCGGCACCGGTCTCTTCTTGCTGTCGCTGCTCAACAACACGACGTCGTACGTCGAGACGGCCGGTTTCATGGTGGTGCTCGGGGTTGGTGTCGGGCTCTGCATGCCCGTGCCGACGGTCGTCGTCCAGAGCACGGTCGACTACTCGGACCTTGGTGTCGCGACGTCGGGCGTGAGTTTCCTGCGCACGATGGGCAGTTCGTTCGGTGTCGCGGTCTTCGGATCGATCTATGCTCACCAGCTTCCGGAGAAGCTCGCGCCCGCCGTACAGAGTGCTCAGATCGACCCGCGGCTGGCCACCACCGTCGAGGGTGTGCGGGGGCTGCCAGCAGCCGCCCGATCGTTCATCACCGCCGCGTATGCCGACTCGTTGCACGTCGTCTTCCTGGCGGCAGTCCCGGTCGCTGCCCTTGGCTTCCTGACATCACTGCTGCTGAAGCAGGTACCGCTCCGCGACACGGCCCGGATGGCCGCCGGCGATGTCGGCGACAACTTCGCCGCTCCGTCGTCCTTCGATTCCGAGCACGAACTCGCCAAGCTCGCCGCCCTCGTCGTCCAGCACCACAAGCGCAATCCGGCCCCCGAGGTCCTCGCCGAATCCGGCCTCCCGCTCACCACCGCCCAGGCCTGGCTGATCATGCGCGTCTTCCGCGGCGGTCGCGAAACCGGCGCCGCCACGCTCGCCGCCATCACCGCCGACCTCAAGATGCCGCCCGGCGTCGTCGAACCGCTCGCCACCCAGCTAGTTGCCGCCGGCTACCTTTCCGAGACGCTCGGCCAGTACCGCTTCACCCCCGCCGGCCTGGAGATGTTCCAGCGCTTCGTCGGCGCCTTCCGCACCTGGATCCGTACCCGCCTCGCCGAATGGGACCCCGAGAACTCCGAAGCCTTCGCCGCCGCCGTGGACCGCCTGGCCACCCAGATGATCGATCAGGGCCAGTCCCTCACCACCGGCAAACACGCCGCCGCCCTCACCTCGGTCTAGCTGACCGGGGCAGGACCCGAAGGGCCAGTAGCTGCCGCGGCTATCCCCAGATCAGCAGCCCGATCCCGATCACCCCGAGGACGCCCGTGCCCACGAGCACCACCGTCTCCATGGGCGGCTTGGGACCGTCGTCGCGGTTGTAGACCTTGCCCGGCGCCCACGACACGCTCACTTCCGTGCGAGTCGCCAGCGACCACATCAAGGCGATCCCTGCCCCGACGCTCAATCCGATCGGCACCGCCAGCTGGGTCGGCGTCCCCGTGGTGGAGATCACCATCGCCGCCAGCCACCCGATCCCCGACGTCAGCAGCAACCGCGCCCGGACCCGCCGCCGTACCGAGACGAGCCCCAGCACCCACAGCAGTTCAGCGGCGTACCCGAAGCGCACGCTCACCGGACCGTCCGCCAGCACCGCGACCACGATCCCGGCCCCACCAAGCACCACGAACAGCACGCCGTATGGGACGCTTCCGCCGTCCGCCCCGAGATACCGCCAGAACCGCCGCAGCACATTCACCACGGTACGACGCCGACCACCCCAACGCCGTTCCGCCGGACGGACTCAGGCAGTGGGGATCGGCGTGGAGCGGTTGGCGCGTTGCCAGCTGATGGCCAGCAATACGGCGGCCGCGGTGCCGGCGAGGCCGAAGACGCCGATCGCGGTGGCGGCGTTCGTCTTGTCGGCGAGGAGGCCGGCGAAGAGCGGGCTGACGCCGGTGGCGGTGGTGAGGCCGGAGTTGGACATACCGATGGCTTGGCCGCGGCGGGCGTCGGGGAGGCGGAGCGTCATGGAGGTGGTGGTTTGCATGACGACGATGGTTCCGAAGGCGCCCGCGACGACGAAGAGCAGGATCGAAACGACGATGCCGGGCCGGAGCAGGCAGAGGGCGACCGGGGCCGCGGCGGCGATCGAGAGTGGGCCGAGCAGGCCGGGCCGACGGTCCTCGGGGACGAACTTGCTGAACAGGAAGGCGCCGACCACGCTGCCCAGTGGGTCCGCGGCGAGGATGAGTCCGACGGTGACCGAGCCGCCTCCGAACAGAGCGGCGTACGGCGCGGCCATGCCCTCGTAGACGGCGACGAGCGCCATCAGCCACAGCATCAGGACGAGCGCGCGCATGCCGCGGTCGGCGAACAGCAGGCGCCAGGTTTGGCCGGCTGATGAGTCGCGTGCACCCGGTTCGGACGCCGTACGCGCGGCCGGGCGGTGTGCGAGGCGAAGGCGGATCAGGATCGCGGAGCCGAAGAACGTGAGTGCGTCGAGCAGCAGGACGACGTGCGGGTTGAAGACGGCGATCAGCAGGCCGCCACCGGCGAAGCCGGCCATCTGGGCGGACTGGATGGTGATGCTGCGGATCGCCATCCCGGTCCCGAAGCGTTTCTCGCCGAGTACGTCGGGAAGCAGCGCGAGCTGAGCCGATTTGAAGACCGGTTGCAGCAGCGACACGATGCCGACGAGCACGCACAGCGACCAGAACGGCATCGCGGGAATCGCGACCAGCAGGATCAGGCAGCCGCGCAGACCGTCGATCCACAGGATCAGGTCGCGGCGCGGGAAGCGGTCGGCGAGACCGGTGAGGAACAGGCCGCCGAGCAGCGACGGGACGAACGTCAGCGCATACGTCAGACCGGTCAGAGCGGCCGACCCGGTGTCGGCGAAAACCAGCACCGACAAGGCGACCCGCGCCAACTGATCACCTGCGACCGACTGCAGCTCAGCCAGCCACATCGCGCGGAATTCCGGCACCCGGAACACATCTCGATAGCTCACAGCGCCCGCCATACGCCCGACCGTAGGACGACTCAGGGGCCCGCCGAGCAGTATTCGAGCCTCGTCGAAACCTCGCTTCGGACTGGATCGAAGCACGGTCGTGCGGAACTTCGGGGCGTCACCGGCAGTTGTGCACTTGGGGGATTTGCGTAGTTGGTGACGAGGCAGGAGAAATGAATGAGCAGGCGGGTCGAGCAGAAGGCTCAGGCGCGTGAGCGAGTGGCGGCTCTGCGGGCGCAGCAGCAGCGGGCCGAGCGGCGCAAGCGGCTGCTCCTCGCGGTCGGCGCGGTCGTGGCCGTCGTGGTGGTGGTCGGCGGGCTGGTGATCATCAAGATCGCGGGCGGCGGCAACGACAAGACCGCGACCGGGCCCTCCGGCACGGCCGACGCGCAGATCGTCACCGCACTCAGCTCGATCCCGGCCGAGACCTTCGCCAAGGTCGGCAGCGCCGACGTACAGGCCGCGCCCTCCGCGATCACCGCTCCCCCGCTGACCGCCGGCGGCAAGCCGAAGGTGCTCTACATCGGTGCCGAGTTCTGCCCGTACTGCGCGGCCGAGCGCTGGCCGGTGTCGGTCGCGCTGGCCCGCTTCGGCACCTTCACCAACCTCGGTACGACGCACTCCGCCAGCGACGACGTGTTCCCGAACACGCCGACGCTGTCGTTCCACGGAGCGAAGTACACGAGTCAGTGGCTGTCGTTCACCGGTCTCGAGACGACGACCAACGAGAAGGGCGCCGACGGCCAGTACAAGCCGCTCGACACCCCGAGCGCCGAGGACCAGAAGACGTTCCAGACCTACAACGCCCCGCCGTACGTGAAGAGCGGCGGGTCGATCCCGTTCGTCGATCTCGGCGGCAAGTTCGTCGGCTCCGGCGCGACGTACAGCCCGGAGATCCTGGCCGGCAAGACCCAGGCCCAGATCGCCGAGGCACTCAAGGACCCGTCGAGCCCGATCGCCAAGGCCGTCGACGGTTCGGCCAACGTCTACACCGCGGCGCTCTGCCAGCTCACCAACAACCAGCCGGCCGCCGTCTGCAGCACCGAGCCGGTCAAGGCCGCCGCCGGCAAACTCGGGAAGAGCTGAATGAGCACCACGACGGCCCGGGGATCGTCCCTGGGCACGATCCCCTGGCTCGTCCTCGGCATCTCGGCGGTCGGCGTCCTGGTCTCGGCGTACCTGACCTACGAACACTTCACCGCCGGTACGACGCTCGCCTGCCCCGAGACCGGTGTCGTCAACTGCATGAAGGTGACGTCGTCGTCGTACTCGAAGCTCTTCGGCGTACCGGTCGCGGTGCTCGGCCTGCTGTTCTTCATCGGCATGACCGCGTTGTCCGTGCCCGCTTTCTGGCGTACGGCGTCGCCGTGGCCGTCACGCGCCCGCCTGGCCGGCGTCGTGGTCGGCGTGGTCTTCGTGCTCTACCTGGTCTGGGCGGAGCTGTTCCGCATCAACGCCATTTGCCTGTGGTGCACAGTCGTACACGCTCTGACACTGATCCTGTTCGCGTTGATCGTCATCCGGGTCGCTCTTCCGCCCCTGGAGGACTGACCCCGTTTACGCCGAGCGCCTCCCGGGGTACCGCAGTGGAGTCCATAACCTCGGGGTTCATGGCAGGAGGCCACCATGGGAATCGGCGTATCAGTGTTCTTGCTCGCGGTCGGCGCGATCTTCTCCTTCGCCGTCGCCGACCACATCAGCGGTGTCGACCTCACCATGGTCGGCTACATCCTGATGGGCGCCGGCGCACTCGGCCTCGTCCTCACGATGTTCCTGCTCAGCCAGCGCCCGCGCGCGGCGCGCACCACCGCAGTCACCGAAGAGCGTCGCTACATCGACGAGCCGTAAACCGCCGTACTGCAACAAGCTGCTACTCGGCGTTCGGAGCGCGCAGACCGTCGAGAATGACGGCTAGAGGTCGCTCGTCGGCGGCGTACCGGCGAGCTTGAGAGGCGCCGGCGAGTAGGGCGATGACATGCGCGACGCCGACGTCCTTGCGCACGGCGCCGTCTTGCTGCGCCTGCTCCAGCAGGACGGCCACGGCTGCCGTGAGCTCCTCGGCAACCGGCGCGATCGCCTCGGTCGGGTCTCCACCCAATTCGGCCAGCGCGTCGACAAGTTCCAGCTTGCTGGCCGAGTCACCGACGACGGCGGCGAAAAAGTCGAAAAAAGCCGCTGGATCCGGCGACGCGGCCTGTTCGCGGGCGTCGGCGGCGATCCGGGTGAGGCGCTGGACGATGAGCGCCTGCAGCAGCGCCTCCTTGGTGGGGAAATGCCGAAAGACGGTACCGACACCGACGCCCGCTGCTCGGGCGACCTCCTCGGTGGAGGCGCTGCTCCCTCGCTGGGCGAACACCTGCTCCGCGGCCGCCAGTACCCGCGCTCGGTTGCGCTGGGCGTCGGCGCGTGGCGGACGCGCAGCCGTCATCGACCACTCCTTGCAAACGGAGTGAGCAGTCCGTATTCTCTAACCGGAGTCACAAGTCCGATTCTATCCCCAGAGGTTGGAGATCCGCATGTGGCAGGCGGTCCTGCTCGCGTTCCTCGCCGGCTTACTGGCCGCGAACGCGTACCCGCACTTCACCAAGGGCATCACGGCGGAGCGGTTCCCCACCGTGTTCGGGTCCTCCCCAGTGGTCAACGTGCTCGCCGGCTGGTCGGGCCTGGCGCTTGCCGGGCTGAGCCTGTGGGGCGCGCACCCTGTGCAGCACCCCGGCTGGGTGCTGCTCGGCCTGACGGTCGGCTCGTTGCCGATGGCAATGTTCCACGCCACCGGCCGCACGATCGGCGCTCGCGACTGAGCCCACGCTTCGAGCGCACCAGCGCGGGATACCTGCTACTTGTACATGTCGTCCAGGACGTCGGCGTACTGGGTTTCCACGTACTTGCGCTTGAGCTTCAGGCTCGGGGTCATTTCGCCGGACTCCACCGTCAGGTCGCGGTCGAGGATGGTGAACTTCTTGATGGTTTCCCAGCGGTTGAGGCCGGCGTTGAGTTCGTCGACGTAGCCCTGGACCATGGCGTGGGCGGCGGGTGAGGTGACGATCTCGGCGTAGGACTTGCCGGCCAGACCGTTCGCTTCGGCCCAGGGGGTGATGGCGTCGGGGTCCAGGGTGATCAGGGCCGAGACGAAGTTGCGCTTGTTGCCGTGGACAACGAACTGGCTGGCGTAGGGGCAGAGGGTCTTGAACCGGCCTTCGATGACCTGGGGGGCGACGTACTTGCCGCCGGAGGTCTTGAAGAGGTCCTTCTTGCGGTCGGTGATGTAGAGGAAACCGTCCTCGAAGTGGCCGATGTCGCCGGTGTGGAACCAGCCGTCGGCGGTCATCACCTCGGCGGTCTGCTCGGGGAGGTTGTGGTAGCCGCTCATCACGCCGTCGCCCTTGATCAGGATCTCGCCGTCCTCGGCGATCGTGATCTCGGTGCCGGCGAAGGGCGGGCCGACACTGCCGAGCCGGTACGACGTGGGCCGGTTCAGCGACGATCCGGCGGCGGTCTCGGACAGGCCGTAGCCCTCGAGGATCAGCAGCCCAGCCGCGTGGAACCACTCGGCGAGCTGCTTGTCCAGGGCGGCCGAGCCGGAGACGAAGAAGCGGATCCGGCCGCCGAAGCGGGCGCGGATCTTGGAGAGCACGAGCTTGTCGGCGACTGTGAGCTGGGCGGCGAGCAGACCGGACGGCTCCTTGCCCTGCTGGCGAAGTGCGGAGGCGCGCGCGCCGACGCCGAAGGCCCAGTCGAACAGCTTGGCCTTGACCCCACCGTCGTTGGCGATCATCGTCTTGATCCGGGCGTGCGCCTTCTCGAAGATGCGCGGCGCGGCGGCCATGAAGGTCGGCTGGACGATCGCGGCGTTCTCGACGATCTTGTCGATCCGCCCGTCGATCGCGGTCGCGAAGCCGAGCTGGAACTGGACGGCGAGCAGCACCTGACCGAACACGTGCGACAGCGGCAGCCACAGGAACTGCAGGTCGTCCTGGCTCAGTACGCCGGTCTCCTCGACCGCGGCGCCTTCGTACGTCCAGACCGAGTGCGGCAGCCGGACACCCTTCGGGCGGCCCGTCGTACCGGAGGTGTAGATCAGCGTGCAGAGATCCTCGGGCGTGACTTGGGCGATCCGGTCGTCGACCTCGGCCAGCAGCTTCTCGCCGAGCGTGTCGAGGTCGGCCAGTGTGATGACCCAGTCGCCGTCCTCGGCGGCCGGCGTACCGTCGATCAGCACGACCTTGTGCAGCGACGGCATCTCGGTCTTGTGCTCGCGCAGCTTGTCGACCTGGCCGGCGTCCTCGGCGAACACCACCCGTACGTCGGCGTCCGCGACGATGTACGCCACATCGGCCGACAGCGTGGTCGGGTAGATCGTGGTCGTCGCGGCGGCGGCGAGGATTCCGGCGAGGAAGCACTCGACCCACTCGATCCGGGTGGTCGCGGCGATCGCGACCCGCTGCTGGGGTTCGACGCCGAGCGCGATCAGACCGGCCGCGCGGCGGCGGGCCAGGGCCTCGGTCTCGGACCAGGTGACGGACTTCCAGCCGTCCCCGGCCGGGAACCGGAAGGCCTCGCGCTGCGGCGTGGCCGCAACCCGGTCCAGGAACATCTGGGCCATGGTTTCTTTGCGGTTGCTGAGCACGGCGTTCATCGATGGCCTCCATCGGGGGTCAAGTGAACTGGACAGTAATGCAAGCTCCGCCCGCTGGCCATGGCACTCGCTTGCCCACTGAGACCTTCTCGATTACGTTTCCGCAACATGCGCATACGGCCTGTGGCCTTTCTCTCACTCTCCGCCCTGCTGCTCGGGCAGCTGCTTCCGGCAGCGGCGGCCCCGCCTCCCTCGGAGTTCGGCTCCGACTACGACGATCCGCGGACGCCCGCACCGAAGATCTCGGTCCCGGACACCACGCACTGCCAGGTGCAGATCGTCCGTCACGGCTTCCGTGACTTCGAGCCGTACCGGTCGACCTACACTCCCCCGAGCGCCTGCCAGGGCCCGTGGTCGAAGGTCGTGCTGCGGATGCACGGCGAGGTGAAGGGCGTCCAGTACGACCGCCTCGGCCACATCACGATCGGCGGCGTCGGCGTCTTCCGGACCTCGACCCCGGAGCCGAGCACCGACGGCATCGCCTGGGACGTCGAGAAGGACGTCACGTCCTACGTGCCGCTGCTGACCACCCAGCAGCCGGTCGTGATGGAGCTCGGCAACGTCGTCAACGACACCTACACCGGCGTCCTCGACATCACCGTGACACTGGACTTCTACACGACGAACCGCCGCGTCCCGGCCGCGAAGACGGCGAACGTCGTACTGCCGCTGCAGGATCAGCGCCGCGAAGAATCCGACCTGATCGGTACGGCGACGCTCCCGCGGAACACGACCCGCCTCCTCGGCGAGGTGTACGTGACCGGATCGGGCGGCGGCTGCGAAGAGTTCTGGGACACGTCGGCCCCGGCCGAGACCGGCTACTCGTGCCCGGACGGATCGCCGTACCGGGAGGTGGATGTCTCGATCGACGGCAAGCCGGCCGGGATCGCCTTGCCCTACCCGTACATCTACACCGGCGGCTGGTCGAACCCGTACTCCTGGCGGCCGTCTCCTGCGCCGCGCGCGTTCGACATCAAGCCGCTGACCTATGACCTGACGCCGTTCGCCGGACTGCTCACCGACGGCAAGCCGCATGAGTTCCGCGTCCACGTGAACGGCGTACCGGCTGGTCAGAGCGGCTGGTTCACAGTCCCGAACCTGCACGTCTGGACCGACGCGCACCGCAGCCAGACGCGCGGTGCGATCACCTCATACGCCGTCTCTCCGCTGACCAAGACCGACGAGGTGACCACGGGCTCCGTCGCCACCAAAGCCTCGCGTACGTTGAAGATCAGTGGCTATGTCGACACATCGGCAGGACGTGTCCGCACCACCGTCCAGCGCACCCTGCGCAACACGTCCGACCACACGTGGACCGAAGGCGAAACCAAGGACAGCCTCGACGCGAGCTGGCGTGACACGTCGATCGTCACCAACGGCGGCAAGGTCGAGCTGACCGATCTCGACTACGGCAAGAACGGCGTGCTCACCTTCTTGCCCAACGCAACGGTTCCCGGCGGCTATGACGTGGTCACGGATCTGAAGATCCACGACACGATCCGGACCACGCACGGCTACACCAACGAGACGTACGACGGCCGCGCGTCCTGGATCTACAACGTCCCGCGCGACCAGCGGCACGCCACCGGCACGCAGACCGTCCGCTTCCAGTCCTTCGGAGCGGACGGCTGCTACGACCACACCCTGCAAGCCGTCAATGGCGTGTACACCAAGGACTTCCGCCGCTGCTAACTAGCGTGCGGCGAGGAGCTCCGCGATCTGTACGGCGTTGAGCGCCGCACCCTTGCGGAGGTTGTCGTTCGAGACGAAGAGCACGAGGCCGCGTCCGTCCGGAACCGACTGGTCCTGACGGATGCGGCCGACGTACGACGGGTCCTGGCCGGCCGCGAGCAGCGGGGTCGGCAGGTCCGCCAGTACGACGCCGGGCGCCGTACCGAGGAGCTCCGTCGCCTCGGCCGGGGTGATCGGCCGGTCGAACTCGGCGTGGATGCTCAGTGAGTGACCGGTGAAGACCGGGACCCGGACACACGTGCCGGCGACCGGGAGGTCGGGGATGTGCAGGATCTTGCGGCTCTCGTTGCGCAGCTTCTGCTCTTCGTCGGTCTCACCGGTGCCGTCGGCAACGATCGACCCGGCCAGCGGCAGCACGTTGAACGCGATCGGACCGGCGTACACCTTGGGCTCGGGCAGCGTGATGCCCTCAGCGCCCAGCGCCAGCCGGCCACCGACCTCGGCCAGCGCGCGGGTCTGGTCCTCGAGCTCGCTCACCCCGACACCGCCGGACCCGGAAACGGCCTGGTACGTCGAGACCACCAGCCGGGTCAGCGTGGCCGCGGAGTGCAGCGGCTTCAGCACCGGCATCGCGGCCATCGTGGTGCAGTTCGGGTTGGCGACGATGCCCTTCGGCAGATCGTTCAGGTCCTCCGGGTTCACCTCGGAGACGACCAGCGGGACGTCGGGATCCATCCGCCACGCCGACGAGTTGTCGACCACAACGGCGCCGGCCGCGGCGACCCGTGGCGCGAACTCGAGCGACGCCGTCTTCCCGTTCGAGAACAGCGCCAGCTCCAGCCCACCGAAGTCAGCCGTCGCCGAGTCCTCGACCGTGATCTCGGTGTCGCCGAACGGCAGCTTCGTCCCGGCCGACCGCGCCGAAGCGAAGTACCGCACCTCGTCGACGGGGAACCCGCGCTCCACCAACAGCTCGCGCATGACCCGACCGACCTGACCCGTAGCCCCAAACACTCCAACTCGCATACGGGGAAGCCTACTCGGCGCCATCCGCCCCGGACCCGTGATTTCGGTACGCGGACCGTCAGGCCATCACAAATGCCCCCGGCACCCCCCGCTGAGCGTGCGAGGTGACTGCCGAGGGCAAATGTGATGGGCTGCAGGTCCGGGTCAGCTGTCGGAGACGAGGACGCCGCCGTTGGCCACGTCGGACTTCTCGATCTCTTGAAAGACGATCCGGACGGCTTCGCGCTTGGCGCCGAGGATGGCGATCGCGGAGTCGGTGACGGCGGCGACGAACTCGCGGCGCTGGTCGAGGGTGCGACCGGAGAGGAGTTCGACGGTGATGTTCGGCATGCGGGTTCTCCAGAAGGGTCAGCCGAGGGCGGCGGCGCGCCGGGCGGCGACCTCCGCGGAATCCTCGGGGTCGGTGTTGAGCGAGTCGAGCAGGGTGTCGACGTCGTCCTTGCGCTCCGGCAGGAGCAGGCCGAGGCCGACGAAGATCACCAGAGAAGTTGCCAGCGGCAACGCGACGACCAGGGTGGTGTCGGTCGAGCCGACACCGTACTTCACGACCGCCCAGGTGATCAGGCCGATCGCCCACGAGACGAGCGCGGCGCGCGGGCCGGAGCGCCGGAACCAGGGCAGCAGCCCGAGCATCAGCGGGATCGCGATCGGGCCCATCGTCGCGGCCACCAGGTCGACGACGATCTTCAGGACGACGCCTTCACCGTTGGTGGCGATCGCGATCAGCATGCTGACCGTGACGAACGTGAAGGTGGTGATCCTGGCCATCTTGAGCGCGGCCACGTCGGTCATCTCGCGGACCTTCTTCACCAGCACCGGGGCGAGGTCGCGGGTGATGACGGAGGAGATCGCGTTCGCGTCGGAGGCGACCATCGCCATCGTGTGCGAGAAGAAGCCGGCCAGGACGAGCCCGATCAGGCCGCTCGGCAGCAGCAGCTGCGCCAGCTGGACGTAGGACTGCTCGGCCTTGCCCGGGTGCACCAGCAGCGGCGCGGCGCACATCGGGATGAACAGGATCAACGGCCAGACCAGCCACAGGAACGACGACAGCAGCGCGGACTTCTTGGCCGCGGAACCGGACGGCGCGGCCATGTAGCGCTGGGCCAGGTTCCACATGCCGCCGTTGTACTCGAAGGTTTTGATGAACAGGAACGCGATCAGGAAGATCGGTGTGTACGGCCCGTTCAGCGCGTCACCGTGACCTTCCGGCAGCTTGTCCCACATCGTCCACAGCGTCGAGACACCACCAAGATGCGAGAGCACGCCGATGAACATCGCGACCCCGGCGCCGAACTGGATGATGAACTGACCGAAGTCCGTCAGTACGTCTGCCCACAGGCCACCGAGCGTCGCGTAGAGCATCGTCACCACGCCGGTGAGCAGAATGCCCCACCGCATCGGTACGCCGGTGAATCCGTTCAGCAGTACGGCGATCGCGACCCACTTCGACGCGATGTCGACGACCTTGAGTGCCGCACCGGAATACGCCAGCGCCTGCTGGGTCGGCAGGTTGTAGCGCCGGGCGAGGTATTCCAGCGGCGAGACAACCCCGTGCTTGGCGCGCAGCCGGTTCCAGCGAGCGGCGAACAGGAACGCACCGATGCCGACACCGACGCCGATCGACACCGCCCACCAGACGTAGACGGTGATGCCGTAGTTGTAGGCGACCGCGGCGAAGGCGACGAACATGACCGCGCTGTAGCCGGACATGTGGTGCGAGATGCCGGACAGCCACCAGGGAATCCGGCCGCCGGTCGTGAAGTAGTCGACGACGGTCTTGATCTTGGTGCGTGACCAGAGTCCGATCACCACCATCAGCACGAAATAGCCGACCAGGACTGACCAGTCCAGTGCGGTCATGGGGAGCCTCCCAGGGACAACGGGCGAGTGACTGGAAGGTTCCACTGAACAGAACACCGTGTCAAGAGACGGAACCCGGAACAATCTGTGCCTGAGTTCCACCGCGGAAACCACGCTCAGCAACAATTGACAGATGGTTCCACTCCGTAGAACCTGGTTCTGTGAATGCTCAGTCGCCGCTCCAGATCCGCCACGCCACCCACCCCGCCCAGGTGCCCGGTTTCGACACCGCCGCCCTGCGCGCGCAGTACCTGGTGGACGACCTCTTCACGCCGGACAAGGTCACCGCGGTGCTCACCCACCACGACCGGATCGTGCTCGCCGGCGCCGTACCGGCGACCGCGCCGCTGACCTTGGGCACCTGGCCCGAGCTGCGTAGCGAGTACTTCTTCGAGCGCCGCGAGGCCGGCATCGTCAACGTCGGTGGCCCGGGCACGATCAGCGTCGACGGCACCAAGTACGAGCTGACCACCGGCGCCTGCCTGTACGTCGGCCGCGGCGCCCGCGAGGTGGTCTTCGACGGATCCGGCGCAGCGTTCTACATCTTCTCGGCCAACGCGCACACCGAGTTCCCGACGGCGCTGATCAACCCCGGCGAGGGCAATCGGCTCGAACTCGGCGACCAGCAGACCGCGAACCGCCGGACCATCGACCAGTACATCCACGCCGACGGCGTGCGCAGCTGCCAGGTCGTGCTCGGCGTGACCACGCTGCACGCCGGCAGCACCTGGAACACCATGCCCGCGCACACGCACGACCGGCGTACCGAGTGCTACTTGTACTTCGGCCTGCCGGAGACCGAGCGGATCGTGCACCTGCTGGGCGAGCCCGACGAGACCCGGCACCTGCTGGTCGCCGATCGCCAAGCGATCATCTCGCCGAGCTGGTCGATCCACTCCGGCGTCGGCACCTCGTCGTACAGCTTCGTCTGGGCGATGGCCGGCGAGAACCAGGCCTTCACCGACATGGACGGCGTCGACGTCCGGGACCTGCGGTGACAGCTGCGCCCGATTCGTTGGGGCCGTTCAGCCTCAAGGGCCGGACGGCGCTCGTCACGGGCGCCCGGCGCGGGATCGGCGCGGCGATCGCCGCCGGATACGCCGCGGCCGGCGCCGACCTGATCCTCTTCGCCCGCGACGCGGCGCTCGAGGACACGCTGGAAGCGATCAAGCAGAACGGCGGCGGCGAAGCGACCATCGTGACCGCCGACTTCGCCGACCCCGATGCCGTCGAGGCGGTCGCGACCGAGCTCGCGGCAACCCGCCAGATCGACATCCTGGTCAACAACGCCGGCACCATTCGCCGCGCACCAGCAGCCGACACCAGCACGGCGGACTGGCGGCACGTGATCGACGTGAACCTGAACTCGACGTGGGCGGTGACGCGGCCGATCGGCGCCGCGATGGCCGAGCGCGGAGCCGGGAAGATCGTTACGATCGCGTCCCTGCTCAGCTTCCAGGGCGGGATCACGGTCCCCGCCTACACTGCGAGCAAGCACGCGGTCGCGGGGCTGACCCGGGCCTTGGCCAACGAGTGGGGTGCGGCCGGGGTCCAGGTGAACGCGATCGCCCCGGGCTACATCAGTACCGACAACACCACCGACCTGCGGGCCGATCCGGAGCGCGAGGCCGCCATCCGGTCCCGCATCCCGGCAGGTCGCTGGGGGCGGCCGGACGAGTTGGTCGGCGCAGCGGTCTTCCTGGCCTCGGCGGCGGCGGACTACGTGAACGGCCATATCCTCGCGGTCGACGGTGGCTGGCTGGCCAGATAAGGAGTGGCAGGATGTCCGACATGAGTTCGCCTTCGGCCATCGACAAGACGTTGATGGTGCTGGACGCAGTCCTGGAGCACTCCCGCTTCACCGATGTGGTGAACGCGACCGGCCTGGCCAAGTCCACCGTGCACCGGATCATGGCCTCGCTGGTGGAGCACGAATTCGTCGCGCAGGCCGACGACGGCTCCTACCACCCGGGCCCGAAGGCGCTCCGGCTCGCCGGCCACGCCCTGACCAACGTCGACCTGGCCACGGTCGCCCGCCCGGTACTGGCCGACCTGGTCGCCCAGACGCGCTGCACCGTGCACGTCGGTCTGCTCAACGGCGACGAGGCAATCTATGTCGCCCGCTTGGACGGCCCGAAGCCGTACCGCATGCCGTCTCGGGTCGGGAAGGCGTTCTGGCTGCACTGCACCGGCATCGGCAAGGCACTGCTGGCCGAAAAGGACGATGAGGCACTCGACGCTCACATCACCCGGACCGGCCTGCCCGCGCGTACGCCGCTGACCCACACCACGGCCGCCAGCCTCAAAGCCGACCTGGCGCAGGTCCGCGCGCGCGGCTACGCGCTCGACGACGAGGAGAACGAGCCCGGCATTCGCTGCGTGGCAGCGGTGATCCACGATCACACCGGATCGGCCATCGCCGCGGTCAGTATTTCCACGTTGTCACTGGAACAATCGATCGCCCAGGTGGCTCTGATGGCCCCCGCCGCGACCGAGGCGGCCCGCAAGATCTCCGCTGCGCTGGGCTACCGGGAGCCGTGAGCGTGTTCTATGGTTAGGAAACCTTCCTAACCATTGCAGAGGACCGCCCCATGAAATCTCCTCTCCGCTGGTTGCTCGCCGGAGCGCTGGTCGCCGGAACCCTCCTGGTTCCACCGGCTGCCAGTGTCGCTGCGGCTGCTGCCTCGGTCAGTCCCCCTCCCAGCTATCAAGCACTGCCCAGCTTCCAGTTACAGACCTCCGCGCAGGTCTCCGACGACTCGGCCGTCACCAAGCCGGGCTTCCCCACCACCGGCTGGTTGCCGGTCTCGTCCCGATCCACGGTTTTCGCCGGGCTGCTGCAGAACAACAAGTACCCGGACCCGTTCGTCTCGACGAACATGAAGAACGTCGACAAGGCGCAGTTCACCGTCCCGTGGTGGTACCGGACCGAACTGCAGCTGGCCGACACCAGCCAGCGCACGTACCTCGACTTCAGCGGCGTGATGTCGCGGGCCGACGTCTGGGTGAACGGCGTCCGCGTCGCCGACAAGAACCAGGTCGTCGGCGCCTACACCCGGCACGACCTCGACATCACGGCGCAGGTGCACGCCGGCAGCAACTCGATCGCGTTCAAGGTCTACCCGAACGATCCGAACCGCGATCTCACCATGGGCTGGATCGACTGGGCCCAGACGCCGCCCGACAAGAACATGGGCATCGTGCGGGACGTCCTGGTACGACGCAGTGGCGCCGTCGCTCTGCGCGGCGCGCACGTGGTCACGAACCTGGCCGTGCCGTCGCTGAACCACGCGGACCTGATCCCGAAGGTCGACGTCCGCAACGACTCGGCCGCCGCGGTGACGACCACGGTCAGCGGCACGGTGGCCGGCGTACCGGTGAGTCAGACGGTGTCGCTGGCGGCCAAGGAGAAGAAGACCGTCACCTTCGCGACGATCGGCTTGGACAACCCGAACGTCTGGTGGCCGGCCGGCATGGGCGGGCAGCCGCTCTACGCGATCGACCTGACCGCCTCGGTCGCCGGTACGGCGTCCGACAGTACGACGGCGAAGTTCGGCGTACGGGATGTGAAGGCGCCGCTGAACAGCAGCGGCGGCCGAGCGTACTCGATCAACGGACGGCCGCTGCTGATCAAGGGCGGCGGCTACTCACCGGATCTGTTCCTGCGCTGGGACCTGACCGCGGCCGCCGACAAGCTCAAGTACGTCAAGGACCTGGGCCTGAACACGGTCCGGCTGGAAGGCCACATCGAGCCGGACGAGTTCTTCGACCTGGCCGACGAGCTCGGCGTCCTGACCATGCCCGGCTGGGAATGCTGCGACAAGTGGGAAGGCCAGGTGAACGGCAAGTTCCCGTGGACGGCCGAGGACTACGTGACCGCCAAGCTGTCGATGACCGGTGAGGCGGAGCGGCTGCGCAACCACCCGAGCGTCTTCACGTTCCTGATCGGCTCCGACTACGCGCCGGACCAGAAGATCGAGAAGGGCTACCTCGACGCGTTGACCGCGGCCGACTGGCAGACCCCGGTGGTCCCGGCCGCCGCGAAGCGGTCGTCGCCCCAGCTCGGCACGTCCGGCATGAAGATGAACGGGCCGTACGACTGGATCCCGCCGAACTACTGGTACGACAAGGCACATAGCGACTCCGGCGGTGCGTGGAGCTTCAACTCTGAGACCTCGGCCGGCCCGGACATCCCGACACTGGACACCCTGAACCGGATGATGACACCGGCCGAGCTCGAGGTGCTGTGGAAGAACCCGTCGGCGACCCAGTACCACCGCTCCGAGTCGTCGACCTTCGGCAACCTGAAGCTCTTCGGTGACGCACTGGCCGGCCGGTACGGCGCTCCGACGGATCTGACCGACTACGTCAAGAAGGCGCAGCTCGCGGCGTACGAGAACGTGCGTGCCGAGTTCGAGTCGCACAACCGCAACTTCAGCGACTCGTCGAACCCGTCGACCGGACTGATCTACTGGATGCTCAACAGTGGCTGGACATCCCTGCACTGGCAGCTGTTCGACGCCTACCTGGATCAGAACGGCGCGTACTACGGCGCCAAGAAGGCGAACGAGCCGCTGCACATCCAGTACTCCTACGACACCAAGTCCGTTGCCGTCGTCAACCAAAACCACGCGACGGCGTCCGGGCTGACGGCGTCGGTCAAGCTGTACAACATCGACGGCACCGAGAAGTTCTCGCAGTCGGCGAACGTCACCGTTCCGGGTGACGGCGGCAAGACCACCGCGCTGACGATCCCGTCGGTGAGCGGACTGACGACGACGTACCTGGCGAAGCTTGTGCTGACGAACTCGTCCGGCGTCGAGGTGAGCCGGAACGTCTACTGGCTGTCCACGAAGGCCGACACGCTCGACTGGAACAACACCGACTGGTACTACACGCCGACGACCAGCTACGCGGACCTGAAGGGTCTGTCTTCGCTCGCGCAGGCGCCGGTGTCGGCGAGCGCGTCGACCACGACCTCGGGTGAGAACACCATCACCACGGTCACCCTGAAGAACACCTCCACTGCCAAGACGCCGGCGTTCTACCTCGACGCGCACGTCGTGGCGAACGGCAAGCCAGTGCTGCCGATCCAGTGGACCGATAACGCCGTATCGCTGTGGCCGGGCGAGACGACGGTACTGCGGGCGACGTACCGGACCGCGGATCTGAAGGGCGCCTCGCCGTCGGTGCGGATCACCGGGTGGAACACCGCCACCCAGACGATCCCGGGCAACGGCGGCGGCGGTCCGACCGACCCGGTGCCGGTTGTCTACCAGGCCGAGGAGGCCACCATCACCTCCGGCGTCGTCGAGTCGAACCACGAAGGATTCACCGGAAGCGGCTTCGTGAACTACAACAACGAGGTCGGCAGTGCCGTCGAGTGGACGGTCAATGCGGCCCAGGCCGGCCCGGCCACGATCGAGCTCCGCTACGCCAACGGTACGACGGCCAACCGGCCGATGGACCTGTCGGTGAACGGTTCGGTCGTCTCCCCCGGGCTGGCGTTCGCCGGAACCGGCGCCTGGACGACCTGGCAGACCAGAACCGTCACCGTCAATCTCGTTGCTGGGAGCAACAAGATCAAGGCCGTGGCCACCACGGCCAACGGCGGTCCGAACGTGGACAAACTCACCGCGTCCTGACAGCGAACCGCGCCTGGCCCTCCGGGGTCAGGCGCGGGCGGCGATCCGGCGGGCGGTGTCGCGGATCTCGTCCCAGAGATCGACGCCCGAATCGAGCATGACCTGCATCTTCGCCGGGTCCTGCTCGCCGAAGAACTCGCCGATGGTGACCTCGTGGTCCGGGCGATCGACGATCGTGATCGGGTCGCCGGCCGCGATCGATCCGGTCCGCAGAACCTTCAGGTAGGCCCCGGGGCACCCGGCCTGATGGAACCGTTTGACCCAGCGCGGCTCCTCCATCCGGTGCTGGAAGGTGATGCACGGGACTCGGGGCGCGCGGACCATCACCTCGACCTCGTTCCCGATCCGCCACACCTCACCGAGCAAGGCACCCGTGATGTCGAGGCCTTGCGTCCGGAGGTTCTCGCCGAACAAGCCGCTCGGGATCTCCCGGTCCAGCTGTCCGGACCACCAGTTGGCGTCCTCCTCGGCGTACGCGTAGAGCGCCTGATCCGGACGCCCGTGGTTCGCGGTGTCACAGACCCGATCGCCCGCGAGGCCGCGCTCGCCCACCGGCACCCGCCCGGCCTGCGGCCGCTTGTCGATCGCGGTGAAGCCGGTGTCCTTCGGACCTGGGATCAGTTCCTCGACCACGTTCACCGTCAGTACGCGCATACCGGCCAGAGTAGCTACTCCTGGATGGCCTTGACGATGGAAATATTGCGGGTCAGCCAATCCTGCGGCAGGTTCTCGTCGTGGTCCTCGAGCGTCCAGAGCACGTTCAGCATCTGGCGAACGATCACCCAGTTGCGGGCGCGCTCCTCGTCGAAGCCGGCCGCGTCGACCGCGGTGTAGAAACGCTGCTGGACGGCGAACCGCAGATCACCGGTGATCTCGTCCCAGCGGTTCCAGATCAGCGGCGCGACCTCGTAGTGCGGATCGCCGGACAGCGGCTTGGGGTCGATCACCAGCCAGGGCTCGCGCGTCGAAGCCAGCATGTTCTCGTAGTGCAGGTCGGTGTGGATCAGGCGGCCGTCGGTGGCCGGGTCCGAGACGAAGTCCTCGGCCAGCGAGATCGCCTGCTCGACGTACCGGTGTGGCACCGGCGCCGAGGCCGGCAGTTGCCGGAAGCGCTCCAGCCACCGCTTCAACTCCCCCGACAACGTCCGGTACTGCGGTCCGGCGACCACGTGCAGCCGCTGGTACGCCGTACCGACGAGCTCGCAGGCGTCAAGAACAGGGAGCGTGGTGAGGTCCCGCGGCTCCAGCCGCTCGAGCAGCATCGCGAACCGGCGCGGATCCGCCCGCAGCAACTGAACCGCGCCGTTCCCAGCCCAGTCCCGCAACGCGAGATGCTCGGTCTCCGCCTCCCAGTGCGGGAACTGCACCTTCAGTACGGCGCTCTGCCCGTCCCGCGTGAGCACCGGAACCACCAGCGCACACTCGCCATGCGCCGACGCCCCGTCGACGCGCAACTCCCACTCGTCGAGCAGCTCCCGCGTCAGCCGCGGGAGCCGGTCCAGCCAGTCGGCCCAGTCCTGGCCGCGCGAAGCAACGACCAGCAGACCGGCCGGGATGTCGACAGGCTGCGGCACTACTTCTTGGCCTTCTCCGCCGGCTCGTTGGTCTTGAGGGCAGCGATGAAGGCTTCCTGCGGGACCTCGACCCGGCCCACCATCTTCATCCGCTTCTTGCCTTCCTTCTGCTTCTCGAGCAGCTTGCGCTTACGGGTGATGTCACCGCCGTAGCACTTGGCCAGGACGTCCTTGCGGATCGCGCGGATCGACTCGCGGGCGATGATCCGGGACCCGATCGCGGCCTGGATCGGCACCTCGAACTGCTGCCGCGGGATCAGCTCCTTGAGCTTGCCGGCCAGCGCGACGCCGTACGCGTAGGCGTTGTCGCGGTGCACGATCGCGGAGAACGCGTCCACGGTCTCGCCCTGGAGCAGGATGTCGACCTTGACCAGGTTGGCGGCCTGCTCACCAGTCGGTTCGTAGTCCAGCGAGGCGTAGCCCTTGGTCTTCGACTTCAGCTGGTCGAAGAAGTCGAAGACGATCTCGGCCAGCGGCAGCGTGTAGCGCAGCTCGACCCGGTCCTCGGACAGGTAGTCCATCCCGTTCAGGTTGCCGCGCTTGGTCTGGCACAGATCCATGATCACGCCGATGAAGTCCTTGGGGCTCAGGATCGTCGCCCGCACCACCGGCTCGTAGATGTCGGCGATCTTGCCCTCGGGGAACTCGCTCGGGTTGGTGACGACGTGTTCCTTGCCGTCCTCCATCTCGACCCGGTAGACCACGTTCGGCGCCGTCGAGATCAGGTCCAGGTCGAACTCGCGCTCGAGCCGCTCCCGGACGATCTCCATGTGCAGCAGGCCGAGGAAGCCACAGCGGAAGCCGAAGCCGAGCGCGCCCGAGCTCTCCGGCTCGTACTGCAACGCCGCGTCGTTGAGCTGCAGACGCTCGAGAGCGTCGCGCAGCGTCGGGTAGTCGTCGCCGTCGATCGGGAAGAGCCCGGAGTAGACCATCGGCTGCGGGTGCTTGTAGCCGCCGAGCGCCTCGGTCGCGCCGTGGACCGCGGCGGTGACCGTGTCACCCACGCGGGACTGCCGGACGTCCTTCACACCGGTGATCAGGTAGCCGACCTCGCCGACGCCGATGCTCTTCGACTTCATCGGCTCCGGGGAGATCACCCCGACCTCGAGCATCTCGTGCACGGCGCCGGTCGACATCATCTTGATCCGGTCACGGTGCGTCAGCTCGCCGTCGACGACCCGGACGTACGTGACCACGCCGCGATAGGTGTCGTAGACGGAGTCGAAGATCAGTGCGCGCGGCGGTGCGTCCTTGACGCCCTTCGGCGGCTCGATCTGGGCGACGATCTCGCTCAGCAGGTCCTCGACGCCCTCACCGGTCTTCGCCGACACCCGCAGCACGTCCTCGGGGCGGCAGCCGATGATGTGCGCCAGCTCCGCGGCGTACTTGTCGGGCATCGCGCCCGGCAGGTCGATCTTGTTCAGCACCGGGACGATGTGCAGGTCCGCGTTCAAAGCGAGGTACAGGTTCGCCAGCGTCTGCGCCTCGATGCCCTGCGCGGCGTCGACCAGCAGCACCGCGCCCTCGCACGCCTCCAACGACCGCGACACCTCGTAGGTGAAGTCGACGTGGCCGGGGGTGTCGATCATGTTCAGGATGTACGTCGTACCGTCCGGAGCCAGCAGGCCACCCGGAGTATCCGGCTTCGGGGCGAACGGCAGCCGGACCGCCTGCGACTTGATCGTGATGCCGCGCTCGCGCTCGATGTCCATCCGGTCCAGGTACTGGGCCCGCATCGAGCGGTCGTCGACCACTCCGGTGATCTGGAGCATCCGGTCGGCCAGCGTCGACTTGCCGTGGTCGATGTGGGCGATGATGCAGAAGTTCCGGATCAGCGACGGGTCGGTACGACCCGGCTGCGGCACATTCGTGGGGACAGCGGGCACGGAGGGGATCCAGTTCGTCTCGGGTGGTACTACCTGCACAACTGCTCAATCATCCCATGCGGAGCCAGCGGATTTGAAAAATCGCAGCAGGCGGCGCCCGCTGGCCCTACCGTGGTGACGCATGGCACACGCTGCAGGGGTCCGGCTGCCCTTCGAAAACACGCCCGCCGCGGTCCGCGCCTGGGTCGACCGGGCGCTCGGTTCGGCGGTGGTCTCCGCCGCGACCCAGCAGGGCGGCTTCTCCCCCGGCGTCGCCGCCCGCCTCGTCACCGCCTCCGGCCGCCGCGCCTTCGTCAAAGCCGTCGGTACGGCGCTCAATCCGAAGACACCATCGCTGTTCCGCAACGAGATCACCGCCGTCCAGGCGATCGGCTCGTTGCCGTCGGCACCCCGCCTGCTGGACGTGTACGACGACGGGGACTGGGTCGGACTGCTGTTCGAGGACATCTCCGGCTGGATGCCCTCGCACCCGTGGGTCCAGTCCGAGGTCGACCGAGTGCTGGACGCACTGGCTTCGTTGACCGACGCGCTGTACCCCTCGCCGTGGCCGGACGCGCCGGTGGTCGCGGTCCGCAGCCGCGAGTTCCTCAGTCGCTGGGACCAGGTCCTCGCGGACGGCCTCGCCGTACCGGACTGGCTCGTCGGGCGCGTCGAGGAGCTCGCCGCGCTGGCGCAGGACACGCTACGAGTCATGGCGGACGGCAAGGCGCTTGCCCATTACGACCTGCGCGCGGACAACATCATCCTGACCGACGACCGCGTCGTCTTCATCGACTGGGCCCACCCAGGACTTGGCCCCCGCTGGACCGACACTGTGATCCTGCAGGCGGACATACGGAGCAGTGCGGTGAAGCTGCCCGAGCTACCGGACGACCCCGCGATCACCGGCTTCATCGCCGCCATCGCGGGCGGCCAATGGTGGGGAGCAGCCCAGCCGGCCCCGCCTGGCCTGCCGACGATCCGGGCGTGGCAGCGGTCGCAGGCGCTGGTCCACCTGGACTGGGTGCGGGAGCGGCTCGGGTAGCAGCGTTTCGGTGGGCCGGGCGTCTCTGGGGGTGTGACGAATCAAATGGTGAGCATCAGCGGCCCTCCCCGGGCCCTGGCGCGTGATGACGCGCAGACCGCCGTGTCGGCGCTCTATCAGCAGCACTGGGCGGGCCTCGTGCGCCTGGCCGTGCTGGTGATGGACGACCGGCAGGCGGCAGAGGACGTCGTACAGGAGGCTTTCACCAACCTGTATCGGCACTGGCCGCTGAAGGAACCGGAAGCGGCGCTCGGATACCTGCGGACCGCGGTACTCAACCGCAGTCGCTCGGTCCTGCGCCGCCGCCGGGTCGCGCGGCTCTACATTCCACCCCACCAGGCTCCCAACGCCTCCGCCGAGAGCGACGCCGTCCTCGGCGAGGAGCGGCTCCAGGTGCAACGGGCACTGCAGGCCCTGCCCACCCGGACCCGCGAGGTCCTGGTCCTCCGCTTCTACCTCGATCTCCCGTTCGCCGAGATCGCCCAGCTCCTGGGCATCGGCGAGTCCAGCGCCCGCTCGAACGCCTCCCGCGGCCTCGCGACGCTGACCGACCGCTTGAAGGACATCCGATGAACGACACCGAATCGCGCCTGCGCGACTACCTGGACACCAAGGCCGCCACCGTCCCCACCAACGAGCAAGGCCCCGGCCTGCTCGCCGAAACCACCCACCGCCGCTCCCCCTGGCCAGTCCTGGCCACCGCCGCCTCCGTCGCCGCCGTACTGGCCCTGACGGTCACCGTCCTGACCAACCTGGGCCCCGACAATGCCTCCCCGGCCGGGCCGTCTCCGCTCACCAACGAGGCCCCGAAGGTGCCGTACTCCGTCACCGGTGACGGCCCCCAATTCAAGGGCACCGTGTACGACGGCTCCCGCAGCCTGCCGCTCCCGGCGGGACTCCGTGCGGTCGCCGCGCGGGTCCCCGGTGGCTGGCTGACCGAGTACTTCGTGCAGGAGGCGCCGAGCGTGGATCCGCACGTCGGCATCCTGAAGAGCAACGGAACCTTCCAGCGCCTGGGACCGAAGCGAGCGCTCTCCCCGATCCTGTCCCCGGACGGTCAGCAGGTCGCCATGACCACCTACCCGACGCAGTCGGGCCGGGTCGTCGTCCACGACATCGCGAGCGGCGCCGAAGTCGCTTCGATTCCGCTGCCGCCGAACAAGGCCGGTGCGTTGAGCTGGAACAAGACCGGGATCTGGCTCGACTCCGGTGTTCCTTGGGCTACCGATCGGCTGTACGTGTGGAAGCCGGGCGAGAAGAAGGCGCGGCCGGTGCAGACCCCGAAGGGCTTCGAGGGGATCGCCACGACTCCGAACTCGGACCTCGTGGTCTTCTCGACCGGGCCCGAGCGGACGGCACCGAAGCCGGGGCAGAACTTCGCCACGACCAAGCCTGAGCCCGCGGTCGACCACTGCCTGCAGATCGGTGTCCTGCGGAACAACGCGATCGATGTTCAGCGCGAGTACTGCGAGAAGACGGTGCTGGGCCTGTCCGCGGCGCTGTCGCCCGATGGCCAGAGGGTGGTGAACACCACCAGCAAGCTGACCATCGACGTCGCCACCGGAAAGATCACCAAGCTCGACATTCCGGATCGCTTCGACGGCACGCCGGTGTTCGAAGACGCGACCAAGCTTCTGGCCGTCACTGAGCCCGAGACCGGCACCGGGCCGAAGCGGCTGTACCGCTGCGAGGTCACCACCGGCGAGTGCAAGCTGCTCCGCACCGAGAAGGACAAGTACATCACCCTCGCTCGCCCCTGAAAAACGACGAAAGGGCGCTCCCACCGTGCTGGTGGGAGCGCCCTTTAGTTTGTGTCTTAGCTGTCTACGCGGAGCACGGTGGAGCCGGAGCCCGTGCCGCCGTCGGTGTAGGCGAGCTGACCCAAATACCGGGTCCCGGCGGTCAGGCCGGTCCAGTTGGCCGTGACCGTGGTCTGCGCCGCGGTGGTGACCGGCTGGGAGGCCGGAGTGACCGTCAGGTTGCCCTCGGCCGTGGTGAGGGCCCAGTGGTTGAGCTTGACCGTCTGGTTGTCGGCACCGGCGAAGTAGTCGATGTAGACGTCGTACGAACCGGCCGCCGGAGCAACCAGGTTCGCCTCCTCCTCGGCCGAACCGCCGCCGCTGTTGGCGAGCACGGCCGTCGTACCGGACTTGTAGACGTACACATCGAGGTCAGTGGCCGCCGGGTAGTCCGCGTCGAACGTCGAGAACCGGGCGTACTTGGTACCGGCTGGGATGTTCACCGTGAGCTTCGCGACGTGGTCGTTGGCCTGCGGGTTGGTGGCCGGGAACGACACCCCGCCCGCCTTCTTGATGACGGTCTCGGCGACCGTCGCCGCGGTCAGGCCGACCGAGCTGGTGTCCAGCGTGCCGGTGTAGCCGGCGGTGATCGGCACCTGCACCGAGCCGCTCACGCCAGTGCCCTTGACCTGCACCGGTGCCTTCACGGTCAGCGGCTTGACCGCCAGCGTGCTCGACACCGAGTGGAACGCAGACTTCCACGTGAGAGTCCCGAACGAGTACTGCTCGAGCGGCGCACCGGCGTTCTCGATGGTGACCTTGTACGTCGCGCTCCTGCCGGGAAGCATGACGAGCAGCTTCGGCGACACTGTCACCTTGAGCCCGGTCGCACCCTCGACCTTCGGGAAGTAGACCTCGGGCAGCTTGCTGACGCTCTTCACGGTACGGGTGATCGTCTGCTTGCCGGCCAGGTCACCGATCGCCATGGTCGGGTAGTTCAGGTCGCTCGGGTCGATCTTGCCGCCCGCGCACAGCTCGTGCGTGGCCGCCACCTCACCGGAACCGCAGACGAACTTGGCCCAGTCGGTGTACGTCGAGTCGTAGACCAGGCCCGGGTCCATCGCCTTCTTCGGCTGGACCAGGCCGGCGCCATACCCGAACGGGGTGGCCGGCGTACCGGAGTCGTTCTGGATCGGCTGACCAGCAGTGTCCTTGGCGGTCGCCGTCGTCGCGAGCGCCGACTTGATCGCCATCGGCGACCAGTCCGGGTGCTTGCTCTTCAGGACGGCCGCGATACCTGAGACGTGCGGCGTCGACATCGACGTACCGCTCATGAACGCGTACTCGCCACCGGCCGCGCTGAACGCGGTCGTCGCGGCCAGCACGTTGGTGCCGGGAGCCATCAGGTCCGGCTTGAGCAGGTCGCCGTTGCCGGCCGGGGACGGACCGCGGCTTGAGGAGGCGGCGACCTTCGGTGCCACGACCTTGACCGGCGTACCGGCGCTGATTGTCGCGGTCGGGTTCGCCGTACCGCTCACGTAGGCCTTGACGCCCGGTGCGGCCTTGTCGTCCAGGTGGACCGACGGAACCGTGTGCAGGTCGGAGTCCAGCGTGCCGGGGGTGATGTTGAGCAGGATCATGCCGACGCCGCCGGCCGCCTTCACCTGGGCGCTCTTGTCGACGCGGGCGTTGACGCCGCGGTCGCAGACGACGATCTTGCCGGTCACCTTGGCGGGGTCGAGCGTTCCGGCCTGGCAGAGCACCAGGTTGGTCGGGTTCGCACCGGCCAGCCCGGCGTCCTTGGCCAGGATCACCGGGGTGCTCGGGACGCCCGCGCCGATGCCGGCGCCGGTGTACTTGCTGCCGTCGCCGAAGGTGACGGTGGTCTGGATGTCGCGGTCATGGGTGCCGTTGGCAACGGTCGTCACCCACGGGTAGGTCTTGCCCACCGTCGCTGCGCCCGGGCCGGTGTTGCCGGCGCTGACCGAGACGAACACGCCCGCCTTGGCGGCGCGCAGGAAGGCCAGGCCGGTCGCGTTCACGTACGTCGACCCGGAGCCGGAGATCGAGTAGTTGATCACGTCGACGCCGTCGGCGACCGCGGTGTCGATCGCGGCGATGATGTCCGCGTCGGTGCCGGAACCGCCACCGGTCGCGTCGACCGCCCAGAGCGCCTTGTAGATCGCGAGCCGGGCCTGCGGCGCCATCCCGGAGCCCTTGCCGTAGTCGCGACCCATCACGGTCATGTCGACGCCGTAGTTACCGCCCGCGGTGCTCGCGGTGTGCGTGCCGTGGCCGCCGAAGTCACGTGGCGACGTGAACTCCTCCGCGATCGGGCGGGTGCCGATGCCCTTGTTGAAGTAGCGGGCGCCGATCACCTTGTTGTTGCAGGTGACGAGCGGGGCTTCCTCGCCGGCCTGGCAGGTGCCCTTCCACTTCTTCGCGATCAGCGCGTCCGACTGCTTGGTGGTCTTGATCGGCGCGAAGCTCGGCCGCTCCGGGACGAAGCCGGAGTCGATGACGCCGATGATCACGCCGTCGCCGGCCTTGTCGACGCCACCGGCCTGCTGCCAGGCGCCGCCCTTGCCGGACAGGCCGAGGAAGCGCGGGGTGTCGACGGTGTCCTGGTGCTGCAGCTCGCTCGGCTCGACGCTCTTCACACCGGACGACTTCGCCAGCTTCACGGCGTCGTCGTACGACATCTCGGCGGAGAAGCCGGAGTACGTGTAGTTGTAGTCGTAGAGCTTCTTGGCGTGCGGAGTGGCCTGCAGGACCTGGTCACGCTCACGCGTCAGGTGCTGGACGTAGCTCGTGACCGACGCGGCGGTCTTGACCAGCTTGCCGCCGGCGGCGACGCGGGTGGCGGGCAGTCCGGCGATGTCACCGTCGTACTCGGCCACGGGCGCGTCGTCGAGCTGGACGACGTACGAACCGGTGACGGACTCCTTGACCAGCGGGTCCGGCAGGGTCGGCGTCTCGGCTGCCTGGGCATGAACCAGCGGCAGCCCGGCCAGCGACGCGGCGAGCGCGCTGACCAGGATGATCGGGGTACGGCGGGACAAGATGGTCCTCCAGGACGGTGGGGATCGGCCCGGACACCGGTGGTGAGCAGCGTCACGGGGCCCTGAGTATGCCGCCGGACCCGGTGGGGTGTCACGCTCGGCGCGACCGTGTCATCTCACCGCAAGGGAAAACCCGATGCCGGACCTGACCGAGACGATTGCCGTGGCCGCCCCCGCCTCCGTGCTCTACGACCTGGTCAGCGATCTGCCCCGGATGGGCGAGTGGAGTCCGGAATGTACCGGCGTGACGTGGAATTCCCGTACGCCGGGGCCCGCCGTCGGAGCGCGTTTCGTCGGCCGGAACCGGTCGGGTTTCGTTCGCTGGCCGACGCAGGGCCGCGTTCTGGAGGCCGATCCGGGCCGCCGGTTCAGTTTCGAGATCTTCTTCGGGCCGCTGCAGGTCGCGCTCTGGTCCTACGACTTCACGGTGACCGACGGTGGTTGCGAGGTCACCGAATCGTGGACCGACCGGCGGCCGCTGGTCCTCAGCCTGCCGATGAACACGATCGTTGGCGACCGGGTCAAGATCAACCAGCACGGCATCCGCACCACGCTCGAGCGGCTGAAGGCGGCCGCCGAGAGCTAGTGGGCTGGTTCTAACAGTACGAGCGGGATCTCGCGCTGGGTCTTGGTCTGGTAGCCGGCGTAGTTCTTGTGGTCGGCGATGACCAGCGGCCACAGCCGCGCGCGCTCCTCCGCAGTCGCCACTCGGGCGTGCATGCGCTGCGAAGGCTGCCCCTGGTACACCACGTCCACCGCGGGGTTGTCGCGAAGGTTGAGGAACCACGCCGGGTGCGTATCGTCTCCGCCGCGGGAGGCGACGACCACGATCGTCGAGCCTTCCTGCAGGGGCGACGTCAGCATCACAGAGCGCGGCTCGCCGGACTTGCGGCCGATCGTCGTGAGCTTCAGCACGGGCATGTTCGCCGCTCGCCAGCCGGCCCTGCCGGCGCTGAGCGTGAGCATGACGCGGTGGACCGCGTTCATCGCCTTCAGTGCGAAATCAGTGGGCATGTCATGCTCCGATCGTCGTGGGCAACCTAGCGCAGGCGGCTCAGTTTGGTGCCGGAGTGGGCTGGTTGGTAGTCTGTTCCTTCGTGCATTGCGCGCGACACTTTCCTGTAATGACCGCATACTCCTGATCGAGGCTCTGCTCACGTGGCGAACATCAAGTCCCAGATCAAGCGCAACCGTCAGAACGAGGCTGCGCGACTTCGCAACAAGTCGGTGAAGTCCACCCTCAAGACGGCCGTGCGCCGCTTCCGGGAGGCCGCTGAGGCCGGCGACGCCACCAAGGCGACCGAGACCGCTCAGGTGGCCGGACGGCTGCTCGACAAGGCTGCCAGCAAGGGCGTCATCCACGCCAACCAGGCTGCCAACCGCAAGTCGGCCATCTTCAAGAAGGCCGCCTCGCTCTGAGTCGCACCTGACGATCGGCCAGTCCCCAGGACCGGCCGATCGTTTTTGCGTGCCCGGAACCGGGCGATGCTCAGCCTTCTGCGGCTCAGCTCTCGGCCTGCGGCTCAGCGGCGGCCGTGGGCGCGGCTGACCGTGATGACCATCCGCTCCAGCGCGTAGCCGGCATCGCCGGACGCACCCTTCACGTCGGCATCGGCCTGCGCCACCGCCTTGATCGCCGTCGCCAGACCACCCGGTGTCCACCCCCGGGACTGCTGCCGCAGCGACTTCAGCTTCCACGGCGGTACGCCGACCTCCCGCGCCAGGTCCGCCTCGCGCATCCCACCCGGCGCACTCGAGAACTTCGCCAGCCCCCGCAGCCCGCCGGCCATCGCGCTCGTCACCAGCACCGGCGCGACCCCACAGTCCAGCGCCCAGCGCAGCTGCTCCAGCGCAGGCTCGGTCCGCCCCGCGATCGCCGCATCCGCGACCGCGAAACTCGTCACCTCCGCCCGGCCCCCGAAGTACTGGCCGATCAGCTCGGCCGTGACCGCCTGCCCGCCGGAGTCCGACACCAGCTGCGCACAAGCTCCCGCCAGCGCCCGCAGGTCATGCCCGACCGCGTCCACCAACGCCGTCGCGGCTCGCTCGTCGGCACTCCCGCCGTGCAGCCGGATCTCCCCGGTCACGAACTGCGGCAGCTCCCAAGCCTTCGGCGCCGTCGCCACCACCTCGGTGACCGAGGCCTTCCGCAGCTTGTCGAGCACCCCCTTGCCCTTCTGCCCGCCCGAATGCACGAGCACCAGCAAGATGTCCTCGGCCGGACCACCGGCGTACTCGATCAGTCGCGGCGCCATCTCCGCCGGCAGATTCTCCAGCGCCCGCATCACCAGCACCCGCTCAGCCGCGAACAACGACGGCCCGGTCAGCTCCGCGAACACCCCGACATCCAGCGTCGACGCATCCAGCTCGGTCGTCTCCACCTCGGCGAAATCCTTCTTCACCGCCGCGATCGCCGACCGAACCGCCCGATCCGCCAAGAACCCCTCGGACCCGGTCACCAGCAACACATCGCCCAGCTTCGGCGCAGAACCCCTACGAACAGCCACACCCCAGCATCCCACGCCCCCACCGACAGTTCCGGTACCGGTCGCCGCCGCCTCCCGCGAACCAAGCCGCAGGCCTCAACCGTGCGTGCCCCTGTCCCCCACAACGCGATCTCCGGCATCCGTCCCCCCACAACCCGACGCCCGCCAGCCTTCGCGTCACAACCGATGTCCGCCAGCCTTCGCGTCACAACTCCATGTGCGGCATCCTCCTGCCGCGCGAAACCTGCTGGCTTCACCCATCCTCAGCAGCAAGGATGACCCCATGCCCGCAGATGCCGTACCCGCCGTTGACGCACTGATCCTCGTGGACCTGCAGACCGCGTTCGTCTCCGGACCCAACGCTGTACCGGCTGCCGCGGTACTCCTCGACCGCGTCACCGACCTGCTCGATCGCGCCCGCGCCGCCAACGCAGTCGTCGTACACCTGCAGAACGACGGCCCACCCGGCGCCGACGACGAAGCCGGCACCCCCGGCTGGGAGCTCTACCTCCCCACCAAACCCGGCCCCCGCGAACACGTCATCCGCAAACCCCGAGACGACGGCTTCGACGCCACCACCCTCGGCCCGGTACTCGTCAGCGCCGGCGTCCGCTCCCTCGCCATCTGCGGTGTCATGTCCGAAATGTGCGTCCACGCCACCGCCCGCACCGCCCTCGCCCGCGGCTATCGCGTAGTCCTCCCCCACGACGCCCACGCCACCTACGACGCCCCCGCCGTACCCGGCGTCAGCGAGTCAATCCCCGCCCACACCGTCTCCCGCATAGCCGCCTGGTCCCTAGGCGACCAACCCGACATCACCCACCCCGCAGCCACGGTGACCTTCACAAGCTGACCTGGCCCCTCCCCGTGCCGCCGCCACGGGACGCCTCCCCTTCATCCTGCGACTGCCGGAGATTACTGACATCGGCACGGGCGTATCAGCCACAGAATCTTGCCTGCCCCAAGTCCGCCAGCCAGCGGATGGCTCTCCAATGCGATCAAGTGTCCCGCGTCTGACTCGGCCGGATCGACCGTTGCCGCTGAACACGATCGAGTCCCCTTCCTCGAGGCCAATCGAGCGTTCACCCAAGGCGGTCCGCAGCCGCCACACGATTCCACCTGCCGCCGGGCGCCTACAGCGCCGGTCTCCATCCTCGAACCAGCAGCGCGGGAGCTTGCAACCACTCGACGCCCCGACGAAGCCTTTCTGCTGACCCCACCTGGTCTCCCTCGTCGCGGCCTGGTCACTCGGCGATCAACCCGACAGCACCCACCCGGCGGTCACCATCGCCTTCACACGCCAACCTGCACCTCATCGTGGCGCAGGTGCGGGACTTCTCCCCCTGGCCCTGCAGCTGACCGCGATCCAACTTCGTGTCGCCCTGGCGGGCTTTGGCTGCAGTACTCCCATCCACCAACCTCCCGATACCAGTGGCTGCCGGGCTGTGGTCCTGGAGTTCGAGGTGTCATCCGCGAGCTGACAAGTGCAGGAGATCGAGGACGACAGCTCAGGCCGACCATCGCCTCGGGCGCGTTCAGCGTGCTGCATCGCCGGCCTGACTTGGTGGCGGTAGGCAGTGATGTGCATGGACGGGGCGCGGCAAGCCACTTCCCACACCCGCGGTCGGACAGTCACCACGGACAGGCCGAGCTCGCCGGTACCTGAACAGACTGGTGACGAACGCATAAGCAGGAGAACGCACGATCATGAGGCTCCAGGAGCCGCGAAGGCGACGGTCGCGCCGGCCCCGAGATGACAGGATCAGCCCGGATGACGTTCGTACCGGGGCCGAGGTGACAGCACCAGCCTGGTTCACGTCCGCACGGAGCCGAGGTGACACCACCAGCCTGGCCCACGTTCACACCGGAGCCGAGGTGACACCACCAGCCTGGCCCACGTTCACACCGGAGCCGAGGTGACACCACCAGCCTGGCCCACGTTCACACCGGAGCCGAGGTGA
>NZ_JBEXCU010000004.1:487866-693174 GCF_040605415.1 Kribbella sp. NPDC005582
GTGACAGCACCAGCCTGGGCGACATCGTCATCCCGACTGGATGTCGGCGCCTCGGTCATCTGCCGTCCGCTGACTCCGCGCTCGAGGCCCGCCAGGGGCGAGGTCACTGCGGCGCGCAGGGTGGTGATGCTGTAGCTCCCGCACCAGCTTCTCCCCACGGATCGAAGTCGGGCGACGCGCTCAACCGTGCGCGGTGCCTAGGCGGTTCCGACGGCAGGTCTTCACCCCAGACCGCGCGCATCGTCGCCGCGCGCACATCCGTTGCCGTAAGCACCGAACCCCCTCTCCCGCCCTCATCAGACCCACGCCGTACAAGGCCATCCACGAACGACTCATCCGCACGCGCCCCACCCGCGCCAGGCCCACAGGTCCCCACCCCATCCGTTCCCAGCTCATCCGTGCTGGTCACGGTCGCGCCAGGCTTGCTCGTGCCGGGCTGGAACGTGCCGGCGTCGATCGTGTCGGGCATGCTCGCGCTGGACTTGGTTGTGCTGGGGTTGGTCGCGCCGCGCTCGGTCACACCAGGCTCGGTCGCGCCGGACGCGCCGAGCCCGGTCGCGTCGGGCTCGGTGACGCCGAGCTTGATCATCGTGCTGAGGTTGGTTGTGCTGGATGTGCGGCCGGCGTCGGCGCGCGCGATGGCGAGCGGCGGATCGGGTGGGGGTGTGCGGCGTCCGAGCGATGGTGGGTTGGCCCAGCTTGGGCGGTCTACGTGGACTTTGCCGTCGGTGATGGTGATGATCCATTTGCCGGCGTGCAGGTCTACGTGGTGGATGCGGCAGAGCAGGACGAGGTTGCTGACGGCGGTGATGCCACCGTCGATCCAGGAGATGAGGTGGTGGGCGTCGCATTGGACGGGTGGGGCGTTGCAGACGACGCAGCCACGGTCTCGGGTGTTCAGGGCACGTCGCATGCCTTTGGTGACTAGGCGTTCGCACCGGCCGACGTCCAGGGGTTCGGAGTTCGAGCCGAGGACGACGGGGATGATCTTGGCGTCACAGGCCAGGAGACGGGCCGTCGACGCTGATAGTCCGGCGCCGTACACGGTGTCGCCGATGCAGTCGGCGGTGGCGCTCTTGAGGTCCTGCCAGTCGATGGTGACGACCAGGGTCGCTTTCGCGCCGAACCCGGGAACCCAGTTGTCGGCGACTACTGGTCCGAGGGTGGCGCTCGCGGCGTCGGTTGCGCACCGCTCTGCCTGCGTGGCTGCGCCCCCGGTGGCTTCGGTGTCGAGGAGTGTGCCTGCGGCTGGGTTCGCATGGGCGTACACCTCTGCAGGGCTGCCTGGCTGGCTTGGCGCCGTGGCGGCGTTGGGCACAGCAGCGTCGGGCTGCGCGGGTGAGTTCGCGGACGGCGGCCAAGTAGGCGGTATATGGGCGGCTGGGTCCGCAGCCGTGGCGGCATTGGGCACAGCGGAGTCGGGCTGCGGGGTGGCCGGGTCGGCAACGGTCGCGGATGCTGGTCCTGGCGCTGCCGCGGGTGCCGGTGCGGACGCCGGTGCTGGCACTGGCGCTGGCGCCGCCGCAGGTTCGTGTGCGGGTGCGGATGTCGCCACGGGTGCTGGCGCTCCCGCGGGTGCGGGGACTGATCGTGATGCAGCGGATGACGCGGTGGCAGGTGCATCGGTGGGGCTTGCTGTCGTGTCTGGCGTGGTCGGGGTGGTGGGGGTGGTGGTGCGGATGTCGCCTGCGTCGGTTACTGCGGCGGCGATGCGGAGGGTGCCGGACAGGGCGTCTGCTCGGCGCTTTTCGGCGGGGCGGGGGTCGAGCTCGCCGGCGATGGTGCGGTGGGGGCGGGCGCCGGTGTGGATGGTGGAGCACATCAGTTCGGCGTTGTCGTTGGCGAGGTAGCCGGAGAAGCGGACGCCGTGTTCGTCGGGGATGAGGGTCAGGCGTTCGCGGGCGTAGGCCTTTTGCTCGTCGGGCTCGGGGCCGTCCTGGTCCAGGATGTCGCGGGCGCGCTGGGCGGCTTTGCGTAGGTCGGCGGGCGACAGGTCCCGGCCGAGCTTGACGAGCTCTTTCTCAGCGACGCGGAGGGTCTCGACTGGGACGGTGGGCGGGACCTTTTCGAGCATGGACACGATCACCGCAGCCTGGTCGGGTCGGAGCGGGACTTCGGGCGGCAGGGTTTCGTCGGTGCCGTCCGGGACCGGCACTGCGACGGTCGGGTCGGGCAACGCGTCCGTGACGGCCGAGTATTTGGGGAGTGCGCGTGCTAGGCGGACCATGCCGTGGGCTCTGCGAGGATCCATCCGGTACCGGAAGGTCAAGAGTTCGGCGGTGTTGCGGGCGCCGAGGTCTTCGGCGTGCCCGGTTTCGTCGACCCGCGCGACATAGGGCAGGCGAGAGGTCTCCAGCCGGGCGATCTCGGCGTCGATCGAGTCGATGGCCGACAGCGCTTCGCTGCCGTTCATCGACCACGCCGGGCGCTCGCCGAGGAGTTCCATACCGTTGACTCTAGACAGGCCCACCGACAGTTTTCAAAGCCAGAACCCCTTATTTTCAAGGGAAATACTTATCCACAGACTTTGGTCTATTTCTCCACCGCCATGGCGTGGGCATGAGTCAGGCAACTGCTTGCTGTAAGCAACCACCTGGGCCGGGGCTAGCGGGGCTGGTGGGTGGTTAGGGCTAGGTGGTTGTGGGGGTTGGTTAGGGCTAGGGCGCCGGTGGTGCTGGTGGTGGCCGTGCGGGTGGTTTGGTGGGAGAGGAGGTCAAGGGTTCTGGGGGCGGGGTGGCCGTAGTCGTTGTTCTGGCCGGCGGAGATGAGGGCGAGGCGGGCTTGGGTGGCGGCGATGAAGGTGGGGTCTTGTTGGGCTGAGCCGTGGTGCGGGACCTTCAGGACGTCGGCGCGGAGGTCGGCGCCGGTGGCGAGGATGGCTCGTTGGGACTCGGGTTCCAGGTCGCCGGTGAGGAGGAGGCGGAGGTCGGCGGCCTCGACCATCATCGTGATGCTGGCGTTGTTCTCGGGAGAGCCTTCGTCGGTGGGGGTTGCGGAGGACTTGCCGGGCGGGGGTAGTGCGGGGACGCGGGCCGGCCAGAGGGTTGTCCAGGTGAGCGGGCCGACTGATTGCTTCTCTTGGTAGGTGACGGTTCGGACGGGGACGTGGTGTTTGGCTGCCAGGTCGGTCACTCGGCGGTATTCCGCGGGTGGTGAGAAGTACGGCGTCACTTCTAGTTGATGGACGCGACGTCCGTTCAGGACGCCGGCCAGGCCGCCGACGTGGTCGGCGTGGAAGTGGGTGAGCACGAGGATGGGGATGTAGTCGATCTTGAGGTCGCGGAGGCAGCGGTTCATCGCGGTGGGGTCGGGGCCGGTGTCGACGACTACCGCGGTGCGCTCCCCGGCTCGCAGTACGAGGCCGTCGCCTTGGCCGACATCGCACATGACGAGGATCCAGTCGCGTGGCGGCCAGCCGAAGGAACCGGTGGGACGCAGTACGGCGAGTGCCAGCAGCAGGATGGCGAGGAGCATCGCGATCGGTCGGGTGAGGAGGCGGTGGAGGCCGAGGACCAGGGCGAGGCAGAGCAGGGTGAGGACGGCGACGCCGATTGCTGTTGCCGGCCAGGGGTTTGCGGCTCCAGGGAGGTCGGCGCCTTGGCGGGCTATCAGGATGATCCATTGGGCCGGCCAGCCTGCAGCCCAGCCGACGAGTTGCGCGGCGGTGGTGCTGATCAGGGCGACGCCTGCGGCGGCGAAGCCGAGGATCGTGGCTGGTCCGACGGCGGGGCCCGCCAGGAGGTTGGCGGCTACGGCGACGAGGGAGACCTCGCCGGAGAGCCAGGCGACGATCGGCGTACAGGCTAGTTGGGCGGCTAGTGGGCAGGCGATGGCTTCGGCGAGCCAGGTTGGAAGCCAGGTGGTGAGGGCGTCGCGCCAGCCGGGACCTAGGAGGACTATGCCGGCCGTGGCTAGTACTGAAAGGGCGAAGCCGGCTGAGCGGGCTAGTGAGGTGTCGAGGAGAAGCAGGACGATCACGGCGAGCGAGAGGCTGCGGACGGCTCGTCGGCGGCCGTCGCCGCTGGTCAGAGCGACTAGGGCGATCAGGCCCATGGCGGCTGCTCGGAGAACGCTGGGTTGTGGGCGGGCGAGGATGACGAAGACGACGACCGTCAGTACGCCGACCGCTGTGAGGCCGCGGGCGCGGACTCCGATCAGGCGGGCGCAGGGGACGATGAACGCGAGCAGGAGGGTGAGGTTGGTGCCGGAGACTGCGGAGAGGTGAGTTAGGCCGGTGGTTTTGAAGTCTTCGGCGAGGTCTTCGGAGAGGGCTGATTCGTCGCCCATGACCAACGCGGGGACGAGGCCGCGGACGTCGGGTGGTTCGTTGGCTACCGCGGTGCGGAGGCCGGCGCGGACTTGTTCGGCGGCGCGGAGCCACCAGGCTGGTTCGGCGATGGGGCGGGGTGGGGTGCGTACGGTGAGGGTGGCGGCTACGTCGTCGCCGTCTTGTACTGCGTCGAGGCGGCCGGTGGTGGCGATTCGCTGGCCGTAGTGGACGTTTCGCCAGCTATCACTGGCGATCAGGAGCACTGGCGTGTGGACGCGGGTGGTGTTTGTCGTGGGTGAGCGGGGGCGGACTTCTTCGATGGTTGCCTGGAGGACGACGTACGGCGGGCGGTGGGTGCCGGGCGTGCGGCGGACTACGGGGTCGCTGTCGAGTTTCAGGTGGACGTCGACGGTGGTGGAGTCGGCGGCGAGCGCGCGGATGGGACCGGCGCGGAGGCTGTGTGTTTGGAGGGCTGCGGCGAGGGCCATGCCGGTCATGACGACGAGTACGCCGAGGAGCGCCCAGGCGCGGCGGGAGGCGGTGGTGGCGGTATCGGTTCGGTTGATGAAGAGGGCTGTGGTGGTGGCGAGGGTGAGGGTTGCGGCGGCGGTCAGGAGGCTGATGGTCGGGCGGTAGCCGACTAGGACTACTGCTGTTAGCCAGCCTGCTGCGGCTGGGGCCAGGAGTCGGATGTCCAAAGGGACCGACTGATCGGGGTCAGATTCGGACATGAGGTTTCAGGGAGTCGAACTTCTTGGGGCCGACGCCGGGGACTTCTTGGAGTTGGTCGACTGTGGTGAAGGGGCCGTTCTGGGTTCGGTAGTCGATGATTCGTTGGGCTAGGACTGGGCCGACGCCGGGGAGGGCGTCCAGCTGGGGTGCGGTTGCGGTGTTGAGGTTGAGTGGGGTGGTTGGGGGTTGGGCGCCATCGGGAGTGGCGGTGCCGGTGGGCTGGGCGGGGAGACCTACGACTATTTGTTCGCCGTCGGTGAGTTGGCGGGCGAGGTTGAGCGAGCTGAGGTCTACTCCGCGGAGAGGGCCGCCGGCGAGGGAGAGGGCGTCGGCTACGCGGGAGCCGGTGGGGGCGCGGACGAGGCCGGGGCGGTGGACCTTGCCGGCTACGTGGACGACGAGGGTCGCCGGCGGAGTGGTCGGAGGTTTGGCGGGCTGCGTGACGGGTGAGCCAGTGGTGAGGGTGGTTGGGCGGGTATCGGGGATGGGGCCCGGGCGGGCACGGATGACGGCGCAGCCTGCCCATCCGAGGCCAATCATCAGGACTGCGGCCAGGACTAGGACGTGGCGGGCGGAGAGAGTCCAGCGGGTGTTTCGGAGGCGGGTGGTTTCGGGGATCCAGCCGGGCATGGGTCGTCACTCTCCTCCGGTCGTGGGCGCCGTGGGCGGGCGTTGTCGACAGAGAAGGTACGAGTTTTCGCGGTCGGGGAACCGATGAATCCGCGACCTGTGGAAAAGCGCGAGTGCGGGGACGCGCGAGGCACGACGACGGGAGGCGCGGGGGCCGTGGGCGCGGGGGCCGTGGGCGCGAGGGGCGCGGGGGCGTCGGCGCGGGGGCCGTGGGCGCGAGGGGCGTGGGCGCGGGGGCCGCGGGGGTTGGTGGCTGCGAGGGCTCGTTAGAGCGGGGAGACTACGACCGCCAAGAGGCCGGGGCCCACGTGGGCGCCGATGACGGCGCCTACTTCGCGGAGGACTATCGGGTCCGCGTTCGGGAGACGGGTGGCTAGGCCGTCGGCCAGGGAGTGCGCCTTCTCCAGGTTGGAGAGGTGGTGGACCGCGATCTGGACCGGCTCGGAGCCGGCTCGTTGGACGGCTATGTCGGCCAGGCGGGCGATGGCTCGGGAGGAGGTGCGGACCTTTTCGAGGGGGACGATGCGGCCACCCTTGATGGTCAGCAGGGGTTTGACGGCCAGGGCGGTGCCGAGGAGGGCTTGGGCGGCGCCGATGCGTCCGCCGCGGCGGAGGTATTCGAGAGTGTCGACGTAGAAGTACGTCGAGATGGTGGTCATGCGGGCTCGGGCGGCGGCTTCGACGGCGGCTTGGTCCTCCCCCGCCGCGGCTGCGGTGGCGGCGGCCAGGACGGGGAAGCCGAGGCCCATGCCGAGCGAGCGGGAGTCGACGACGCGGACCGGGATCGGGGAATCCTTGGCGCCGATCATCGCGGCTTCGAAGGTGCCGGACATGTCACCGGAGAGGTGGATCGAGACGACCGATTCGGCGCCGGCCGCGGCGCAGGCGGCGTACGTGTCGGTGAAAGTCTGCGGGGCCGGGCGGCTGGTGGAGACCGGCGTGAAGGTTTTCAGCGCCTCGGCGACCGCGTCGGCCGAGGTGGCGCCGTCGTCGTACGACGTTCCGCCGATCACGACCTGCAGCGGTACGACGGTCAGCGCGTGCTTGAGGACCTCGTGCGTGGACAGTCCGGCCGTGGAGTCGGTGACGACGTGCACGCGGGCGGACATGCAGCGAGGTTACCGGAGAGTTTAGGGTGTGTCTCCCGGTCACGCGCCGTAGCGAGCAGGTGCTCGGTGCGGTGCATCGGCGTGCGGGGGCGGAGGGTTCGATGCGGAGCATCTAGCCCTTCGCACACGTGCGGCGAGGTGCCGTGCCGAGTGCCGCGCAGTAGGCGGGTGGCCGGGAGACACACCCTTTGTCGGCGCGCGGTGTCAGACTCAGGGAGATGAGGGACACACCGGAGGAAGTCAGGGAGTTGCAGGCGCTTTTGGACCGCTCGATCGGGCGGTCGACGCAGCATCTGCGGAACATCATCACGGACGAGCGGCGGCTGGACGCCGAGGAGCTGGTGCGGGAGCTGACCGGCATGCGCACGCTCAGTCTGGCCACGGTCACGCTGAAGGGCGAGCCGCGGATCAGTGCCGTCGACGGGCACTTCTTGCATGCGCGGTGGGTGTTCACAACGGCGGGATCGGCGGCCAAGGCCAGACATTTGAAGGTCAGACCCGCGGCGAGCATCTCGTACGTCGACGGCGAGCGGATCGGCGTGTTCAGCCACGGCGAGGTCGAGTTCCTGACACCGGTGCATCCGGACTTCGACGAGATCGAGGCGCATCTGGTCGCTCATTACGGCAGTTCGCCGTCGAGCTGGGCCGACGACATCGTGTACGCGCGGCTGCAGCCGGCCTGGATGGTCGGGTACGCGTTCGACAAGGCGGCGCTACAGACCAAGTGAGGTGAAGGCCGACCCCTCCGGAAGCCTTCACCTCACTTCGTGCTGACTCCCCCTGGATGTCAGCCAAGTCCGTGCCTCGCCGGGCTACTCCCCGTGCCGGATCAGGATCGATCCGGTTCGACCGCGAGCCCGTCGAGGTCTCGGGAGGCCCCAGCAGCCGATCCGCCGGCGGGTGACCAGACCCACCGGTTTCCCCGTATCAGCTGGGCCGGCACTCGTCCCCTGTGTCGTGTGCCTGCCCACTTGCTGGGACCTCGCCCCGGGTGCGGTGCCCTGACGGTGCACGGCAACCGGTTCGAGCAGGACAGATCCGCACGGTGCAGCACACCGGAGCTCTCGACAGCCGGTCGGCGCCCCCACCGTCCGGCCGCCGGATGCCCTCCGCGTCGCCTTCGCCGAGCTCGACGGCACACCAGCCGGCTTCCGTGGCCTCACACGGATCACCCGCCCTTTCGTCTGCCCTGTGCTGCTCGGTGTCGGACTCTGCTGCGTGGAACCTGCCCTACGGCTGTAATCCTCGTCCGGGCAGGCTTGTCCGGACGAGGCAGAACAACCGGCAGTTACCCGGCAGCTTGACCGATTCAGCGTCAGGCAGTGTCGATTCAGGAAAGGGAGGCCAGTACGTCGGCCGCCAGCCGACGTACGGCGGCCGCAGGATCGGGCTCCGGCCACCCGGTGGCCTTCGCCGCGCGCTCACAGGACTCCTGCAGGACCTCCCAGGCGGTCGGGAGCATCGGCGGGTCCATAGTGCGCTGCCAGGCCAGCAGCTCGCCGCACAGCGCGTCGCCCGCCTCGGACCTGCCCAGCGCATGCAGGACGGCCACTGCCTCCGGCAGGACCTGCAGCAGGTAGACGACCCGGCCTTCGGCCAGCAGCCGGCTGACCGCGTCCCGAATGCAGATCCGCGCCTGCTCCGGCTCCCCCGCCGCCCTGGCCAAGCGGCTGCGGTAGAGCATCACCAGGTAGTCGAAGTACCCCCGGTGGCCGCGGATATCGGCCTCGGCCTCTTCGAGCAGTCTGCGCGCCTCGTCGTACCGGCCGTCGTGGAACTCGACCATGGCCAGGCAACCGGCCACCTTGGTGCGCTCAGGGTCATCGGAGGCCTGGACCTCGCGGGCAAGCTCCGCCCAGCGCCGCGCCTCGCTGAGGTTCCCCAGCTCGAGCTCGACCCGGCTGAGTGCCATGTAGCCGACCTCGTCCGGATAGACGACCGGGTTGACCAGCGCGGCCTCCCAGGCCAGCAGGAGCTCCTTGGCTTCCGGGAGTCGCCCCCAGCGCAGCAGCGCGAGCCCGCAGATCGCCTGCACGGTCGCTGACCGCTGGACGTCGCCGTGCTTGCGCGCGTCCTCGACCAGCGCCGGGATCTCGGCAAGGCTCTGGGTGTCCAGCAGGTGCGAGCCGGACGACACCCAGCCGCCACGGGCCACGAGCCCCATCTCGGTCTCACCGGGGATCAGCTGCCGGGCCTCGCCGTAGTGCCGCCGAGCCTCGTGCACGTCACCGGTCAGGTTGGACAGCCGCCCCGCGATCGCCCGGAGCATCCCGGCGACTTCCTTGTCCTCCACGTTGTCCGCACACACACTGGCCCAGCGGATCCCGCTCTCGGCCACGCTCGCCTGGTACTGCCACGCGATCCGGAAGCCGAGCACGATCCGCGCCGCCACGTCCCACTGCGCCAGCGCCGCGGCGCGTTCCAGCGCCACCTCGAACACCGCCGAGTTCGCATTCGCAGCCCGGTAGCGCCGATCGCGGTCCGGCGACGACCAAGCGCCTTCCAGCCCCGCGACGTACGTCGTGCACCACTCGATCGCTCGATCCTGGAACTCGGTCAGGTCGTCGCCCTGCGAGGACAACCCCGCGTACGCGTGCTCCCGGATCGTCTCGAGCATCTTGTAGCGAGCGCCGTACAGCTGCTCGAACTCGAGCACTGGCTGCAGCAGCGACTTGTCCACCAACTCCGCCAGCAACATCGGTACGTCGGCCGCGTCGATCGGATAGCCCGTACAGACACCGACCACCGCATCGAGCGTGAACGGCGACCCCAGCACCGAAGTCCGATACAGCAACTGCCGCGCCGGGTCCGACAACGCGTCAACGCTCCACGCGATCGTGTCGGCCAAGGTCCGCTGATGCGGCGCACCGAACCGCCGCGGTCCGGACAGCAGCCGGAACCGATCGTCCAGCGCCGCGAGGATCGTCTCCACCGACAGCGAACCGGCGCGCGCAGCCGCTAGCTCCAATGCGAGCGGCAGCCCGTCCAGCCGACGGCACAAGCGAGCGACCGTACGAGCGTTCTCCGCAGTCACCGCGAAGTCGGGTCGCACCCGCGCAACCCGCCGGCTGAACATCTCGACCGCCGGACTGCCCACGATCTCCGCGAGATCGTCATCGTTCGACGGTACGCCGAGCACCTGCACCCGCCGCACCACCTCGTCCGGCAGCCCGAGCGGGATCCGCGACGTGACCAGCACGCCCACTCCGGGGAAGCTCCGCACCATCCGGTTGGCGACCTCCGCCACCCCGTCCAGCACGTGCTCCGCGTTGTCCTCGACGATCACCAGATCTCCCGGCTGCCGACCGGACAGTACGTCGTCCAGGTCCGACGTACCGGGGGCGGTTCCGAAGGCGTCCAGGATCGCCGACGGTACGGCGGCATCGCGCTGAACCGTGGTCAGGTCGACGACCACGACCGTCGTGTCGGCCCCGGAGAACCGGTCGGCCGCAGCGAGCGCGAGCTCGGTCTTGCCGACACCGCCCGGGCCGACCAGCGTGATGAGGCGGTTCTGCCGCAGCAGCCCTTCGAGCTCCGCCAACTCGTCCTCGCGACCGACGAGACCGTCCGGGATCGGGCGGGTCCCGCGCCAGCGCAGACCGGTCGGCGCGGGGTCCGCGACCGAGACAACAGGCCGTGCGACGACGCCGTGCCCGGCGGCCGCGAGGAATCGTGATGCGTCCTGAGGACTGAGACCGAGGGCTTCACTGAGCAGCCGGACCGAGTCCTTGCGGGGGCGAGCCACGCGACCGGCCTCGAGCTCGCGGATCGTCCGCACGCTCAGCCCGGCCTGATCGGCCAGCTCCTCCTGGGACAGTCCTGCCTGAACCCTGAGGTCGAGCAGGAGGCCGGCAAGCCCGCGGCCATCCGTGTCCGGCAAAGCCCGTCACCCCCAAACGTTCCCGACACAACATAGCCTGAGCGGGACGCTCGCGCCGGGCCGACCGGCGCGCGGGACAGCGACCTGGATCACACCAGGCCGTTGCGGACGGCAACTAAGCGAAAGTGAAAAGGCGTCTCACGCCGTCGCGCGAGCCGGTACGTCGTCGGTCGCGTAGAGGGCGAACACGCTGTTCCAGTCGTCCCGCCGCGCCAGCGCCTCGGCGTGGCCGAGCTCGGCATTGACCCGGCTGCCCGCGCAGATACCCTCGGTCGCGCGGATCAGAAGTTCGGCGCAGTGGTCACGCAGGGTGTCGAGAGCTGCCATGAGAACTATTGAATCGAAGCCGTGTTTCGCCTACGTAACGTTGCCGCCAACACCACGATACGTAACAATCTAACCGGCCAGGAACGACAGCCGGACCTGCCGGTCGGGGTTGTCGACGTTGGTGTCGACGAAGCAGATCGACTGCCAGGTGCCCAGCGTCAGCCGCCCGCCGAGCACCGGCACCGTCGCGTACGGCGGGATGATCGCCGGCAGCACGTGGTCCCGGCCGTGGCCGGGCGAACCGTGCCGATGCCGCCAGCCGAAGTCGCGGGGCAGCAACTCCTCGAGCACCGCGAGCAGGTCGGTATCACTGCCCGCACCGGTCTCCAGGATCGCCACCCCGGCCGTCGCGTGCGGCACGAAGACGTGAAGCAGCCCATCGCCACGACCGGCGACCCACTCCTCGCACCGGCTCGTGAGGTCGAACACGACCTCACGAGTACCGGTCCGAAGATCAATGAGCTCGGAATCCATCAGGAATCAGGCCGGGACGATGTTGACCAGCTTCGGCGCCCGCACGATGACCTTGCGGGTACCGCGGCCGTCCAGCGCCTTCTGGACCGCGTCCGAGGCCAGCGCCAGCTGCTCCAGCTCGGCGTCGGTGATCTGCGGCGAGACCTCCAGCCGGGCCTTCACCTTGCCGGCGATCTGCACCACGCAGGTCACGGTGTCCTCGACCAGCAGGGCGGGGTCGACGACAGGCCAGCCCGCCTTGGCGACGGTCGGCTCGTGGCCCAGCTCCTCCCACATCTCCTCGGCCGTGTACGGCGCCACCAGGCTCAGCAGGATCGCGGTCGTCTCGACCGCCTCCCGCACCGCCGGGTCGGCCGCACCGGGGCCGGAGTCGATCGCCTTGCGGGTCGCGTTGACCAGCTCCATGATCCGGGCGACCACGACGTTGAAGCGCATCGAGTCGATCAGCTCGGTCGCGTCCGAGACCGTCTTGTGGGTGATCCGGCGCAGCGCCACGTCACCCGATGCCGGGTCGGTCCCGACCGGGGACTCGACCGCACCGGCCAGCCGCCAGGCACGCTGCAGGAACTTCAGCGCACCACCCGGCGACATGTCCGCCCAGTCGATGTCGTCGGCCGGCGGACCGGCGAAGACCATCGTCAGCCGGACCGCGTCCACGCCGAACTCGTCCAGCTGGTCGCCCAGGTTGACGCCGTTGCCCAGGGACTTGCTCATCGCCTTGCCCTGGTTGACGACCTGGCCCTGGTTCAGCAGCCGGGTGAACGGCTCAGTGACCTTCAGCATGCCCATGTCGTGCAGCGCCTTGGTGAAGAACCGCGCGTACAGCAGGTGCAGTACGGCGTGCTCCTTGCCGCCGACGTACTGGTAGACCGACATCCAGCGGTCAGCCATGCCCGGGTCGAACGGGCCCTCGGTGTAGTCCGGCGACAGGTAGCGCAGGAAGTACCACGAGGAGTCGACGAAGGTGTCCATCGTGTCGGTGTCGCGCTCGGCGGCGCCACCGCACTTCGGGCAGGCGACCTCGACCCAGTCGCGAGCAGCGGCCAGCGGCGAGACGCCCTTGGGCGCCAGGTCAGCGCCGCGCAGGTCGGGCAGCTCGACCGGCAGCTGGTCGTCCGGAACCGGGACCTCGCCGCAGTCGGGGCAGTGGATGATCGGGATCGGCGCACCCCAGAAGCGCTGCCGGCTCAGCAGCCAGTCGCGCAGCCGGTAGTTGATCGTCCGCTCGCCCAGACCCTTGCTCTCCAGCCAGTCGATGATCCGTGACTTGGCCTCGGCGACCTCCAGCCCGTCCAGGCTGATCTCGTCGTTCGAGCTGTTGATCGCCGGTCCGTCACCGGTGAACGCCTTGCCGTCGAAGCCCTCCTCGGGCTGCACGGTCCGGACGATCGGCAGGCCGAACTTCTCGGCGAACTCCCAGTCCCGGCTGTCCTGACCGGGCACGGCCATGATCGCGCCGGTGCCGTAGTCGGCCAGCACGTAGTCGGCCGCCCAGATCGGGATCCGCTGCCCGGTGACCGGGTTGACGGCGTACGAGCCCAGGAAGACACCGGTCTTCTCGCGGTCGGTACTCAGCCGCTCGATCTCGGTGGTCGCCTTGACGGCGCGCAGGTACTCGTCGAAGGCACTCTGCTGCTCCGGCGTCACCAGCTCGGCGGCCAGATGAGCGTCCGGAGCGACCACCAGGAACGTGGCGCCGAACAGCGTGTCCGGCCGGGTGGTGAACACCCGGATCGGCTCGGAGCGACCCTCGACCTGGAACTCGGTGAACGCACCCTCCGAGCGGCCGATCCAGTTCCGCTGCTGCAGCAGGATCTCCTCGGGCCACTGCAGCTGGTCCATGTCGTCCAGCAGGCGCTGCGCGTACTCGGTGGTCTTGAAGTACCACTGGGTCAGCTCGCGCTTGGTGACCTCGAACCCGCAGCGCTCACAGCGGCCCTGCACGACCTGCTCGTTGGCCAGCACGGTCTGGTCGTTCGGGCACCAGTTCACGTACGACGCCTTGCGGTACGCCAGCCCACGCTCGTAGAACCGCGTGAACAGCCACTGCGTCCACCGGTAGTACTCCGGGTCGGACGTGTGCAGCCGCTTGGACCAGTCGAAGCTCATCGCGTACCGGCGGATCGACTCGGCCTGGGTCTCGATGTTGGCGTAGGTGTAGGTCGCCGGGTGCTCGTTGCGCTTGATCGCCGCGTTCTCGGCGGGCAGCCCGAAGGAGTCCCAGCCGATCGGGTTCAGCACGTCGTAGCCCTGCTGGAACCAGTACCGCGACAGCACGTCGTGCAGCGCGAACACCTCGGCGTGCCCCATGTGCAGGTCGCCGGAGGGGTAGGAGAACATCGTGAGCGCGTAGCGCCGCTCGGCCGAGCCGTCGTCCTTGGCCTTGAACGGGTCCAGCTTCTCCCACACCGGACGCCACTTGGCCTGCATCGCGTTGAAGTCGTAGCCACCCCGGTCGATCGGAGTGTCGTCCACCTGCTCGCTCACGGTCTTACTCTCCCGCTCGTGTCTGTGTTGAGCCTATAAACGAAAAAGCCCCTCGCTCAGGAGGGGACGCCGTACGGGCCGGCGCTGGAAGCGCCTGAATGCCGGTACGGCTAACTAAGGAGCAGGCTCACTCGCATGCGGTCAGGATAGCACCGTGTCACGACGGCCCGACACCGTCGCGACACAGCGCGCTCCCGTCAGCCGATCGGTACGCCGAAGGTCTTCAGCCAGTCCTGGACCACCTTGATGTCGATCCGCTGCAGGCCGTCGAGGTAACGGCAGTTCTGCGTGTAGCCGTAGCTGGTCACTGTCACCTGGTAGCCGCCGTGGAAGGTCGGGCCGCCGGAGTCACCGAAGCACGTGCCGCCGGTACCGCGGTTGTCGTGCTCGTTCCCGTTCACCTGCAGAATCTGCGGAGTGAGCTTCTGGCCCGGCTCCTCGGCCCAGCGCCGAAGGAGCGGGTACGACATCGGCGTGGGCTTCTGCGGGCCGGAGTCCGCCTTGCGGACCTCGGTGCCGTAGCCGACCGAAGTGAAGATCGTGCTGTTCAGCTTGGGCTGCTGGTAGGCATTCAGATAGTTGGCGGGCGCGATCTTCGCCGGCGCGAGGTTCGTGACGGGACGGTCGAGCACGATCACGCCGACGTCGTTCCAGTTGTCCAGGTCGGTGAAGTTCGAGTACTTCGGGTGCGTGGACGCGGTACCGGACTTGTAGCCGGCCGCCTCGAGCTCAGCCTGGGTGTAGCCCTTGGCCGGGTCGGCGGCGACCGGGAACGGGGACGGCGGTTGCTGGGCGATCACCGAGTCGAAGGTCACCAGCGTCTTGCCCAGCGTGCCGATCGTGCAGTGCGCGGCGGTCACCAGAACGGTCGGCGACACCAGGGTCGCCGTACACCGGAACCGTCCGTCCGGTTGGTAGAACAGGATCACGCCGACGTTCGGATGTGCGTTGCCGTCAGGCTCGCCACCGGTGATGGCACTGGCCGACAAGGCCGGTGCGAACGCGAGTCCGAGCGTCACCACACAGGTTCCGATGATGCGGCCGAGTCGACTCCTTATGGCCCCTCCCACAGGGGATACGGCGGAACAACTCCCTGCATTGGAGCAACGCCACCCCTGGCTGTCCAGACGTCATCCGACTACGCTGGGTGATCAGGGCTGGAACAGTTTCCACTGCCCCTCGGAGACGACCGAAGCCACGCCGTCGACGACCTGGACCGCCGACTGATCGTCGATCGCGTACGTCGGGAGCGGGATCCGGGCCGCCCAGAGGGGCGCGTTCGCGGCCGATGCGTCGAGATGGTTCGGGTTCTCGTAGTGCGGGATCACTGCGAAGTCGGTGAGGCCCAGGCCCTGTCCCGTGACCAGGATGCGGTCGACGTCGCCGTCCGGCGTACTGAAGACGATGTCCTCGGTCTGCACCGCTCCGTCGGACTCGCGCGGCGGGTCCAGAAACGTCTCGACGAACGTGGACGCCGCAGCGATCGCTCCTGCACTCACACCGACGTAGACGGGACGCAGTGTCGGCATCAGGTCCGCCAGCCCGGACCGCCGCATCCAGTTGGCGAGGAACAGCGGGTCGCCGCCCCACACCAGCAGTGCATCGGCGTCTTGGACCATCGGAACCCAGGCATCCGCTTCGATGCTCGGCAGCACTGACAGCTCCAGCAAGCCCAGCGACTTCCAGCCCAGCTCACACAGCGGGCTGTGCAGCGCGTTCCAGGCGTAATTGCCGCCAGCAGGGAACGAGTAGATCGCAGTGGGGATGAAGAGTGCGTTCGACTCGGCGATTGGCTTGCCCAGTAGGTCGACCAGTGCGTCCTGAATGCTGCCGTTCATCGTGCCGCTCGAGGCAAGAAGAGCTTTCATCTTCCAGAGACTAGATGAACTCTGTCCCGCCGGAGCGTCGGTGCTCGCCGGGTGTGCGCCCGTAGTGGCGCTTGAAGGCGGTGGAGAACGGGCGGACATCTGAGTACCCGCAGGCGCGAGCCACTTCGGTGACCGTCAACGACGGGTCCAGCAGCAGTTGGGCGGCCAGCTCGAGCCGGAGACGCCAGAGCGTCGCCATGATCGACGCACCGGTCTGCTGGGTGAACAACCGCTCCGCATGCCGTTCCGACAGGTGTACGACGGCCGCCACGTCCCGGACCGTGATCGGCCGGGACAGGTTGTCCCGCAGGTGTCGCTGCATGGCTTCGACCACCAGCAGCCCGCGGTCACGGCGTACTGGCTCGACAGCGAGGTCTTCGTCCAATGCGAACGCACGTGCGGTCTCAAGCACCAGAGTCGCACCGAGCGCCTGAAGGGCGGTGCTGTAGCCGGCGACGGGCGCAGCCGCCTCGGCCGCAAGTGCCGTGATGAGCGCAGGCAGGGACCCGCTCCGGTCGGAGAGGACAGGTCCAGCGGAACGAGTCAGCCCCGACCACCAGCCCGGCTGCTCCGGAGCCGCGGCCGGCCGCCCGTCCTGCGTCGAGCCCGGCCGGAAGGTGAAGCCCCAGAAGGCGATCCCCAACGGCTCTGCGCGCGAAGACTCGATCTCGTGGACATCACCGGGCCGGGCGAGGAACACCGAGCCAGCAGCGACGTCGTACTGCGCTGTGCCGTTGTTGAAGCGACCGGAACCGGAGTAGGCCAGGCAGACCTCGTGGAACGAGTGCATGTGCCAGTAATTGCGCCAGTACTCCGGCCGGTAGTGCCCCCAGCTGAGGAAGTCCGCACGGAACCCGTCGACCTCGCAGGACTCCAGCAGTCCGGCGAGGTCGACGAAGCGGTCCGCCTCAAGGACGTCCGAAAGCCTCAAACATTGCTCCTGCCGGTGGGGTCGACTCCACGCAGCATCATGCCCTGGCCGAGCGACCACTCGTGGGTCTTGACCGTCGGCGGGTCCGCCGGGTCGCGGTACTGGATCAGCCAGGTCGTCCGGGCCTCGTCACTCACGTTCACCCCCGAGCCGTGCACGGTCAGGTAGGTGAAGAACAGGACGTCACCCGCCTCGGCCGGCTGCGGTGTCGCGGCGTCGAACGACGGCTCCAGCAGATGGAACGAGCCTTCCGGGTCATGCTCCCGTGGTCCGTCGAGATGACTGCCCGGGATGATCCGGACGCAGCCCTTCTCGATCGGCGCGTCGTCGAAGTGGAAGATCGCCGCCCCGACCCGGTGATAGGTGTGCGGGAAGAACGGGTGGTCCTGGTGCAGCGGGAACGGCGACCCGTTCTCCGGCGGCTTCACGAACAGCTTGGTGTGGTGCAGCTGGACATTCTCCACGCCCATCACCGCAGCGGCCACGTCGGTGAACCGCGGGTCGACCAGCAGCTTGGCGAACTCGGCGTCGTAGAACTGTGCGTCGTGCAGGTGCTGCAGCCGGGTGGCGCCGTCGGCCAGGCCCATCGCGGACTGCCAGGTCGGGTCGTCGTTGCGGTTCAGCTGCGCCAGCAGGTCGTGGCTGCGGCCGCGATAGTACGCCGCTTCCTCCTTGCTGAGCAGGCCTTTCACCAGCACGAAACCCTTGTCGGCGTACTGCTGTGCCAGGCTCGACAACTCCGGCCGGGCCGGGGTGATCGTCATCTCGAAGCTCCTCGGTGTTCGGGTACTTCGAGCCTAGGAACACCAGCGCCCGGCCGGGAGGACCCGACCGGACGCCGATGTTCGTCAAACGGACATGCTCACTCGGCGCTGGGCTTGTCCACCGGTACGGCGATCGGCCGCACCCGCGCCCAGAGCACGAACAGCCCCGCGAAGACGAGCATCCCGATGCCGCCCCACAGGTTGATGTTGATTCCGGCGGCCTTGTCGATCTCCGCCTGCTTCCCGATGATCCCAAGGATCGTCAGGATCACGCCGTACAAGCCGATCAGGGCGGCGATCACGACCCGGATGTCGAACGCTCCGGCCTTCTTCTTCTTGTCTGCCATCAGATACTCCTCGTCAGCCGAAGACGATGTTCAGGACGACAACCATGGCCAGCGAGATCCCGGCCAGCAGCACCGGCTTGCGGTACCAGCCGTGATCGCCCTCGGCGGCCGCCTCGGTGCGCTGTTCCTTGGGTGTCAGCGAATAGACCAGCCCGACCAGCTCGGACTCCTTCTTGGCCCGGGTGACCGAGCTGACCACGACGCTGACCAGGATGTCCACCACGAACGCCGCACCGGCGCCGACGAAGCTGGCGCCCTGCCCCGGCAGGTTGATCACGCCGCTCTCGGACAGGATGAACACCAGGATCGCGGTCGCCGTACCGCTGACCAGACCGATCCAGCCGGCCGCGGCCGTCATCCGCTTCCAGAACATACCGAGGATGAACGTGGCGAACAGCGGTGCGTTGAAGAACGAGAACAGCTGCTGCAGGTAGTCCATCAGGTTGCTGTAGCCGGAGGCGATCGCCGCCGTGCCGACCGCGATCACCGTGCCGCCCACGGTCACCCAGCGGCCGGTCCGCAGGTAGAAGTCGTCGCTGCGATCCTTGATGAAGTACCGCTCGATCAGGTCGTAGGTCATGACCGTGTTGAACGAGCTCAGGTTCGCCGCCATACCGGCCATGAACGAGGCCAGCAGACCGGTGATCGCCAGCCCCAGCATGCCGTTCGGCAGCAGGTCGCGCATCAGCAGCAGCAAGGCGTCGTTGTAGGTGACGTCGCCGCCCTTGCCGCCGGCCTGCTTGAACTGCTGCAACTCCGGTACGGCGACCGCCGCGATGATGCCCGGGATGATGACGATGAACGGGATGAACATCTTCGGGAACGAACCGATGATCGGGGTCCGCCGCGCCGCGGACATGTTCTTGGACGCCATCGCCCGCTGGACCTCGACGAAGTTCGTCGTCCAGTAGCCGAACGAGAGCACGAAGCCGAGCCCGAAGACCAGCCCGATCACCGACAGGAAGCTGTTGCTGAAGCCGCTCAGCTCAGTACCCGGCCAGGCGTGGAGCTGCTGGCCGCCGCCGGTCGACGCGGTGACCTTGTCGATCAGGCCCTGGTAACCGCCGACCTTGTGCAGGCCGACCAGGGTCAGCGGCAGCAGCGCGGCGACGATCACGAAGAACTGCAGCACCTCGTTGTAGATCGCCGCGGACAGACCGCCGAGGGTGATGTAGCTGAGCACGATCACCGCGGCCACGATCACCGACACCCAGATCGGCCAGCCGAGCAGCACGTTGACGATGGTGGCGAGCAGGAACAGGTTCACACCCGCGATCAGCACCTGCGCGACGGCGAAGCTGACCGCGTTCACCAGGTGCGCGGGTTTGCCGAACCGGCGCAGCATGAACTCCGGCACGCTGCGGACCTTGGAGCCGTAGTAGAACGGCATCATCACGACACCGAGGAACAGCATCGCCGGGATGGCGCCGATCCAGAAGTAGTGCACGGTCGGCATCCCGTACTGCGCGCCGTTCGCCGACATGCCCATGATCTCGATCGCACCGAGGTTGGCCGAGATGAAGGCCAGCCCGGTCACCCAGGCCGGCAGCGAGCGCCCGGACAGGAAGAAGTCCAGACTGCTGGAGACCGCGCGTTTGGCCAGGTACCCGATGCCGAGCACGAAGACGAAATACGTCGCGATGATGATGTAGTCGACCGCTGAGGCATCGAGTCTCAGGACGGAGTCTTGTGGCAGCATCGGCCCTCCGGTGGTTATGACGCACAGTGTTGTTACCGCTCGGGAACGTTACTCCTGTTTTCAATCAGTGGGACCACCGACCCGCGTCTCCACCCGGATCTCCACCCGTGGGCGGTCCTGCGAGAGGTCAGTGCCCACTTAGCGTCGAGTCATGTCCTTCGGAACCTTGCCCAATGCCCTCGTCGTGATCGCGATCGTCGTCGCGGTGATCGCCCGCCGGTTGTCGTGGTCGGAACTGGAGAACTCCGACGCCGACGTCTGGCGCGGACCGGTCATCCTCTGCGGCGTCGGCATCTACCAGCTGTACGGCAAGCACCTGCACGTCGGCCCGTTCGACGTGGCTCTGCTGGTGGCCGGGGTCGGCACCGCTTTGATCGCCGGATACGCCTCGGGCCAGGTCGCTCAGGTCGAGCGGCGCGCCGGGAAGGTGTTCTTCCGGCTCGGGATCCCCGGACTCGGCATCATGGTGGGCTATCTGGTCATCCGCCTCGGGCTGGCGGGCATCGGGCACCTGCTCGGCGCAGCCGCGACCGCGGGCGGCGGCGTGCTGATGCTGAGCATCGGCGCGAACCTGCTCACGCAGTCGCTGGTGATCCAGAGCAAGGCACACCGTGAAGCCGAGGAGTACAGCGTCAAGTGAGGTTACGACTGCCGGGCGGGATGCACGGCGACAGCGGCTGGCTCGGCCGGGTGATGACGGCTGCGGTCGCGGTCGGCGTCCTCGGTACGTCGCGGCCGGCGGAGCGCTGGGTGTGGTTCGCACTCGCCGCCGGGCTGGCCGTGTTTCTCGTCGGCACGCTGGTGATGACCGTCCGGCCGCGGCTCGCGCTCGTCCTGCTCAGCGTGGTTGCCGTCGGCAACGCCGTACTGACCGGCATTCCGGACTCGAACGCGCTGGTCCTGGTGCTGGTGGCGATCACCAGCATCGTGGTCGTCGATCTCAGCCGCTCCGGCCTGCGACCGATCCTTGCCGTCGGCATCGGTGTTGCGCTCGGTCTCGCCGTCTCGAGGTGGTGGTTCGATCGCAGCGACAGTTGGTTGCTGACGCAGCTCATGTGGACGGCGATCCTGCTCGCGTTCGGCCTGAACCGGCGGCAGTACGAGATCCAGGCGCGGCAGACCCGCGAGCTCCTCGTCCAGACCCGCCGGGCGCAGAGCGAGCAGGCCCGCGCCGCGGCGCTGGAGGAACGCGGCCGGATCGCGCGCGACTTGCACGACGTCCTCGCGCACTCGCTGGGTGCCCTGAGCGTCCAGCTCGAGGTCGCCGAAGCACTCCTGGACGAACGCCGCGACGTCGACGGAGCCCTGGAGCGCGTACGCCGTTCCCGCCGGCTGGCCGTCCAAGGGCTCACCGAGGCTCGGAACGCGGTCGCCGCGCTCAGAGCGGATGACGCACCAGAGTTCGCGGACGCACTGCGGACGCTCGCGAAGGAGCATGAGGCAGACCATGCCGTGCCGGTCCAGCTCACGGTGCAGGGCACACCCGTCGTGCTCGGCTCCGGCACGATCGTCGCGCTGCTGAACGCGGCACGGGAAGCGCTGACGAACGCCGCGAAGCACGCCCCGGGTCGAGCGATCGACGTCAAGCTCGCCTACGGCCCAGTGAACGGCTCCCGGCTCGAGCCCGGCGACGGCGTACGGCTCGAGGTTCGGAACGCCGGCCCGACCACTGGCACGGGCTTCGGGTTGACTGGCATGCGCGAGCGACTGGCCCTGGTCGGTGGCACGCTGACCGCGGGTCCGGACGGAGCCGACTGGCTCGTGATCGCGGAGGTACCGAATGACTGACACGATCCGCGTGATCGTGGCGGACGACCAGCAGGTCGTGCGGGAGGGCCTGGTCGCGCTGCTCGAACTGATCGACGGGATCGAGGTCACCGGTGCTGCCGCGAACGGCGCCGAGGCGGTCGAGCTCGTTGCGCAGGGCAACGTCGATGTCGTGCTGATGGATCTGCGGATGCCGGTCCTCGACGGCGTCGGCGCGACGGCCCGGATCACCGCCGGCTTCCCGGCGGTCGCCGTACTGGTGCTGACCACGTACGCCGATGATGCGTCGATCGCGACCGCCTTGCGGGCCGGGGCGCGCGGTTATCTGACCAAGGATGCCGGCCGCGTCGAGATCGGCGCCGCCCTGCGATCGACCGCCGCCGGCCAGTCCACCTTCGACCCCGAGGTGACTCGTCGCCTGATGGCGGGGCTCGCTCCCGAGCCGGCCGGCACCGACGGTCTGACCGCACGCGAGACCGAGGTGCTCCGGCTGATCGCGCGCGGGCTCAGCAACCCGGAGATCGCGGCGCAGCTCTTCATCAGCGAGGCGACCGTGAAGACGCACATCAACAACACGTTCGCCAAGATCGGCGCCCGGCACCGCGCGGAGGCGGTCCGGTACGCCTATCAACGCTGGTCAGATCTTTAGCTCCGCGACGACCGGCCGGTGATCGCTGCCGGTCGGCGGCATCACCCACGCCTTGGTGGGCTGAACCCCGCGGATCAGGATGTGGTCGATCCGCGCCATCGGGAAGCTCGACGGCCAGGTGAAACCGAAGCCGTGGCCGGCCGCGCCCTGCGCCGAGCGCAGTCCGGTGGTCAACGGCGCCAGGCTGCGGTCGGTCGCCGTACCGTTGAAGTCGCCCATCACGATCACGCCGGCCAGCTTCTCCTCGGCGATCTGCCGGCCGAGGGCCCGGATCGTCTTGTTGCGCTGGTCGGAGGTGAAACCGCTGGTGCCGACCCGGACCGAGGCCAGGTGCGCGACGTAGACCGCGACCTTGCCCTCCGGGGTGTCGACCTCGGCCCGCAGTGCGCGGGTCCAGGCGAAGCCGACATCGACCGACTGACTCTCCTCGACCGGGTACTTCGACCAGAGCGCGACGGTGTCCCGCGTCACCTGGTACGGGTACTTCTTGGCGAATGCGGCCTTGTAGACCTTGAGATCCGCCGACGTCAGCTCCTCGAGCGCGACCACATCCGCGTCGGCGCCGAGCAGGTCGCGCGCCGTCCGCTCCGGATCCGGGTTGGCCGCGTCCACGTTGTGCGACAGCACGCGCAGGTCGTAGGCGCCGCCGGTCTGGTGCGGAATCAGCTGGTTGCCGAACATCCCGCCCCACACCACCGCCGGCAGCAGCAGCGCGACCCCGGCGATCGCGGAACGCCGTACCAGCGCTGCGACTGCGAGGATCGGTACGGCGAGGCCCACCCAGGGCAGGAACGTGTCGAGCAGACTGCCCATGTTGCCGAACGAGTTCGGCACCCAGCGGTGGAAGAGCAACGGGACCGCGGTCAGCACCGCGAGCACCGCGATGAACCAGCCGCGACGCCACTTGCCGTTCTTCCGCGCACGACGGGAGGTGGCCCGTTGTGGCGGCCGTTTGGGCGCGAGAGTCGCAGTGCTGTTGGACATGAGCCGATTGTTGCGGACTCTCCGGCTCTGCCAAAGTCCGCGCAGACTTCTGTACGGGGATTTCATCCTTGCGTAGGACCGATCGGGCCGAAGTGATTAGACAGGTGTGAGAGCACTGGTGCGTTCGGCGGATACCACTGACAATGCGGGGTATGCCGCCTGACCAAAGTGTGGAGCCGTTCGTCGTCAAGCGACATGGCCTGGGCACCACCAAGACGATGTTGCTGTTCTGCGCACTGCTGGTCGGCGCCGAGGTGCTGATCACGCTGCTGGCCGTGCTGATCTCGCGCGCCCAGGGCAACTCGGTGCGCGAAGGACTGGAGACGATCTGGCTCTCCTGGGGCGGCAGCCCGCTGATCTTCGCGCTCGGCATGCCCTTCCTGCTCGGCATCGGCGCGATCACGGCGCTGGAGGAGCGGCAGCAGGCCGACGAGGACGACGTACTGCTGTCGATCGACGAAGTCGGAGTGCATCTCGGCGGCGCGCAGCCGCGCACGGTCGGCTGGGCCGAGGTCCGCGGGATCTGCCGGATCGAGCGATCGACCGGGAGCGGCGAGGACGAGGAGTGGGAGCCGTTCCTCGTCGTCGTCCTGCACGACGAGGAAGCCCTTCCACGCAGCTCGAAGGCCTGGGGCCCGTCGCGGCCGTGGCCCGGCAGCCACGAGGTCATCGGCCGCGCCATGCCGTACGACGACCTGGTGGCGGCCGTCGCGCGGTATGCACCGGGAATCCCGGTCACCGACCGCGGCCGCGTCCCGGACTGACGGCATTCGCCCTGGATCGAAACCGTGGCGACCGCCAGCTGATCCTCGGACGATGTGCCCATGCGTCTCGCCCGAATCGTTGTGGCCGCATTGGTGCTGGCCGGCCAGTTCGTCCTCCCCGCCCAGGCGGCCGAGCCCGCCGGCACCTGGAATCCGCAGGCCGCGCCGGACGCCGGAGTTCCGGTGCCGCCCGGCAACGGGCCGTTCTACATGTACGCACCCTCGGTCGTGCAGCTCTCGCCGACCGAGCGGATGGTCTACACCTGCGCGAATCGCGTTCCCGGCGAGACCTGGGACCACGTCGGCATGAATTACGGCACCCGCCGCGCCGACGGCACGTACGCCTGGGGAGCGGTCCAGTTCCCGCTCAACCCGCAGGCGGCGGACACACCGGCCTGGGCGTCGAACCACATCTGCGACCCCGAGGTGGTGCGCGGCTCGTTCCGGTACGGCGGCCACACCTACGGCTGGGCCATGTTCGTCCTGGGATATCCGGACCGCGGGAAGTACCCCGGTGCGGACCCGATCAACGTGATCGGTGTCGCGTACGCCGACCAGCCGCAGGGCCCGTGGAAGCTCAGCCGGAAGGCACTGCTCGACCGATCCACCGACGGACCGGTGAGCAGTTGGGGCGTCGGCCAGCCGAGCGTGACCTCGATCGACGGCGCCGGCAAGCTGCTGGTGTTCTACAGCGGCGTCGGCCAGGTCATGCGGCGCGAGGTCGACCTCAGCGACGCCGACAACCCGAAGATCGGCGCTCGCGTCGAGCTCCCCGCGGACGGCCTCACCCCGGAGCCCGGCGGCGGGCCGTTCCTGCACAACGCGTCGTTCGTGTACGACCCGGCGCGCGACGAGTTCCTGGTGTCGCGCGACACCGGCTCCGGTAACGAGCGGATCCAGCCGGACGTGGAGATCAACCGGATCGCCGGTTCCGCGATCTGGTCAGGGACCGGTACCTGGAGCGTGGTGAGCCGGCTGTCCGAATGCCAGAGCGGGTTCAGGTACAACCACAACTCCGGCATCGTGCGGAACGCGTACGGCATGATCGCGGACGGCTCCGAGCTGGACGTGTACTTCGCCACGGAACCCGCCGCGGGCGGGTCCGGCTACTGGTCGTACCGGCTTTCTCATGCGCAGGCACCGCTCGCTTTCACCAGCGGTACCAAGCCGGAGCTGGTCGCGCAGGAGGACGGCCGGTTGTCGGTGCTGGGACACACCGCGAGCCGGTGCGAAGCCAACGTGTGGAGTACGACGGAAGCCGGCAGCGGCTATGGATCGTGGAACAAGTTCGGCGCGAGCCCGGCGGGCCGGCCCGTCGCTGGACGCCAGCCTGACGGCCGGAACGCGTTGTTCTCCCGCGCCGCCGACGGGTCGATCTGGTGGAATCTGCAGTCGACGCCGAACGGTGCCTACTCGGGCTGGAATCAGTTTGCCGGCTCAGCCAGCGCGGGCGACCCGGTGGTGGGGCGGCTGGCAGATGGCCGCCTGTTGGTCGTCACCCGGCGCAATGAAGCGCCAGGTTCGCGGGTCTACGTGAATGTCCAGCAGGCGCCCAACGGAGCCTTTGGAAGTGCCTGGCAGGACCTCGACGCCAGCCCGGCCGGTGAACCTGTGATCGGTACCGACCAGGACGGATCGCTGGTGCTGTTCGCTCGAGCGGCGAAAGAAGCCGGTGGGCAGATTTGGTTCAACCGGCAGGCCGGGATCGCGTGGACGGGCTGGCAGGTAGTGGAGGGCTCCCCCGCCTTCGATGGCGGACCATCGGTGGCCCGGCAGACTGACGGTCGGCTGGTGCTCGTAGCGCGCCGCTGGGAGGGCGCTCTGTCCGTCGTCTACCAGTCCACCCAGTCGGGCAGCGGGTTCACTCCCTGGACCAGCCTCGGCGCCGGTCCCGCGAACGACGCCGTACTGGTCGAGCAGGCCGCGGGCCGCCTGGCGATGTTCGCCCGCGCTGCCGACGGCAGTATCTGGTGGGCGCGGCAGCAGACCGACAACGGCGCGTTCGGCGGTTGGGACAACCTGGCCGGCGCGGCCGCCGACGATCCGGTGGCACAGCGCCGTACCGACAACCGGCTGGACCTGGTCATCCGCCAGGCTGACGGTCGCATCATGCATCGTGTCCAGGCCGCCGCCGGAGCGGCCTTCGACGATTGGCAGCCGATCAGATGAGGTTAGGTTCGGGACTATGACAGACATCAACAGCCCGGAGGAACAAGCCCGGTACGAACGCGGCCTCGCCGTACTGGCCGCCGTCGACGGCGGCTCGGCGCCGGCTGTGATGGAGAGCCTGGGCGATGTCGCGCCCGCGCTCGCCCATCACATCGTCGCCTTCGGCTTCGGCGACATCTATGCGCGACCGCAACTCGAACCGAAGCAGCGGCAGCTGATCACGCTCGGCATCCTGGCCGCACTCGGCGGATGCGAGCCCGAGCTCGAGGTTCACGTCCGAACCTCGCTGAACGTCGGGCTCACTCCCACCGAGATCGTCGAGACCTTCATCCACACCGCCGGGTACGCCGGTTTCCCGCGCGCGATCAACGCCGTCGGCGTTGCCAAGAAGGTCTTCGCCGAGCGCGGGCTGCTGCCAGTCGTCGATTAGCTCTTGCCGCTGAGGAAGTTCTCGAGATCGGTCAGCGTGGCCATGGCGCCGATCGGGCCGAGGCCGAGGAACCAGACCTCGTCGTCGACGCGTTTGGCGTGGCCGGCCTTGACCGCCGGCAACGCCTTCCACAGGTTGCCGTTGACAACCTGTGACTCCTTGGTGCCGGTGATCGGGCCGAAGCTGGAGTAGAAGATCCAGTCGCCGTCGGCCTGGCCGATGTTCTCCTCGGAGACCTCGACGGCCAGGTCCTCGACGTCCTGGACCTTCGGCCGCGGCAGCCCGACGTCCTTCAGGATCACGCCGATGAACGACAGGTTGCCGTACAGGCGGATCTCGGCCGGGCGGAACCGGACCAGCGAGATCGTCGGCGAACCCTGGACCTTGCCCTTCACCTCGTCCGCGCGCTTCTGGTAGTCGTTCAGGGCCTGGGTGGCCTTGTCCTCCTCGCCGACCGCGTCGGCGACCAGCAGGAAGTTCTCCTTCCACGGGAACCCGGGCCGGATGCTCATCACGGTCGGGGCGATCGCGTTCAGCTTGTCGTACAGGGTGGCGGCGCGCAGTTTGCTGCCCAGGATCAGGTCCGGCTTCAGTGCCGCGATCGCCTCGAGGTTCAGCTCGCTGACGCCGCCGACGGTCTTGATCCCTTGCGCCTTGTCCGCCAGGTACGACGGCACGCCGTTCTGACCGGTGTTCGTCGCCATCCCGACCGGGGTGATGCCGAGCGCGAGCACGTCGTCCAGCTCGCCGCTGTCCAGCACCACGACCCGGGCCGGCTTCTTGTCCAGCTTGGTCTCGCCGAGCGCGTGCTTGACGGTCCGCGGGAAGACCCCCGGCTGGGCGTCCGAACCGAGCTTCGCGGTCTCCGCGTCGGCGGTCTTGAAGAGCCGCCCACCGGTCGCCACGTCGGTGTCCCCGGCCCCGGTGTTCGCACTCTTCGTGTCACTACCACCACAGGCGGCCAGCGCCAGAACGGCGGCCGTGACGACGACTCCCATGAGTTTCTTCACGGAGGTTCACCTTACCTAAGCAGGTCCACCGTCTGACCGGCTGCGATGGTGACGACGGTCTCCTTGTCCGGCCAGGCGATCCGGTGCGTTCCGGTGCGGTCGGCAACGACTTTCGCTGTTGTCAGCCGCCCGTTGCGCCATGTGAGGTCGAACACGAGTCCCCCACGCGCGCGCAGTCCGCGGAACGACCCGTCCGGCCATGCCTTGGGCAACGCGGGCAGCAGTCGGATCACCTCGGTGTGGCTCTGGATCAGCAACTCCGGGATACAGCCGGTCATGCCGAAGTTCGCGTCGATCTGGAAGATGTCGCCGTCGCGGTGCAGCAGGTTCGCGGAGACCAGCCGGGCCAGGTAGTCCTGGATGACCTCGTACGCCTTGTCTCCCTCGAACAACCGCGCCCACAACGCCACCAGCCAGGCGGCCGTCCACCCGCCGTTCGTCGCTCCCTCGGTACGGACGGTCAGCGATCTCCGCGCCGCTTCTGCCCACTCCGGCGTACGGGTTGGGTCGATCTCGGCGCCTGGGTACAGACCGTAGAGGTGAGACTGGTGCCGGTGGTTGATCTCCGACGGCGTCCAATCGGTCGGCCATTCGTGCAATCGGCCGTCCGGCGTGATCGCGATCTGCGGCAGGCGTTCCCGGGCTTCCTGCGCCCGCTTCGCGAGCTCCGTGTCGAGTCCCAGCGCCGCTTCGGTTTCGGCGAGGTTGGCGAACAACTCGCGGATCACCCAGACGTCGTACGTCGAGGTCAGGTCGACCGAAGCTTTCTCGCCGGACGGCAGCACGAAGTGGTGTTCGGGAGCGGTGGACGGGACGAACTGCAACCGGCCGTCGCTGTCCTCCACCAGCATCGCGAGGACGAACTCCGCAGCGCCCGCGATCAGCGGATAGGACCGCTCCCGCAGTACGTCGAGATCCTGGCCGAACCGGTAGTGCTCCATCAGCTGCGCGGCCATCCACACTCCGCAGGTCGCGCACATCGACCAGACGGGATCGTCACCACCTTCGCCGACCGGCCAGGTCGCGCGCCAGATGTCGGAGTTGTGATGCGACACCCAGCCGGGAGCGTCGTACAGGATCCGCGCGGTGTTCGCGCCCGACTCGGCGAGCCCCTCGAGCAGATCGATGAACGGTTCGAAGCACTCCCCCAGCCCGGTCAGGTCGGCGGGCCAGTAGTTCATCTGGGTGTTGATGTTGTTGGTCCAGTCGCTGGCCCACATCGGCCGGCGGTCCTCGTTCCAGATGCCTTGCAGGTTGGCCGCCTGCGTCCCCGGCCGCGACGACGCGATCAGCAGATAGCGGCCGAGATTGAACGTGAGCGCGGTCCGCTCGTCGTTGTCCAGTCGCAGCTCGGCACGCCCGTACAACGCTTGATGGTCCTCAAGGTGCCGTTCACGCACCTTCTCAAGCTCCACAGCTTTCAGTACGTCGGTTGCCGCGCGCAACGCCGTGCGCGGGTCCCGGCCGGGCGGCACCGACCACCCGGCGAACGTGCTCGCCGCGGCGAGCAGCACCGTCACGCTGTCCGCACCACGGACGGTGACACCGTCCTCGGACAGCACCATCTCGCCGCCGCTGTGGTCCATGCGAAGAGCGATTCCGAACCCGATCCCGTGACCGTCGCGGTACTGGATCGGGTCCGGGCTCTCGCGATACTCGATCGTCAGCTCGGACGGCGCGTGCCCGACCGCGCCATAGATGCCGTCAGCAACTACTGCGCTGATCGGATGCTGACTCTCCAGGCCCAGATCCAGATCGATCATCCCGGCCTTGTCAGCCGTGATCGTCCAGACGAGCACCTGGTCCGGCGCGGACACATAGGTCTCGCGCCGGAACCGCGTCCCCGCCACTGTGTAGTCGACGCCGACCACACCGGTCCGCAGGTCGAGGCTCCGGCGATAGTCGGCCGGCTCCCCCGCCGTACGGATCAGGAGGTCTGCGAGCGGCTGGTACGACTCCACCAGCGGACCCTGTAACGCCCGGGTCCGCTCGGTCGCCGCCAGCTGATCACCCTCGGCCAGCAACAACCGCCGTACGTCGGCCAGCGTCTCCGGACCGTCCGTCACCATCAGCTCGCGCGGCCCGTCGCCGGACCACACGTCGTCGAGATTCAGGGCGATCCGTTCCGCACCGACCCGGCCGAACACCTTCGCTCCGAGGTGCCCGTTGCCCACCGGCAACGCCTCGAACCAGTCCGGCGCGGGGGTACGGAACCACAGTTCGTGGGACATGAGTTGTTACTTGCTCCCGGACTTGTACTTGTCGTAGGCCTGCTGGTTGATCTCCAGGAACCGCGGCATGCCGGTGTTGTCGAGACCCTTCACGAAGGCGTCCCAGTCGGTGTCGAGGTTCTTCGAGCCGGTGATGAACGCCAACTGGTTCTGATTGACGTAGTTCTGCAGGTTCGTCTGCAGCGTCGCGAGCTCACCGCTCAGGCTCGGGTCCGGCCAGACGACGGCCTGCGGGAAGACCTGCGCGCGGTCGCCGTGCGTGTCGTACAGCTTCGTTGCCTGGAACAACCGTCGCTCGTAGCCCGCGGAGCTGTAGCTGTCGGTCGGGGTGACCTGGGCGTTCCGGAAGGCGAGCACGTTGTGGTACTGGGCCAGCGCGCCCCAGCTGATGTTCTTCGGCGCGTTCTGGACCGGCTTCCACAGCGGCTTGGTGTCCTTGTCGAGCCCGACCTCACCAGCGGCGGGCTTGGTCCAGCCGACGCCCTCGGGACCGTTGTTCGCGATGATCTGGCCCTCGTCGGTGAAGATGTAGTCGAGCATCTTGATCGCCGCGACCTGGGCCTCCTTGCTGGCCTTGTTGGTCAGCATGAAGGTGTAGTTGAGCGTCGGCAGGTACTGCTCACCGGCGTAGCTCTTGCCTTCCGGACCGGTCAGCGGCGGGACGGCGTCGTACTGCTTGTCCCGGCCGTCCTTGGAGTCGGACTGGACGAAGATGTACGGGTGCAGCATCGGCGCGGAGCCGATCCGGACCGCCTTCGGGTCGTTGCCCAGGGCCTGCAACGCCTGCGCGTTCTGGGTGAACGCCGCCTGGTCGATCAGGCCGTCCTTGTAGAGCGAGGCGATGTACTTCAGTCCCTCACGCCACTGCGGCGTGGTCAGCGGGGTGGTCACCTTGTCGCCGTTGAGCGTGATCAGGCCCTGTACGCCGTTGTTCGCGCCGACCGGCGGGTACGCGTACGCGCCCATCAGGTAGGAGATCAGCGTGCCGTCCTGGGTGTCCGCGGTCATCGGAACCTCGTCGGCCTTGCCGTTGCCGTTCGGGTCCTGCGTCTTGAAGGCCTTGAGGACCGTGCGCAGTTCCTCCGGCGTCTTCGGCTGCTGCAGGTTGAGCTTCTTCAGCCAGGTCGAGTTCATCCACAGCTTGTTCGGGAAGCTGCAGTGGTAGCACTCGGCCCACTGCGGCAACGCGTAGATGTGCCCGTCCGGAGCGGTCGACTCCGCCTTGTAGTCCTTGTTCTCGTCCAGGAACTTCTGGATGTTCGGGGCGTTGTCCTTGATCAACTGCTCGATCGGGAGCGCCACGCCCTGCTGACCGAGCTTGAGCACCTCGGCCTTGCTGAAGCCGTCGACCCACGGAATCAGGAAGAACAGGTCCGGGTAGTCCGCACTGGCCAGCGAGATCTGCCGCTTCTCCTTGGCCGGTCCGGCGTCGAAGGTCGTGGTCTGCCAGCGGAACTGGAGCTTGAACTTGTCGCTCATGATCTTGGTCACCTGGTTGGTGTCCAGGTTCGTCGTCTGGTCGGCCGGCGTGAAGACGTCGATGATCGTCTTCCCGTCGGCCGTCGTCTCGTTCGCCGCCCCGTCGGACGAGTCCGAACTACAGGCCGCGACGCTCGCGAGCAGGCCGGCCGCGGCGAGCGCGGTGAGTTTGCGCACGGATACGCGCATTACGGTGTTCCTTTCTGAGAAGGGCTGACTTAGCCCTTGACCGCGCCGACCATCACGCCCTTGGTGAAGTGGCGGGCGACGAAGGGGTAGATGACCAGTACGGGCAGGCTCGAGATGACGATGAGCGCGTACTTGAGGACTTCGGCCAGCTGCTGCTGTTCGAGCTGCTGGGCCAGGTTGTTGGCCGTGGTGGATCCGGTGAGGGTGTTCAGGATCAGCACGTTCCGCAGCACGATCTGCAGCGGGTAGAGGCCGGGGTCCTTGAGATAGATGAGAGCGTCGAAGTAGCTGTTCCACTGGAAGATCGCGTACATCAGCGCGATCACCGCGATCACCGGCTTCGACAGCGGCAGCACGATCGACCAGAGGAACCGCAGGTCGCTGGCCCCGTCGATGGTGGCCGCCTCGTAGAGCTCGTCCGGGATGGTCGAGCGGAAGAACGTGCGCGCGATGATCACCTGCCAGACCCCGATCGCGCTCGGGATCACCATCGCCCACCGCGTGTTCAGCATGCCCAGGTCCTGCACCACCAGGTACGTCGGAATCAGGCCGCCGGAGAACAGCATGGTGAAGATCAGCAGACTCATGATCACGTTGCGCCCGTAGAACGTGCGTCGCGACAACGGGTACGCGATCGCGATCGTCAGCGTGACACTGATCAGCGTGCCGCCGATCGCGTAGATGAACGAGTTCAGGTAGCCCTTCATGATGAGGGGATCGCTGAAGGCCTGCTGGTAGGCCTTGATACTCGGCTCGACCGGCCACAGCAGGACCCGGCCGGCGCTGACCGCCGACGCGCTGCTGAACGAGTTCGCGACGATATAGATCAGCGGTACGGCGACCACGATCAGCGCCAGCCAGAGCATGATCCGGACTCCGGCCAGGAAGATCTTGTCGGTCCGGGTCTCCTCGATCGCGGTCCGCTTCGAGCTCTCCGGACGCGGCGTCGTACGGCGGAATCCTGGCAAGGTGAGACTCATGACCACAGTCCGTTCCCGGTGATCCGCTTGGCGACGAAGTTCACGACCACCAGCAGGGCGAGGTTGACGACGGAGTTGAACAGCCCGATCGCGGTCGCCATCGAGAAGTCCGCGTTCAGCAGACCGGTCTTGTAGACATAGGTCGCGATGATCTCGGACTGGGACTGGTTCAGCGGGTTCTGCAGCAGGAAGGCCTTCTCGAACCCGATCGACATGATGTTGCCGACGCCGAGGATCAGGATGATCACCGCGGTCGGCATGATGCCGGGCAGGTCGACGTTCCGGATCCGTTGCAGCCGGCTGGCGCCGTCGATCCGGGCCGACTCGTGCAACGCCGGATCGATCCCGGCCAGCGCGGCCAGGTAGATGACGGCCGAGTACCCGGTGGTCTGCCAGACGTCGGACCAGACGTAGATGTGCCGGAAGTAGTCCGGGTTCCCGAGGAAGTCGACCGCCGGTACGCCGAACAGCCCGATCGCGTCGTTGACGAAGCCGAGTCGCGGCGACAGCACCAGGATCGTCATCGAGACCACAACCACCGTGGAGATGAAGTACGGCGCGTACGTCACCAGCTGCACGAGCTTCTTGAACCGCCCGTTGCGGATCTCGTTCAGCGCGATCGCCAGGATGATCGGGATCGGGAAGCTGGCCAGGACCGTGTAGGCCGCGAGGACGAACGTGTTCTTCACCAGGGTCCAGAACACGGGGTTGGCGAAGAACAGCTCGAAGTTCTTGAAGCCGACCCACTCACTGCCCCACGGCCCCTTGACCGGGCTGTAGTTCTTGAAGGCGATCACCGCGTTGCTGATCGGGATGTACTTGAAGATCACGAAGTACGCGAGCGGCACGGCGACCAGCAGGTAGAGCTGCCAGTGCCGCCGCAGACTGCGTCGAGCCTGCGTCCGCCGGCTCGGCCGGGGCGGTGGCGAGGTCCGGGTCACCGCCTTCGCCGCGGCCGGCGTTGGCGGCGCCGGCTTCACCTCGTATGTTGCACTCACTCCGCATCCTTTCCGTCACCGAACGGAGTGAAACCGATATCCGATAGGATCTCGGAATCACTCACCGGGAGGATGACACAGAACCCCGGCGGGCGGAAGAGGCTTGTACACAAGAGAAATCTAGTGTTGCCCAAAGCAACTATCCGGGGAAACACCAGTAGGCTCGATGGCGGGAATCCCATCGAGCCGGGCACACTGCAGCCGCCGCCCGGAGTCGCTCTGAGCCACCGCCACCGGACCGCGTCGAATTTATTACCTCAGTGAACTATCTCGCAGTCAACCGTGCCGGGGGCACTTATGTCAAGACGTGAATTCGGCGAAAGCTCGCGGGCCGGCGGGCTTGCGCTGCGACGGTCGAGCCGTAGCACCGCGGCCAGGGGTACGTCGCTTTGCGGAATTCGAGAAAGAGACGCCGACGAATACCCGGATCACCGGTTATGGACCCACGCCTGGGTTGGCAACAAGCCCACCGGTTGGATGAGCAAAACCCCGCTGTCGAAAGTCTTTCGGAAACGAAAAGACCTGACCCGACCATCACGGGGGAACGGCCGGGCCAGGCACTTTCGATACTACTCCGGATCGGAGTTCACGTCCGCGCAAATCGGCGGCAGACGCGCCGGGAATCCGTCAGCGGCGGTGGTCCACCTGGTCCTGGATCTTCACCGGGACCCGGCGGGCGTCGTACGACGATTTGATCAGGCTGACCACCGTGGTGACGAACAAGGTCGCGGCGATGAAGCTGAGCGAGGTGATGATGCCGATGTGCGGGAGGTGGATCGCGCCGATGTCGTCGATGTGCGAACCGTGCAGCGCCTCGACGATCAGCTTCACGCCGATGAACGCGAGGATCACCGACAGGCCGACGTTCAGGTAGACGATCCGCTCGAGCAGGCCGCCGATCAGGAAGTACAGCTGGCGCAGTCCCATCAGCGCGAACGCGTTCGCGGTCAGCACGATGTAGGCGTCCTGGGTGAGCCCGAAGATCGCCGGGATCGAGTCGAGGGCGAAGATCACGTTCGCCATGCCGATCGCGGAGATCACGATCACCAGCGGGGTCAGCAGGCGCTTGCCGGTCTTCTCGTCGCGGGTCGCCAGCTTGGCGCCGTCGTAGTCGTGCCCGAGCGGGAGGATCCGGCGCATGCCACGGAGGACAGCGTTCTCCTGGAAGTCGGTCTCGTCGTTCTCGCCCTCGATGGCGAGCTTCACCGCGGTGTAGACCAGGAAGGCGCCGAAGATGTAGAACACCCAACTGGCCGCCGAGATCGCGGCCGCACCGGCCAGGATGAAGACGGCCCGGAGCAGCATCGACACCACGATGCCGATATAGAGCACCTTGTCCTGGGCCAGCGTCGGCACCGCGAACCGGGCCATGATGATGACGAAGACGAACAGGTTGTCGACACTCAGGCTGTACTCGGTGATGTAGCCCGCGACGAACTCACCGCCGGACTTCCCGCCGCTGAACACGAACAGCCCGACCGCGAACAACGCCGCCAGCCCGACGTAGAACAGCACCCACCGGGTCGCGTCCTTGATCGTCACCGTGTGATTGCGCCGCGCGATCACGATCAGGTCGAACGCCACGATCGCGAGCAGCCCCGCGATCGTGAGCACCCACACCAACGGGGGCATAACAGAAACCATGAGTGATCCTCCGGACGCGTGAGACTACGTTGGTCCGGAGGTCTCTTCCGCCTGGATCGCTCCAGGCCGGCAGTACCGGTTCGGCCGCCCAGGCCTCCCGTGATGACGACACTGCCGTTGCGGAATACTCCCCTCCACAAACACACCAACACTATCCGGTACCGATGGATTCCACCGTGCACCAGGTCACAATCGGCGCGCTCGGCCTAATCGTATACCGCATACAGTCTCCTGTGCTAGATCTTCTGCCTAGCCCACAGTCAGGCCCCACATCCGCACCTTCACCCGAGGGAACCGTTTCCCAGCTACCACGGGGAGCTTGATCTGGTCCGTGTTGTGCACGGTCAAGGTCGGCAGCTTCTCGCCGTTCAGCTGCGCCTCACCGGTCGCCTCCGGGCACACGACGTCGGCTGCCTCGACTGGCCACCGAGCACTCCTTTGCGGACCGCCAGGCCATCACAAGTGGTGGGCTGGCGGGATGGCTGGGCGTGGGGTCGTGGCGGCGGGCGCAGTTGTGATGGCGTGCAGGTCCGCAATCAGCCCAGCCCAGCCCAAACGGCTCCGGGAAGTCTCGTTAGGCAAAAAGTTTCCGTTTCTGTCGAGGTCTGGGAGATTTCTGATCTGAGGAGTACAAAGAAGCTCTGAGGTCTTACCGCCCCTAGACCTGGAGGAACGTCATGGACGTGTTGTTCGGACTTGTTGGTGAAGCTTCGTGGTTCTGTTGCGGGAACGCATGGGGACCTTGTGCGAGCACCGGGACCGGTGCTTGCGGGACGTGTCATTCGGGGAACTTGCAGCATGCGTGGACGAACACGTCGGACGCTTGCTACTCGATCACCAGGCCGGATCAGTGCGGGGTGACCGGGGTTGCCCGGCGGACCTGCGGGTTCCGGCATGCGACGACCAATCGGTGCAACGGATCGCGGGTGGTCACGTCGATCGCGGACTGTGGACCGCGGACTCGGTCGTTCTGTGGTGAGCGGGCTTGCTGCGGAGGGACTTGTGCGTCGAACCGGGTGGTCGATCTGACCCCGGCGGCGTTCTCGCGGATCGCCAGTCTCAATGCCGGGCTGATTCCGGCCGGCATCGACGTGGGATGAGGTGAGCTGAGATGACTTCGACGATGGATCGCCGTGCTCTGCTCACTCGCGCCGCGCTCGGTGCGACCGGACTGGTCGCGGCCAGTGCAATGGGTTCACTGGCGCCGGAGGCTGCTTTCGCGGCGTCGGCACAGGCGCCTGACCCGGGCGCTCCCGACCCCAACTTCGCGGAAGGTCTGATCACCGGACGCAATCAGGATCTCCTGCAGGTGCAGGGATCCGACGGCCGGCTGCACAAGATCCAGCTGACCGGCGTGACAAGCGTCTGGAAGCTGCAGCCGACCACGATCGACCAGGCCAGGATCGGCGACGGCCTGTACGCGCGTGGCGTGAAACTGCCGAACGGCGTCCTCGCGGCCGAGTCGGTCTGGCTCAATATCGTCAACCTGGACGTGATGATCAACTCGATCGGCCGGACCGGTCTGAACCTGGACCACCACGGCCAGAAGGTCGTCGGCCATGTGCGGGAAGGCGTTACCGCGGCCGTCTACAACGGCACCCCGGCGATCTCCGACCTGTCGATGCTGCGGGTCGGCCGGCACGTCCAGGTGATCGGCGCCTGGCGGCCGGGCACGAACGAGATCGATATCGCGACGATCTACGCGGCGAACTGAGATGTCCGGGCAACAGTTCGCGGCGGCCCAGCCGCTGTTGATCGGGCTACTCCTCCTCTGGACGTCGTACGGGAAACTGACGCGACCTGAGGAAGCCAAGAAGACCGCCCTGCCGAAGCTCGTCGGCGAGAAGCAGGCCATGCCCGCCTATCGCACGGTCGGCGCGATCGAGGCGGTCCTTGCCCTGGCACTACTCAGTCCACCGGTCTGGACTGCCGAAGTGCTCGCGGCAACCATCCTCGGTATCGGCTTCACCGCCTACCTGATCTACGCCAAGCTCGTCGTCCCCGAAGCATCCTGCGGCTGCGCCGGTACGGCGGCCAAACCGGTCGGCGCACGATCGATCGCCCGCGCATTGTTGCTGACGGCAACGTCAGCGAGTGCGCTGACCGCAACCCAAGGATGGTGGTCGGCCGGACCGGCGGCCCTCGTCCTGATCGCCGAAGCGGCGGCGTTCGTCGTACTGTCGCCCGAGCTCGACCGCTACTGGCTGCTGCCGCTCCGCCGGCTGCGGATCCGGCTCAGCCATCCACTCGCCGGTACCGCGAGCAACGCCGTACCGCTCGCGGCAACTCATCGCCGACTGCTGCTCAGCCCCGCCTATCGCGCGGTGACCGGACTCCTGCGGTCCGACATCCGCGACTATTGGGACGAGGCGGGTTGGCGGTTCGTCAGCTACACCGCCCGGTACGACGGCCGCTCGGCCACCGCCGTCTTCGCCGTACCGCATGACGACTCCGCGCCGGAGTCCGTCCGAGTCGCCGTTGTCGACGACACCTCTGGTCAAACCCTCTATCGACCGGCGCCGCTCAGCCTGGCCGGCTGACCGGTTGACACTGCTTGCTCACCGGTGGTCTCCTGCTCCATATCGATAGGAAACCTTCCTATCGATATGTGGTTCCTGCTCCTCCGCCCCGGAACACCAGGAGACCCCCCGATGACGTCACTGACACCTCGCACGCTCCGGCGCAGGCTCGTCTCGGGCGCGGCGGCACTAGCCGCCGCGCTCGCTCTGACCTCCGCTCCCCCGACCGCCACCGCTGCGCCGACCGACTATCAGGCCGAGGACGCGACTGTCTCCCAAGGAGCGGTCGAGTCCAATCACACGGGCTACACCGGCACGGGTTTCGTCAACTACGACAACCTCGTCGGCAGCTACGTCGAGTGGACCGTCACCGCGCCGGCCGGGCCGGCCGACGTGACGCTCCGCTTCGCCAACGGTACGGCGGCCACCCGCCCACTGGACTGGACCGTCAACGGCGTCTCCGGCGCCGTCGGGATCACCTACCCCGGCACCGGCGCTTGGACGACCTGGCAGACCAAGACCGTCCGCCTCCAACTGACCGCCGGCACGAACAAGATCCGGGCCCGCGCGACCACCGCCGACGGCGGCCCGAACGCGGACAAGCTGACCGTGAACCCGGTCAGCGACGACGTCACGCCGCCGTCCGCGCCGAGCAACCTGGTGGTCAGCAACATCAAGTCGAACGCGGCCACTTTCACCTGGGCCGCGGCCAGCGACAACGTCGCGGTCACGCGGTACGAGATCAACCGCGGCGGCAACGTCCTCAAGGTCGTCGACGCGAACACCCTGAGCGCGACCGTGGACACGTTGACGGCCAACACGGCGTACGACATCTCGGTCGGCGCATTCGATGCCGCAGGCAACGCTTCGCAGCAGAGCAACGTGGTCACCTTCACCACACCGCCGAGCAACGACACCCAGCCGCCGACCGCGCCGGGCAACCTGCGCTCCACCGCCGTGACCTCGAACAGCGTCTCGCTCGCGTGGAACGCCGCCACCGACGACAGCGGCAGCATCGCCGGGTACGACGTCTACCAGGGCACGACGAAGGTCGCGTCGACCGGCTCGCTGACCACGACCGTGACCGGGCTTACTCCCAACACCAGCTACACGTTCACCGTGAAGGCCCGTGATCCCAACAACAACGAGTCGCCGGCGAGCAACGCGTTGACGGTCCGTACGTCGAGCACCGGCACCGGCGGGATCCCGGCGTACGACCGGGACATCGCGAAGGTCGACCTCGGCTGGAGTGTCGCGTTCCTGCCGGACGGGTCAGCGCTGGTGACCGAGCGGGACCGGTTCGAGGTGCTGCGGGTGACGTCGACCGGGGCGAAGACCACGCTGGGCAAGGTGCCCGGTGTGGTGACGACCACCGGCGAAGGCGGTCTGCTGGGGCTCGCGATCTCGCCGAACTTCGCGACCGACCACTGGGTGTACTTCTACCACACGGCCGCGAACGACAACCGGATCGTGCGGATGAAGTACGAGAACGGCGTACTGGACACGACATCGTCGCCGGTGCTGACCGGGCTGGCCAAGAACCGGTACCACAACGGCGGGCGGATCGCGTTCGGTCCGGACGGCAAGCTGTACGCGACGGTCGGCGATGCGAAGAACTCCGGCAACTCGCAGAACAACGGTTCGCTGAACGGCAAGATCCTGCGGATGAACGCCGACGGTTCGGCGCCCAGCGACAATCCGTTCTTCAGCACCGGCGGCAACGCCTGGTACGTCTGGAGCCGCGGGCACCGCAACCCGCAGGGTCTCGCGTGGGACTCCCGTGGTCAGCTGTGGGCCGCCGAGTTCGGTGAGAACAGCCAGGACGAGCTCAACCTGATCCAGAAGGGCGGCAACTACGGCTGGCCCGCCTGCGAGGGAACCATCGGCGACTGCGCCGGCTACATCGCACCGAAGCGCACCTGGTCCACCTCCCAGGCCGGACCGAGCGGCATCGAGATCGTCAACGACTGGATCTACATCGCCGGCGTGACCGGTGAGCAATTGTGGGTCACGCAGATCAACTCCGCCGGCACCGGCGTCGGCACCCCGCAAGCCGTCTTCTCCGGCCGCTGGGGCCGCCTGCGCAGCGTCACCAAGACCCCCGACGGCGGCCTCTGGCTGACCTCCACCAACAACGACAAGAACGGCGGCACCCCGACCGTCCTCGACAACGTCATCGTCCGCCTCAAGTTCGGCTGACCTTTGTAGCCACGGACACGTACTGGTCCCGTCATGCCGTCCGGCCGCTCGATCTCTGAGCGTGCCGGGCGGTCTACGTGACCACTAGTGCGTGTCGTTAGCGCAGCCGACCGAAATCCGAGTACTGCGGGATGCCGGTCGTCAGGGCGTGGACGGCGAGGGTGAGGCGGCGGTGCATCGACGGGCGCATCCGCGGCGCGGCCTCCTCGAGCGTGAGGAACGCGGCGCTGCGCACCTCCTCCGGCTGCAGGACGAGCTGCTCGTCCCCGGTCAGCACACCGCCGTCGAAGACGAACGCCAGGGCGTCGTGCCAGACACCTCGCGCTGGATCCCAGTCGACGACCAGCATCGGGCCGATGTTCAGCTCGAGGCCGACTTCCTCCAGCACCTCGCGGCGGCAGGCGTCGTACGGCGACTCGTCGGGCTCGGCGATGCCGCCGGGGATGTCCAGCAACGGCTTGTACGTCGGCTCGATGAACAGGATCCGGCCGCCCCGATCACGAATCAGCGCCCCACCCGACACCCGCTTGCGCGGCAAGATCTCCGCGATCCCCGGATGAAACTCCGCCTCGGGCTCCCCGTCAGCGATCAGATCCTCTTCACGGCTCATGGGGAACACCCTAGGAGTCGCGGCGCTGAAAGCTCACAGTGGCGACGGCACCTAGGACTGCGATCCAGGCGAGGGCGACGAGCGTGCCGGTAGTGGCGGTGAGGACCGAGTCGGTCGGGTGATAGAGCTCGGTGGCGGCGCGGTCGGGCAGCCAGCGGGCGTGCCTGGTGACCGCGGCCAGGAGCGGCGAGAGGATCAGAACCAGACAGAGTGTGCCGACCAGAGCCGGGACCAGATGCCGGACAAGCAGTGCGACGGTGAAGGCAAGGAGGCCGATCAGTGTCAGGTACGCCGCCGCGCCGACTGAGCCCTCTTCGGCAAGCGCGTATTGCACCGCGACGACGGTGATCGCGGTGCAGGCGATCGTGACGAGGGCGGCCGCGGTTTTGGCACCGACCAGGCGACCGCGAGCTGGTACGGCGAGGAGCGACGTACGGGACTGGCGGCCGGCGTACTCGTGGCCGACCGGCAGAATGCCGAGGAGGACGAAGCCTGCTTGGACGTAGGGCACGACGTCAACCGGTACGTCGGCTCGGCGTTGCGCACCGGCGATGGCGGCGGCGACCGCGACCGTCCCGGCGACCGTGAGGATGGTGATCGGCAGGGTGCGTAGCTTGTCGAGCTCGGCGAGTACGACGTTGGTGAATCGCATGCTCAGGCGTCCCGGCGGGTGAAGACGACGCCGGCGGCGGCGCAGAACAGCAATGCCCAGCCTGCCATCACCAGACCGCCCGGTACGGCGTCGAGGCCGCCCTCGACGCGCGCGACGCCCGGGAAGAGGCCGAGGCCGGCGATGTCCGGAAGGTAGAACGCCAGCGAGGTGAGCTTCGTCAGCAGGAAGGAGACCGAGACCAGCGAGCTGTTGACGATCATCGCGATCAACGGGATCACTCCGTTGCGTAGGACAACGGTGGCCGCGAAGGCGAGGAGCGCCATCAGTGTCCAGTAGAGCGTGCCGCTGAGGCAGCGGGTTATCGCGTCGCCGAAACCGACCTCGGGCGCGTTGCTGTCGACGACGAGGTTTGCGATGCCGATGGTCGTCGGCAGGGTGATCGCGGCGGAGCCGACGGCGAGGAGCGCGATGGTGAGCACCTTCGCGAGCAGGATCCGGATCCGTTGCGGCGTCATCGTGAGGGTGGTGGTGATCTGACGCCCACCACCGGCATCGGCGTTGTTGGCGGTGTATTCGCTGCTGAAGGCAACGACTCCGATGACGACCGAGCCGACCGTTCCGACCGGCATGCTGCCGAAGGCGGTCTCGAACGGCGTACTGCCGCCGTGTCTCGCGTTGAGGACGGTGACCGCGATCGAGCCCAGGAAGGTCACGGCCAGTCCGGCCCAGACCGCCGGTAGCGTCGATGCCTTGCGGAGTTCGGCTCTGAGCGTGTTCATCGGGTTCCTCCGGTGAGGGCGAAGAACGCTTCCTCGAGGTCGCCGTACCCGGCTGTCACTTCGGCGACTGTTCCGGTGCTGACGACCTTGCCTTCGGTGATGACGACCAGGTCGTCGGCGACGTCGGCGACCTCGGTCATCAGGTGGCTGGACAGGAGGACAGTGCCGCCGCTGTCCGCGTGCCGGCGGAGCAGACCGCGGATCCAGCGGATGCCTTCCGGGTCGAGACCGTTGACCGGTTCGTCGAGGATGAGCACCTCGGGGTCACCGAGGAGTGCGGCGGCGACGCCGAGTCGTTGGCCCATGCCGAGGGAGTACTTGCCGACACGCAGCTTCGCGTCATGGGTCAGGCCGACCTCGTCGAGCACCTCGCTGATCCGCTGCTTGGCGATACCGTTGCTGCGGGCAACCCAAGCGAGGTGGTTGCGGGCGGTGCGGGAGCGGTGTGCGCCGGATCCCTCCAGCATGGATCCGACTGTGCGTAAGGGATCGGGAAGCGCTCGGTACGGGCGGCCGTCGATCAGGGCCTGCCCCTCGTCGGGGTGGTCGAGGCCGAGCAGGATCCGGAGCGTGGACGACTTGCCGGCGCCGTTCGGGCCGAGGAACGCGGTCACCCGGCCGGGTCGGGCGGCGAAGCCGACATGATCGAGAACTGTCCGGGAGCCACGGCGTTTGACCACTTGGTCGATCGAAATCATGCCGACCATCCCAGCCGCCGTACGGCGATCGCACATCGGCCCGTGGTCGGGAGCTAGTCGGCCTCTGGTCGGTCAGACCGTGGTCCGATGTGCGGCGTACGCCGGAAACCTAGACTGGCCAGGTGGAACCAACCGATCGCCCCGTGCTGCGGTCACGCGCGTGGCCGATCGCCTCCGGCCTGCTGTTCGTACTGCTGCTCGTGCTCGCGACCGTCGGCACGAGTCCACCGCTGGCCGCCATCGTCGTCACTGTTGTCATCGCGCTCTGCGCGGCGGGAATCGTCGTCTGGGCACTGCTCAGGACTCGACGCCAGCGCCGCCGGTTCGAGGACGAACTGACCGCCTGGGCCGCCGAACGCGCCACCCACGCCGAGCGCCTCCGCATCGCCCGCGACCTCCACGACCTCGCCTCCCACGGCCTGGGCCTGGTCACCGTCCGCGCGGCCTCCGCCCGCACCCTCACCGGGCCGGCGGGCGACGCCGAGCGCATCGCGGCGCTAGCCGACATCGAACACGCCGGCCGCCAGGCGACCACCGAACTCCGCCGAATGCTCGCCGTACTGCGTCGGCCGGGTGACGACACGTCGTTACGCCCAGCCGAATCGCTCGCCGACCTGCCGCGGATCGTCGAGCTCGCCCGCACCAGCGGCGTACGCGCCGAGTTGATTGTGGGTGAGGTTGATGAGGTTTCGGGTGGGGTGCAGTTGACGGTTTGTGCGGTGGTGCGCGAGGCGTTGGCGAACACTGCGCGGCATGCGGGGCCTACGCGGGCTGCGGTTGTGGTGCGGCGGGAGGCGGAGGCGATTGTGGTGAGCGTTGCGGATGAAGGGGCCGGAGCTGGGTGGGTGCCGCATCCGGGCGGGGGTGCGGGGCTGGCGGGGTTGCGGGAGCGGGTGGGTGCTTTGGGTGGGACGTTGCGAGCGGGGACTCGGGGTGGCAGGCCGGGCTATGAGGTGGTGGCGTGGCTGCCGGACAGGCGATGAGCGTTCGGGTGCTGGTCGTCGACGATCAGCCGCTGATTCGGCACAGTTTGCGACTCATCGTGGACAGCGCCGCTGACCTCGAGGTGGTTGGCGAGGCGGGGACTGGGGCGGACGCGGTGGCGCGGGCCGTCGAGCTCCGGCCAGACGTTGTGCTGATGGACATTCGGATGCCCGGCGGCGACGGGATCGAGGCGACTCGGCGGATTGCCGGCGAGCTGCCTGCTACTCGGGTCGTCGTACTCAGCATGTTCGAGCTGGACGAGTATGTGCATGCTGCGTTGCGCGCGGGTGCCAGCGGATTCCTGCTCAAGGACGCCGAACCTGATCGACTCGTCGAGGCAGTACGGCGGACGCACGCCGGCGAGTCGCTGTTCGCACCGAGCATCCTGACCCGCCTGGTCGAGCACTACGTCGGGCGATCGATGCCCAAGGCAACCTCCGAGCTGCTCACGGAGCGGGAGTCGGAGGTGCTCACCCTGATCGGCCGCGGGCTGTCGAACCAGGAGATCACCCAGACGCTGACGATCTCGATGGGCACGGTCAAGACCCACATCGGCAACCTGCTCGCCAAGCTGCAGGCACGCGACCGCGCTCAGCTGGTGATCGCCGCCTACGAGCAGGGGCTGGTGACCGCGCCTCGCCAGAGGTGACACCCGTCACGCCATGTCACACGGCGGTCGGTCCCGCGTGTCCTCAGTTCGTCGAAAGGAGACGCTGATGACACCGCACATCGTCGTACTGGGAGCCGGATACTCCGGACTGATCGCGGCCAAGCTGGCTGCTCGCCGTACTGAGGGCCGCGTGACGCTGGTCAACGCACGGGACGCGTTCGTCGAGCGGGTCCGGATGCACGAGCTCGCGTCGGGCAAGACGCTGCCGCCGCGGCCGATCGCCGAGCTGCTCAAGGGGACTGGGGTCGAGTTCGTCGTCGACCGGGTTGAGCACATCGACGCCGAGCGCCGGGTGGTCGCGCTAACGGGTCAGGAGATCGCGTACGACGTACTGGTCTATGCGCTCGGGAGTCGGGCGGACCTGGATTCTGTGCCGGGTGTCGGCGAGTTCGCCTACACGGTCGCGGACGTCGCGAGCGCTCAGCGGCTGCACGAACGGCTGCAGAGCGAGGGATCGATCGCGGTCGTGGGCGGTGGGTTGACCGGCCTCGAGGCCGTGACCGAGTTGGCCGAGTCGTATCCCGGGCGGAAGGTTCAACTCGTCACCGCGGGCACGCTCGGAGCAGCGCTGTCGCAGCGCGGCCAACGGCACCTGGCCAAGGCCTTCAACCGGCTGGGGATCACCCGGATCGAGAACACGCGAGTGGTCGCCGTCGACGAGGCCGGGCTGCAGCTCGCCGACGGCGGCCGAGTCAACGCGGATATCGTCGCGTGGACGACCGGCTTCGAGGTACCGGACATCGCCCGCAAGGCCGGCTTCGCGGTCGACGACAACGGACGCATGCTGGTCGATCCGACACTCCGCTCGGTCTCCCACCCAGAGGTCTCCGCGATCGGCGACTCCGCAGTCGTCCACCCAGACGGCCAACACGAACTACGCATGGCCTGCGCGACCGGCATCCCCATGGCCGGCCACGCCATCCGCGCCATCACCGACCGTCTGAACGGCCGCGAACCCCGCGGCCTCAAGTTCCGCTACGTCAATCAATGCATCAGCCTCGGCCGCCACGACGGCCTCATCCAGTTCGTCCGCCCCGACGACTCCCCCGTCGAAGCCGTCCTCACCGGCCGCCTCGCCGCGAAGTACAAGACCGCCATCGTCTCCGGCGCCTTCTACAGCCAACGCCACCCCAGCATCGCCAACCTCAGCTGACTGGTACGCCGGGCGTACGGAAGGACTGTTAGTGGGTGGGGTTTGGGGGATGTTCGCGGTGGGGGCTGGGCGGCTTGGGTGCGATCGAGATGACGTATTAACAGTCCTTCGGTACGGCGAGGAAGTTGTGAGCTAGGTCACAGGAGTCGTGCGGTCGGTGCGGCCGGCGTGCTGGGGTGGGCGGATGGATGCGGGTGAGGCGGCGGAGCGGCTGGGGTTTTCGGCGGAGGCTTGTGCGCGGTTCCGGAGGATGACGGCGTCTGGCGACGTGCGGCTTCCGGAGGACGCGGCGGAGCTGCTTGAGTACTGCGAGGTCGGGGAGAGCGATCGGCGGGAGATGCTGGCGGCGCGGCCGGACGAAGATCCGGAGTGGTGGGTGCTGGTGTCGGCGTTGGCGGGCGAGCTGGAGCGGGATCTGGAGAAGCCGCTTCCGGCGGACGGGCACCGGGCTTGGCCGGTGGTGCCGGAATCGTCAACGCAGGTTGGGATGTTCGCGTGGGCCTGGGTGCTGCTGACCGGGCTGCCGCGGTTGCTGGAGGTGCATGCGCGGCGCGGGGTTCCGGAGGCGGTGACGCGGGCGACGGTTCGCGCGCTGGGTGGGGTGATGGGCAGTCACCGCGAGATCTACGGTCGGTCGGGGGTCGGGCTGATGCCGTTGTGGGGGCCGCCGTTGCGCTTCCGCGGGGCGGACTTCGAGATCGGGCGGCACTCGTTCACGCGCACCGAAATCGGTCTCGGCGACGGCGTGAGCGGGCATCTGCTGATGGTTCACGTCCCGCCGATCGGGCCGCTCGACGCAGGTGTCTCGGAGCAGTCGATCACCGCGGCGCGGCAGTTCTTCCCGCAGTGGTACCCGGACGAGCCCGTCACCGCGTTCGTCTGCCCGTCGTGGCTCCTCGACCCGCAACTGGCCGAGTACCTCCCCGCGGATTCCAACATCCTCACGTTCCAGCGCCGGTTCACGATCCTCCCGCTGCTGCCGCCGAGTACGCCGTACGAGGGCGATCACGAGCTGATGCGCCTGGCACTCCACCTCGCACCGCCCGACGGAGGGCTCACCGCCGAGGATCTGAAGCGCATCCCGCAGGACACCACGCTCCAGCGGGCCTTCGTCAGTCACCTGAGCTCCGGACGCCACTTTCACCTCAGGACCGGTATCCGGCCGTTCCGCTAGCGGATGCGAGGATCTGGGGGTGCAGATCGCGATGTTGGGGCCGTTCGAGGTCCGCGGAGATGATGGTGTCCTCGTGGACGTGCCGGGCGCGCGGTTGCGGGGCGTGCTGATCGCGCTGGCCCTGGACGCGGGCCAGGTGGTTCCGAAAGCGCGGCTGGTCGACTGGGTGTGGGGCGAACAACCGCCGGCGGAGGCGGGTAACGCGTTGCAGCGCCTGGTTTCGCGGTTGCGGAAGGTGCTACCCGGCGGAGCAGTCGACGGTACGCCGGACGGCTACCGGCTGGTGCTCGACCCAGAGGCGGTCGACGCGGTCCGCTTCGAGCGGCTGGTCGGCCAGGGACGGTTGCGGGAAGCACTGGACTTGTGGCGCGGCGCCGCTCTTCAGGATGTCGGCCTGCAAGACAGTACGGCGTTCGACGCGGCAGTCACGCGGTTGGAGGGCCTCCGGCTGACCGCGGCCGAGGACTGGTTCGACGCCGAGATCGAGCGCGGCCGGGGTGCTCAGCTGGTCTCCGAACTGACCGACCTGGTCGCGACACATCCGGTGCGGGAGCGACTCGTCGGCGCGCTGATGCGGGCACTCTCAATGAGCGGCCGCGACTCCGAGGCGCTGCTCGTCTACCAGCGCACGCGGGATGCCCTCGTGGACACGCTCGGCGTCGATCCGTCGCCGGAGTTGTCCGAGCTGCACGTCGCGCTGCTCCGCGGCGAGTCGGTACGGCGTGAGGAGCCGAAGCGCGAGACCAACCTCCGCACGGAACTCACCAGCTACATCGGCAAGGCAGCCGACATCAAAGAGGTCCGCGAACTGGTCGCCGCGCACCGGCTCACCACGTTGATCGGACCCGGCGGGGCCGGCAAGACGAGATTGTCGACGGAGGCCGGTCGCACGCTGAGCGGCGTACTGCCTGATGGTGTGTGGTTCGTGGAGCTCGCGCCGATCGGCACCGAGGCGGACGTCGCCCAGACGGCGATCGCGACCCTCGGCCTGCGCGATGGCCTGCTCGGCGACGCGTCGGAGGTGGACCCGACCGACCGTTTCATCGCCGCGTTCCGCGAGCGGGAGGCGCTGCTGATCCTGGACAACTGCGAGCATGTGATCGACTCGGCGGCCCGGTTCGCCGAGCGGGTGCTCGGGCAATGCCCGCGGCTGCGGATTCTCGCGACCAGCCGGGAGCCGCTCGGCATCACCGGCGAGGCGCTGTGGCGCGTCGTACCGCTGGCTCTGCCGGCGACCGATGCCGACGCTGAGTCGTCGCCGGCCGTTCAACTGCTGCGCGACCGGGCGAGCGCCGTACGGATGGATCTTGGGACCGACGCTCACACCCTCGCGACGATGGCTCGGGTCTGCCGGGCGCTGGACGGGATGCCGCTGGCGATCGAGCTCGCCGCGGCGCGGTTGCGCACGATGTCGCTCGACCAGCTCGCGGATCGGCTCGACGACGTCTTCCGGTTGCTGACGGGCGGAAGCCGTACGGCGCTCCCCCGCCAGCGCACGTTGCGTGCGGTGATCGACTGGAGCTGGCAACTGCTGAGCGATGACGAGCGGATGGTGTTGCGCAGACTCTCGGTCTTCGCGGGCGGCGCCAGCCTGGCTGCGGCCGAGCAAGTCTGCGGCACCGACGACGCGCTGGAGCTCCTCACGGCGCTCACCGAGAAGTCGCTCGTGGTTGCCGACAGCAACCAGGCGCCGCGGTACCGGATGCTCGGCACGATCAAGGAGTACGCCGCGCAACGACTCGTCGAGGCGGATGAGGCGGAACTGATCCGGCACGCGCATCTCGCCTACTTCACAGAGCTGGCCGAGACCGCGGACCCGCACCTTCGCCGGGCCGAGCAGCTCGAGTGGCTGGCGGTGCTCGCCGCCGAGCACGACAACCTCAGCGCCGCGATGCGCAGCGCGATCGCCGCCGGTGAGGCCGAGCCGGCGATGCGGCTCGCGGCGGCGGCCGGCTGGTACTGGTGGCTGAGCGGACACAAGGCCGAGGGCAACGACCTGATCAAGGCCGCCATCGACATTCCGGGCGAGGTGAGCGACGAGATCCGCGCCCTGGTCTACGCGCTGTTCATCCTGTTCCTGAACTCGGGTCCGGGTGACGAACACCTGGCCCGGGAGTGGATCCACGAGATCCACCGGCTCGGCCAACGCAGTCAGCTCGTCAACCCGATGCTGCAGCTGGTCGAGCCGCTGGAGCGGATGCTGCAGTCTCCCGGCGACTTCCTGCCGGCCTGGGAACCCTTGCTGGACAGCGAAGAGCCGTGGGTCCGCGCCATCGCGCACCTGCAACTCGGCAAGATGCGGGCCATCCTCGGCCACGGCGGTTACGAGGCGGACCGGTATCTCGAGGCCGCGGTCACCGAGTTCGAGGCGCTCGGCGAGCGGTTCGGCATCACGTTCGCGCTCTCCGAACTGTCCGACCGGATCGCCACCCGTGGTGAGTTCGCAGCCGCGTGCGCGCACTACGAGCACGCGATCGAGGTGATCGCCGAGATCGGTGGCACCGACGACCTGGTCCGGATGCGCTCGCGCCAGGCCGAGCTGTACTGGCTGCTCGACGACCCCGAGCACAGCGCGGCGGCGATCGCCGAGGCGCAACGCCTTGCAGAGCAGGTGAACTGGCCGGGTGCGCTCGCGCAGATGGCCTTCTCGAAGGCGACGCTGGCTCGCTGGCGTGGCGACGCCGACGAGGTGGCTGCGCAGGTGGACGCGATCACCGCCCTGCTCGGCGAGGAAGCGAACCAGCCGAACATTCGCGCCTTGATCCATGAACTGCGCGGGTCCATCGCCGACGATCTCGACGAGGCTCGGGAACACTGGACGGCGGCCTGCGCGGCCGCGGCCGAGACCGGGCACGCCAACATGATCGCGGCGGTGCTCGTCGGCGTGGCCGGTTACGCGGTCCGCCGTGAGCAGTACGTCGACGCCGCACGGTTGCTGGCGGCAAGTACCGCCGTACGGGGGCTGCCCGATCGGTCGAATCCGGACCTGGCCCGGATCGAACAGGAAACGCGCAACCGCCTCGGCGACGAGAAGTACGCCGAGGCGGCTGCGGAAGGTGCGCAAGCGGACTGGAACCAGCTGACCGCGGTCACGCTCGCTTCGTGAACGTCGACGACGCCCAGAAGTAGCCGACGATCGCGATTCCGATGCACCAGGCAACGGCCTGGAGGACGTCGGAGTTCTGCGCGCCACCGTTGAGGAAGCCGCGCACGGTCTCGATGATCGGGGTGAAGGGCTGGTACTCGGCGAACTGCCGGACACCGGGTCCCATCTTGTCGGCCGGGACGATCGCGCTGCTGAAGAACGGCAGCATGATCAGCGGCACGGCGGCCATTCCGGCCGTCTCGGGCGATTTCGCCGACAGACCGAGCGCGACCGTGAACCAGCCGACCGCGATCGCGAGCAGCAGGACGATGCCGAGGACGGCGAGCCAGTCGACCAGGCCGGCGGACGGCCGGAACCCGAGCGCGAAAGCGACGCCGAGCAGCGCGACGATCGCGATCAGGTTGATCAGCACGCTGGAGACGACCTTGCCGGTCAGGACGGCCGAGCGCGGGACGTCCATCACCTTGAAGCGGTTGATGATGCCCTTGGTCATGTCGGCGTTCGCGGCGACCGCCGTACCGCCGAGGCCGTAGCAGACCGCCAGCAGGATCATGCCGGGGGTCGCGTAGTCGACGTAGTCGACGCCCACGCTGAACGCGTCACCGAGCAGGTAGACGAACATGAACATCATCACGACCGGCATCAGGATCGCGTTGAAGATCGTGGCGGGGTTGCGGGTCAGGTGCTTCACGTCGCGGCGCACCATGGTCAGGGTCGAGTTCATGCTGCGGGAACCTCCGTGGCGTGGCCCGTCAGGGCGAGGAAGACGTCATCGAGATCGGGAGTGTGCACCGAGAACTCCTCGGCGCTGAGTGCGTACTCGTCGAGCCGGTTCAGCAGATCGCGCAGCGAGCTCGTGCCGCCGTCGCTGGGGATGCGAAGCGTCAAGGACTCGTCGTCCCGAGTGGCGTCAGCGAAGAGTTGCGCGGCCGCGGCGAGCTGCTCGCCATCGGCGAACCGGAGCCGGACATGCGTGCCGGGGATCTGCCGCTTGAGCTCGTCCGGGGTGCCTTGGGCAACCAACTTGCCCTGGTCCAGTACGGCGACCTGGTCGGCGAGCTGATCGGCCTCGTCTAGGTACTGGGTGGTGAGGAAGATGGTCACGCCGTCGGCGACCAGTTCGCGGATGATCGTCCACATGGTCCGCCGGCTGCGCGGGTCGAGCCCGGTCGTCGGCTCGTCGAGGAAGATGATCCGCGGACTGCCGACCAGCGTCATCGCCAGGTCCAGTTTGCGCTTCATCCCACCCGAGTACGTCGAGGCCGGCTTCGCCGCGGACTCGGTCAGGTCGAACCGCTCCAGCAGCTCGTCGACCACCTTGCGGTCGGTGCCCGGGCTCAGATCGACCATCAGCTCCAGGTTCTCGCGGCCGGTGAGCAACTCGTCGACGGCCGCGAACTGCCCGGTCACCCCGATCGACTTGCGGACCGCCTTCGCGTCGGTGCCGACGTCGTACCCGGCGACCTTCAGCGTGCCGGCGTCGGCCTGCATCAGCGTGGTCAGCAGGTGCACGGTGGTCGTCTTGCCGGCGCCGTTCGGGCCGAGCAGCGAGAAGACCGTGCCCGCGGGGACCTCCAGGTCGATGCCGTCGAGGACGATCTTGTCCTTGAATGCCTTGCGCAGTCCCGAGACTGCAATCGCCGTTTCTCTCATGCATCCAGCATCGGCAGGTGGTCAGACACCGCCCTGACACGGCGCTGACACGCCTGCCGGCACCGGTTCAGGCCAACGGCTTGAGCGTGATCGTCAGGCGAACCACCGCTTCGCGGCCTGCTCGAAGGCGTTCCGGTCGGCGTCGCCGGCCCACGCGACCACGCCGTCGGGGCGGATCAGCACCGCGTCCAGACCAAGATCGTCGGTGGCTGGGCCGGCGGCGTACCGGATGTGGCTGTTGAGGTCCAGGCCGCCGAGCTGTCCCGTGAAGTCGAGGAGGACGCCGTGCCCGTCTTCCATCAGGTCGGCGAGGCGGGTGCCGTCCTCGAGCCGGAACTCCGGGGCGACGCGGCCGACCAGCGGGTGTTCGCTACCGAGGTCGTAGCGGTTCACCATGCCGGAAATCTTGCTGTAGATGTACTGAGCGCCGTCGGGGGTGTCGAGCAGCTCGCGCATCAGCCCTTGCAGGGCCTGACCGTGCGGACCCGGTTTGAGCACCGTCACCTGAGCGCGGGTCCAGTCGAGGACCCACCCGCCGATCGGGTGCCGCTCGGTGGTGTAGGTGTCGAGCAGACCGTCGGGAGCGTGCCCCTGGATGGTCGCGGCGAGTTTCCAGCCGAGGTTCATCGCGTCGCCGAGACCTGTGTTGAGACCCTGCCCGCCGAGCGGCGAGTGGATGTGTGCGGCGTCCCCTGCCAGCAGCACGCGGTCCCTCCGGTACGTCGTGGTCTGCATCGCGCGGTCGGTGTAGGTCGAGGCGGTGTGTACCTCGGTCACGGTCACATCGGTGCCCGAGACCCGTCGCAGAACCTCCTGCAGGTGCTCCTTGGTCAGATCCGGGGTCCGGTGGTTGGCGCCGCCGTCGTAGTCCAGTACGCCGATGTGGCCGGGGAACCGCATCGCCAGGTACATGCCGTGCGGGGTGGGGTTGAAGCCCGGGTTGAGCTTCGTGGGGTCGTCGACCTCGACCTGCATCGTGTAGCCGGTGAAGAGCGGCTCGGTTCCGACGAACTCGAAGCCTGCGAGGCGTCGTACCGTGCTGCGGCCGCCGTCGGTGCCGACCAGCCAGCGCGCCGTGTACTCCGTCTCTCCGGCCCGGACCGCTACGTGATCGTCGTACTGGGTGAGGTCGGTGACCGTCGTACCGCGGCGGATCTCGACGCCGAGCTTGATCGCGCGCTCCTCGAGAACCGCCTCGACGTGGGCGAGATCGGTCATCATCGCCTCCGGCGCCGGCGTGGGCAGCCGGTACGGCATCGCCGCGACGTCGATCTTGGTGGGATCGATCATGATGCCGGCGAAGTGACCGACACCTTGCAGTTCGGTCGGCTGGTCCGCGAGTTCGTCGACGCCCAGCAGTTCTCTCAGCATTCCGCGCCGGTAGAAGCCGGCCATCGACGCCGCCATCAGTCCGCGCACGCCCAGCGGCGCTGCCCGCCACGCGGATCCGGCCTCCGGCTCACGCTCGAGCACGATCACCGAGCATCCGCGCAGACCGAGCTCACACGCCAGAAACAGTCCCACCGGGCCGGCACCGGCTATTGCCACGTCGTACATGAGTTCTCCCTGTCCTTGAGTCACAGGGAGAACGTCGCAGTACCGGCTTGCACGACGCGCTTGCAGCTCTGACGCGGCGCTGTCACAGCGCGCGCAGCACCTTCTCCATCGCCTTGCCGCGGGCGAGCTCGTCCACCAGTTTGTCGAGGTACCGGATCTCGCGCATCGTCGGCTCCTCGATCTCCTCGACGCGGATGCCGCAGATCATCCCCTTGACGAGCACCCGAGCAGGATTCAGCTCGGGTGCCTCGGCCAGGAATGTCTCGAAATCCACCTCTTTGCTCAGCTGCGCGTCCAGGCCGGCTTGGGTGTAGCCGGTGAACCAGCGGATGACCTCGTCCACCTCGGCCTTGGTCCGGCCCTTTCGCTCCGCCTTGGCGACGTACAGGGGATAGACGCGCGCGAAGCTCATCGTGTAGAGCTTGGGTTTCGTCAAGGCATCACACCTCTGGGTCGTACATGAACTTGCGGACGTCCTGGGCGCACCGGCAGGCCACGGCGACCTTGGCGGCCCACTTCAGGGCCTCTTCGCGGGTCGGCACCTCGATGACGAACACGCCGCCGATGAGCTCCTTGGTCTCCGGGTACGGCCCGTCCGTGATCATGCCGTCGGTGTCGACCACGGCCGGCTCCGCGGCGTACAGGGGGTCGTCGGTGCTGTAGTGGATGCCGCCGGTGAAGAGCAGCACCCCCGCCTCCTTGGCCTCCCGGCAAACCGCATGCGAGTCCTCAGCTACCTGCGGGAAGTCCTCCTCGGGGATGTGGTCCATCGCGCCACGGTCGAACGAAATCAGGTACTTCGCCATCTCGGCCCTCTCACTTCTGGCGGCCGCCCGGCCACCTCAACCCTGCAACGAACCGCGTCGGGCTGATTCGACAGGTCAGTCTCGGCCAAGCGGGCTTCGAGGGCGCGGATGCGGTCGTAGAGGTCGACCAGGGTCTCGCCGTTGGCGACGACACCGGAGCGGTTCCAGTTGCGCCGTACGAAGTCTTCGCGGGTCTCTCCCGGCGCCTGCTGGAGGGCCGGCGGCTGCGGGCCGGCCTGGGCCGGGCCGGGGCCCGGGATACCTCGGCGCTGGGCCTTGAGGATCATGATCGGGCCGACCACCAGCAGCACGACGATCGGGATGAAGATCAGGAACAACCAGTTCAGGGTCATGTCGTCCTAGGAGTCGGGGTCGGTGTGGCTTGCTGAAGCGGAAAATACCCTGCGCCGCGCCAGGCTTCCCGCGATACTCGCCGTGTGGATGAAGTGCAGATCGTCGTCGCCCACAGTGAGCGCACGACCCTCCGAATCGGTGACGTCTTCCTGAAGGTCGACGCGAACCAGGCCAACCTGGACGTCGAAGTCGAGGCGATGGCCGTCGTGCCGGTCCCGACCCCCGAGATTCTGTGGCACAACCCACCCGCGCTGGCGTTGGCCGCCGTCCGCGGCACGGCCCTCGGCGTACTGGGCGAACCCTCGCCCGCCTCCCCCGCCGCCTGGGCCGCCGCCGGCGCCGCCGTTCGCCGCCTGCACGACGCCCCGCTCCCACCCTGGCCCGGCAAGAGCCTCGACGCGATCCGAACCCGCCTCGACACCGAATGCGACTGGCTGATCGCCAACGCCGTACTGCCCGAGGCCTTGGTCCGCCGCAACCGCGAGATCGCCGAAGCCGCCTTCCGCCCCTACACCCCCGCCTTCATCCACGGCGACCTTCAGATCACCCACATCTTCACCGAAGCCGACTCCGTCACCGGCATCATCGACTGGTCCGAAGCCGCCCAAGGCGACCCCCTCTTCGACCTGGCCGTCCTGACTCTCGGCCACGAGGAGTGTCTCCCCCACCTCCTGGCCGGCTACGGCCCCGCCGACCACACCGTCATCGAAGCCTGGTGGTCCCTCCGCAGCCTCTCCGCCTCCCGCTGGCTGATCGAACACGGCTTCGATCCCGATACGCCGGGCTGCGAGTTCGACGTACTGAGAGCCCGGATGTAGCTCAACGTAACAATCCGCTCCGAACCTCCGTCAGATCTGGACGACGGCGGCGCCGAGGATCACTCTCCGGATAAGGGGAGAGATTCAGGGGGCCATGATGTTTTCAGCTGGCACAAGGCGGCTGGCATTGACCGTTGCCGTCGTACTGGCCGTACTTCCGCTCCAGTCGTGCGGCGAGCCCACCGCTGCCGAGATAGCAGCCGTGAAGGGCTGGATCGGGAAGGCCGGTCAGCTGGACGATCCGATCAAGGGCACCATCAGAGGCGGCGACGACGTCTTCCGCACGACGAACAAGTCACTGACCAAGACGATGGACGAACTGCCGCCACCGGAGCAGATCAAGAAGATGTCGCCGGAGCTTCAGGCGGAGGTCCAAGCCGCCGCGGCCCGGGTCCGGGCCCGGATCACGTTCTACAACGGGGTCAACACGGTGACGACCGCCATGGCGGCGAAGCGCGTATCCGCCGTCCAGGAGATAGCGGAGCTGATCAACTACACCCGGCGCGAGGTCCTGACCGACGATGCCAAGGATGCCATCTGGGACTTCGGCAAGGACGTCCTGCAGGAAACAGCCTGCGAACTCGCCTGGCGGTACTACATGCGAGACGACGAACGACAGGTGGTCACAAACCACCTCAACGCCGGCACGGTCAAACTGTCGTACGTCGACCAGATCCCCAATCCGGACGAGATGCGATCAGGCGTGCTCCTCAACGCGATCGCATCCGCCGCGAGGAGCCGCTTCGCTCCCGCGATGGCCTGGCAGGAGTACGCCGAAGGCCTCCGGGACAAGGCCGACAAGCTGACCCAAGACGGCGCCGAGGTCGTCACACATCCCGACGGCGGCGACATCACCTTCGCCCTGCTGTACTTCATCGGAGGCTGCCTCAACCCGCCTGCCTCTTGAGCCATGCGCCGAGCTTTGTGCGGGTCTTTTTGCCACCCCGACCTGACAAGATCAGGGCTCGCACAACTGTTAGGGAGTTCGTCATATGAAGCTTCGTCGTGCCCTCACCGGTGCCCTGGTCGCCTTGACCGCCGCCGCAGCAGGCATACTCGTCGCCCAGCCCGCCTATGCAGCGCCCGGCCTGTGCAACGCCACCGGCTATCCCAGCGGCCGCACGGTCTACGCCGACAACGACAACAACGGCGGCGGCGCCTACGTCACCGCCACCCTGTGCTGGAAGTCCCGAGGCAACGGCTACTACGACACCTTCGTCACCTGGGACGTCACCGACACGTTGGCGAACGACGCGGGCGCGACCATCCGCATGGAGTGGACCGGCACCGACGGCGACACCCACTACGACGTCCCGCCGTCGAGCCAGCGCGCGTGGACAGCTTGGGCCACCGCCGACGGCGACTGGGTCAAGAGCAACATCAAGAACCTCTACATCCGCGCCTGCCTCACCAACACCACCAGCGAAGCCCACCACTGCGGACCCAAGTGGTAGTCCGGCTGTGACCTAGACGTTGGGGTCGCGGAGGCCAACTGCGTCGTGCTGCCAGAAAGCCTCGGCGTAGACCAGGGTGCCGGTCATCCACGGCTCGTACGACGGCAGCGCGAGCGCCTGGAAGGCACCATCGGGGATGCGCAGCGACGGCTTCCGGAAGCCCAGGCCGTCGCCGCGCACAAAGCCGAGCCGGGAGTAGTAGCCCGGATCGCCTTCCAGGAAGACCACCGGCACGCCCCGCTCCGCGAGGATCTGCAGTCCGCGCCGGACCAGCGCCGTACCGAGTCCGCGCTTCTGATGCTCCGGCAGAACTCCCAACGGACTGAGCACCTGCACGTCCACAAGCCGCCGAGGCGCATCCAGCAAGCTCCGTGTGAACATCACATGCCCGACGACCTCGCCACTCGCCTCGGCGACCAACGACAGCGCGTCCTGGGTGCCGCGCAGGGTCTGGACCAGCTCACTCACCACAAGCCCATGGTCACCAAACGCCTGCACCTGTACATCCCGCACAACCTCGCGGTCACCTGGCAACTCTTCCCGAAGCTCCATGCCCGGAGGCTAAGGCCCGACCCCAGCCACCCGCACCCGGTTTAGTCGCCGGCCTCCCCACCGTGCCGCAGCTTGGCGGCAAGCTGAGCCAGCGCGTCGTCATCCGCAGGCCCCTCACCGGGCAGCTCCTGAGCCGTCGTCAGGTTGAACGCTCGCAGCCCGACGACACTGAGCGCCGTGAAATACAGCGGGTTCTCCGTCTGCAGCAGATGATGAATCCGATCGAACTCCCCCGCCTGCAGGTACACGGTCGTGTCCGTCCCCGTGAGCGTGAGCCACTGCGACGGCGGTACGGCCGGAAACCCGATGAACACGTGGTGCCCGGTCTCAGTCGTCAGTCGCACGACTTGCTGATAGGCGACCACATCGTTCCTCAACACGGCAACGGTGTAATCCGTAACTCGTTCTTGTACTGGCATCAGTAATCCCCCCAAGCCAAGTTGTAGATTCCACGCCAGCCCGCCCGAATCCGCTTGTCAAGGGCGCCGTACGTTTGAAGCTCTCGTTTTCGGCTGGGCGGCGACCTCGCGCACCATCACGCAGTTGCCCAGCCCTTTGGGCCGGTCATACCTAAACCCCTCACGTTCATACATCGCGCGGGTCCCGTTGTAGAGGAACGACGAGTTCTTCTTCCGCACCCCACCAGTGTCATGCGGATACCCCTCAACCACCCCACCACCGGCCCGCGCGATCAACTCAACAGCCCCACGCAACGCCACCGCCGCCAATCCCTGACCGCGATAGCTCTTCTCAACCAGGATGCAGGTCACCCGATAGTCCGGTAGCCGCTCAGCAGTAGCCACATATTCCTTACGGTGCTGGATATTCGGCAACTCCTCAGGCGACCCGTACTCCGCCCACGCGACAGCCCGATCACCGTCGTACACCAGCGCCGCGTGCGCAATCCCCTCAGCCACCAGCCGCTGCTTCAGCGCCCGATTCCCCTCGGCACTCTGCGCCTTCTCCGCACAGTCAGGATGAAAATGCGTGCACCAGCAACTGGCGAACATCCCCTTGTTCCGCTCGACAAGCGCCGCGAAGTCATCGAACGTCTCCGGCGTCAGCCCCTTGATCGTGAAGTCACCCATGCCGCCAACGTACGCCCGATTCCGGACGATCAGCGTCCGTAGCTCAAACGGGAGCAATCATCGGACAGTATCGTAAGGGTCTTGGCTGAGCAGATGGGCCTTGAAGCCCTCGCCGACGCCGGGCTCGGGTGTGCCGTTCCAGTCCTTGATCAGCACGGCACCCGTGCTGCACCCCCACGGGTTCCAGGTCCACGCGAGGTAACTCATGTCGTGCGCGTCGGCCCAGTCCACCAACCCCTGCATGTAGTCGAAGCCGCAGTTGTCCTGGCCGAACTCACCAATGACGACCGGGACCTGCTGTGCGAGTGGGTCGATCTGGCTGTCCCAGCAGGACTCGGCGGCGCAGGCGTTGAAGCTGTAGGCGTGCCAGGATGCCGCGATGTTGTTCAACGGGTCGATCGGCTTGTGAGCCAGCCACTCGCGCATGTCGTTGGCCCACTCCAGACCGCCGAGCATGAGCATGTTGGTCGCGCCGGTGGCTCGCACCGCGTCGACCAAGTCCTGCATGCCGGCAGTTTCGTAGGACAGGCCGGTACAGGTGCCCCCATCCCGCCAGCACTGCCAGCCGAGGGTTTTGTTCCAGTCGCTGGCGATCTCCGGGTACGGCTCGTTGAACAGGTCGAAGACGACGGCATTGTTGCCCTTGAACGCAGTGGCGACGCCGGTCCAGAACTGCGGGGCATACCGGGCGTCCGGCATCGGCTTCTGGCACACCGCATGCTCGTCCTTACAGTGCCACTCCGGCCCGGTCGCGTAGGCGCCCCACGTCCAGTGCAGGTCGAGGATCACGTTGATGCCGTTCTTCACCAGCAGATCCACGTAGTCCTTGACGGCCTGCTGGTAGGCGACGCCCCCGGGTGAGCCGTTGACCCCCAGCCAGCACTCCTCGTTCAACGGGACCCGCACCGCATGGATGTTCCAGGCCTTCATCGCGTCCACCGACGCCTGGTCCACCGGACCGCCGTCCCACATGCCCTTGCCCTGCACGCAGGCAAACTCGCCACTAGAGCGGCTCACCCCCAGCAGCCGGTACGGCGTACCGTCCGCGGTGACGATCTTGTTGCCGGCCACACGCAGCGCCGGCGCGGGACCGTCGACCGGCGGAACTGTGCCAGTGCACGCGGCGCCGTTGACGGCGAAGTCCGTTGGCTTGGCATTGCTGCCGCTGTAGGAGAAGTTCGCCCCCGCCTTGACGAGTCCACCCGCCGGGATGGTGCCATTCCAGCTCGCGTTGGTGACCGTGACCTTGTTGCCCGACTGGGACCAGTTGCCGTTCCAGCCGTGCTGAAGAGTCTGATTGCCGGCGTAGCTGTAGGTCAGCGTCCACCCCGTGACCGCCGACGAACCAAGGTTGGAGACGGCTACCTCGGCACCGAACCCACTGCCCCAGTCATTGGTCGTGTAGTCGACTCGACACGCGAACGCGGCCGCCTTCGCGTCACCCGCCCACGCCGTACCCACCGCCGCCGTTAGGACCGTGCACGCCATGGCCCCCACGGCAGCCAATGCGGTGACCGCGATGCGGCGCTTTCCGACTCTTCTCGACATCAAGACTCCTTAGGGCGGATGGGCGGAGATGGGACGCTCCACAGCTGGGTCGATCGCTTGGGAGCGCTCCCAAACTCACCGTAGCGAACATGTCGCGAAACGTGAAGGTCTCGGTCCAGAACCGTGGCCAGCAGGTCCGGCCTCAGGCCGGAGTGACGTCGTGTCGTGCCAGCCAGTCCAGGATCGCCAGGTTCGTCTCTTCGGGCTTCTCCTGCTGGATCCAGTGGCCACTGTCGAGGTGGACCTCTTCGACGTTGGGCACGAACTCTGCGAGGCTCTCGGCCTTGGCCACAGCGTCGCGGTCGCCGTAGATCATCAGGGCGGGCTGGTGGATGATCGGGTCGACGTCGGCGAGCAGGTGCCAGTCGCGATCCAGGTTCCGGTACCAGTTGATGCCGCCGGTGAACCCGGACTTCTCGAAGGCCGACACGTAGACGGCCAGGTCGCTGTCGCTCATCAAGGGTTCTCCGAAGGGAGACTCCGCTCGGGCGACATCGATCATCACCATCCCTGGCTGCGGCTCCTTGAGAGGCTCGTTCCTGCGGTACAGGTTGCGAAGGAACTGGGCCGGGTTCTCCTCGAACACCGCGTCGGCGACGCCAGGCTGCCGGTTGAAATGGACGAAGTAGAAGTCGCTGCCGAGCACCGCTTCCATGAACTCGATCCAGGGCGTCTCCCCGCGCACCGGGTACGGCATGCTCAGGCAGATCACCCCGCTCACCCGCCCCGGATGCAACAACGTAAGACTCCACACGACCATCGCCCCCCAGTCATGGCCGACGAAGATCGCATCCTCGTAGCCGTAGTGATCGAGAAGTGCGACCAGATCGCCGGCCAGCTGCGCGACGTCGTAGGCGCCCACCTCGGCCGGCCGGGACGAGTTGCCGTAGCCGCGCTGATTGGGGGCGATGACGTGGTAGCCCGCAGCGACCAGAGCAGGCACCTGATGACGCCAGGTGAACGCGAGATCCGGCCACCCATGGCAGAGCACGACAGGCTTCCCGGCGTTCTGTCGGCCTGCTTCGAAGACCTCCAGCTCCACGCCGTTGACGGCGATCACAGTGGGCTCGGGGAAGTCGGTGCGGTTTGTCAGTGAGTTCATACCTCCACCCAAGCGCCGGTACCGGCCACCTCGTGACCGGTACCTCCGGAACTGCGCCGGCAGCCGAACCGGCCGACCGGTGGACCCGCGGGAGACGATCATGCCATCTCAGATTAGTTGCCAACGACAACAGAATCGGACCAGCGTCGGGCCTGAAAAGATCCCGGCCCGCGGCGGCCAACGGCTCGCGCCGCGAGCGGTCGCCGAGCACGCATTCACGGCACTGGGTGTGCCCCGGCTCATCCTTGAAGCCCGGCCACCTCACGAGCACACAGCCCGAGAGCGCCACGGACAAAGGACGCACCTACACCCTGGCCACTTGGGAATGCGCCCCCTCCCGATCGTAGGTAGTTCGCAGGCACCGTGTCCCGGGATCGACTCTTCCACCCAAGGGCTAGTTGGTCAGGTGACGCATGAAGAAGCGTCGGGCTTCGAAGGCGAGAGTTTCCCAAGGCTGGTTGGTCCATGGCGCATTTTGGTCCGCAGTCAGGTTGTGATGTCCGCCGCGAATCGTGCGCAGGGTGATATCGGCACCGATAGAGCGGGCGGTGCGGGCGAAGTCGAGGCTCTGGCCATACGGGACCGTCTCGTCCCGATCGCCGTGATACAGCAGCATCGGCGGCAAGGTTGCGCCGCCCGGCTCGCATGATTCGAGGTATCGCGCTGGGCTGGCAGCGGCTCGGAGCGCGGTGTCGGCGCTGTTGGGTCCGCCGAAGAAGCGATAGAAGACGGATCCCGGCTGGTCCTCATCAGCGAGGTGCCAATCACGGAAGTCGGTGGGTGCACAGCGCGCGACGACGGCTCGCACACGCGTCGCCGGCTGAGTTGCGAGCAGCAGCGCCAGATGCCCGCCCGCCGAATCGCCCCAGACACCAAGCCGATCGGGGTCGAATCCAAGCTCGTCAGCGTGACCCAAGAGCCAGTGGGTCGCTGCCTGTGCGTCCTCGAGCTGAGCCGGAAACGGATCGCTCGTTGTGAGGCGATAAGTGACACTCGCTGTGGCGATGCCGTTCGCGGCCAGGACAGGGTTGATCCACGGATACATCCCCAGCTCGCGTCCACCTGCCTGCCATCCACCGCCGTGAAAGTAGACGACCAGCGGAGTCCGTACGCCGCTGCCACCCTGCGGCCTGAGCAGGTCCAGATGAAGATCCGCTTCCCACGCCGGCCGATCCCGCAGCCTGCAGTACCGAACCGCCGGAACCACCTCGAACGGCCAAGGCCCCGCATCCACCGACAGCAGCATGAACGGACCCTACGATTCCCCGCCCGCTCGATGTAAGGCTCGAACGTTCGAGAGCCTGTCGGCGGTTCTCCCAGATCTCTCCCACCCGGCTCTCATACAAAACAGGCTCTTGCGGTGGAGGTCATGTCCCGTTGGCAAGCTGCTGAGCACGGTTGGTGAGGTTGGATCCGACCGTCTTGAAGACCCGAGCACCTTCCCGGTAGGTTCCCTCGGCGAAGTCGTAGTGGCAGTGATGGTGGTGCGACGTCCGCCTCCACACGCGCCATGTTGGAGTCAATGCGGAACACCGTCGAGCTGGAGTCGTCGGCTTGCCCAGGGAACTTCTTCTTCAAGGCGACGCCGAGCTCCTTACGAAAGTGCGCCGGTGTCCAGATGCCCGCGTAGCCGCCTCCGGCGGGCACTGTCCCCTTCACGACCTCGTCGTAGTACAAGACCTCACCGCACTGAACCGCAGTATCGTCGGGTCCGGTCGGATGGGCCGAGCGTCGGGACTTCGCGAACGGCTCGCGGCGCTCCAGGTCAGGCAGGCGGACTTCACTGACAGCTGGACGGTCGGGCCACGCCGGTCGGCGTCGGTAGACTGGGCGTTCGGCACCAGACGAGGGGCGGCGGCGTGGAGTACGGCGATAAGCTGTTCTGGCTCTCGGTCCTGATCCAGCGGAGGTACGCGCAGATCTGCGCGGAGTACGACCTGACTTCCTTGCAGGCCACACTGTTGTGCGCGATCAAGGACGAGCCGCGGCAGATGGCGTACCTCGCGGCCGCGCTCGGCATGACCAAGAACGCGCTGAGCCAGCTCGTCGATCGCATCGAGCGGCGCGACCTGGTCAAGCGAGTGACTTCGGAGCAGGACCGGCGGGTCATCATGCTCAGCGTGACGCCGACGGGGAAGGTGCTCGCCGAGGCGGTGTTCGCCGAGACCACCAAGCGCCTGCCCGACATCGCAGAGAACCTCGACGCCAACGACCAGCGCGACCTCGAACGGCTGGCCACCGCCATCGTGGACACGTCGGGCGTCTCGGCGAACACCTCGTCCTGACCTACCGCACAGTTTCTCCTGGGCACCCCCATGCCGGACATCAGTTCACGACGTGAACTAGTATTGTTCATGTCGTGAACTAGTCAGGGTTCATGGCAGGCCTAGCGAGAGGTGATGACATGGTCACGCGGGACAACGGTGCGATCGCGGTCTTCGGTGCGACGGGGCAGCAGGGCGGGGCGGTCGTCGACGCGCTCCTCGCCCGGGGAGCGCGGGTGCGGGCCCTTGTCCGCACGCCGGAGTCCGATCGATCGCAGGCGCTGGCCGCCCGAGGCGTCGAGCTGGCGACCGTCCGAATCGACGACCCGGCGTCAACGGTCGCCGCGCTGGAGGCGGTCGGCGCGTTCTACTTCATGACCCCGGAGGCGAACAGCCTCGAGGAGATCGAGGAGGAGGTCCGAGTCGGCACCGCCCTCGTCGACGCGGCGGCGGCAGCGCGCGTGCCACACGTCGTGTTCAACTCGGTCGCCGGAGCGGATCGCGAAACGGGCGTGCCGCACCACGACTCGAAGCACCGGATCGAGGAATACCTGAAGCTTTCCGGCCTGAGGGCCACGATGGTTCGCCCGGTCGCCTTCATGGAGAACTTCGCAACCGTGATGGCGCCGAGTCTGGAGGACGGAACGATCGTGGTGAGGCTGCCGCTGCCGAACGACGTCCCTCTGAAGATGATCTCGATCAAGGACATCGGCCAGGTCGCCGCCGCGATCCTGCTCGGCACCGCCGATGTGCCCGGCGGAGCCATCGAGGTCATCGGCGACGAGCCCACAGGCCCCCAGATCGCCGCCGCGTTCGGCGCGCACGCCGGACTCCCGTCACGCTACGAGGCCCTGCCAGTGAGTGTCCTCGGCAACGATCTCGACCAGGTGATGTTCCGCCAGTTCGCCAAGGCGTCCGAATCCCCGGCAGACGTCGCAGCAGTGAAGGCGATCGAGCCGACCACCCGGGACCTGGCCGAGTGGATCCGCTCCACCGGCTGGACCGTCCCCGCGGACCTAGTCCGTTCCTGATACTCCAGGCGTACGCCGTGTCTCGCATACAGGCGGCGCCTCAGGACAAAGGCCGGTCACTCAAGAGTGACCGGCCTGTACTTCTTGTGGAGCATAGGAGATTCGAACCCTGACCCGCTTCCGTGTCATGGTTGGGGGTCGCCTTGGCGGCATACGCGGCAGGACGTCTATCCCCTTATCTACAAGGAGTTTTCGCGATCCTGATTGCCAAAGATTGGACCACGATCGGTTCGGGCGTGGGCAGCGCGCCCTACCGCATCACGATTGACTGAACGGGGCGCGGTGTGGTGATGGGATCTGCGTGACGATGCACGATCTTCCATCCGGCCTCCTCCCGTCGGAAGATCGTGGTCGCGCGAAGCGCCACCGACGACCGCTCTTCGGCGCCGCCGATCTTCACCGTGGTCCGCTCGATCTCGATGATGTACGCCAAGTCGGCTGTCTCGAACTCAGAGATACGCTCGAACTCCGTCGGCTTGCCATCGCGCAGCAGGGCGGCCGCGGCGTCCAACACTGCAACGACCTGCTGCCATCCACGCGCCGGCGGTCCGATGGGATTGGCCAAGGTGGCATCGCCGCTCTGCGAGTACAGCCGCTTCTTCGGCTCGGGATCGCCCAAGCAGAACGCTGTCGACGCTTCATGGTCTTGCTGGATGAGCTTGTCGAGCTCGACATCCTTCACGGCTTCTCCCCACGGCAGTCGGATCATCTGACCCTGGAGGCCCGAACTACTCAGGCTGCAGCCGGTGCACTCAAGAAGATCGTCAAGCGTGCGGAATCCGGTCTGCAAGGGAACCGATTCCCGGTTCAGCAAGGAACCTGTCCGGGCTGCACTGGGCGCCTGATCACTTGCAGAGATCCGCGGCGCATCGACTCGTCGTCCTAGTGGGACAAATGGCCGACGTAGATATCAAGCGCGCGGACAAACCTCCCGCATCGCCCCGACAGCTGCCGACCTCAGGTTCGGAGGGGTGATACAGCGGCAGGGTGCGAGCGTTGATGGCGAGTTGTGCTCTCTTCGACCCGCACCCTTCGGCTCCCACTGGGGCCCTTTAACGAAAACAGGCCAGGGGGCGAAAGTGCCCTCTGACCTGCTGTTTCTTGCGGTGGAGCTTAGGGGATTCGAACCCCTGACCTCTTCCATGCCATGGAAGCGCGCTACCAACTGCGCCAAAGCCCCGCGGTGTTGTAGTTCCTTGCGACTCCGGAAGTTTAGCGGATGGGGGGCGGAGAAGAAAAATCGGGAGGGGGTGGTGGGTGGGGTGAGGTAGGTGACACGGGTGGAGGGGGTGTCTGGCTTGCGTTCGCGGACTCCAGACACTGTCTAACCTGCACCTGCGAGCCATGCCTTGGAGCATCCAGGCGGGAGCGCGACCCATCGCCACCCAGGTTGGTGAGTTGGTGAGTGGTGGCGGTCCGGCTGAGGTGGCCGAAGTGGTTCGTTGCGGAGCGATGTTCTGGCGGCGGGAGTGCCAGCGGTTGGCCCGATGCAGGCAGGAGTACAGGCGGCGGGCACGGCGCGTCACCGGAGGTGACTAGAGGAACTGCCGCGGCGGAGCGGTGTCCGGTTTGCGGTGCCGGCGGGGTCCTTAGCGTTGGGGGTCGTCGGAGAGGACTGGTTCGGGGAGGGAGCCGGCGTTCCATTCCTCTATGCGCCAGCCGGGGGTGCGGTTGGGGAGGAGGGAGACCCAGTTGCAGTTGGAGAGGGCGCCGAAGGAGGGCCAGTGGGGTTGGGGGATGCCTAGGAAGTGGCAGATGCCTACTCGGGCGGCCATGCCGTGGGTGGCTATGACGATGGTGTCTTCGGCGGTGCCTTGGTCGGCTATGCGGTGGAGGGCGGCGGCGAAGCGGGTGGCTACTTCTTCGACGGTTTCGCCGGCGGTGCCGCGGCGTTGGGGGGCGTTGGAGCGGATGCGGGCGGCGGCTTCGGGGAACTGGGCGCGGAACTCGGCCTGGGTGAGGCCGGCCCAGTCGTCGACGTCGATCTCGCGGAGGGCCTCGTCGTACTCGATTTTGAGGCCGGTGAGGAGGGCCAGTTCGCCTGCGGTGGCGGCGGCGCGCTGGAGGTCGCTGGAGAACAGGCGGGTGGGGGCCAGCGCGGCGAGGCGGGCGGCGGCGGCGCGGGCCTGGCCGATACCCACCTCGTCGAGGGGGATGTCGGCCTGGCCCTGCATCTTGTCCTGCAGATTCCACTCGGTCCGGCCGTGCCGCCAGACGATCAGTCGGCCAGCGGTCATTCGGCCGAGCCTGCGCCGGGGACGGCGGAGGGCAGCTTGATGATCGGGCAGTCGCGCCAGAGGCGCTCGAGGGAGTAGAAGCTGCGCTCCTCGTCGTGCTGGACGTGGATGACGATCTCCAGGTAGTCCAGCAGGACCCAGCGGCCCTCGCGGGCGCCTTCGCGGCGGACCGGCTTGGCGTCGAAGTCGGCGCGGAGCTTCTCCTCGACGGCGTCGACGATGGCGCGCACCTGCCGGTCGTTGGAGGCGGAGGCGACCAGGAAGGCGTCGGTGATGGCGAGCTGCTCGGAGACGTCGAAGGCGAGAACGTTCTCGGCCTTCTTGTCGTGGGCCGCCTCGGCGGCCGCGGTCAGCAGCTCGATGGCGCGTTCTGAGGCTGGCATTAACAGTCCTAACGGTTGGTGTAGAGCTCGCGCTTGGCGATGTACTGGACGATGCCGTCCGGGACGAGGTACCAGGTCGGGTTGCCCTTGGCGACCCGGGCGCGGCATTCGGTGGACGAGATCGCCAGCGCCGGGACTTCCAGCAAGGTGATCCGGTCCATCGGCAGCTTGTCCAGCGGCAGCTCGAGACTGTCGGTCCCGGGCCGGGTACAGCCGACGAACTGCGCGAGTTTGAACATCTCGTCGACGTCGCGCCAGGTCAGGATCTGGGCCAGCGCGTCGGCACCGGTGATGAAGAACAGTTCGGCGTCCGGGTAGAGCGCCGACAGGTCGCGCAGCGTGTCGATCGTGTACGTCGGTCCCGGCCTGTCGATGTCGACCCGGCTGACCGAGAACCGTGGGTTCGAGGCGGTGGCGATCACCGTCATCAGGTACCGGTCCTCGGCCGCGGAGACGTCACGGTCGAGCTTCTGCCAGGGCTGGCCGGTCGGGACGAAGATGACCTCGTCCAGATCGAAGTAGGCCTGCACCTCGCTGGCGGCGACGAGGTGGCCGTGGTGGATCGGGTCGAACGTCCCGCCCATCACGCCCAGCCGGCGGACCCGCTCGACGGCAGTCATATCAGCTGTGCGGCCGGCCCTTGCCCATGATCACCGTGACGAGCAGCAGCAGGACCAGGACGAAGAGGGCGAACCCGCCGTACCACCACGGCGAGATGTGGGAGGCCTCGGCGGCCTCCTCGAGGGCCGCGAGCTGCGGCACGACAAGCTTGAGCATGGACAGAGCCTATCTCGTGGCCGGACGCACGAGCGCGACCGGTGGCACCAAGAGCCATCCGGTCGCGCGAGAGGTGGATCAGCTGTGGCGGATGTGACGGGTCAGCAGCCGGCGCCAGAGCGAGGGCACGCCGGCTGCGCGCTGGTACTGCGCGGCGACACGGTGCATCTCGTCGATGTGGGCACGGGCGACGTCGGGGGTGATCATGATTCCTTCACTGGGTTGTACGGCGAGATCGAGGCGGACCGGCCCCGACACCTCAAATTCTACGCTAAAGACTAGGCTCACACAAACGAATTAAAGGCAGATCAGGCATCATGCCTACGAATCTGCAGTGAACAGGAGGTTCACCCGATATGGACGTGATCGATCGGCAACTGATCGAGGCACTACGGCTGAACGGCCGCTCGAGCTGGGCGGAGCTCGGCCGGGTGGTCGGCCTGTCCGGTCCGAGCGTCCAGGAACGGGTCCGCCGGCTCGAGGAACGCGGCGTCCTGCTCGGCTACCGCGCGATCGTCGCGCCCAGTGAGGTCGGGCTCGGCACCAGCGCGTTGATCGGCCTGTTCCAGCGCGACGACGTGGAGACCGACGACATCGTCGATCAGGTTCGCGAGATCCCCGCGGTCGAGGACTGCTGGTTCGTGGCGGGCGACCAGGAGCTGGTGGTGAAGATCCGGGTGGCCGACGTCAGTCAACTGGAGGCCGTCGTTGGCTCCCTGCGCCGCGTGAACGGCGTGGTCAGGACCCGGACGACAGTGGTGCTGTCGACCCGCTGGGAAGGGCGTCCCGCACCGCTGCCCGACGAGTGACCCCCAGTACGGCGCCCGCCGCGATCGCGAGGCCCGCCGCCACAGGGAACAGCAGCCGCGGCACGTGCTCGTACGCGACACCACCGAGCGCCGGGGCGAGGAACATCCCGCTGACCGAAGCAGCGGCGTACAGGCTGGAGTAGCGCCCGACCATCCCCTCGGGCGCCAGGTCGGCGACATGCGCGGTCGCGGTCGGTTTGTAGAGCATCTCCCCCGCGGTGATGACGATGACCGCGACCACCGCACCGATCAACGCCGGCCAGATCCCGAGGACCGCGAGGCCGATACCGACCAGCGCACATCCGACCGCGATCACGCGCAGCGCCTGATGCGCGCGCAGCCGGACCGCGAGCGCAGCCTCGAAGCAGACGATCAAGATCGAGTTCACCGCGATCAGTACGCCGTACGCGACCGGCGGCGAACCGGCGTCCCGGAGCAGCAGCGGCATGGTCACGTAGATCTGCCGGCAGGCGGTGTCGACCACCACGATCATCCCGAGCAGGATCAGCAACGACCGGTCCTTCAGCAGCGAACCCGACGGCCGCGCGACGACAGGAACCCGCCGCGCGGCCGGAACCCAGCGCCAGATGACGAACGCCAGCACCAGACTGGTCACCGCATCGAACACGAACACCAGCGAGAAGTCGTACGCCGCGACCAGCCCACCCAGCGGCGGTCCGATCATGAACCCGGCGTTGCTCGCGGTCCGCGACAGCGCGATCCCCTCGCGACGACGTTCGACCGGCAGCGAGATCGCGACCAGCGCACTGAGATTCGGCCGAGTCGCTCCCCCGCACAAACCGGCCAGCGCACCGAGCGCGGCCAGCCACGCGTTCGGGGCCAGCGGCATCGCGGCACAGGTGATCGCCCAAGTCAGCTGGCTGATCACAGCAGCAGTCCGCAGACCGAAGCGATCGCCGAACCACCCGCCGCTGAGATTGCCGCCAACCAGACCCACCCCGTACGCCGCGGCTGCGAACCCGGCCTGCTGTGCCGACATCCCGCGGTCCTGCACGAGGTAGAGGGTCAGGTAGAGCCAGGCCAGCGCCCCCGCCGCACTGACCAGTTGGCCGATCATCACGGCGCGCAGCCAGGTGGGCAGTTCGGCGATCCGGCGCCAGTACATCGCTACCCCCGAGCTAGAGTGAGTTCCCTAGAGGAACTTACTGCGCCCGCTAGCGTAGTGGCAACCGGATTGGGGGTCGGCCGTGCGACGGAGCACCTTCTCGCCCGAGCCGGACTGCGCGATCGCACAGTCCCTCGGCGTGATCGGCGACGGCTGGGAGCTGCTGATCGTCCGCGACCTCGCCCGCGGGCTCGACCGGTTCGACCAGTTGGCGGAGTCGCTGCACATCTCCCGCAAGGTGCTGACCGAGCGGCTCGGCGGCTTGGTCGACGCGGGAGTCGTCGAGCGGACGGCGTACCAGGAGCGACCGACGCGCTATGCCTACGGCCTGACGCCACGCGGACGGGCACTGCTGCCCGTGCTGGTCGCGCTGCAGGACTGGGGCGACCGCTGGCTGCTCGGCGACGGCGAGCTGACCGGGACGAATGCGGTTGGCGAGGCGCCTGCGCAGCGCGTGCATGAGCTTGTTGGGCGGCGGGTGCCGCGGTTGGTGTTGCCGTCTACGGCCGGTACGGCGGTGGATGTGGTGGATGGGGAGGCGCGGTCGACGGTGCTGTTCGGCTACCCCGCGACTGGCCGGCCGACGCCGTTGCCGGAGGGGTGGATGGAGATCGCCGGTACGGCGGGGTGCACGCTGGAGAACCGGCTGTTCGCAGCGAAGTACGACGAGTTCAAAGCACACAACGTCACGGTGCGAGGAGTCAGCACGCAGCGCACGGATGAGCAGCAGGCGTTCGCCGCGGCCGAGGAAGTCCCGCAGCTCCTGCTGTCGGATGTGGAACTGCAGCTGGCCGCGGCGCTACGGTTGCCGACGTTCCGAGCCGGTGGATACGAGCGTCTGAAGCGAGTCGTTCTCGTCATCGGCGCGGATCGGGTGGTCAACGCAGTGAAGTACCCGGTGACCGATATCGCGGAGGCAGTCGAGTGGGCGCTGGCGACGGCGTGAACGTCGAGGTGTGGTGGGCGCGGATCGACCAGGCACAGCCGGAGTTCGTCGCGGATCTCAACGCGATCGAGCAGCAGCGCTACACGGCGTACCGGCGTGACGAGGACAAGGCTCGGTTCCTGCTCGGAGTGACGCTGGTACGGCGGTTGCTCGGAGCCCGCATGTCGTTGCCGCCAGCAAGCGTCGCACTGGATCGGACCTGCCGGGACTGCGGAAAGCCGCATGGGAAGGTCCGGGCCGAGGGCATCGAGTTGTCGGTGTCGCATTCAGGCGATTGGGTCGGCCTGGCGATCGGTACGGCGCCGGTCGGGCTCGACGTGGAGCAGATCGACCCGAAGCTCGATGTCGACGGCATCGCACGGATGAGCCTGGCGCCGGAGGAGCTGGCGGAGTTGGCCAAGGCGTCCGACAAGCCGTGGGCATTCGCGAGGTACTGGACGCGCAAGGAGGCGCTGCTCAAGGCGACCGGAGACGGGATCGCGGGGCTGCAGTCCGTGGTGGTGAGCGCCCCGGATCAGCCGGGCGCTGTGGTGAGGTGGGAGGGGCGCGAAGGGCCGGCGCACCTGGTAGACCTGCCGGTGGGCGAGCCGACAAGTGAGCCCACCGACCCCGATCATGTGGCGGCTCTGGCTGTTCTCAGCGCAGAGCCGCTCATGGTGACTGCGAATCAGTTCCGGATCTGACCTTCGCCGGTCACGACGTACTTGGTCGACGTCATCTCCGGCAGGCCCATCGGGCCGCGCGCGTGCAGCTTCTGCGTCGAGATACCGATCTCCGCGCCGAAGCCGAACTCGCCGCCGTCGGTGAACCGCGTGCTCGCGTTGACCACGACCGCCGCCGAGTCGACCGCCTGCACGAAGCGACGCGCGGCCGCCTGCGAGCGGGTGATGATCGCGTCGGTGTGACCGGAGCTGTAGCGGCGAATGTGCTGGACGGCATCCTCCAGCGATGAGACCACCGCGGCCGACAGGTCGAGTGAGTTGTACTCGGTTCCGAAGTCCTCGTCGGTCGCCGCGACAACATCCTTGCCAGCAGCAACCACCGCAGGGTCGCCGTGCACCGTCACACCCGCAGACGCCAACGCAGGAAGGGCAAGTGCCAAAAACTCAGCGGCCACGTCAGAATGCACCAGCAAAGATTCGGCAGCGTTGCACACGCTCGGCCGCTGGGTCTTCGAGTTCAGCAGGATCGCCAGCGCCAGCCCGAGATCCGCGTCGGCATCGACGTACACATGGCAGTTGCCGACACCCGTCTCGATCACCGGCACGGTCGACTCGCTGACCACGGTCTGGATCAGCCCGGCGCCACCGCGCGGAATCAGTACGTCGACCAGCCCGCGCGCCTGCATGAGCTCCTTGACCGCGGCCCGATCCGTCGGCACACCCTGCACCACATCGGCCGGCAACCCCACCGACGCCGCGGCCTCCCGCAGTACGTCGATGATCGCGACATTGGAGGCGGCCGCCGACGAGGAACCACGCAGCAGCACGGCGTTGCCCGACTTGAGGCAGATGCCGGCCGCGTCGGCCGTCACGTTCGGCCGGGCCTCGTAGATGATCCCGACGACCCCGAACGGAACGCGGACCTGGCGAAGCTCCAGACCGTTGGGCAGCGTGTAGCCGCGCACGACCTCGCCGACCGGATCGGTCAGACCGGCCAACTGCTCCAGTCCGGCCGCCATCCCATCCACCCGCTTGGCATCCAAGGCAAGCCGGTCGACGGTCGATTCCGGCGTACCGGCTTCGCGGGCCGCCGCGACATCGACAGCATTAGCCGCCACGATGTCATCGCTATGAGCCCGCAGCGCCGCCGCCATCGCGTGCAACGCCGCGTCCTTGGTCGCCCGCGAGGCTTCCGCCAACGCGTACGACGCTTCTCGCGCCCGCCGGGCCAGTTCGATGATCTCGCTCACGTGTTCATCCTAAATTCGGCGATCACAACAGGACCAGGTCGTCTCGGTGGACGACCTCTCGTTCGTACGCCGGGCCGAGCTCGCGCGCGAGGTCGCGGGTCGAGCGGCCGAGCAGACCGGGAAGCTCCACAGCGTCGTAGTTGACCAGCCCGCGGGCGACCACGACGCCGGACGGCGAGAGGAGATCGACCGGGTCCCCCGCCGAGAAAATGCCTTCGACGGCGACGATGCCGGCCGGCAGCAGCGACGTACGGCGCTCTGTCACGGCTCGGACCGCGCCTTCGTCGAGGCGCAGGATGCCGACGCCGGAGGTGGCGTGCGCGAGCCAGAGCATGCGCGTCTTCTGCCGACGGCCAGTCGGGTGGAACAGAGTGCCAACACGCTTGCCCTGCAAGGCGTCTGCGACGAGTGCAGCCGAGGTCAGGACGACGGGGATGCCGGCCTCGGTGGCGATCGCGGCTGCCTCGACCTTGGTCTGCATGCCGCCGGTTCCGACGCCGGACGAGCCGGTCTTGCCGATCGCGAGCGGCTCCAGATCGGCCGCGCCACGGACCTCGGTGACCATCGTCGTGCCGGGTTTGCGCGGATCGCCGTCGTACAGGCCGTCGACGTCGGAGAGCAGCAGCAACAGATCGGCGTGCACGAGGTGGCTGGTCAGCGCGGCCAGCCGGTCGTTGTCGCCGAAGCGGATCTCAGTGGTGGCAACGGTGTCGTTCTCGTTCACGATCGGTACGACGCCCAGCTCGAGCAGGCGAGCGAACGTCCGGAACGCGTTGCGGTAGTGGCTGCGCCGGGTCACGTCGTCGACCGTCAGCAGCACCTGGCCGACCCGCAGGTTGTGCGTGGCGAACGCGTCGCTGTAGCGGGCCATCAGCTCGCCCTGGCCTACCGACGCGGCCGCCTGCTGGGTGGCCAGGTCACGCGGTCGCGATCGCAACCCCATCGGCGCCAGCCCGGCCGCGATCGCCCCCGAGGAGACGAGCACGACCTCGGTCCCGGTCGCCCGGCGCGCCGCGATGGCGTCGACGAGCGGCCGGAGCCGGTCCAGATCGATCCGGCCGCGCTGGGTCAGCGACGACGAGCCGACCTTGACGACGATTCGCGTGGCCTCGACGGCCTCCGCGCGCTGATCCATCAGGTGTTACCCGTTCTGGTCGAGTTCCTGCTGCAGAGCCAGCTCGCGCGCTTCCTTGCGCGCCAGCTTCTCCGCCTTCTCCGCCGCTCGCTTCGCCTCGGCCGGGGAGAGGTCGACCTCGTCCTCGACCCAGCCCTGCCCGTACTCCGACAGGTCGGTCTTGGCCTCGCCCGACCGAAGGGCGTGGTACTCCTCGTCCTTGCGCCGACGGCGCTGCAGCGCGGGCCGGTCCTCCTCGAGCCGCTGGTCCTCGCCGCGCCGGGACAACAGCTCCGCACCGGCCTGAACCTCGGGCGCGAAGTCGAACATGACCGCGTTCGGGCCGTCGCCGATGATGACCCCGTCGCCGGCCATCGCGCCGAGCTCGAGCAGCTGACGCTCAACGCCGAGCCGGTTCAGCCGGTCGGCGAGGTAGCCGACGGCCTCCGGGTTGGTGAAGTCGGTCTGCTTGACCCAGCGCTCGGGCTTGGCGCCCTGCACCAGCCAGCCGCCGTCCTCCGGCAGCTTCTTCACCTTGAATTCGGGCCCGCCCTGGACCTGCGGCCGGATCACGATCCGCGTGGTATCGGGCTTCTCCTGCTCCGCGCGGCGGCGGACGACGATCTCGGCCATCGCGAACTTGAGCGCCTCCAGGCCCTCGTGGCTCGCGGTCGAGATCGGGAACACCCGCAGTCCACGCTGCTCCAGCTCGCCCTGCACCATCGCCGCGATCTCACGGGCGTCCGGTACGTCGATCTTGTTCAGGGCAACGAGTCGCGGCCGGTCCTCGAGCCCGCCGTGCGCGGTCAGCTCGGCCTCGATCGTGTCGAGGTCGCTGAGCGGGTCGCGGCCCGGCTCGTACGTCGCGCAGTCGATGACGTGCACGAGTGCCGCACACCGCTCGACGTGCCGCAGGAAGTCGTGCCCGAGCCCGCGGCCCAGGCTGGCGCCCTCGATCAGGCCCGGTACGTCGGCCACCGTGAAGGTGGTCTCGCCGGCGACGACGACGCCGAGGTTCGGGATCAAGGTGGTGAACGGGTAGTCCGCGATCTTCGGCCGGGCGCGGCTGATCGACGCGATCAGCGACGACTTGCCGGCGCTCGGGAAACCGACCAGACCGATGTCCGCGACGACCTTCAGTTCGAGGACGAGCGTGCGCTCCTCGCCGTCCTCACCGAGCAGCGCGAAACCGGGTGCCTTGCGGGCGCTACTGGCCAGCGCCGCGTTGCCCAGACCGCCCTTGCCGCCTTGAGCAGCAACGAATTCGGCGCCGGGGCCGACGAGGTCGGCGAGGATCTCACCGTCGGGGGTGCTGATCACGGTGCCGTCCGGAACCGGCAGCACCACGCTGTCGCCGTTGCTGCCGGCCTGGTGGTCACCCTTGCCCTGGGCACCGTTCGTCGCCGTACGGTGGCTGGAGCGGTGGTAGTCGACGAGGGTGGTGGTGTCCGGGTCGACGCGCAGGATCACGCTGCCGCCGTCACCGCCGTTGCCGCCGTCGGGACCGCCGAGGGGCTTGAACTTCTCCCGGTGCACCGAGGCACATCCGTGTCCGCCGCGGCCCGCGGTGACGTGCACCGTCACGCGGTCGACAAAGCTGGGGATCGCCATCGGTGCTTCTCTACTTCCTGTTGAGGTACTACTGAGACAGCAAAAGGGCGGGTGCGCGGTATTCCGCGACCCGCCCTCCTGAAAGAGCTGTTACAAACCCGGGTGGCGGTGTTACTCCGCCGGGGCCGGGACGATGTTCACGACGCGACGACCGCGCCGGGTGCCGAACTCCACCTTGCCCTCGGCAAGTGCGAACAGCGTGTCGTCGCCGCCGCGGCCCACCAGGTTGCCCGGGTGGAAGTGCGTGCCGCGCTGCCGGACGATGATCTCGCCGGCGTTGACCAGCTGGCCGCCGTACCGCTTCACGCCGAGCCGCTGCGCGTTGGAGTCACGACCGTTGCGGGTCGAGGCTGCGCCCTTTTTGTGTGCCATTTTCTAATCAGCTCACTTCTTCGCGTCGATCGCGGTGACCTTGACCTGGGTGTAGTGCTGACGGTGCCCCTGGCGCTTGCGGTAACCGGTCTTGTTCTTGTACTTCAGGATGTGGATCTTGGGTCCCTTGGTGCGGCCGAGAACCTCAGCCGACACGGCAACCTTGGCCAGCGCCGCTGCATCGGTCGTCACGGTGTCGCCATCGACGACCAGGACTGCCGGCAGCGCGACGGTGTCGCCCACCGCGTCCGTCAGGCTGTCGATCTCGATGACATCGCCGACGGCGACCTTCTGCTGGGTGCCGCCACTGCGCACGATCGCGTACACCGTGGATCTCACTCTCTGCTGGATCGGAAGTTCTGTACACAGCGTGCTGGTCCGTCACCGGTGGCAATGCCCCAGTAACACACTCACAACACACAAGTCGGTACGCCTCGGGCGTACCGAAAGACCAGGATACTACGCGGACGCAGCATCCTGGAAATCGGGTTACTGCCCGGCCGAGACCAGCTCCGAAGGTGTCTCCGAAGCCTCACCGGCCGCCTTACCGCGGCTCCGGCTGCTGCGCCGGCGTCGCGTGCTCTTGGCGCCGTTCTGCCCGGCGTCCGCCTCGTCAGCCGGTACGTCGGCCGGCGGGAAACCGGTCGCCTCCGGGCTCACCGGCTCGTCGGACTGGCCGGACACGGGATAGCCGGTCGGCTCCGGCGTACCGGTGGCCGACTCCTCGGCCTCCTTCTTCGCCGAAGCCGCAGCGATCTGGGCCAGTCGCTGAGCGGCGTCCGCATGGTGCTGCGCGGTCTCCGTCTCGGCGGTCTCCTCGTCGGAGCGGCCCTTGCCGCGCCGGCGGCGGGAGCTCTTCCGGCCCGCGTCCTCGGCCTGCGCAGCCGGCTTGGCCTGCTCCGGGCCGTTGCCGTTGCTCTGGTTGCCAGAGTTGCTCTGGTTGCCACCGTTGCTCTGGTTACCGCCGCCCTGGTTGCCGCGGCCACCGTCCCGGCGCCGGGACTCCTTCGGCTCGTCGTGCAGGATCAGGCCGCGGCCACCGCAGTGGTCGCAGTTCTCGCTGAACGCCTCGAGCAGGCCGGTACCGATCCGCTTCCGGGTCATCTGGACCAGGCCGAGCGAGGTGACCTCGGCCACCTGGTGCTTGGTCCGATCCCGGCCCAGGCACTCCACCAGCCGGCGCATCACCAGATCGCGGTTCGACTCCAGGACCATGTCGATGAAGTCGATCACGATGATGCCGCCGATGTCGCGCAGCCGGAGCTGACGGACGATCTCCTCGGCCGCTTCCAGGTTGTTCTTGGTGACGGTCTCCTCGAGGTTGCCGCCGGAGCCGGTGAACTTGCCGGTGTTGACGTCGACCACCGTCATCGCCTCGGTCCGGTCGATGACCAGCGAACCACCCGACGGCAGCCAGACCTTGCGGTCCAGCGCCTTCTTGATCTGCTCGTCGATCCGGAAGTTCGCGAACACGTCGCCGGAGTCGGCGTAGCTCCACTTCTCGACCCGGTCGGCCAGGTGCGGGGCGACGTACGAGACGTAGTCCTTGACCTGGTCGTAGGCGTCGTCACCGGAGATGACCAGCTTGGAGAAGTCCTCGGTGAACAGGTCGCGGACGACCCGGATCAGCAGGTCGGGCTCACCGTGCAGCAGCGCGGGCGCCTGGCCACCCTTCGACTTCTTGTCGATCTCCGTCCAGTACGACTGCAGGCGGGTGACGTCCGAGGTCAGCTCCTCCTCGGTCGCGCCCTCGGCCGCGGTCCGGACGATCACGCCGGCCTCGTCCGGGATGATGTCCTTGAGGATGGTCTTGAGCCGGTTCCGCTCGGTGTCGGGGAGCTTGCGGCTGATCCCGCCGTTGCCGCCGCGCGGGACGTAGACGACGTACCGGCCGGGCAGGCTGATCTGGTTGGTCAGCCGGGCGCCCTTGTGGCCGATCGGGTCCTTGGTCACCTGGACCAGGACCGACTGGCCGGACTTCAGCACCTGCTCGATCTTGCGCGGGCCGTTGGCCCCGCCGAGCGTGGCCCAGTCGACCTCACCGGCGTACAGGACCGCGTTGCGGCCCTTGCCGATGTCGATGAACGCCGCCTCCATGCTGGGCAGCACGTTCTGCACGCGACCGAGGTACACGTTGCCGATCAGTGAGCTCTGCTCGGCCGTGGTGACGTAGTGCTCGACGAGCACGTTGTCCTCGGAGACCGCGATCTGGGTCAGGTCGCCTCGCGACCGGATCACCATCGCCCGCTCGACCGACTCGCGCCGGGCCAGGAACTCGGCCTCGGTCACGATCGGCGCGCGACGACGACCGGCGGCGCGGCCCTCGCGGCGGCGCTGCTTCTTCGCCTCCAGCCGGGTCGAGCCCTCGATCGCGGTGACCTCGTTGGCCGTGTTCTTGCTGCGCGGCTCGCGAACCCGGACGACGATCTCCTCCGGGTCGTCGGCCGCGGTCGCGCCCTCTTCGCCCTTGCGGCGACGGCGACGACGGCGGCGACGCGAGGAGCTTCCGCTGTCCTCACCGTCGTCGGCCGAGCCGTCCTGCTCGTCGTCGGCGACGGCGCTGTCGGCGTCGTCGCTGTCCTGCTCGTCGGTGTCGTCGGCGCTGTCGTCGGCGTCACCGGTCTTGCGGCGACGGCGGCCACCGCGGCGGCGACGCCGGCGGCGGGTGCCCTCGGCGGAGTCGTCCCCGTCGTCCTCGCCGTCCTCGGCCTGGACGTCGCCGGTCTCGTCCTCGGCGGTCTCGTCGGCCTCGGTCTCGTCGTCTTCTTCGTCGTCCTCGAGCTCTTCGACGATCGGCTCGGCGATCTCCTCGCGAGCCTCCGCGTCGCGGCCGCGACGGCTCCGGCGGCGGCGTGAGGTGGTCGGCTGCTCGTCGTCACCCGGCTCGGCGATCGGAGCCTCAGCGTCGGTCGCCTGAACGGTCTCGTCGACCTGCGTGGCCTTGGCACCGCGACGGCTCCGCGAGCTGCGGGTCGTCGGGGCGGCCTCGGTGGCCTCGACCGGGCTGGTGGCCGCGGCCTGCGCCGGTACGTCGGCCGGCGGGACGGTCGGCGCCTGGAACAGCACCGCCGCCGCGGCGGGGGCGCCACGACGCGTACGGCGGGTGGTGGGCTCCGCGGCGGGTACGTCGGCCTCGGCCGCCGTCTCGTCTGCCGTCGGGAAGAGCGGGGCCGCTTCAGCTGCAGCGGGCGCGTCGGCGGCGGACTGGCCGCCGCGGCGCCGCGAAGTGCGCTTGGTGGTGCGGCCGGAGCCGGTTCCCGCAGCGGAGTCAGCTCCGGCGGCGGAGTCGGCGGCGCTGGAATCGGCGGCGGTGGTCGCACGGCTCGAGTTGGCCGAGTCGCCGGTGGCCGAGGCTGCGGTGCCGGTCGAGGGCGCGGAGCTGCTCACGACGTGGGAGCTGCCGGTGAAGGTGGTCGGGCGGGTGGGGGCAGCGGCGGCGGGCGCATCCGCGGCGGCGGTCGCACCAGTGGCGTCGCTCGCGGTGGTGGCACCAGTGGTGTCGCCAGCGGCGCCGCGGCGGGAGCGGGTGCGGCGGGCCGGGGCGGCGGGCGCCTCGGCGGGCGGCAGCTCGGCGTCGGCTACAGGGCCGTCGGTGACGGGGCTGTCGGTCGCGATCAGGGTCGCGGCGGCCTTCTTGGTGGTGCGCTTGCGGGTGGCCTTGACCGGGGCGGGTGTCTCGACGACCGGGCCGGCGTCGACGGTGCTCGTCGGCTCGGCGGCGGTCTTCTTGGCGGCGCGCTTGGTCGCGGTGCGCTTGGCCGGGGCCTCGGCGGCGGCCTTCTTCGCCGGGGCCTTCTTCGCGGCGGCCTTCTTGGCCACCGCCTTCTTGGCCGTGCGCGGCGCCGGATCGGCGGCCACGTCGTCGGACTGCGTCGGCACCTCGGCGGCGGCCGCCTTGGCGGTCCGCTTGCGCGGGGTCGTGGTGGTCTTCTTCGCGGCGGTCTTCTTCACCGTCTTCTTGGCGGTGACGGTCTTCTTCGAAGACGCGGGGGCAGCCTCGGCTGCCTCGGTGGTCGGCTCGTTGTCGAGCATGTGGTGCGGTCTCCTCAAGCCGGGAGGCGCATCCCGTCACCCCTGTCACGGGTCCGGCGCTGCCACCTGGCGGTCACGGTTCGCCGCTCCTGGCGAGTGAGCCCGGGCGACGGAAGCCTGCTGGATCCGCTCCGACCGCGCTTCAGGGCACAGCGGGAGCGGCGGCGTCGCCCTCCGCGGTATGCGTCTGGTGGGGACTCGCTTGGCCGGTCGCGGTCGCCTGGTTGGCGTCGCGGTCTCGAGCGAGCGGGTCGTCCACTGTGCCGGTTGCCGCGATCAGCGGGCCCTGGGCGAGCCTGGTCAGAAGAGCCGGGCCCGTCACCGGGAGCGTCGCTACTTCGAGCAAGCCGGCGAGAACGTCGTCGGGTCTCACGGCCGGGGTTCCGTGCCGTAACACCACTTGCAGTATCGCACATGTCTCAACCGACCCCGGTTCACTCCCGACGGTGAGTCGGAGAACGGCGTCCCGACAGTCGAACGAGCGAAGTCCCCGTTTGGTCATGCGCTCGACCGTGATTTCGGTCCGGGCGAGGAACGTCTCGACCGCCGCCGCGGCCGGCTCCGGATCCACCCCGGGCAACGCGATCCGCCACTCGCTGACCTCGAGCCGGTCGGCCAGCGCGCCCGGCCCGGCGACGACCACCTCGAGGACGTCCAGCCCCGGCGGCAGCGCCTCGTCCAGGGCGGCCCGGACCCGCTCGGCGTCCCGCTCCTGTGTGAGCGAGATCTCCAAGTACTCCGCCTCGGAGGCGGCGCCGGTCGGCGCGGCGCCGGCGTACGAGATCTTCGGGTGCGGGCTGAAGCCGTGCGAGAAGGCCACCGGGAGGTCGGCGCGCCGGACGGCGCGCTCGAACGCCCGCTGGAAGTCGCGGTGTGAGGTGAATCGCAGCCGCCCGCGCTTGGCGAACCGGATTCGGAGTTTCTGGACCGCGGGGAGCTGCTGCGACGGCGGAGCTTGAACAGGTGCCACCCCCGCATTCTGTCAGGAGCTACGGCTGGGCGGACTTGCCGGTGAGGTAGAGGGCCCAGGTCAGCAGGGTTAAGGCGGCCAGGGCTACCACGGTGCGGAGGTTGTTGAAGGTGCGCCAGCGGGCCTCGTCGAAGGCGGCCCGGGCGGCGGTGACGTCGATGGTGTTCGGGTCACCGGCCGCCTTGAGGGCGTCGTTCAGCGGGACGTTGACCGCGACCGTGACGATCATCGTGATCAGGTAGAGCACGAAGGCGGCCGCGATCCACGGCAGTGCCTTCTCCTTGATGCTCAGCAGCCCGGCCAGCCCGGTCAGCAGCAGGGTCCCGACGAAGCCGATCCCGAGGAAGACCGGGTTCACGATCGCCCGGTCGGCCGCCTGGAACGCCGCGACGAACGTCTTGTCGTCGACCTTCGCCAGTCCGGGCATGAAGGCGGTCCCGTAGGCCCAGTAGGCCCCGGTCATCAGGCCGGTCGTGATCGTGGCCGCCATCAGCGCCGCCACCCGCAGTCCGTTCATGTCACTCCTCCCAGTACGGCGAGGTGTCGTCCCCGCCGTACTGAGAAGTTATGGCAGCCAGCCGGCCACCGACATGTCGCCGAAACTCAGCTCCATGTCCGAGTGACTCAGAGCTTGGCGCACTGCCCGGAGCGCGGTCCGGCGACCTGGTTCGGCGCCTCCAGATTCGTCGGTACGGCGGTGTTCCCGGAGCACGACAGCGGACCGCCGACGGAGTTGCCGGCAATCGCCACCGGCTCACCAGTGCTCGCCGTACTGACCGAGACCGGGCCGCTGATCGTGCTGCCGATCAGCGCCGCGCTGCGCGTGGTTCCGGACAGCGAGACCGGCCCGCGCACCGCCGTACGCAGCAGATGTACGTCGGCCGCCTTCGTCGCGTTGACCGGTCCCGAGATGCGCGCATCGGTCGCGACCAGCGAGGCCCCGGCGGAGATCTGGACCGGCCCGTTGACGGTTGCCCCGGTCAAGCAGGTGACCCCGGATCCCACTACCAGCGGGCCGTTGCGGGTCCCGGTGATCGTCGTCGTACAGGCCGGAGCCGGCCGCAGCAGCGTGACCGCGAACCGGCGCGGGGTCCCGATGTTGCCGGAGGCATCGATGGCCCGGTACTCGACCTGGTGCCGGCCGTAGCCCGGCGGCACGTCGTCCCACGGCACCACCCGCGGTACGCCGAGCTTGCCGTAGACGAGCTGGTCGATTGCCGTCCCCTCCGCGGTGAACTTCCACGGCGCGGACGCATCGGTCGGCCAGCCGAAGTAGTTGAACCAGCCGTCGCCGTCGACGCCGAACTCCGGTACGACGTACCCGGTGCTGTCGTCGGTCGCGGCCAGCTTCATCGTGAAGGCGTCGTTGTAGATGTACTCCGGCCCGGTCGGCTTCTGGATCGCCAGGAGCGGCTTCGACAGCGTCGAGGTGACCGTCGGCTCGACGCCATCGACCTGCCAGGTCAGCGTCTGGGTCCCGACGGTCGCGGTCAGCGTGTGGCGACCGGTCAGACCGAGCGCGCCGAGGTCGAAGTCGCGGTCGTTCCCGGGGTTCTCGGCCGGCTGACCATCCACCCGCCAGCTGATCGCCGGCTGCTCGGTGTCCGGCTGGGTGGTCTCGGCGTACACGACCTCGTCGGCGCTGACCGGATGATCGGTGGCGGTCGAACCGGTGAAGGCAACCGGGGCGGTCGCGGGCTCGACGGCGGTCGCGGGCTTGGCGGCGGTCGTGGACCTGGCGGTCAGGCCTGTGTCGACCGTCCAGGTCCGGGACGCGGTCGGCCGGACGGCGGGGTCGCGGATGAAGTCGGTCGGATCGACGACCTTGGCGGTGAGCGTGTGCCGGCCGGGTGCGAGGTCGAGCGTGGCCAGGTCGACCGCCCGCCGGTTGCCGGTCGGCAGGGTCCGCCCGTCCAGGGTCCAGGTGACGTCGAGCTCGTGACTGCTCGGGTGCAGGGTCTGCAGCCAGACGACCTGGTCCGCGGCGACGTCACCGGCCGGCGTACTTGCCTGGAAGAGGTTGGCGCGGGACGAGATCCGCTGCGTCATCCGCTCCCGCGAGATCTGGTCGAAGTAGTAGCCGAGCGTCTTCATCATCGAGTGCCGGCTCGGCCGCCAGACGCCGGAACCGGCGTACATGCCGCCTTCGTAGCGCCCGATCGTCCCGCCGGACTCCGACCGCTCCCCCAGCCAGCGGAACCACTTCTGCTGCTGGTCACGCATCTGCTGCTCAGTCAGCAACGAGTGGTGGATCGACGACGGCTCCGCCCCCTCGTACGGCGCTCCGCGGTCGCCTCGGGCGTAGTAGTCGTACTCGTCCTGCAGGCCGCCGAGCGAGTGACCGAGCTCGTGCGGGGTGATCAGGGCCGAGAGCGCATTGCCGCCCGAGGCGGTCGCGTACGTGCCACCGGCGCCGCCGTACGTGTCGCTGTTGCCGATGGCAAGAATCTGGCGGTTGCCCGACGTGGTGCCGGGGACGAGGTCGGCGTACGAGATCGCGGCGGTCGAGCTGACGGTCAGCAGGCGCTGGACGCTGTTCGGGTTGCAACCGCCCCAGAAACCCATCTGGAGCGGGGTATCGACCTTCGGCGAGGTGAGGTTCGGATCACAGTCGACGCCGCTCTGCGGTGAGGCGATCTCCACGGCGTACACGTTGAAGTAGTTGCGGTACGACTTGAACGGCTCGATGCTCCAGAGCACGTTGAGGTGCTTGTCGACCTGCTCGCGGAACTTCGGCAGGTCGGTCGCGGTGTAGCCGTCGCCCATCACGATCAGGTTGAACCGGGAGGCGGCCGGGCCGGTCACCTGGAGCGGGACCACCTTCGCCTCCGGGGCCAGCTCGTCGGCCTGCGCCGTCGTACCGGTTCCTACTAGAGCGGCGGCGAGCACGCCGACCACTGCCGTCAAACGTATGGTCCTCACGACATCTCCCCTGCCCCTGGCGACACTGCCGTGAGCAGCTTACGAACGCCCGGCCGAACCTGTCAGGACCTTCCGCGTGGCGACTTCGCTCCCGCCGCGGGCCGTCGTACGGCATCATGTGGGTTCGGGGAACGTGAGGAGAGGACATCGATGACGGAACCGGCGCAGTCGCCACAGCCTGACCGTAGGGTGGATCCGGTCGTGGACGCGGCAGCGGACGGTGACGGTAAGGGCATCTACTGGCTGCTCAGGAACGTCATCGTCGGACCGCCGGTGAAGCGGCTCTTCCGGCCGATCGTGATCGGCGCCGAGAACGTCCCGGCCGAGGGCGCGGCGATCATCGCCAGCAACCACCTCTCGTACGCGGACTGGATCTTCATGCCGCTGGCGCTGCGGCGCCGGGTGACCTTCGTCGCGAAGTCCGACTACTTCACCGGGGCCGGGATCAAGGGCCGGTTCCAGCGCGGCTTCTTCAAGGGCACCGGCCAGGTCCCGATCGACCGCTCCGGCGGCTCGGCGTCGGAAGGTGCGATGCGGGCCGGGATGAAGGTGCTCGAGCGCGGTGACCTGTTCGGTATCTATCCCGAGGGCACCCGCTCGCACGACGGCCGGCTGTACAAGGGCCGGACCGGCGTGGCCCGGCTGGCGCTGGAGGCGAAGGTCCCGGTGATCCCGTGCGGGGTGATCGGCACCGACGTGGTCGCGCCGCCCGGCAAGGTGGTGGCGTCGTTCGCCTCACCGACGGTGAAGTTCGGCGAGCCGCTGGACTTCTCGCGGTACGAGGGGATGGAGAGCGACCGGCTCATCCTGCGCGCCGTCACCGACGAGATCATGTACAAGATCATGGAGCTGTCCGGCCAGGAGTACCTCGACATGTACGCCACCAAGGCCAAGGCGCTCGAGGGCCGGGCGACCACCGGCGCCCCGAAGAAGGTCCGCAAGTCGGACACCTGATCCGCGCCTTGAGATGACGCAGGGCTACCCTGGGTCCGTGGATGGACCGATCGCGTACCAGGGTGAGCCCGGAGCCAACTCGGCGATGGCGTGCTCCGAGATGTTTCCGGACCGCGAGCAACTGCCCTGTACGACGTTCGAGGACGCGCTCGAGGCGGTGAGCAGCGGCCGCGCCGGGCTGGCGATGATCCCGATCGACAACTCGATCGCCGGCCGGGTGGCCGACATCCACCATCTGCTCCCGACCTCCGGGCTGCACATCATCGGTGAGCACTTCCTGCCGATCCACTTCCAGCTGATGGCCGTGCCCGGTACGTCAATCGACCAGATCCGGACTGTGCGCAGCCACGTGCACGCGCTCGGCCAGTGCCGCAAGATCATCCGCGAGCACGGCTGGTCGACGGTCGTCGCCGACGACACCGCCGGCGCGGCCCGCGAGGTCGCCGAGCTCGCCGACCCGACCGTGGCGGCGCTGTCACCGCGCGCCGCGGCCGAGCTCTACGGACTCGAGACGCTGGCCGAGGACGTCGAGGACGAGCACCACAACACGACCCGGTTCCTCGTGCTGGCCCGCGAACGCGTCGTTCCGCCGGTCGGTTCCGGACCGGTCATGACGAGCTTTGTCTACCGGGTCCGAAACGTCTCGGCCGCGCTCTACAAGGCCCTCGGCGGCTTCGCCACCAACGGCGTCAACATGACCAAGCTGGAGTCCTACCAACTAGGCGGCTGGTTCTTCGCCACCCAGTTCTACGCCGACATCGAAGGCCACCCCGACGACCCCAACGTCGCGCTGGCGATGGAAGAGCTGGCGTTCTTCTCCGTCGAGGTCCGCCTGCTGGGCGTCTACCCCGCCCACCCCTTCCGCGCCGAGATCGCCGAGCCGGCAGCCAACCGAGCCCTCCGCCCGCACCGCTGACCGCGCCCGCTTGGCCCACTCTGCAGAGTCACTCCCGCCGGGTCTACCTCTGGGCGGCCGCCCTGGCCGAGCAGGAGAAGCTCTCGTACGACGCCGAACTGCTCTTCGTGGCCGCGATGTTCCACGACATCAGCCTGTCCCGGTGTTCGACAGCCACACGGTGTCGTTCGAAGAGGCCGGTGGTCACGTGGCTCGGGTGTTCGCCACCGGAGCCGGCTGGTCGCCGGAGCGCCGGGAGCAGGCCGAGCGCAAGCCGGACAGCTCGCCGGCACGCGCCATGCAGGCTGACCTCAGCGGGCGGATCGCCACCAACCCCCTCGACGCCTGAAAGTCGATTGACCGTCGCCGAGCCGGCTGTGAGGCTCCCGGACTATGGTCGCGAAGCTGCACGATGACGAAGTCGACATCGACGCCCACCTGGTGGCGCGTCTCCTCGCCGAGCAGTTCCCGCAGTGGGCCGGCGCTCCGATCGAGGTCGTCGCCGCTTCGGGCACGGACAACGTGACCTTCCGGGTGGGCGCTGAGCTGGCCGTCCGGCTCCCCCGGACCGTCGGTACGCAGGGTCAGGTCGAGAAGGACCTCACCTGGCTGCCGCGCCTCGCCCCGCATCTCCCCCGCGCCGTACCCGAACCGCTCGCACTCGGCGAGCCCAGCGCGGACTATCCGTTCACCTGGGGTGTCTACCGTTGGCTCGAAGGAGAACCGTTCCGTCTCGACCGGCTCGCCGACCCGAGCGCCACCGCGCGCGACCTCGCCGAGTTCATCCGCTGCCTGCAGACGGTCGACACCACCGACGCGCCCGTCCCACCGGACGACCCCTTCAGCCGCGGTACGCCGCTGAAGCCGCGCGACGCGATGTTCCGCGAGGCCCTCGACCAGTTGCGGGACGAGTTCGACGTGGAGCTCGTCCTCGCCGCTTGGGAGGCGTCGCTGGCCGCCGACACCTATGACGGTCCGGCGCGCTGGGTCCACGGCGACCTGATGGCCGGCAACCTACTTGTTGCCAACGGCAACCTCTCGGCCGTGATCGACTTCGGTACGGCGTGGGCCGCCGACCCCGCGGCCGACGTACTGCCGGCCTGGTGGCTGTTCGAAGGCGACGCCCGGCAAGCGTTCCGCGAAGCCCTCGACGTGGACCCGACCACCTGGGCCCGCGCCCGCGGCTGGGCACTGTCGCTCTCGATGATCGCGATCCCCTACTACCGCACCCGCCGCCCCGGCCCGGTCGACAAAACCCATCCGTTCATCACCGACCTCCTCAACGACTTCAAGGCGGACCACTGATGGAGATCGTGGCGGTGGACGGGCAGGACGCCGAGGTGTTCGGGCGGTTCTACGAAGTGAAGTACGGCGTACGCCGAGAGCTCGAGTTCCCGGTGGGGATGGGGGCCGACGAGGCGCGGGTGCTGATGACCAGTCAGCATGCCGAAGCGCGTGCCGACGGGATCGGCGCCGTGGTCGACGGGGTGTGGGTCGGGGTGGCGTGGTTCGACTGGTGGCTGGTGGGAAGCACCGAAACGGTCGACGTGGAGATCGCCGTGATTCCCCAGTGGCGGCGGCGTGGCGTCGGGTCGCGGTTGCTGGAGGTTGCGATCGAACGGACTCACAAGGCCGGGCGGCGGGTGCTGAGTGGATCCGACCTGACCGGTGATCCGGTGACCGGCGAGAGCCCCGGTACGGCGTTCGCCCGCGCCGGCGGGTTCGTGCGCAAGCACGCGGAATTGCATCAAGTGCTCGAACTTCCGACCGTCATTGCGGAGAAACCCGTTGCTGGGTACGAGATTGTGCAGTGGCGTGAGCACACACCAGCCGAATGGATCGAGCAGTTCGCCGATCTGCAGACCGGCATGAGCGAGGATGTGCCGGCCGGCGAACGAACGACCGCCACCGTGCACTGGACGCCCGAACTGATCCGCGACGCCGAGGCTCGGCGGCTTGCTCAAGGACGCTTCACCTATGTCACGGCCGCGATCCACAGCGCCACCGGCGAACTGGCGGCGTACACGCAGATGGGCGGTACGCCGGAGACGCCGGGCCGGTTGAGCCAGTACGACACGTATGTCCGGAGATCTCATCGTGGGCACGGACTTGGGCTCGCGGTGAAGGCGCCCAACCTGCGGGCGCTCCAAGCCGGCGTGGCGCGGCCCGCCGTACTGCACACGTGGAACGCGCCGGAGAACGCACCGATGATCGCGGTCAACAGCAAGCTCGGCTTCCGGCCGGTGGCTCAGCGAACAAGTTGGGAATTACCAGTCTCGTAAGGGGTTGTGCGCGCGCCGTCAGCGGAGGATGGTGAAACAGAGCAGTGCCTTGGGGGCCGACTGTTCGGCGGGAGAAGGCGGGACGATCCGTCTTCGGCCGTGGGGTGTGCTGGGGGTGATGGCTCGACGGTCCGGCGTGCGCCGGCCTGCTTCACGTGCCCCTGCGTTAGGGGGAAAGACATGCCGCGCAAGGCCAATGGGAGAGCATCGGCGAACGGCACGCCGGCCACGGGGATGAGCAGCGCGAGCGGGGGCGCTGCCGCAATGAACGCGGCACCGGGTGGTGGCGCGATGAGTACCGCGGCGGGCGGCAGCCCGAAGATGAGTGGCGGTGGCACGTCGGACGGCGCTGGTATGAGCAGCACGGAGTATCCGACTCGACGGCAGTGCGGTGTGATGGACGTGCACCGTCGGCTGCTGTCGACCTCACCGGAGTACGCCGCCGCCCGGTCGGCACTCGAGAACGCGACAACGCGGTACGTGGCCCGCCAGCAACGGTTCAGCGGTGTCGTGCGGATCCCCTGTGTGGTGCACGTGGTGTGGCAGAACGCCGCGCAGAACATCTCGCAGGCCCAGATCGAGAGCCAGATCGATGTTCTGAACCACGACTTCCGGGCCACCAACAGCGACATCGGCTTCGTGCCGGCGCCGTTCGCCGGGCTGGTCGCGGACTCGCGGATCGAGTTCTTCCTCGCGACCGAGGACCCGGCCGGCAATCCGACCACCGGCATCACCCGGACGCAGACGTCGAGTGCGTCGTTCGGGACCGACGACCGGATCAAGTCGTCGGCGACCGGTGGCATCGATCCCTGGCCGACCGACCGCTACCTGAACATCTGGGTCGGTCAGCTCGGCGGCGGACTGCTTGGGTACGCACAGTTCCCGGGCGGCCCGGCGAACACCGACGGCGTCGTGATCCTGCACTCCGGGTTCGGCACCAACGGTACGGCGGCCGCGCCGTTCAACCTCGGCCGGACGGCGACGCACGAGATCGGCCACTACCTCAACCTGTTCCACATCTGGGGCGACGACGGCACGGGCTGCAGCGGCACCGACGAGTGCGCCGACACCCCGAACGCCGGCGGGCCGAACTTCGGCGTACCGACCTTCCCGAAGTTGTCCTGCAGCAACGGGCCGAACGGCGACCTGTTCGTCAACTACATGGACTACACCGACGACCGCGGCATGGTGATGTTCACGCACGACCAGGTCGCCCGGATGGAGGCCTGTCTGGATACGGTCCGGTCGACACTGCCGGTCTCCGGCGGTAGCGCCGGGATGCCCGAGCCGGCCGGCTCGGTGGTCTCGTGGGGCTCGGACCGGCTCGACACGTTCGTGCTTGGGACGGATCTGGCGACGTACCACAAATGGTGGGACGGATCGGCCTGGGGACCGTCGGTCACGGGGTACGAGTACATGGGCGGGACCTGCATGAGCGCGCCCGAAGTCGCCTCGTGGGCTCCGAACCGGCTGGACGCGTTCGTCCTGGGCACCGATCACGCGGTCTACCACAAGTGGTGGGACGGATCGGCCTGGGGGCCGTCCGTCACCGGCTGGGAGTATCTGGGCGGCGTCTGCATGAGTCCGCCGCGTCTTGCCACCTGGGGACCGAACCGGCTGGACGCCTTCGTGCTCGGGACCGACCGGGCGCTCTATCACAAGTGGTGGGACGGTTCCGCCTGGGGACCGTCGGTCGACGGCTACGAGTATCTGGGCGGCGTCTGCATGAGCCCGCCCGAAGTCGTTGCCTGGGGCCCCAACCGGCTGGACGTGTTCGTGCTCGGCACCGACAACGCGACGTACCACCAGTACTGGGACGGCAACGCGTGGTCGGGTTGGGAGTCGCTCGGTGGCGTCTGCGCTTCGCCGCCGCGGGCTGTCGCCTGGGGACCGAACCGGCTCGACCTGTTCGTGATCGGCACCGATTCCGCCTTGTACCACAAGTGGTTCGACGGTACGGCGTGGTCCGGCTGGGAGTCGCTCGGCGGAGTCTGTACGTCGGCGCCGACCGTCGTCTCGTGGGACGCGAACCGGCTGGACGTCTTCGTGCTCGGTACCGACTCGGCGCTCTACCACCAGTGGTGGGACGGCTCGACGTGGTCCGGCTGGGAGTACCAGGGTGGCGTCTGCACCGACGAGCCGCGCGTGGTCTCGTGGGGACCGAACCGGCTGGACGTCTTCGTCACCGGCACGGACAGCCAGCTCTACCACAAGTGGTGGGACGGCAACGCCTGGGGACCGTCGCTCACGGGCTACGAAGCCCTCGGCGGCACGATCTCGGACTTCAAGCTCACCATCCCGACCGACATCCCCGCCGAACCCGCCCTCGGAGAGGTGGTGCTGAGCTGACCACTCACTTGCCCGGCCGGTGGACGCACTCCTTCGAAGAGGACCACGACGGAATCAGCGTCTACCGCCGCGACGACTACGCCTTCCCGCCGGCCCGTGGCCGGCGGGGGGTGCAGTTCCGCCCGGACGGAACCCTGCTGACCTACGGGCTCGGCCGCGCCGACACCCCCGAGGAACGCCCGGCCGGCCGCTGGAGCTCCGACGGCCGCATCACGAACGGCCGCATCGTCACCGCAACCCTTGATCGCCTGGAAATCCGCTGGGAGGAATAGCCATGCCAAGCCCATCTGTCCGGTACCGCGTCGTCCCCACCTCCGACCTGGTGCCGACGGATGCGGCGGACCACCCCGACCTGCGGCGTGGCGTGAAGGTGGCGCGGTTCGGGGAGCGGAGTGTGGTGTGGGGCGCCGCCGGAGACGGGGTCGGGCGGGGAGCCAGGACAGCGCCCGGGCTGCTTTTGGTGACCCAGGTGGGTCGCAGCTTCCAGGACGCCTTCCCCGAGGTGAAGCCGGTGCTCGATCGCGGGCGGCATCTGGTGATCTCCGCAGCGGACAAGCCGCGGAAGCGTTCGAACCATTGCTGGCGGGTCGAGGCGCTGCCTGCCGGGACGGTCGTGGACTCGCCCTCGCGGGGTGCTACCCGGGTCGACCCGACGGTGTCAGCATTACTCGCGCAGCTGGACCCCGCGTCGTACCAGGCGGAGGTGACCTGGTTGGCGAGCCTGCCGACGCGGCACTCCCACAGCGCGTCGTTCGTGACCGCCGTCGAGCATGCCGAGCAGCGAATGGTTGCCCTCGGCTACCAAACCCGGCGGCAGCCGATCACGGTCGGTACGAAGCCGTCGCAGAACCTGATCGGCGACCGCGCCGGCTCCGGAGGCGGCGTCGTACTGGTCACGGCTCACCTGGACTCGATCAACCTGGCGGGCGGACCGAGCGCGTCCGCACCGGGCGCCGACGACAACGCGAGCGGCGCGGCCGGCGTACTGGAGCTCGGCCGTGTCCTCGCGACCCGGACCTGGCAGCACGACATCCGGCTGATCCTTTTCGGCGGTGAGGAGGAGGGCCTGTTCGGCAGCAAACAGTACGTCGCCGCGCTGCCGGCGGCCGAGCGTGCGCGCATCCGCGCCGTACTCAACCTGGACATGGTCGCCAGCAAGAACAGCACCACCCCGACTGTTCTTCTCGAAGGCGCTCAACTCTCCTCGGGCCTGATCGACGACCTCGCGACCGCCGCGGCGACGTACACCGGACTCGCCGTGGAGACCTCGCTGAACCCGTTCGCGAGCGATCACGTCCCGTTCATCACCGCGGGCATCCCTGCCGTCCTCACCATCGAAGGCAGCGACAGCGCCAATACTCACATCCACTCCGCCGACGACACCCTCAACTGGCTCAACTGGCCGCTCGCCGCCGAGATCCTCCGGATGAACACCGCCGCCCTCGCCGGCTGGCTCCAGCCAGTCGCCACCCGCCCCCGCCCAGCCGGCTCGATCGTCTCCTGGGGCCCGAACCGCATCGACATCTTCGCGACCTAGGTGAAGGTCCAGGTCGGGTGGCCGGCCTCCAGCAGCGAGCGATGACCCGCCCAGTCCCGGGCGGCCAGTGGGGTGACGTCGAGCAACTCCGGCCGGCCCGAGTACAGCTCGTACCCCCAGGAGAACGCCGCGACCGGCTCAACCACGCGTGAGCGGACGACATCCGGTACGACGGCCAGGAAGGTATCTGCTCGCCACTGCCCATCCGGGTGGCCGGGGTTGGCCGGGGCGTTGAAGAAGGTCGGCAGGTAGCCGTAGCTGGAGAACGGATCAACACCCGACAGGTTCGGAACCAGGTCGACCGTTGAGGTGCCGCCGTTGCTGACCACCTGGATCCAGCCCATGATCGCCTCGATCCCCTGCCCGTGATACCGCAAGCCGGCCGTGCAGATCGGGAAGCCCCGGAAGGCCTCGGCATTCAGGTCGGGGACGACCAGCTGATGACCGGACGCCCAGGGGTCGTCATTCGGAATGACGCGCACCGAGATCAGCCCGCGGTGCCCACGGGTCTCGAACGGAAGCGACAGCTCTCGGCGCACATCTCCACCGTATCGGCGAACTGCTTCTTTCAAGGCCGTCGAAAGGGTCGACCTGAGTTAACAAGTGACCTAACCTGCTGCTCTTCTGTTAATTGCTAACCGAAGGGACTGGGGATGAGGAAACTTCTGGGAGCGGTCGTCGCGACAGCGGCGGCTGTGGTGGGCGTGGCAGGGCCGGCGCAGGCGAGTACGGCGGGCGCCCAGGCGTGTGACCTGTACATCGCGAAGGGCGTCTACTCGAGCGCCAACATGCTGTACGTCGCTGTGTCGCTGGACGGCTGTTCGACCAGCCCGAGCGAGGTACGGGTCGAGCTGTACCGGGCGGACAGCGCGAACGGACCGTTCACCAAGTTCGACGAGACGTACGCCTACGCCGGCGGCGGCGCGTGGTTCGGTCCGGGCACGGACTGCGGCTACTGGAAGGGCGTCGCGTACTGGCAGGACCAGGTCGAGACGACGCCGGATGTGAACTTCGGCTGTAGCTGACGGGCGGTTGAACCGGGGTCCGTTGTCCCGCGGACCCCGTGTCAGCTTGAGGTCACGCATCACCAGGGCCTGTCTGCGGCCGCGACGATCGTGGTGTGACCGACGCCGTTGTGAGTGCGCTGCGCGAGATCGCCAACCGCGATCTCTATCAGCGCAATGCCTTTCACCTCACGGGTCTGCCGACCGGAGTCGACCGCCGTACGACGCGACGACGCCAGCAGCACGTGACCGCCGTACTGGAGGCGGGGGCGGATCTGGAGACCAGCGGATCGACCGATCCGGACGAACTGCGGATCGCGTTCGACCGCCTGCTCGGTGATCCGCGGCGGCGACTGGTCGACGAAGTGTTCGGCGAGTGGGGGCGGCCGGACGGCGAGTGCGGCTGTGACGTGCCCGTGCACCAGGCCCACGACGAGGCGGTCTACGCACACGCCCATGCGATCGAACTGCTGATCCAGCCACCTGGCAAGCAGCAGTACGACGTCATGTGGCGCAGAGCGGGCAAACGCTGGACGACAGCGATGCAGAACCCGCAGTTCTGGCAGCACCTGCGCAATCGGGTGCTGGCCCTCGACGACTGGCAGCTGGCCGCCAGTGCGATCGACCAGCTCCGCAGTGAGTTGCCGGCGACTCTCACCGGTCCCCTGCTCGACCTGGCGACCACTGGTGACTACCCGGCCCGAGTCGCGAAGGTACTCGCAGACTGGCCGGTCGGCCGTGAGTCGACGCAGCGCTGGGTGCTCGACGCCATGCGACCGCAGTACGAGCGAGCCGAGGACGCCGCCCTCGCACTGGGGCGCAGACTGCAGCAGGGCAACCACCAGATCGACCCGGTGATCAGTGAGCTGGAGCGCAGCGTGCTGCCGGTCTATCGGCGGCTGCAGGTGATGCTGCCGTCGGAGCAGCACCAACGCACACTGACCCTGCGCGACGACATCGCGCGGATCTACCAGAACAGCGCTGTCGGCATCGCCAACGAGGGTTCGCTCCAGGACGCCAGGATCACTCCGCTGTTCGAGCAGGCCGAGGGGTACGCCGGGACCGCGGAGATGAAGCGCCTGATCACCGAGAACCGTCTCGTGGTGGCGCAGCTCGCGAACATCGAACGCCTCCGCCCGACGCACGCGCCAGCGGTGCACCAGAGTTCAGCAGGCAGCGGCTGCTGGCCGGTCATCATTTTCATCGTCGTGTTCATCGCGATCATCCTGATCTTCCAGGCACTGCCATGACGGCGCTGCTGGCGCCCGGTGATCGGGTGGGCGAGGCGCTGGTCGTCGACCGGCGGCTGGGTGGTGGTGCGTTCGGCGAGGTGTACCGGGTGCGGCACGAACACCTGGGGCTCCAAGCACTGAAGGTGTTCCGCGAGGTGACTTCGCTCAAGGGGACCGACGAGCTGCTGGAAGAGGCCCGGCTGCTGTCGACGCTCGGGCATCCCAACATCGTCCGGCTCTTCGACGCCGGCGTCGTACCGACCTCCGAAGGGCAGCGCGGCTACTTCACCATGGAGTACGTCTCGGGCGGCACCTTGCAGCAGCTGGCCGACGCTTACCGCACGGCGCTGCCGATCGACGTCGCCGTACAGGTGATCGAGCAGCTCGCCTCCGGCCTCGCCGCGGCTCACGAGCGGACGCCGCCGATCCTGCATCGCGACCTGACGCTCACGAACGTCATGTACGGCTACGACAACGAGCGGCTGCGGGTGCGGATCGCCGATTTCGGTCTGGCCAAGAGCGCGAACCCGGTCACGCTGCTGGCCAGTGCGCAGGGCACCTACGTGTTCATGGCGCCCGAAGTACTGCGCGATTTCGGCTACTCGACGGCGTCGGACGTGTGGTCGATCGGCGTGATCGGCTATGTGCTGCTGACCGGAGTCTTCCCGTCCGAGGCCCGCCCGCTGCATCCGCCGAGCGAGTTCGATCCGCGGATCGACGAGGAGCTGGACCGCATCCTGCTCGCCACGCTCGCACCGCTCCCCCGCGATCGCACTGCGTCCGCGGTGGAGCTGGCCGAGCAGTTGGCAGCCCGACGTCGTACGACGAAGTCTCCGGCCGAACGCGCGCAGGAGCTGGCCGCGGAGGCAGTGGAAGCAGCCGGAGCAGGAGCGCTGGAGAGAGCGGTGGAGTTGATGGAGCAGGCGTTCGTGCTGGCACCGGATCTGCGCGTGCAGTACTGGCTGGACTTGGCGCGGTGGCGAAGAGGAGTGATCTGGTGAAGGCCTGGTTCAGGCAGTGGTTGCAGCATCGCGAGATCCGGATCGCGGAGCCGAGCTTCAGTGAAGCGCAGTGCCGGGAGCTGTCTGAGCTGCTCACGCTCCTCGATCGGGTGCCGGAGCAGACGGCTGTATCGGAGGAGGACACGGGGCCTCTAGCCGAAGCGGCGACCAGCCTGTGGCGCGCGCAGCGGAAGCTGACGCAGGCCGGGCGCTCGGCCGAGAACCGGCAGACCGGCCGCTATCTGCGCACCTGCGCGGAGGCCTTGGCCGCGGCCGGGCTGGTCGTGCAGGAACACGACGGTACGACGTTCAACGCCGGCCGAGCTCTGGATGTCCTGGTGTACCAAGACGATCCGGCGATGACCGAGGAGACGATCGTCGAGACGGTGCGCCCCTCGGTCTACTACCACGACCGGCAGATTCAGCGCGGCGAAGTGATCGTCGCCCGACCAACCGCAGACGAATCCACGAAGGTGGGCGGAGACCATGCGTGACACGATCGATTTCGGGATCGACCTGGGGACCACGAACAGCGCACTGGCGGTGGCCGGTGACGACGACGTACGGATCCTGAAGAACAACGACGACCAGTCCGACATCACGCCGTCGGCGGTCTGGCTGCCGAAGGCCGACACGGTCTGGGTCGGCCGGCGGGCGCGGCACCGCGCCGAGACGGATCCGGAGAACGTCGCCATCGAGTTCAAACTCGAGATGGGACTGGCGGACGCGAGCCGCACGTTCGGCAAGGCCGGGGTCACGTTGAGCGCTCCGCAACTGTCGGCCGAGGTTCTGAAGACGCTGCGCGCCGACGCCGCCCGGTACGCCGGTGCCGCGCCGGACTCGGTGGTGATCACAGTGCCGGCGGCGTTCGCGCTGAACCAGAACAAGGCGACGCTGGAGGCCGCACGCCTGGCCGGGTTCACGGGATCGGTGCCATTGCTGCAGGAACCGACCGCGGCCGCGTTCGCGTACGGCTTCGACGATGCGGACGAGCGCGCGTACTGGATGGTGTTCGACTTCGGCGGCGGGACCTTCGACGCGGCGGTGGTGAGCAAGCGGGACGGCGATCTGCGGGTGCTCAACCACGCGGGCGATCCGTACCTCGGCGGCAAGCTGATCGACTGGGCGGTCGTCGAACGACTGCTCGCGCCGGCCGCCGCGCGCGATCTCGGATTGAAGGACTTCCGCCGGGACAACCCGCTGTGGCGGGGCAACTTCGGCCGGCTGAAGCAGGCCGCCGAGCAGGCGAAGATCCAGCTGTCCGGTCGCGATCGGGCCGATCTGCTGCTCGAGCTGGTGGTCGACGGCTCGGAGGAGACGTTCGAGTTCACGCTGACCAAGGAGGCGCTGGACGGTGTCGCGATGCCGTACTGGGCACGCGCGGTCAACCTGTGCCGCGAGGCGCTGGCCGACAGCGGGCTCGGCGCCGAGAAGATCGACCGGCTGCTGCTGGTCGGCGGAGCCACGCTGGCGCCCGGCCTGCGCGAGTTGCTGAGCGATCCGGTCCACGGCCTGCAGATCGAGCTGGACACGCGGATCGATCCGACCACTGTGGTCGCTCGCGGCGCGGCGATCTTCGCCGGGACGATGCGGCGACCGGCCTCGGAGTCGGTCGTGCGCGCGGTCGGCGAGTACGGCGTCGAGCTCGCCTACGAACCGAGTTCGACGACGACCCGGCCGACCGTGGCCGGGCGGCTGAGCGGTCCGGCCGGTGACGTCGACTGGTCGGGCCACAGCGTGGTGATCGCGAACCCGGAGGGCCGGCCGCCGTTCCGCACCGGCCGGGTCACGGTGAACCGGGTCGGCGCCTTCGCCACCGAGGTCGAGCTCGACGAGCACCGGACGTCGCGCTTCACCATCGAGCTGTACGACGGGAACGGCGCGCCGCTGCCGTTGGCCGGCGGAACGTTCGGCATCACGCATCGCGACGTCGAGTTCGGTGGTGCGCGGTTGACGCATTCGCTGGGAATCGCGTTGGCCGACCAGAAGTTCTCGCCGCTGGTTCGCAAGGGCACAGCGGTGCCGACTCGGGTGCGTGAGGTGTTCCGGACGTCGCATGCGTTCAACCGGTCCGATCCCGAGGCGATGGTCCGGATCCCTGTGGTGCAAGGCGAACGAGCCCGCGCCGATCGGAACCGGCAGGTCGGCATGCTGCAGATCCGGCCGGTCGACATCCGGATCGACCTGCCCGCGGGGACGGAGGTCGAGGTCACGTTCGAGGTCGACGAATCGAACCTCGTCACGGTGGTGGCCGACGTACCGCTGATTCAGGCGCAGTTCGAGGCGGAGATCGATCTCGACGACGTGCTGACGCCGGACTCCGACGTACTGGCTGATGAGCTGGCCGAGGTGGAGGAACGGATCGCGGACGCACAGCGGACGGCTGCGACGAGTCCTGAGGTCGAGCAGCGGCTGGCGCGGCTGCAGGAGGAGGGCACGGTCGCGACGGCGCGCGAGCAGGTCCGCGCAGCGGCTTCGGACGCCGGGGCGGCGGTGACCGCCGAGGACAGGTTGCGGGAGGTGCAGGCGCAGCTGGACGACATCGACGAGGCCGCCCAACGCCCGGCGAAGGAGCGTGAGCTGCGTGAGGTCCTCGCCGAGGCCGAGGAACTGGTGGAGCAGGTTGGCCGGGCCACGGACCGCGCCGAACTCGCCGACCTGCGGACGCGAGCGCAGGACGCGATTGACCGCAAGGACCTCCGGTCGATCGAGCGTGAGATCGAGCAGGTTGTGTCGTTCCTGATCGGACTGCAGCGTCGGCAGCCGGGCTTCGTGATCCGCCTGTTCAACCAGCTGGCGCTCGATACGTCGGCGATGCGTCCGGCGTCGGAAGCGAATCGTCTGATCGCCGCCGGGCGCTCCGCCGCGGCCCGGGGCGATGAAGCTGGATTGATGCTGATCTGTCAGCAGCTGATTCGTCTCCTGCCGCAGTCTCAGCAGGGCACGGTCGTCGGGCTGGTGCGGTCGTGACGCCGGAACAGCTGGCTGTTGCTGTCGCCGCGCATACCGCTCGCCGGGGTGAGCTCGCGGGAGCCCTGCAGTTGCTGGAGGGCTTGGAGTCCGGTGAGGCGCTCGACCTGCGGGCTCGGGTGCTTGCGCAGCTCGGTCGCTGGCAAGAAGCCGACGACACCTGGAATGGACTGGTACCCGCCGATTCAGCTCTCGCCGGTCGTGCGTTGGCTCGGCGGGTGCTCGCGGGCCGATCACGCCAGCGGCCCGTCGCTCGTCCAGCCGCCGCAGGAGCCCTTGCGGTGCTTGCGGTTGGTGCCATCACGCTCGGCACCGCGGTCGCAGTGGAGCGGCCGGAAGTGGTTGCCGCACAACCCCAGCCCCAGCCTCAGCCTTCCGTCTCGCCGCGGACGGTCACGGTCACACCGCCCGAGCTCGCGCAGCGGATCGCCGCTGAGAAGGCAGCCGCGGCTCGGCTGGACGCCATCGCCGCCACGGTCGCCATGCCCGGAGTGACAGTACGCCGGGAGCCCGGCGCGGTCCGCGTCGTGTTCGACCGCGGCCTGTTCACCTCTGGAACCACCTTCGCCGACGGCAGCGTGCAGCTACTGACTCAGCTCGCCCCGAAGCTGGAACGCGTCCCCGGAATCACGGTCGTCGGCCAGTCGGTCGCCGTACCGGGCAGTGAAGCCAGCGGCTCCAGTACGGCGCTCGCCCGCGCCCGCGTGGTCGCGCAGGAACTCGCGCGCACGGGCAACCTGCCGCTCACGCGCCTCACGCTCGCGTCCGGCGATCAGGCCCGCCCGTTGCTTCCGGGCGCGGCCCGCAACCGCACGGTGAGTCTGCTGCTGACCGCCTAGACCACCGACAGCGGGAGCAGCTTCTTCCCGGTCGGGCCGATCTGGATCTCGGTGTTCATCTGCGGGCAGACGCCGCAGTCGAAGCACGGGGTCCAGCGGCAGTCCTCGACCTCGATCGCGCCGTCCTCCTCGAGCGCGTCCTGCCAGTCCTCCCACAGCCAGTCCCGGTCCAAGCCCGAGTCCAGGTGGTCCCAGGGCAGGACTTCGGCGTACTCGCGCTCGCGGGTCGTGTACCAGGCGAGGTCGACCGGCTCGTCGGCCAGGGCCTTCTCGGTGGCGGCGATCCAGCGCTCGTACGAGAAGTGCTCGCTCCAGCCGTCGAAGCGGCCGCCGTCGCGCCAGACCTCCTCGATGATCCGGCCGACCCGGCGGTCACCGCGCGACAGCAGGCCCTCGATGATGCCGGGCTTGCCGTCGTGGTACCGGAAACCGATCGCCTTCGCGTACTTCTTGTCGGAGCGGATCGCGGCGTTCAGCTTCGCCAGCCGCGCGTCGGTCTCCTCGACGCCGAGCTGCGCGGCCCACTGGAACGGCGTGTGCGGCTTCGGCACGAAACCGCCGATCGACACCGTGCAGCGGACGTCGTTGCGGCCGGAGACCTCGCGCCCGGTCGCGATCACCCGCTTCGCGAGATCGGCGATCGCCAGCACGTCCTCGTCGGTCTCGGTCGGCAGGCCGCACATGAAGTACAGCTTCACCTGCCGCCAGCCGTGGCTGTACGCCGCCGCGACCGTGCGGATCAGGTCCTCCTCGGAGACCATCTTGTTGATCACCTTGCGCAGCCGGTCCGAGCCGCCCTCGGGCGCGAACGTCAGACCGCTGCGCCGGCCGTTACGGGAGAACTCGTTGGCCAGCGTGATGTTGAAGGCGTCGACCCTTGTCGAGGGCAACGACAGCGACACGTTGCTGCCCTCGTACCGGTCGCCGAGGCCCTTGGCCACGTCCGCGATCTCGCTGTGGTCGGCCGACGAGAGACTGAGCAGGCCGACCTCCTCGAAGCCGGTCTTCTTCAGGCCGTTCTCGACCATGTCGCCGATCGTGGTGATGCTGCGCTCGCGCACCGGCCGGGTGATCATCCCGGCCTGGCAGAACCGGCAGCCGCGTGTGCAGCCGCGGAAGATCTCCACCGAGAACCGCTCGTGCACGGTCTCGGCCAGCGGCACCAGCGGCTTCTTCGGGTACGGCCAGGCGTCGAGGTCCATCACCGTGTGCTTCGCGGTCCGGAACGGTACGCCGGCCCGGTTCGGCACCACGCGCTGGATCCGGCCGTCGGCCAGGTAGTCGACCGAGAAGAACTTCGGGATGTAGACGCCGCCGGACTGCGCCAGCCGCATCAGCACCTCGTCCCGGCCGCCCGGGCTGCCCTCGTCCTTCCACTCCCGGATCACTTCGGAGATGGCCAGCACGATCTCTTCGCCGTCCCCGAGCACCGCCGCGTCGATGAAGTCCGCGATCGGCTCCGGGTTGAACGCCGCGTGCCCACCCGCGAGCACGATCGGGTCCTCGTCGGTCCGGTCGACGGCGTACAGCGGGATGCCGGCCAGGTCGAGCGCGGTCAGCATGTTCGTGTAGCCGAGCTCGGTGGAGAACGACAGCCCGAAGACATCGAAGGCCCGCACCGGCCGGTGGCTGTCCAGCGTGAACTGCGGGATCTTGTGCTCCCGCATCACCGCCTCCATATCCGGCCAGACGGAGTACGTCCGCTCGGCCAGCAGGTGGTCGCGCTCGTTCAGCACTTCGTACAGGATCTGGACGCCCTGGTTGGGCAGACCGACCTCGTACGCGTCCGGGTACATCAGCGCCCAGCGCACGCTCGCCGTGTCCCAGTCCTTGCTGACCGAGTTGAGCTCACCTCCGACGTACTGGATCGGCTTCTGCACGCTCGGCAGCAGCGCCTCCAGGCGCGGGAACAGCGATTGAGGGGTCATCAGGCACTTCCGGTCGAGGATGGAACGCCCACCAGATTAGCCCAGGTGCGTCAAGAGCAACGGGTTGACGATCTCGGGGTGCGAATAGGTGACCAGGTGGGCGGCGTTCTCGATGATCTCGAGGTGCGCGCCGGGGATCTGACCGGCCAGCGGTACGACGGTCTCCGGCGGAACCGAGGTGTCCGAGTCGGTCGTCACGAGCAGGACCGGCGCGCTGATCTCGCCGAGTCGCGGCAGCAGGTTCGTCCCGGCGAGTGCCTCGCAGCAGGCGGCGTACCCCTCGTCCGACGTACTGAGCAGCATCTGCCGCACCGGTTCGACATCGGTGAAGTCAGGCCGGAACCACCGGCCGAGTGTCGCCTCGGTGATCGCCTGAGTGCCCTCGGCCCGGACCTGCGCCGCGCGGTCCAGCCACGGCTGCGGATTCGCCGCGAGGTTGGTCGGCGGGCAGAACACCGCGAACCGGTGGAACCGCTCGGGCGCGTTCTGCGCCAGCCACAACCCGATCGCGCCGCCGAGCGAGATCCCGACGTACGACGCCTGGTCGATCTCCAGTGTGTCGAGCAACTCGACGACATCGCCGCCGAGCTCGTCCAGCGTGTACGGCCCGGCCGGCGCCTCGGACCCGCCATGTCCGCGATGGTCGAACGCGATCACCCGAAACCGGGCCGACAAGGCCTCGAGTTGCGGCGCCCACATCGTGTGCGCCGCCCCGAGTGACGAGCCCATCAGCACCACCGGTGCGTCAGTTGGGCCAGTCTCTACATAGTTGAGTCGCATAGGACTCAGTATTCACCGGCAGATTGTCATTGCACTTTCCGGACCCGAACATCGAAGTCGGCCAGAATTCGCAGCAGTGCCCCCAGCATCGTCTTGCTGGTCGCCCGCGTACGTCGCCTCACAGCTACTTCTCTCCTCACTCGATCCACACGAGAACCGCCTGCAGACAGGCGGGGCGGTCTGTCGATCGAGGCGGCACCAAACCTTATCCCGGCACCGGTTCTTCATCCCGCCCGCATCTCACCAGGTGCAGGTATCGACCCCATGCGGCCCGATGTAGCAGGCCTGCAGCTCGCCGGGCATGCCGTAGAAGTAGTCGGTGAAGATGTCGGTCACGGTCAGCGTCACGTTCTCGCGGACCTGGATCGGGTTCGGATGGTTGTAGTACGGCATGTAGTAGAGGGCGATCTGATTGCCGTCGTTACTGCTCTCGAGCCGCGCTTGGTAGCGGTAGCCCGGGTGGTCCGACGGGCAGCGCCGCAGCACCAGCTTCCGCCAACTGTCGACCCAGCGGTGGTCTTCGTCCGTGCAACCGGGTGGGATCGCACCGGCCGGCAGCGCCGGTACGAGCGTCGATCCGAGAACCATGGTGGTCGCCAGCAGTAACGAGCCCACTCGTGAACGCAGCGTCATGCCGTTCTCCTTCGTTGTCGGTGGGGACGGCCTGCCGGTGGCGTTACCAGGCGCAGGCCACGATCACGCCGCGGTCATCGGCGGGGGCCGTACCGGCTTGGGATGTGCTGTCCGGGCGGTGCCGAACTTCGTCGGCGGAACGTGTGGCAACGGTGGCGCGGAAGGGGTCAGCCGGGGTCGGACAACTGACCAGGTGTTCGGTGCACCGCACGTTGACTCCACTTCGTTGGCCGCTGACCACCAGAATGCCGGTCCAGACCAGTATCTGTCGACCGCGACCGTGCGGCGTCAGAGCAGATTGACGATGTCCCAGTACTGATCAGCACATCCGCACGGGTAGTTCTGGACGATGGCGACGCCGTTGCCGGAGCCCGCGCCGAGACCCACTTGCTGCTCAGTGCCCCAGTTCGTGAGCTGCGACCCCGGGCTCTTGGCCCAGAAGTGGTCTTGGAAGTTGCCGCACGGCCACTGGATCAACTGGAGGCCGTTCTGGGTGCTGCCACCTGGCACCGCGAGGCACTGATCACTGACGGCGTTGACGATCTGGTAGACGCCGGTGATGTTCGACTGGTAGAGAAACCACTGCTGATCCGGAGCCGCCCCGCTGCTGCAGTCCCACTGGATCATTCCCTGTCCCTGCGTGTGGCTCATCGCAGGATTGGTCAGGCACTTGCCGGTCAGCCTGCTCTGGATCTTGAACGGTCCCAAGACTGCGGCGGCCTTGCCGATGGCTCGCTGCGGCGCCGGACCGCCGCTGCCAGGTGCCGGAACAGCGCTCGAGGTGCCGGCGCCGGCGGCGAGCAGAACTGCCGCTGCCACCGCGACGACAACCGCTCGGAGCTTGCTCTTCTGCATCTGTTCTCCTTGTGCTGGGCGAGCTCTCAGGATGGTCTGCCGCACCGCCGCCGCGCACCCGTAGCAGTACGTAACCGAGTACGTACTTTGTGACCCCGTCGCGCTGTACAACCTTCGGGTGGGGGACACGAACGATCCGACCAGTACGCCGGTTGAGCTCACCTCGTTCGTGGGGAGGGCCGAGGTGATCCGGGCCGGGCTGGTGCGCCTGGAAGGCACTCGGCTACTGACGATGGTGGGACCGGGCGGCGTCGGGAAGACGCGACTGGCCGGGCGGTTGATGCGGGCGCTGGCGCGGACGTCGGTGAAGACCCGAGTGCGATGGTGCACGCTGGCCGGCGTACCGGGTGGTGCGAGTGACGTGGCGGTCGAGCGGGCGGTGGCGGGGACGCTCGGGGTCGAGATCGTGACCGAGCAGTCGATCCGCCACCTGATCCTCGCGCATCTGGCCGAGTTGGAGCGCTGCGGTCCGGTGGTGCTCGTGCTCGACAACTGCGAGCACGTGGTGGTTGCTGTCGGAGCGCTGGTCAGTGCGGTGCTGGGAACCACCAGAAGCGTGCAGATTGTGGCCACTAGTCGCGAGGCGCTCGGATGCCTGGGTGAAGAGCTGTTCGAAGTACCGCCCCTGTCGACGACAGGCGGGCGGTCGGAGGCACTCCAACTGTTCGAGGAGCGAGCGAAGTCGGTCGGTGTGGTCGTGGAGCCGAGCAGTCGGACAGCGGCCGCACAATTGTGCACCCGACTCGACGGGCTACCGCTGGCGATCGAACTAGCAGCTGCCGGCCTCCGCAGTCAGACGGTCGGCGAAATCCTCGGCCGACTGGACAACGCCGACCACCTCCAGTTGCTGAGCGGCGGACCGCGGCACGGCGCGCACCCTATGCACCACAGCATCCGAGCGGCCGTGGACTGGAGCTACCGCCTGTGCAGTGACCGAGAACGCGACCTGTGGGCTCGGCTGTCGGTCTTCGACAACGGCTGGGACCTCGCTGCGGCCGAGGCGGTCGGCTCCGGTCCCGATCTGCCGGCGGACGCCGTACTCGGGACTCTGACCGGACTGGTCGGCAGCTCGATCGTCACCGCCGACCGCAGCGACCGTACGACGCGCTACCGCATGCTCGAGACGCTGCGTCAGTACGGGTATGCCAAGCTGAGCGATCCCGCCGAGCAGCATCGCCGTCATCGCGATCACTTCCTCGCCATGGGTCGCCAGGCGGCGTCGGACTGGTTCAGCCCGCGTGAGCTGACCTACCTCCAGGGCTGCCATACCGACCTCGCCAACCTGCGTGCCGCACTGGCGTGGAGCACGGCGACGCCCCATGAAGCACAAGCGGGCCTCGAGCTCGCGGTATGCCTGGGGAGGCTGCGTCTGCAGTACTACCTCGGCAACTCGGGCGAGCTCGTCGACTGGCTACGCAACGGCCTTCCCGCTGCCCACTCCCCCGAGCTACGGCTGTGGGCAGTGACGCTGGCCGGAGCGACGGCACTCGGCCGAGGCGATCTCGGCACCGCGAGCGAGATGCTCGAACTCAGCCGCACCGGCCCTGCCGTCGACGGCGCGGTCGGAGTCGGCCTGACCGCCTTGCTGGAGGGCCTTTACGCCTTCTTCGCCGAAGGGCGGGTCGAGTCGATCGGCATCCTCCGTACGGCGATGACTGCCTTCGAGAAGGCTGGACCGCAGTACCGGGGTGAGCGCTCAACAGCACTCCTGTACGCCGCCATGGCCGCCAACTGGTACGGCTCGTCCGAGGAAGCCCACGAGCTCACCGGCGAGTAGGTGGCCGACACGACCGCCGCCGGCGCGGAGTGGGCCTTCGCGTGGTCGCACCTGATCTGCGGGTTGGCAGTGATCTGGCACGGCGACCCGAACGAGTTGCCCCCGATCACTCCGCCTCGGCAGCAGCCGGGCGACCACTGGGGCCTCATGTACCTGATGCATCTGATGGCCTGGGCAGGCAGCGCGGCCATCAGGAAACGAGCTGCGCCTGCTCCCCATGCCGACCGGGATGCGGCCCTCCGGATCGGCCGCGCGCTGGGTGGAGCGAGTCGGCTGCGCGAGCGGTACGGCGTGACCAGCTCGGCGCTCCCACCGTTCCGGGACGCGGACGGAGATGCCGAGTCGGTGGCCGTCGCCGTACTGGGTCGTGAGACCTACGCGGAGACCTTCGCCGCTGCCCAAACCCTCGGGTATGACGACCTCGCAGCGTTGGTGGCGAACCAGGAACCAGTCGCGGCCGCTCCGGACGACCCCGAGGACACGAGTCCTTGGACCAGCCTGACGGCTACCGAGCAGGAGGTCGCGCGGCTGGCAGCGTCGGGGCTCAGCGACGCGCAGATCGCGCGCCGCCGAGTCTGTTCGGTGCGGACGGTCGAGAAGCATCTCGAGAACGCCCGTCGCAAGCTTCTGGTCGATTCCCGGCGCGGGATCGCCCAGTGGGTTCCCGAAGGCTAGGCCGTCGGCGGTTGTGCCCGGGTGGTGATGGCGAGCCGGTTCCAGAGGTTGATGGTGCCGATGGCGAGGACCGCGTTCAGCGTGCCCTCCTCGCCGAAGTGCTTGACGGCGTCGTCCCAGACGTCGTCCGGGACACCGTGGTCGCCCAGCTTGGTGACCGCGTCGGTCAGCGCGAGGGCCGCTCGCTCGGACTCGGTGTAGAACGCCGCCTCACGCCAGGCCGCCAGCCCGAACAGGCGCTGGGTGGTCTCGCCTTGTTTGAGGGCGTCCTTGGTGTGCATGTCGATGCAGAAACCACAGCCGTTGAGAAACGAGGCGCGCACCTTGATCAGGTGCAGCAGCGTGTGGTCCAGAACGCTCTGTAGGTAGGTTTCGACGCCGTACACGGCCTTCACGCCGGCCGGCATGGCCTTCATCATGTCGCTGCGTTGTTCCATACCTCTTCGACAAGACGACGCCCGTACGGCGTGACAGCCGGCGCGGTGACCTCGGTCACGTGGCGGGTTTGAGTACCGCCAGCGCTTTGGTCGACGCGGCCTCGGAGGCGGCCTCCAGCACGGCCTCGTCACCGGCCAGCACACTGACCGACAGGATCACGTCGTTCACCCCGGTGATCAGGGCGGTGAACTCAAGTCCGCGCTTGGGACCGCTGACGCCCATCAGCCGGAAGGCGAACGGCTCGGTGCCGTACTTCGGAGCGGGGAGCTCGTCGACCTGCATCGTCGTACTGCTGTCGCCCTCGGTGCGCATGCTGACCCGTGGGCAGGACGAGACCGCGTCGGCGTACTTCTCGCGCAGGCTCGCGACCTTGGCGACCGAACCGAGGGAGTCGAAACCGAACTCGATGTAGGGGCCTTCCTGGCCGCCGGAGAACGAGCGGCTGACGGTCGCCTTCGATCCCGGCGCCTTCGTGGCGTTCAGGTACTTGACCAAGGTCGTGCAGCGACCGCTCGACGTCCAGAACGGCGGCTTCGAGCCGTCGTCCGGTTCGTCCTGCTCACGGGAGAAACCGGTGGGCAGCTCGGACAGCTCGAGCAGCGCCTTGGTCAGGTCCGCTTCGGAGCGCACGACCAGTCCCGTCGCCGGATCGGTGGTCGCCGGAACCGCTGCGGGCGGCGTCGAACTCGGCGCCGAGGGAGCCGGGGTCGGCGGAGCGGACCCCTTGTCGTCACCCCCGCCGCACGCGGACAGCGTGAACGTGAGAGCGGCGGCGAGAGCAAGGGAGGACGACACGAACCTGGTCATGGAATTCCTCGGTGGCGGAGTCACACCGCCATCTGGACAGCATGTCCACCCGGCGGCCGAGCAGGCAGCAGCGTACCGGATCAGAAACTGTGCGAGCGGAGGTGGATGTTCTGCAGCAGACCGACCGCGAGCAGGCCGGCGAACATCGACGAACCACCGTAGGAGACGAACGGCAACGGCAGGCCGGTGACCGGCATGATGCCGAGCGTCATACCGATGTTTTCGAAGGCCTGGAAGGCGAACCAGCAGACGACGCCGGTGGCGACCAGGCGACCGAACGCGTCCCGGGCGTTGATCGCGATCCGCAGTCCGCGGAACAGGATCAGTGCGAACAGCACGATGATCGCCCCGGCCCCAATCAGGCCGAGCTCCTCGCCGGCGACGGTGAAGACGAAGTCGGTGTGCTGCTCGGGGACGAACGCGTTCTGCGTCTGGCTGCCATGGAACAGTCCTTGGCCGAACACGCCGCCGTTGCCGATCGCGATCCGGGCCTGGTTCACGTTGTAGCCGGTGCCTTGCAGGTCCCCGTCGGGATTCGCGAACGCCGTGAAACGGTCGATCTGGTACGTCTTCAGGATCTGAAACTGGATCGCGAGCGCCGCGACCACCACGCCGGCGGTGATCAGGCCGAGCATCCAGCGCTTCGGCACCCCGGAGACGGCGATGATCCCGAAGACGATCGACCCGAGCACCATCACCGTGCCGAGGTCGGGTTGCAGCATCACCAGCAGGACCGGCAGCGCGGCGACCCCGACGGCCTGCGCGATGTCGATCGTCCGGGCGGTCGCGTTCCGGTCGGTCTCGCCCTTCTCCGCGATCAGCAGCGCCATCCCGACAATCACCGCGAGCTTGGCGAACTCACTGGGCTGGACCGACATGAACGGCAGCTGGATCCACGACCGCGAGCCGTTGATCACCGCACCGACTCCGGGCACCAGGACGAGGATCAGTCCGATGATCGCGCCGACGTACAGAACCGGGGCCAGCAGGCGGAGCCGACGGGGGTCGGTGACCGCGGCGCCGACCGCGAGGATCAGCCCGATCGCGAAGTTCATCGCGTGCCGGAGCAGGAAGAAGTGCGGGTTGCCTTCGGTCAGCGACTCGCGGTTGTGGGTCGCGGACCAGATCAGCAGCGCACCGATCGACGACAGCGCGACGACGCCGAGCACGAGGATCCAGTCCAGCTGCCAGACGGTCGAGCGCCGGTCGGCCCGCGGCCTGGTCCGGATCGGGGACAGGGTGGCCATCACTGCGGCTTCTTCGGATCGGTGGCCGGCGGTGCGGGCTTGATGTCGTACAGCGTCTCGTAGATCTTGCGGACGGCGTCACCACCGGCACCCGAACCGGTACCGGCCTGGCTGAGCATCATCACCACGGCATAGCGATCCGTGTACGACGCGAGCCACGAGGTGGTCTGCTTGCCGTAGACCTCGGCCGTCCCGGTCTTCGCCCGGATCGGAATCGTGTCGAGCGGGAACCCGGCGAACTTCCAGGCCGCCGTACCGCTGCGGGCGGTTTCCTTGAGGCCCTTGTCGATGTAGCGCAGGTTGTTCGCCGAGACCGGCAGCTTGGCCTTCACCTTCGGCTTGATCACGTGGGTCTTGCCGTTGGCGCCCTTCCACGACTCGACGACGCGCGGTTCGTACAAGGTGCCGCCGTTCGACAGGGCGGAGTAGACGACCGCCAGCTGCAGCGGGGTGATGATCGTGTCGCCCTGCCCGATCGAGAAGTTGACCGCGTCACCCGCGCGATAGCGGTAGCCGTCGACGCAGAACTCCCGCGAGAACTGCTTCAGGAACGCCGACGTCCCGGCCGGCGGGCTGGCGGCGAGCTTGCAGTAGTAGTCCTTCTGGGAGTCGTAGTACTGCTTCTTCCACTTGCGGTCCGCGATCCGGCCGCTCACCTCACCGGGCAGGTCGATCCCGGTCGGGGTGCCGAGGCCGAACTTCTTGGCCATGTCGACGAGCGGGTCCTTGGCGTTGATGTCACCGGAGTTGCCGCCCTCCTTCAGCCACAGGGCGTAGGCGATCCGGTAGAAGAAGGTGTCGCACGAGATCGCCAGCGCGCGGTCGAAACCGATCATGCCGTAGGACGCGGACTCGTAGTTCTTGAAGCGGCGGTCACCGACCTCGAGGAACGACGAGCAGTCCAGCCGGGTCTTCGTGCTGTACCCGGCGCCGAGCGCGGCCGCGGTGGTGATCGGCTTGAACGTCGAGCCGGGCGCCAGCTGGGCCTGGAGTGCCCGCGAGACCAGCGGCGTCCCGGACTTCGGCGAGTAGAGCGCGTCGAGCTCGCGCTGGCTGATCCCACCGACCCAGACGCCCGGGTCGTAGTCGGGATAGCTCGCCATCGCGACGATCCGGCCGGTCTTGGTGTCCATCACGATCGCGGCGCCGGAGTCGGCGGCGTACTTGCGTTTGGTGATCTTGTCGTACTGCTTCCGCGCGTTGAACAGGGCGCCGCGCAACTGCGTCTCGACGGCGGCCTGGATCCGCGCGTCGATCGAGCTGACCACGGTCGCGCCCGGCGTCGGCGCGGTCTGCTTCTCGATCCCGGTCGTGTACCCGACGGCGTCGACGATGACGTTCTTCACGCCGGGTGCGCCGCGCAGCATCGCGTCGTACGTGCGCTCGACGCCGGCCCGGCCGACCAGGTCGGAGCGATGCGGGACCGAATCCTGTCCGGCCTCGTCGATCTTCTCCAGCTCTTCGGTGGTGATCGGCGAGAGATAGCCGAGGAGGTGCGCCGCGTTCACGTGGTACGGCGCCGGATACGCGCGCAGGGTCTGCGAATCGGCCCCGACACCGGGGAAGTCCTCCCGGCGCTCCATCACCTCGATCGCGACCTGCTCGCTGACATCCTTGGCGACCGGGATCGGCTGGTACGGCGTGCCGTTCCAGCAGCGCGGCGGCTTCGAGGCGCCTGGCTCGCCGCACAGCATCGTGCGGTCCTTCAGTTCCTTCGGCGTCTGTCCGAGCACCTTGGCCAGCCGGGCGATCACCTGGGTCTGCTCGCTGTCCGGCAGCTTCGCCAGCACCGAGCGGTCGACGGTAATCACCAGCGAGACCCGGTTGCCGACCAGCGTCCGGCCCTTGGCGTCGACGATCATGCCGCGCGGTGCGGGGACCAGCACCTCACGGGTGTGGTTCTGCGTGGCCGCCTGGCTGTAGTCGGCGCTCGACATCACCTGCATGTACCAAAGCCGGGCGAACAGCGTGCAGAACAAGGAGAAAACCAGCACCCCGATCACGAACAGCCGCAGCCGGGCCTTCAGCGGCGTCTCGAAGAAGTCAAAACTCACGCGTCATCACCCGCCGCTCCCGAGTCGCGGTGAACCGGGACATCAGCCACATCACGAGTGGGATGACGACGATCGCGCCGACGACGTCGTACCCGGCCGCGATTCCGATCCGGACGCCGAACTGGCCCCAGTCGACCGAGGGATCGTGCAACAGCGCGCCGGTGGCCGAGTAGATCAGCAGGGACAGCCCGGCACCGAAGACCACGGTCAGAGCGACACCCAGCGGACCGACCGGACCGGCTGAGGTCTCCCGCCGAATCAGACCGGCGACGTACCCCGCGATCGCCAGTGCGAGCGCCCAGCGACCGGCCGTGTGGTCAGCCGGCGGTACGACGTCGAGCAGCAGACCACCCACGAAACCGGCGATCGCACCCCACTCCGGACCGCGCGACAGCGCCAGCGCGATCACCACGATCAGTACCAGGTCACAGGTCACACCGGCGACCGCGATGTTGGTCAGCACGGACATCTGGATGGTGACGGCCAGCATCAGCAGCAGGGTCGCCAACCCGATCCTTAGCGCAATCACGTCAACTCCCCTTCCCTGCTGTCGTTGTGGGCTTCAGTTGAGTTCGTGGCGGGCGGGCCGGCGGACCGGTCACCACTCCCACAGTGTCGATCCGGGTCGGATCGACGTACGGCTTGATCGTTGCGGTCGTTCCGAGGCCGCCCGCCGTCGCCGACACCGAGGTGACGACGCCGATCGGGACACCAGGCACGTACGGCGCATTGCCGCTCGAACCCCAGGTGACGATCCGGTCCCCCACCCGGGGCTTCGCCTTCAGGTCGACGAGCTTGTAGTCCAGCGTCCCGGCCAGCTCGCCGCGACCGGAGACGAATCCCAGCGCCAGCGTCGAGTTCAACCGTCCACCGACCGTCGAGTTACGGTCGCCGATCAGCAGCACGGTCGCGGTCGACTCGGTGGTTCGCACCACCCGGCCGACCAGACCGCTGCCGTTCACCACGGTCATGTCCGCTCGAACGCCGTCCGCCGTGCCGGCGTCGATCGTGACCGTGTGGTTGAAGCTCTGCAGGCTGCCGATGCCGATCACCCGCGCCGGAGTCATCGTGAACTTCGGCGCCAGCCGGAGCAGGCCGTCCAGCTCGCCGGCCCGGTTGCGTGCGTAGTCGGTGGTGTTCAGCTCTTGGTGGAGCTTGTCGTTCTCCGCTTGGAGTTTTTCGTTCTCTGCCTTCAACCTATCCGTTTCCGCGAAGCGGTCCCGGAGGTTGTCCACAGGCTGCCGGGCCGAGCTCGCGGTCGACTCCAGCGGGCCGAAGACGGCCGCGGCGCCGGACCGCAGCGGCTCCACCGGCGAACCGGCCGAGCGGCGGGCGTCGAGCACGATCAGCGTGAAACAGGCCAGGATGATCAGGACCAGAATCGTCCGGCGGCGCCGGACCTCCCGCGGAACCCCGGCCGACCGGACCAGGCCTCGCGCGGGGGCACCGAGGTCTTTGAGCATGGTCAGCGCCGGTTGTCGGTGACGAGAATCCGGTTCAGCGTCTCGATGTTGTCGACGCACTTGCCGGCCCCGAGGACGACCGCGTCCAGCGGGTTGTCCGCGACATGGATCGGGATCCCGGTCTCGTGCCGGAGCCGCTCGTCCATACCCTTCAGCAGCGCGCCGCCGCCGGTCAGCACGATGCCGCGGTCGACGATGTCACCGGCCAGCTCCGGCGGGGTCTTGTCCAGGGTCGCCTTCACCGCGTCGACGATCGCGGTGATCGGCTCCTCGATCGCCTGCCGGATGTTGGCCGAGGAGACCTTCACCGTGCGCGGCAGCCCGGAGATCATGTCCCGGCCGCGGATCTCGCTGTCCGGCCCGTCGGTGGTCGGGAACGCCGAGCCGATCGTCATCTTGATCTGCTCCGAGGTCGCCTCGCCGAGCAGCAGCGAGTACTCCTTCTTGCAGTAGTTCACGACCGCCTTGTCGATGGCGTCGCCGGCGACCCGGATCGACTGGCTGGTGACGATGCCGCCGAACGAGATCACCGCGACCTCCGTCGTACCGCCGCCGATGTCGACCACCATGTTGCCGGTGGCGTCGCGGACCTCGAGGTTCGAGCCGAGGGCCGCGGCCATCGGCTCCTCGATGATGTAGACCTTCCGGGCGCCGGCCATGTAGCCGGCGTCGCGGACCGCGCGCTGCTCGACCGCGGTGATCCCCGACGGCACGCAGACCACGATCCGCGGCTTGGCGAAGTACCGGCGCCGGTGCACCCGCTGGATGAAGTAGCGCAGCATCTGCTCGGCGGCGTCGAAGTCGGCGATCACGCCGTCCTTGAGCGGCCGGATCGCGGTGATGTTGCCGGGCGTCCGGCCGATCATCTTCTTCGCCTCGTGACCGAACGCGACGGCCTCGCGCGGTTCGTCGGTCCGGGTCGCGACCACGGACGGTTCGTTCAGGACGACGCCACGCCCTCGCACGTAGACGAGGGTGTTGGCCGTTCCGAGGTCGACCGCCATGTCGCGGCCGAGCATGCTGTTCGCCATCTCGGGGGCCCTCCACCTGCTCGGGTCCGGGACTCTCAGGCTAGACGCGGACCCAGCGCCACCCGGGGACCGACACGACCCGTCTGCCCAGCACGCATCGTATCTGTTCCCTCACTCCCCGAGCGCCACCGGGTCGATCCCCGCCACCCGAAGGAATTTCAACGGATAACCCCTGAATGCGCTCCTTCTCCCCTCAAAATATGAACGGAGAAGGGGCAACCTGAACGGATATCCGTTCAAATGTCCGGGGGTGACTACGGGAGGTCGGGGAACCAGATCTTGATCTCGCGCTCGGCGGACTCCGGGGAGTCGGAACCGTGCACCAGGTTCTCGCGGTTGGACAGCGACAGGTCGCCGCGGATCGTGCCCGGGGCGGCCTTGCGGCCGTCGGTCGCGCCGTTCAGCGCGCGGACGACCTCGATCGCCTCGTCGCCCTCGAGCACCAGCGCGACCAGCGGACCGCTGGTGACGAACGCGCGCAGCGGCGGGTAGAAATCGCGCTCGACGTGCTCGGCGTAGTGCTGGTCGGCCGTCTCACCGTCGATCGTGCGGAACTCCATCGCGACGATCGACAGTCCCTTGGCCTCGAACCGGCCGAGGACCTCGCCGACCAGCCCGCGGCGGACCGTGTCGGGCTTCAGCAGGACCAGGGTGCGCTGCGACATCTGTCAACTCTCTCTAGAAGTAGTCGGGGCGGCAGAGCCTACCTGCTGTGCACGCTTGGCCTCCTCGATCCGGCGGCCGAGCACGATCGCCGCCACCCAGAAGGCCGCGAAGGCGATCCCCAGCACGAACATCACCGGTACGACGAAGCCCAGGCCGACGGCGCCGACCTGGACGACAGAGCCGAGGATGTAGCCGGTCCGGTTGCGCAGCAGACCCGCCGACAGGATCGCCAGTACGGCGAGGCCGAGACAGACCGGAAGCGCGACAGCCGGGCGAACGTCCGCGACCGAGATCATCACCGGAGTGACGAGCGCGAGCAGCAACGCCTCGAAGCCGAGAACAATGGATGCGAGTGACCTCATTCGCCGCCGTCCACGGTGAAGCGCTCAGCCTCTTTGGGCTTGCGGACGAGCAAGGTGCGGGCCTCGCCAGCCGTGACGACCGATCCCGTGACCAGGACGCCGCCGGAGCCCATCGCGATCGCGCCCTCCTCGGCGAGCCGGATGGCGTCGTCGATCGCGTCGATCAGGTGCGGACGGACCAGCACCCGCTCCTCGCCGAAGATCTCGGCCGCGAGCTCACCGAGCTCCTCGGCCGGCATCGACCGCTCGAGAAAGCTGTTCCGGGTGCAGATCACGGTCTCCATGATCGGCTCGTACGCCTCGAGCAGGCCGTAGACGTCCTTGTCCTTCATACAACCCAGTACGCCGATCAGCGGCTGGAACGCGAATGCCTCGGAGACCGCCTCGACGGTCGCCTGCGCACCGTGCGGATTGTGCGCCGCGTCGACGATGATCGTCGGGCTGGTCCGGACGACCTCGAGCCGGCCCGGGCTGGACGTTTCGGCGAAGCCGGCCTGAAGGAGCTCGGTGGTGACCCGCCCTTCGGTCTCCTCGGTCGCGCCGAACAGCGTCTCGACGGCCGCGACCGCGGTGGCGGCGTTGTGCGCCTGGTACTCACCGTGCAGCGGCAGGAAGATGTCGTCGTACTCGCCGGCGATGCCCTTCAGCGAGATCAGCTGACCGCCGACCGCGACCGAACGGCTGACCACGCCGAACTCGAGTCCCTCGCGGACGATCGGTGCGCCGACCTGGGCCGCCTTGGCCATCAGTACCTCGAGGACGTCCAGGCTCTGCTGCGACACCACCGCCGTACCGCCGGGTTTGATGATTCCGGACTTGTCCCGCGCGATCGTGACCGGATCCGCGCCGAGGATGTGCGCGTGGTCGACCGCGACCGGCGTGATCACCGAGACGGTCCCGTCGGCGACGTTGGTCGAGTCCCAGGTCCCGCCGAGGCCGACCTCGATGATCGCCACGTCGACCGGGGCGTCGGCGAAGACCGCGAACGCCATCCCGGTGATCGCCTCGAAGAACGACAGCGGGTGCTCCTGCTCGCTGTCGACCACGTCGAGGTACGGCTCTATCTCGGCGTACGTCTCGACGAAGCGCTCCTCGCTGATCGGCTCGCCGTTCAGCGTGATCCGCTCGCGGACCGACTCCAGGTGCGGGCTGGTGAACCGCCCGGTCCGCAGCCCCGCCTCCTGCAGCAGGGAGTCGATCATCCGGGCCGTGGAGGTCTTGCCGTTGGTCCCGGTCAGGTGCACGACCGGGTACGACTTCTGCGGATCGCCGAGCAACTCGACGAGCCGCTGGACCCGGTCCAGCGTGGGGTCGATCTTCTGCTCCGGCCAGCGGGCCTGGAGCCGTGCCGATACCTCGGCGTAGGAGAGGTCGCTCATCAGGCCATCAGTCTAGGTGGGCTGTGGATAACCCGTCGTGAGCACCCCTTGACAACCACTAGGATTGCCGTATGAGCGAAACGTCCCGTGTTCCTGACAAGCCCACCCTCGAAGGCCTCGAGGAGAAGTGGGCTGCGGTATGGAAGGAACAGCAGACCTACGCGTTCGACCGGACGGCCGAGCGCACGGACGTCTACTCCATCGACACGCCCCCGCCGACGGTCTCGGGGTCGCTGCACGTCGGGCACATCTTCAGCTACACCCACACCGACCTGATCGCGCGCTTCCAGCGGATGCGCGGGAAGTCGGTCTTCTACCCGATCGGGTGGGACGACAACGGGCTGCCCACCGAGCGCCGGGTCCAGAACTACTACGGCGTCAAGTGCGACCCGTCGCTGCCGTACGACCCGGACTTCACGCCGCCGGAGAAGCCGGACCCGAAGAAGCAGATCCCGATCTCGCGGCAGAACTTCGTCGACCTGTGCGGCGAGCTCACGCACATCGACGAGCAGGCGTTCGAGGCGATGTGGCGTCAGGTCGGACTGAGCGTCGACTGGAACCACCTCTACACGACGATCTCCGAGGACTCCCGGCGGACGTCTCAGCGCGCGTTCCTGCGCAACTTCGCCCGCGGCGAGGCCTACCTCTCCGAGGCGCCGACGCTCTGGGACGTCACCTTCCAGACCGCGGTCGCGCAGGCCGAGCTTGAGGCGCGCGACTACCCCGGCGCCTACCACCGCGTCGCGTTCCACGGCGCTGACGGACCGGTCTACATCGAGACCACGCGGCCCGAGCTGATCCCGGCCTGTGTCGCGCTGATCGCGCACCCGGACGACGAGCGCTACAAGGCGTTGTTCGGCACCACGGTCAAGAGCCCGCTGTTCGGGGTCGAGGTCCCGGTCCTGGCGCACGAGGCCGCCGAGATGGACAAGGGCGCCGGCATCGCGATGTGCTGCACCTTCGGCGACCTGACCGACGTCACCTGGTGGCGCGAGCTGCAGCTGCCGGTCCGCACGGTCATCGGCCGCGACGGCCGGATCCTGCGGGACACGCCGCCTTGGCTCGAGGGCTCGGAGCTGTACGCCGAGTTGGCCGGCAAGACGACGTTCTCCGCGCGCGAACTGATCGTCGGCAAGCTGCGCGAGAGCGGCGACCTGGACGGGGAGCCGACGCCGACGCAGCGCAAGGCGAACTTCTTCGAGAAGGGCGACAAGCCGCTCGAGATCGTCTCCACCCGGCAGTGGTACATCACCAACGGCGGCCGCAGCGCCGACCTGAAGGCCGAGTTCCTCGAGCGCGGCGAAGAGCTGGCCTGGGTCCCCGAGCACATGAAGCACCGCTACCTGAACTGGGTCGACGGGCTGAACGGTGACTGGCTGATCTCCCGCCAGCGCTTCTTCGGCGTCCCGTTCCCGGTCTGGTACCCGATCGACGCCGACGGCGAGCCGGACTACGACCACCCGCTGATGCCGGAAGAGTCCGAGCTGCCGATCGACCCGACCTCGCAGGCCCCGCGCGGGTACGACGAGTCCCAGCGCGGCAAGCCGGGCGGCTTCGAGGCCGACCCCGACGTGATGGACACCTGGGCGACCTCGTCGCTCACCCCGCACATCGCGTGTGGCTGGGAGCGTGACGACGACCTGTTCCGGCGGACCTTCCCGATGGACCTCAACACGCACGCGCACGAGATCATCCGCACCTGGCTGTTCTCCCGCGTCGTCCGGTCGGTCTTCGAGAACGGCACGCTGCCGTGGGCGCGCTCGATGATCTCGGGCTTCGTCGTCGACCCGGACCGCAAGAAGATGTCGAAGTCCAAGGGCAACGCGGTCGTCCCGTCGGAGATCCTGCAGAAGTTCGGCTCCGACGCGGTTCGCTGGCGGGCCGCGATGGCCCGGCCGGGGATGGACTCGCCGTTCGACGAGTCGCAGATGAAGGTCGGTCGGCGGCTCGCGATCAAGGTTCTGAACGCGTCGAAGTTCGTCCTGTCGTTCGGTGCGACCACGGCCGACACCGCCGCGGTCACCGAGCCGGTCGACCTGGCGATGCTGCAGCGGCTGCGCACGGTCGTCACGGATGCGACGGCCGCCTTCGAGCGGTACGACTACACCGGTGCGCTCGAGGTCTCGGAGCGGTTCTTCTGGACGTTCTGCGACGACTACGTCGAGCTCGTCAAGGAGCGCGCGTACGGCGGTCAGGGCGATGCTCCCGCGGCCTCGGCCAAGGCTGCGCTGGCGGTCGCGCTGTCGGTTCAGTTGCGGCTGCTCGCGCCGTACCTGCCGTTTGCGACTGAAGAGGTCTGGTCGTGGTGGCAGGAAGGCTCGATCCACAAGGCTGCCTGGCCGACGCCGGAGGCTGACCTTGCGGTCGCTCCGCAGGAGGCCGAGGTCCTGGATGCGGTCGCCGAGGTCCTCGCCGGGATTCGTGGTGCGAAGTCCGAGGCGCAGGTCTCGATGAAGACCGAGGTCAGCAAGGTCGAGGTCAGCGGCCCGTCCGCCCGCCTCGCTCTCGCCGAGCGCGCCGAGCCGGACCTGCGCGCCGCCGGCCGCATCACCGGCGAGATCGTCTGGAACGCCGAGGAGACCGACACGGTCAGCGTCGTCGCCACCCTCTGACGAGTTCGTCGCTGGTGCCCGCCGTCCCGCCCGGGGAGGCGGGCACTACGCGTTTGAATCGAACGACTACGCTGCGGAACCAGGTTGCCCGATGTGCGACCATCGGCCTCGACCCATGTCAGCACCAAGGAGCTTCGCATGAGCAACCCCACCACCCCCGGCGATTCCACACCCCAGGAGTCCCCGGAGTCCGGTGCGCCCAAGCCTGCTCCCGATGCGGCAGCTGCTGTGGAGAAGAAGCCCGCAGCGAGCGAGTCGGCTGCTGCTGAGAAGGCGGAGGCGACGGAGAAGCCGACGACTGCGGGCGATGCGGACAAGTCGGCCAAGGCGGAAGGGGCAGCTGCGCCAGAGAAGCCGGCTGCTGCGAGCAAGACGGCCGACAGCGGGAAGCGGGCCGCTGCAGGCGAGGCGGCTGATGCTGCGAAGCCGCCTGCTGCGGGCAAAGCGGCTGATGCTGCGAAGCCGGCCGCTGCGGGTAAGACGGCTGATGGTGCGAAGCCGGCCGGTGCAGATGGAGCGGCTGCGGCAGCTGGTGCGACTAGTACGGCGGACGCGGCGGGCGGCGTACCTGGGGCCTCGAAGGCGGAGGCTGCGACTGCTGCCGACAAGCCAGCTGACGCGGCGGGCGGCGTACCGGGGGCTTCGGGTGGGGACTCGAAGGATGCTGAGAAGAAGGTTGGGTTTTGGCGGCGGGGGCCGTTTGTGACGGTGGCGGGAGCCGTCGTGGTGCTGCTGGTGCTCGCGGTGCTGGGGTATGTGTGGGGATTGGGACCGTTGAACCGGCTGAACACAGCGCGCGGGATCACGCCGCCGGCGAAGTTGGCCGGTTTGGATCGGGTGACGGATGCGGACATCCGCAATCAACTGCAGCTGGATCAGACGCGGCAGGCGTTGAGCCGGATCAACAACGGCAAGCAGGCGACGGTCGAGGCGTACGGGAACCTGGACGGCGATCGGCTGTTCGTGGTGATCGCGTTGCGCGGCAAGGTGGATATCGCCAAGACCGTGGCGGACTCGGGCGCTTCGCCGGACAAGGTGAAGAAGATCGGGCAGGCGACCTGCGTGGAGACGACCGGCAACCTGCCGACGCAGTGCTACCGCGGTTCCAACACGCTCACCGTCATCGCGCAGTCCGCCAACGAAGGCATCACCGTCGACCAGGTCGCACCGGTCGCCGTCGAAGCTTTCCACGCCATGAAGTGAGTCAGGCGAGCAGCCCGGCTATCGCGGTCATCAGCGGGATCGAGATGAGCGTGCTGAGCAGTACCGCACTGCGGGCAAGGGTGCGGGACGTTCGGTAGTGCACGGCGTACACGTAGACGTTCTGAGCAGTTGGCAGCGCGGCTAGCAGGGTCGGCGCGAGCAACGCCGGGCCGTGGAGGTCGAGGACCCAGCGCGCCACGGCGTAGGCGAGCAGGGGTTGGGCGACAGTCTTCAGCACAACGGCTAGTACGACGTCGCGCTGCAACGTGATCGAGTCCTTCGCACCCGCGCTCAGACTGAGGCCGTACGCAATCAACGCCACCGGTACAGCGGCCGCTGCCAGCAGGTCGATCGGACGCATCACCACAGTCGGCAGTGGCACGTCGAACGCCGCCGCGACCAACCCGAGCAGTGACGCAACGGTCAGCGGATTCCGCAGCGGCCGCGTCAGCAGCGTGCGCAGCTGAACCCGCCGCCCGCTCCCCTGCCGATCACCGTCCAGAATCGCGAACGCCACCGGCGCAAACACCAGCAGCTGAAACAGCACGATCGGCGCGACCAACGCACCATTGCCCAGCACGTACGCCGCGATCGGTACGCCGAGATTCCCCGCATTCACGTACGACGACGCGAGTACGCCGACCGTCGCCTCGGACCGCGATCGCCGCCACAGCAGCACCGCGACCAGCAGGAAGATCGCCTGTACGACGGCCAGACTGGCCAGGTTCGTCACCAGCACGACGGAGAAGATCGAGTGCAGGTCAGCCCGCGCGACCGTGGTGAACAGCAGCGCCGGCGTTGCGACGAAGAACGCCAGCCGCGACAGGACGAGCTCGTCCTCGGGCCGCAGGACGCCGAGCAGGCCGACGACGTACCCGAGCAGTGCGACCGCCACCAGCGCGACGAACGCACCCACGACGGCGGACACCCGCGCTCAACTCCTCAACCGGCTCGGCAACCCCCGGATCGTATCCGGAAGCGACGCTCCGCCATCCTCAGGCCGCCACCCCGTGGACGCCTGCACCGTGCGTGCTCGCCCACTTACTCTGGTAATCGCTGACATCGCAGCACGCAATACGGAAAGTTTCCGCCCAGGGGGAAGGTACCGCCCATGCCTGCTCAACTCCTGCGAGGTCTTGTCGTCACGACCCTCCTCGCCGTCACCGTCGTACCGGCCGCCGCCGCGCCGGGCGACGACCCGGGATCGTCGGGATTCCGCTCCGACCCCGCCTCGCCGGGCTACCGGAACTCACCCGCCAAGGCAGGTGTCCCGAAGCCGTCCGCACCGAGAGCCGACGGCAGCCTGCCGATCGGCGACGCGGACCTCACGGAGAAGCGCACCAACAGCGCGCTCGCGCCCGGCGTGACGCTGACCAGGATCGTTCGTGGTACCACGCCCGCCGACCCCGACGAGATCGAGACGACGACCCGCGGTCCCTGGGTGGTCAACGTGGTGACGATCGATCAGGCACTCGCGCAGGGTCGCGTGCAGTCGACGTACGGGCCTGACCTGGCGCGAACCGAGAAGGTGTCCGCACTGGTCAAGAGCGCCGGCGCGGTCGTCGGGACGAACGGGTCGTTCTTCACCTTCACCTCGAACCCGGACTACCCGGGTGATCCGGTCGGGCTCGCCATCTCCGACGGGCAGTTGATCAGCGAACCGACCACCAGCTCGAGCGAGATGAGTTTGCTGATCGATGCCCGCAGCAACCAACTGAGCGTTCAGAAGGTGAGCTGGACCGGCCGGATCACGAACCGCGACACCGCGGCCACGCTTCCGCTCGAGTTCGTCAACCACCCCGCGGTGATCCCGGCCGCCTGCGCCAACATCGTCGACCAGACCACCTGCACCGCGACCGGCGACGTCGTACTGTTCACGCCGCACTTCGCTGCCACGACTCCGTCGGGACACGGTGTCGAGGTCGTCTTCGACCGGCTCGGATGCGTGGTGCGGACGTTGACCACGCGCGGCAGCACGCTCACGGTCAGCCAATTCGCACTGCAGGCAACCGGCAAGGAGTCCAAGGCGCTGCTCGCCCTGACCGCCAACGGCGGCTGCGTCGATCGCAGTCACGTGCTCACCAACGACCAGGGCACCCCGGTCGCCTTGCATACCGGCCTGTACGGCGTGGTCGGGCGCTACCGCCTGACGCAGGGTGGCGCGATCGTCGTACCGCCTGGTGGTGGCTCGTTCTTCGCCCGCAACCCGCGGACCATCGCCGGCACCACGTCCGACGGAAAGGTCGTACTGGCCACCATCGACGGCCGGCAGACCACCAGCGTCGGAACCACGATGGACGAAACCGCCGCGGTCGCGGACGCCCTAGGCCTGACTGAGTCGGTCAACCTCGACGGCGGCGGCTCGACCGCGATGGCGCGCGGCGACGGCACGCTGATCAACCGGCCAAGCGGCACGAACGGAGCCGAACGCTACGTCGGCGACGCGGTCGTCTACTACCCCACCCGCTAGTAGGCCGAGGACTCGCTGACGAAAGTCGGCGAGTCCTCGGTGCGCGTCAGGAGCCGGCGAGGGCCTTGAGGCGGCGGAGGGTCTCTTCGGCGCCCAGGGCCTGCGTGGTGGCGTGCAGGTCGGGGCTCTTGGTGGCGCCGGTGATGGCCACGCGGACCAGCTGGGAGGCCTCGCGGATGGAGCCGGGGTAGGCGTCCGGGTCCTTCTTGTACTCCTTGGCGTTGGCGGCGAAGCCGTGCTTGGCGGCCAGGTCGCGGATCTGGTTGAACCACTCGGAGGCGTCGTCGCGGTGCTCGTAGGTGGCGACCAGGTCCTGGGCGAATGCCGTCACGACCTCCGCGGCGACACCGAGGGCGGCGATGCGCTCGTCAGTGGGGCCGGCGACCGGCTCGAAAAGCTCCGGGAAGAAGAACGCGTAGGCGGCGCGGAAGTCGGACCACTTGCGGAGGTCCTTGCGCGGGTTCTCGACGCCGTCACGCTCGACAGCGAGGGCACGCAGGGCGAGCTCGGGCTCCGCGTCCAGCACCGGGACGAGCTCGGCGTCGTACTGCGTGGCCCAGACGCGGACCGCGTCGAGGATCTGCTGGCCGCTGAGCGTGGCGATGTGGTCGGCGCTGATGTCCTCGAGCTTGACGAGGTCGACGAGCGGACCCGCGACACCGCACTGGTCGAGCTGGATCGGCGCGGCCAGCGCCTCGGCGAGCGGGAGCTCGGCCAGCCGGCCGTTGGCCAGGCCGCGCAGGTAGTACAGCACCGCGTCGGCCGGGAAGCCCGCGCCGATGTAGAAATCGACGCCCGCCTCAGGGTCCTTGCGCTTGGAGAGCTTCCGCTTGCCGCCGGGGATCTGCTTCATCAGCGGCGCGATGTGCGCGTACTGGATCGGCTCGAACTCCAGTGCGGCGAACAGCTGCTGGTGCAGCGGCACCGACGAGATCCACTCGTCGCCGCGGATCACCAGGTTCACCCGCATCAGGTGGTCGTCGACAGCGTGCGCGAAGTGGTACGTCGGGAGCCGCGGCGACTGGTCGGACGCCTTCAGGATCACTGCGTCGTTCCGGTTCGCCTCGTGCTCGAGCTCACCGCGGATCGCGTCGGTGAACCGGGCTCGCTGACCGTCCGCGTCGTCCGGCGCCCGGAAGCGCACGACGTACGGCGTGCCCTCGGCGAGCTTGGCGGCGACGTCGGAGGCGTCGGCGTCACGCCAGATCGCCCACTTGCCGTAGTACCCGGTCGGGACCTTGTTGGCCTGCTGGCGACCAGTAATGTCGGCCAGCTCCTCCTTGGTGGCGAAGCACAGGTACGCCTTGCCCTGCCGGAGCAGGTGCCGCACGTAAGTGAGGTAGATCTGCTCACGCTGCGACTGCATGTAGGGGCCATAGGCACCCTTGGTGACGTCCTCGTCGGAGGAGATGCCGAAGTAGTCGAAGCCACGCGCGAACTGCGCCAGCGCGCCCTCGACCTCACGCGACTGGTCGGTGTCCTCGATCCGCACCAGGTAGACACCGCCGGTGTTGGTCGAGATGTCCCGGTCGATCATCCCGGCGTAGATCCCGCCGATGTGGATGAACCCGGTCGGCGACGGCCCGAGCCGCGTCACCTTCGCACCGTCGGCCAGCTCACGCTGCGGATACTTCTCCTCCCAGAACTCCGGCTCGGGGAGATCGGCAGGGAACAGGCCATCGATGACCGCGCGGTCGAGCATTTTTCGGTACGTCTCACTTCCGGGGTTCAGCAGAAGGGTGCCAACCGGTCGAGCCTAGCAACTCCGGCCGACGGAACCGACCTCAGAGCGCTGCGACGTCCGCCCAGGCGATCCGCAGACAGACCGGGCTCCCGTTGAGCCGCGCCGGATCACCACCAGGCGGCGGCACCGGCGCACTCCCCGCCACCGCACCGCCGTTCGCACGGTAGAAGCCCTGCGCCGCCGTGTTCTGCTCGAGCACCCACAGATACATGGCGTTGGTCGCAGCCTGCCGCTCGACGGCCCGAGCCGCCTGCTGCAACAAGCGACCACCGATCCCCGACCCTCGCCGTGCAGTGCGCACATGCAGGTTGTCCACCAGGCTCCCCCACTGCGGATCCGCATCGAACCTCACATGCACGAACCCGATCAGCTCGCCCGACTCCATCGCGACGACCGTCTCGGTGTGCGCCGGTACGGCGAGCCGTTCCGTCCAGACCGCACGCCGGTCCGACTCCACATCGCCGTCCAGGAACGCATCGGCGTACGCACCTCGGTAGTGCCGTCGCCAGCTGTCCGCATGCAGTAGCCCTATCTGCTCGGCGTCGTCCGCAGTTGCCACTCGAAACTCCACCTGGCCAAACCTAATCCGCAGGCAAGTCGGCGAGACCACCGCTCCCGGTGTGAGCCCAGTGGTCTAGCCGACCGGATTTACTCCGCTCCGTCCCGACCAGACGATGGGTTCGCCGCCCCGGACAAAGGACACGTATGCGACTTCTCAAGCTCGGCACGGTTCTTGCTCTGCTGGCCAGCGGTCTCGTCGCTCTCGGCGCGACCCCGGCCATCGCCCGCATCACCAATCTCTGGACCGAATCGGCCTATACCAGTGTGTTCCGCGACAGCGGCCCGTCCGCCGATTCCGGACGCACGGTCGCGCTCGACCTGGCCCGGAACGAGTACGAGAGCGGGCAGATCGTGCTCCGCCGCGACGAGGCGTTCACGATCGACGCCGTCCGGCCGTCCGCGCTTACCGGTCCCGGCGGAACCATCGCCGCCGGGAACGTCACCGTCAACTTCGTCGACTACCAGTACCTCGAGCGGAACACCCACGACGGCATCACCAAGAAGATGGACATCTACCCCGGTGTCCGAGTGGGCGCCGGGCTCTACCCGGATCGGCTGACCAACGAGACCAGCAAGGCCGTCGAGGCCGGCTCGACACAGTCGATCTGGATCCGGGTGTACGCGCCGGCGAGCACGGCCGGCGGTGTCTACCGCGGCACCGTCGACGTCGTGACCAGCAAGGGCACCGAGACGGTTCCGATCCAGGCAGATGTCCGGGACGTCACGCTACCGACGGCGGACCGGGGCCAGTTCACGACGAGCCTGTGGCACCTGTTCTTCGGTGACATCAACTGGGAGCTGCATCCGGTCGACACGGTCGAGTCACCGACGGTCGGCTACGGCTATCCGAGGTACAGCCCGCAGTGGTGGGAGCTGCTCCGCAACGTCGCCACGATGTTCAAGCAGTACCGGACCAACAACCTCGAGCTGCCGGTGATCAAGCTACTGGCAGACGCCGGATCGGCGCCGGACGGCCGCGGCGGGTACACCTTCGACTGGTCGAGGTTCGACCAGATCGTCCAGCTCTTCATCGACGCGGGTGCGGTGAAGCGGCTCGAGGGCTTTCCCGAGCCGGCCTTCGCGAACGGGGTGATGGACGGCGTCCGCGACATCGAGGTGCTCCGCAACGGCAGCCGGATCTGGGTGGACTGGACGTCGGCGGAGGGTCAGAACTGGCTCAACCACTACCTTCCCGCGCTCCGCGACCATCTGGCCGCCAAGGGCTGGAAGGACATTTTCTGGATGCACGCCGGCGACGAACCGCAGCACGGCAACGAGGGCGACTACCTCCGGCTGGCCCAGCGGATGCACGAGATCTGGCCGGAGATCAAACTCGGCGACGCCGTCGACGTCACCGGCATGCAGTCGAAGATCATCGGCGTCAACCACCAGGCGGTCGCCCAGGAGTTCGTGTACGACGCCGAGAAGCCGCTGTTCCAGCAGATCGCGGCGAGCGGCAAGGAGGTCTGGCTCTACAACTCCACCGCGCCCCGCGGCAACTTCCTGAACAGGTTCATCGACCAGCCGGAGTGGTACCAGCGGATGACGATCTGGTACGCCTACGGCCAGGGTCTGCACGGCTATCTGCACTGGGCGATGAACTCCTGGAAGGTGCCGACCGAGACGACGGACGCCAAGGGCGACTACTTCATCGTGCGACCCGACAAGGAACGCAACACCGTCGAGGTGACGCCGCGGTACGAGTCGCTCCGCGACGGTATCGAGGACTTCGAGCTGCTGACCCTGCTGGGCAAGCAGGATCCGGGGCTGGCCCGCGGTCTCGCGAACGGCCTCGTTCAGCGGGCCGACAAGTTCACGCCGGACACGGCGTACATGCAGCGGATCCGGGTGCGGGCGCTCGACGCCGCCGCGGGTCGCACCCAAACCGACCCGGCCCGCGCCGCGGCGACCACCGCTTCGGCCGGCGACGGTGCACTCGCCGTCGACGGCGACCGGGGTACCAGCTGGCGACCCGGCGCCGGCAACCACTGGCTGCGCGTCGACCTCGGCCGGCAGACCCAGCTCGACGGCATCAACCTACGCTGGAACTCCGCGGGCGCCGGCTACACGCTCCAGACGTCGTACGACGGGACCGGATGGACCGAGGTACTTGCCGAAGGCAACAGTGACGGCGGGAGCGACTTCGCCGGTCTGAACGCGAAGGCCCGGTACCTGCGCCTGCAGGTCACCTCGGGAACGCCGGATCTGGCCAGTCTCGAGGTCACCGGCGCCGCACTGCCGAAGGCGAATCTGGCCGGCGGCCGGACCTACCGCCGGACGCCCGAGCCGAACGACAAGCCGGACGCGGGGATCGAATCGACCGACGGAGTCCTCGCCGACGCCTGGGACGACCAGCGCAGCTACGGCTACTCCGGGACCGGGAGCGTCGACATCGATCTCGATCTCGGGTCGGTGCAGACCGTGGGCAGTGCCGCGATCCACGCCTACGAGGAGTTCCCGAAGTACCGGCCGGACAGTGTGCGGATCTCGACGAGCACGGACGGAACGACGTACACGCAACGCGGTCTGCAGTTCGCGCCGCGCGGACCGTCCGGGGTCTGGTACAGCTTCCAGTTCGCGCCGGCGACGGCCCGGCACATCCGCATCACCTTCACCAAGACGTACGACGCCGAGGCCTCCTCACTGCTGATCGACGAGATCGAGGTGTACGCCGCCGATCGGCAGAACCTGGCCTCCGGACGGCCGTATCTCAAGACCGAGCCGGCTGTCACCCATCCCGGCTACCCGGACACTGACGGCACCGAGTCGACCGACGGCGTCGCTACCCCCGGATTCGGCGTCGGCCATGGCTACGAACTCGCCACCTCGGGCGAGACCCGGACGGTGGACATCACCGTGGATCTCGGTGCCGCCAAGTCCATCAGCAAGATCCGCACCAGCAAGTACGACGACGGTGTGCACGACTACGCGCCATCCGTCGTGCGCGCCTTCACCGGCGACGACATCGTCACGATGACCGCTCGCGGCCAGACCAGCACCGCCAACGGCCGCTGGTACGAACTACCGACCGCGGCGACTGCCCGGTACGTCAAGCTGCGCTTCGAGAAGACTCGCACCAGTAACTTCGCAGACTTCCTCTTCCTGGACGAGCTCGAAGTCCTCGACAGCGCGGGTGCCAACCTCGCCCTGAATCGGCCCTACCGAACAACCTTCCCCGCGACGCCCGACGCCGCCTACCCCGACACGAACGGCACCGAGTCCACCGACTCGGTGATCGCGGGCCGCTTCGACGACGGTCACGGCTATGGCTACCGCCTGACCGACGCCGGCGCGACCCGCACCGTTGACCTCACTGTCGATCTGGGCAGCGTCCAGACCGTCTCGAGCGTCCGTCTTAGGGCGTTCGACGATGCCATCCACGCCTACTCGCCGGACGTCGTCTCGGTCAGCGCCGACACTGCGCTGGCCGAGACGACATCACCGCGGGACCAATGGTTCGAGCTGACCTTCGTCCCGACCACCACCCGCTATCTCACCGTCCACGTCACCAAGACCCGGACCCACAACTTCGCCGACTACCTGTTCCTCGACGAAGTTGTGGTGTCCTGAACTACCAACTGTTGTTGGAGATCGAGGTGCCCAGGTAGACCTGGTCGTAGGTGTTGCCGTCGTTGTCGTCGGTGTAGGCGACGGCCACTTCGGCGTACGGCGAAACTCCGACGGCCATCTGCTCCTGCCGACCGGCCGGGACCGAGCTGAGCTGCTGGGCGGAGAGTCGGCCGGTGTCGGTGCCGGCCGGGGTGAAGCCGCGGACCCAAACGTCCGAGTCGGTGGCCTGGGCGGTCCAGCCGACCACGGTCTGCTCGACGTCGTCGATGCCGACCGAGGGCGCCTTACCACCCGCTGCGACCTGTACTTCGACGAAGCGGGCGGTGCCGTTCGCGTCGAACGTGCGGGTCCACGCGCCCGCCGTACCGGTGTGGTCGGACTCCCACGCGACTGCGAAGTCACCGTTGAAGTTCGCCGCTACGGAGGCGTGGATCTGCTGACCGTCGCCGAGTGAGTTCGCCGTACGGCGGGAGAGGTTCACTGCGCCGTTGGCCTTGGCGAGGCGAACCAGTCCGACGTTGTACGCCGCATTGGCGTCGCCGTCCTCGTCCCAGACCACCACCGCGTCACCGGACGCTGAGACCGCCACGTCCGGGTTGTGGTGCTGGCCAGTGGTCTGTGAGGCGGTGACTTCCCAGGCCCGAGTCGTCGGGCCGGTGTACCCGGCTGCCTTCACGGTGGCCGGCGTACCGGTCTGGATGTCTTCCCACACAGCAGTGAAGGCGACAGCGCCACCCGAGGGCGCGCCGTCCGGGTCCACAGAGACACGCGGGTTGATCTGCTGACCGGTAGCGCTGCTGTTCGCGTTGCCGGACGCAGTGACAGTGCCAGCGGTGTTCACGACCCGGTAGGGAATGTTGTAGTAACCGTTGCCGTCCGGGTCGTCCTGCCAGACCACTACGGCGTTGCCCTTGTCGTCCAGGCCGACGTCCGGGTGCAGGTGCCGCCAGTTCGTGACACCGGAGTCGCCACCGGCAGACAGCTTCTTCTCGTAGACAGCGGTCCCGTTGCGGAACAGCCGCAGCCAGATGTCGCTGTGTACGTTGTCGGTCGCGTTATCGGTGTCGCGGTCGTCCTCCCAGACCACAGCGACGTACCCGGTCCGGTTGATCGCAATGGCCGGCGCATCTTGATCGCCGGTGGACGTGCTGTTGGCCGCGGTCCAGACAGGTGCGGCGATGTGGGCGGACGCCGTCGGCGCCATCAGCCCCAGAGCAGTGACTGCAACACCAGTGATGGCCAGGGTTCGCTTCAGCATCGTCACACCGCCTGCAATCCGGGCTGACCATCTTGGATGACGAACGACTTCACCGTGGTCGCCGGGAGACCGTGCTCCGACACCTTGGCGATCGCGCGGAAGTCGGCGCGCATCTCGGTCGGGTTGATCGTCGTCCGGACGTAGCCGCGCCTGTTGTTGAAGAACTTCAGCCACGGGTTCGTCCCGACGTCAGGAATCGTCGTGGCGCCGTCCCCGTCACCACTCGACGAGACCGACGTACAGACAAGCTCGCTGCCGATGGTGGCCGAGTTCGCGTTGTTGTAGTCCGCCTTGAGGTCGCTGGCCCAAGCGCGGTGCACGTCACCGGTGAGTACGACGGGATTGCGCACACTGCGGTCGACCCAGCCCTGCTGGATCCGGGCCCGCGATGCGCGGTAGCCGTCCCAGGAGTCCATGCTCGCGCCGGAAGCGTTGAACCGGCGCGCGAAGAACACCTGCTGCCCGATGATGTCCCACGTGCCGGTGTGCTGGTTCAGGCTGTTCAGCAGCCACGTCTCCTGGGCGTTGCCCGGCAGGCTGCGCGACGCGAGGTCAGCGTCCGAGCAGTCCTTCCAGCCATCCCCACAGGCCTGGTCGTTGCGGTACTGCCGCGTGTCGAGCATGTGGAACGTCGCCAGACTCCCCCACTGCAGGCGACGGTAGAGCGGAATGCTGGCGCCACTGGGCGTCTGCGCCGGCCGCAGCGGCATGTTCTCGTAGTACGCCTGGTACGCGGCGGCCTGTCGAGCGGTCCACTGCGCAGCCGTCAGTGCGGGGACGTTGTTCTGCCGGATGGTGCCCGCTCGGTTGTTCTCGACCTCATGGTCGTCCGGTACGACGATCCACGGCGCCACCGCATGAGCTGCCTGCAGGTCAAGGTCGCTCTTGTACTGCGCATACCGCCGCCGGTAGTCCGCCAGCGACACGATCTCCGCGGCACCGGCATGCTCACGCGGCCGATCGGGCTCTGCGCCGTACTCGTAGATGTAGTCGCCCAGATGCAGGATCACACCAGGGTTGTCCTCGGCCATTCGGCGGTACGCGGTGAAGTAGCCCTCCTCGTAGTGAGCACACGAGGCGAACGACATGACGAGCTCCCGGCCGTTGGTACCGGCTGCCGGAGCGGTCCGCGTGCGGCCGACCGGTGAGAGGTGGCCCTGCGCACGGAAGCGGTAGTAGTAGTCGAAGTCCGGGTTGAGTCCACCGGCGATGACGTGGACCGAGTGCGCCGACGCGGACGTCGCAGTGACCGTGCCGGACGCGACCAGCGTGCTGAAGGTGTCGGTGGTGGACACCTGCCAGTCCACCGGTACGTCGGCGGTCCCCATCCCGCCGAGGCCGTCGGCATTCAATGGTGAGGGCGCCAGGCGAGTCCAGAGCACCACACTGGTCGAATCCGGATCGCCGGAGGCGATGCCGAGCTGGAACGGGTACGGGACTGCTGCGGTCGCGGCGATCACGGCGGAGCGGACCGGGAGCGCGCTGACGCCGGCCGCGGCGAGTCCGCCGAGGACAAGGGATCTGCGACTGATTGGGCTCATGAGGCCTCACCTTCACGGGTACTCAGGGCGGGGGTCTCCCGGACGGATGAAGCGGACGGTCACATCCGGAAAACCTTGAGTGTTCGTGGTGCGGTGGCCATCTTTGCGCAATCTCCGTAACTTTCCTACCGTTTGGTCTACTTCTGCTTACGCGGTGGCCAAAATGAGCAGCACCAGCGCCGGAATGCCCTCCATCAGGGTGTTCAGCCACAGCTTCCGTTCAACCACCAGCAACACGATGGACAGGAAGGTGTGCTGGGCCGCGGTGAACACGACGAGCGCCTGCCCGGCCTCGACGTGGCCGTTCCGGGCCAGGATCACGCCCGCCACCAAGGCGATCGCGGTCGTCAGGTTGTAGAAGCCGAGATTGACCGTCCACAACCGGACCGCGTCGAAGTCGGCCGGCTTGGTCAGGAACAGCGGGTACAGCCGCGGATGCCGGTACAGGAACGACTCCATCACCCAGACCATCGCCAGCAGTACCGCGATGACGACGGCCAGCACCTGCGCCGCCGTACTCATGGCTGAACCAATGCGACGCCGTGCCGCCCTGCGATCGCGCCGATCGCCGCATAGTCGGTCTGGTCGGCAGTGGTGACCTCGGCGAAGAACGCGCCCATCCCGGCGGTCCGGCTGAAGGTGAGGAACTTCGCGGCCGGGGTCAGCACTGAGAAGGTGTTGACCGTGCCGGCCGGGATGCTGATCGAAGCGCCCGGGCCGAGGTCGTAGCCCTCGTCGCCGGCCTGGACCAGGATCCGGCCCTGCAGCACGTAATAGGCCTTGCTCCACGGTTCGATGTGCGGCGGCCCGCTGGGGCCTCGGGGCGCGTCGATCTCGAACAACTCGTACTCGGCCGCCGTGTGCTCGGCTCCGATCTTCACGGTCACGGTCGCGTCCGGCGCGACGTACTCCTGCCCGGTTCCTGCTGAACTCAGATGAATGGTCATACCGGCGACGGTAGGAAGGGAGAGCGCCTACAACCATCCCGTCCGCCAAGGCTTCCGGCAGCGGCGAGAGTCCCCACATTTCGGGGATAGGCGGCGCCTGGCCCGCGGCGCATACTGAGCGCATGTGGGAGGGTCGGGCGCGGACCGCGCGCCGGGACATCGCGGCGCTGGCGACATCCGGTCTGGGTGTCGAGGCACTGCACGCCGCCGCGATCGACGTGGTCGGCGCGGTGGTGGCCAACGACTTCGTCTGCTGGGGCAGCCTCGACCCGGCGACCCTCGTGATGAGCTCGATGACCAGCGGCCGCAACCGGATCGCCCCGGACTACGAGCCGCTGCTGGCCGAGACCGAGTACGCCGGCGACGTCCCGAACTCGTTCGCCGAACTGGCGCGGCGTGGCCAGCCGGTCGCCCGGCTGTCCGATCTGCCGCATCGCGAGGTGGTCCGGCACCGCCGCCTGAACGACGTCTGGCGACCGCTCGGCCTCGAGCACGAAGTCCGTACGACGTTCGCCGTCGACGGGGACTGCTGGGGCGCGGGCGGGTTCGTGCGGACCGGCTCCGACTTCACCGATCGCGAACTGGAGTTCCTGGCCGCGGTCGCGCCGGCGATCGCCGCGGCCACCCGGGTCGCCGTACGGACCGATGCCCACGGCTATCGCGGCGAGACCGGACCGTCGATCGTCGTCACCGGACCGACCGGCGAGCCACGCGCCGTCACCGCGGCCGCTCGAAGCTGGCAGGACGAACTCGACCAGATCGCGCCCGGACGGTTCGGCGTACTGCTGCAAGCTGTCGTGACTGGCACGCGCGCCGCGACCAGCGGCACCTTCCAGGCACGCGTCCAGACCACCTCGGGCGGCTGGGTGATGTTGCAGGGCAGCCGATTGATCAGTGACGACGACCAGTCCGAGGTCGTCGTCACCATCGAGCCCGCCTCCGGCCAGCATCTGGTCGGCATGCTGCTGGCCGCCTACGGGCTGACCACGCGGGAACGCGAGATCTGCCTCGAGGTGATCTCCGGCTACACCACCGCCGAGATCGCCGGTCGGTTGTCGATCTCGCCGCACACCGTTCAGGACCACCTCAAGGCAGCGTTCGCCAAGGTCGGCGTCCGCAGCCGTGGCGAACTCGTCGCCACGCTGCGGCCCGACGACCTGACGATCAGCTAGTGATCAACATCATTGCCAGCTTCGGATCGAACGTTCCGGCGGGCTCGGCCGAGGCGTTGCAGACGCCGTCGGAGTCGCCGGGAACCTTGACCCAGAGCAGCATCTCCGCGCCGCCGCCCTGCTGCGCGACCGAGCCGAGCTTGCGTCCGCGCGGGTTGCACCAAGGGTCGACCGGCTCGGCGCCCGGCCCGTTGCCGTTGCGACTGGTGTCGACGATGAACGGCTTCGGCGTGGTCAGATAGGTGTTCAGGTCGTTGCCGAAGGCAATCGAGTCGCTGCTGAAGTAGTAGTTCGACACGTTGATCGCGAGCCCGTGCGCGTTCGCCACCCCGGCGAGCTTCAGCCGGTTCGCCAGCTCGGGGAGCTTGATGTCGTAGCCCCAGCCCTTGTTGGTCGCATCGGCGTACGTCCAGGTGTTCGGGGCGAACTCCTTGAAGGTCTGCAGCGCGAAGGTGAGCATCTCGTATCGCAGGGTGCGTTCCGTATCGTCCTTGATGCACCCGATGTCGCCGATCGAGTCGGGCTCCACCACGACCAGCGCGGGCCGGGTGCCGATCGCGGCGGCGAAGGTCTGGATCCACTCCTTGTACGCCGCCACGCTCGCCGCACCGCCGCTGGAGTGGCCGCCACAGGCGTCGCGCCCGGGCAGGTTGTACGCCACCAGCACCGGCAACTTGCCGGCCGCGGTCGCCGGAGCGACGTACAGGTTGATGGCGTCGGCGAGATTGGTGTTCCAGCCGCCGAACCAGCGGGCCATCGGCTTGCTGGCAAGTGCGTTCTCGATCGTCGTCTTCCGGTCGTCGTTCGGATTCAGGCGAATCCACTCTTTGGGATTGGAGTGCGGGTCGACGTAGAAGCCATTGGTCAGCGAGACCGGGTTGCCGGCGGGCGTGCCGTACAGGTCGATCAGCGACACGTTGTCCAGCCAGAAGGTGTAGCCGCCACCCGCCAGGCCGCCGAGCTGGAAGGTGAGCTCGGCCTGGGCGGTCTCGAAGGCGCCGGTGAAGCCGAAGGCGAAGCGCTGCGTCTTCGTGCCGACCGCGAAGGGCTTGTTGAGGGTGCCAGTGAACGGCTCAGCGTTGAGCTGCACCGTGGTCTGTACCGTCCGGGCGGCTGAGGCGCGTGCGTCGAAGGCCAGGATGTACTTGTGGCCCTGGTGGATCGGGAACGCGGGCACCTTCTGGCCGACCAACGCGTCCCACGGATTCGCCGTACCGCCGGGGACGGCGGCCTTGAGTTGGCCGGCGTCCAGGCTGATCGGGACGTTGTTGCCCCACCAACCCGTCGTACCGGTGGTGAAGGCGCCGTTCGTGATCAGCTCGGTAGCCGCAAGCGCCGTGGCAGCGCTGCCGGGAACGATCACGCCGAGCGCGAGGGCGGCCGTCACCAGGCCACGGGGGATCCAACGCATGTACTGCTCCTTGGGGCGAAGGGGCGAGCTCAAAAAGAACCGGAAGCGCTCCCAGTTTGCCTGGTCACGCTTCCGGTTGTCACTAGTTTCCGATCATCGAATCAAATTGGTCACCGATTTACTCGCCACCTCGGCGGTCGGCAGCGGGTCGAACGGCTTGCGATCCTGCTGGCAGGTGGTGCCGTCGGCCGGAGCCTTCAGCTCGGTCAGGTACTTCGTCAGCAACTGGTCGGCGCACTTGCTGCCGCCGAGGCTGGTGGAGTGCCCCCAACCCTCGATGGTGACCATCCGCGCGTCCGGCCACAGGTTCGCGAACGGACGCGTCGCCTGGTACGGCGTGGCCGGATCGTGCCGTGTGCCGAACACGAGCACCGGCTGCTTCACCTTGTTCTCCCAGGGTCCGAGCAACGCGTCGCTGTCCTTCAGCCCGAAGAACTCGCACTGGATACCCACCCAGGAACGGAACCGGCCGAAGTGCGGAGCGCGCTGGTCGGCAGCATCGGCGTACGCCGGGTAGGACAGCGGACGTCCGGTCTGCTTGGCCTCGACGCACGGCTGCATGCTGCTGCCGGCCGACTCGTAGTCCTCCTTGCGCCGGTTCCACTCGACGAGCGCCTGGGGTGCCTTGGCACTGCTCTTCGCCTTGGCAGCGGCGGGGTTGGTCAGGTTCGCCAGCATCGCGATCGTGTCGGCCAGCTCCGGATAGGAGTACGAGGAGTAGAAGTGCTGGAACATGAACATGACCGCTTGCGCGTAGTCGACGGTGAACTTCGAACCGTCCGGCAGGGTCAGCTCGACCGGCTGCGTCTTCAGCCGCGCCAACGTGTTCTCGGACACGGTCCTCGGATCGCCGAGGGCGTTCAGCGCACAGGCCGGGCCGGCCTTCTTGCACTCGGCAAGGAACTGCTGGTAGCTGTCGGAAGCGCCCTCACCCTGGCGGATGCGGACTCCGACCGGCTGCCGCTCGCCGTTCGAGCCCGAGTACCACTCCGGCAACAGCGTGCCGTCCAGCGCGAGCGCACGGACGTTGTTCGGGAACAGCTTCGCGTAGGTGGCGCCGAGATAGGTGCCGTACGAGTAGCCGACGTACGAGAGCTTCTGATCGCCGACGGCCTGCCGGAGCAGATCCATGTCGCGAGCAACGTTCGCCGTCGAGTAGTGCGTGAAGCGATCGGGTGACGTGGTCTGGCACTTCACGGCGAACTTCGCGGCGGCGGCGATGTACTGGCGCTCCTCCTTGGCGGTCACCGGGAACGAGCTGATCGCTCCGATCGCGGCCTGCTCCTCAGCGGCGGTCGGGTAACAAGTCGCCGGGTCCGACGCACCGACACCGCGCGGATCGAAGCCGATGATGTCGAACCGCGCCCGCAACTCGGGCGAGTAGAGGACCTGCGCGATCTGCTGGATGAACGGTACGCCGGGGCCGCCCGGGCCACCGGGGTTCGTGAACAGGCTGCCGATCTTCCTGGCCGGGTCGCTGGCGGGCAACCGGGTCAGCGCGATCGTCGTGGTCGGGCCGTGCGGGCGGTCGTAGTCGGTCGGGACCTCGACCGACGCGCACTGGAACGGCTTCAGCTCCGGCGCCGGCCCACACGTTCCCCAGGTGAGCTTCGGTACGACGGACTTCGGCGTACCGGCGGCGGACGCGGTCACCGGGACGACCAGAGCGAACGCGGTGGCGGCGATGGTCAATCTGCGAACGATTCTTCGTTGCCTCATGTCACCGACCGTAGGCAACGCCGGCCTCGGTCGGCGTCCACCACGAGAAGGAGGCCGGGCACCCGCCGTACGGCGGACCCGGCCTCCCTCTGTGGAGTGTTGCGCTCAGGCGGTCTTGTCGCGCCGCTCGCGCTTGCGCTCGATCTGGTCGCGCGGGATCAGCGTGGGGTTCACGTTCTCCAGCACGACTCCGCTGTTCACCACGACCTTGGCGACATCCTCACGGCTGGGCACCTCGTACATCACGTTGAGGAGCACCTCCTCCATGATCGCGCGCAGACCACGGGCGCCGGTGCCGCGCAGCAGCGCCTGGTCCGCGATCGCCTCGACCGCGTCGTCGGTGAACTCCAGCTCGACGTTGTCGATCTCGAACAGCCGCCGGTACTGCTTGACCAGCGCGTTCTTCGGCTCCGACAGGATCTTGATCAGTGCGTCGCGATCCAGCGGCGAGACCGTGGTGATCACCGGGAGACGGCCGATGAACTCGGGGATCAGCCCGAACTTCAGCAGGTCCTCCGGCATCACATCGGCGTACCCGCCGACCTCCTTCGGCTTCTCCGGCTCGCGAGAGGCGTTGAAACCGAGCGTCTTCTTGCCGACCCGCTGCTCGACCATGTGGTCCAGACCGGCGAACGCGCCACCGACGATGAACAGCACGTTGGTGGTGTCGATCTGGATGAACTCCTGGTGCGGGTGCTTGCGGCCGCCCTGCGGCGGAACGCTGGCCGTGGTCCCCTCCAGGATCTTCAGCAGCGCCTGCTGGACACCCTCGCCGGAGACATCGCGGGTGATCGACGGGTTCTCGCTCTTGCGGGCGATCTTGTCGACCTCGTCGATGTAGATGATCCCGGTCTCGGCCTTCTTGACGTCGTAGTCGGCCGCCTGGATCAGCTTCAGCAGGATGTTCTCGACGTCCTCGCCGACGTAGCCGGCCTCGGTCAGCGCCGTCGCGTCCGCGATCGCGAACGGGACGTTCAGCATCCGGGCCAGGGTCTGCGCGAGGTACGTCTTACCGCAACCGGTCGGGCCGATCAGCAGAATGTTCGACTTGGCCAGCTCGACGGCCTCGTCCTTCGCGTGCCGGCCGGCGCTCGAGGCGCCCTGACCGTCGCGGACCCGCTTGTAGTGGTTGTACACCGCCACCGCGAGCGCCTTCTTCGCCACGTCCTGTCCGACGACGTAGGCATTGAGGAAGTCGTAGATCTCCCGCGGCTTCGGCAGCTCGGTGAGTCCGACCTCGGAGCCCTCGTTCAGCTCTTCCTCGATGATCTCGTTGCAGAGATCGATGCACTCGTCGCAGATGTAGACGCCGGGACCGGCGATGAGCTTCTTGACCTGCTTCTGGCTCTTTCCGCAGAACGAGCATTTGAGCAGGTCGCCGCCGTCACCTATGCGTGCCACCGGGACAGATCCCTTCTCTGAGCAGTCGAACAGGTACCCCCGAACCTGTTTCGACGGTACCCCGTCAGGAGCCGAAACGCCGCGCTCTGTGCCGGGTTGTGTCTACGCCGGTGGCGAACGCGACGGGGCCTTGACAGCGGCCGCCGGGCCGGGAGATGGAAAACGGTGAGCCCCGGGGTGGGGCTCACCGTCTCAGGTGTCAGACTCCGGCCGGAACCGGCTTCAGGGTCTGCAGTACGTCGTCGATCAGGCCGTACTCGATCGCCTGCTCGGCGGTCAGGAACTTGTCCCGCTCGATGTCGCGGGAGACCTCTTCGTGCGACTTGCCGCTGGCGTCGGCGATCATCTTCTCCAGCAGCGCGCGCAGGCGGAGGATCTCGTTCGCCTGGATCTCGATGTCGCTGGACTGCCCGTAGGTGCCCTCGGTGGCCGGCTGGTGAATGATGATCCGGCTGTTCGGGAGCGCCAGCCGCTTACCCGGCGTACCGGCGGCGAGCAGGACGGCCGCGGCCGAGGCGGCCTGGCCCAGGCACACGGTCTGGACGTCCGGCTTGATGTAGCGCACGGTGTCGTAGATCGCGGTCAGCGCGGTGAACGAACCACCGGGCGAGTTGATGTAGATGCTGATGTCGCGGTCGGAGTCCATCGACTGCAGGCAGAGCAGCTGCGCCATCACCGCGTTCGCGATCTCGTCGGTGATCGGCGTCCCGAGGAAGATGATCCGGTCCTCGAACAGCTTGGTGTAGGGGTCGATGCGGCGCATGCCGTACGACGTGCGCTCCTCCCACTGCGGGATGAAGTAGTTCATGTGTCTGCGTCCTCTATCGGTGGGAGATCAGGAGTTCGGGCTGCCGGAGCTGAGCTGAGCGGCGCTGTTGACCACGTGGTCGATGAAGCCGTACTCCTTCGCCTTGTCCGCGGTGAACCAGCGGTCGCGGTCGGCGTCGGCCTCGACCTGGGCCAGCGGCTGGCCGGTGTGCTCGGAGATCAGCTTGAACAGCAGCGCCTTCAGGTGCAGCGACTGCTCGGCCTGGATCTTGATGTCGGACGCCGTACCACCCATACCGCCGGAGGGCTGATGCATCATGATCCGGGCGTGCGGGAGCGCGTAGCGCTTGTTCTTCGCGCCGGCGCAGAGCAGGAACTGGCCCATCGAGGCCGCCAGGCCCATACCGACCGTCGCGACGTCGTTGGAGATCCACTGCATGGTGTCGTAGATCGCCATACCGGAGTCCACCGAGCCACCCGGCGAGTTGATGTACAGCCAGATGTCCTTGTTCGGGTCTTCGGCGTTCAGCAGCAACATCTGCGCGCAGATCGCGTTCGCGTTGTCGTCGCGAACCTCGGACCCCAGGAAGATGATCCGGTTCTGCAGCAGGCGCTGGTAGATGTGGTCGTCGTGTCCGCCGTTACCATTGCCGCCCGCGGCGGTGGGGATGGCTGCAAATGTCTCGTTCACGAAGCCGACATTACTGGGCCGGGACGACAGACCTAAGGCTGGGCCACAGGTGTTCGCTCACGGCGCACCGACAGCCGCCCGAAACGGCAGCAGCCCGGACCCCTCGCGGGGTCCGGGCTGCGCGGCGTACGGGTCGTACTCAGGCCTTCGCGGGCTCCTCGGCCGGAGCCTCGACGGCCGCCTCGGCCTCGGGCTCGGCGTAGGTGCCGTCCGGCTGCAGGGTCTTCAGCTCGACCGTGTTGCCCGAAGCGTCCTTGACCTTCGCGTGCTCGACCAGGTGCGCCAGCGCCTTGCCGCGGACGACCTCGGAGACCAGGCTCGGGACCAGGTTGTTCTCCACCGCGTGCTGGGCGAACTGGTCCGGGCTGACGCCGGAACGCTGCGCGTGCCGGACGATGTGCTCGGTGAGCTCCTGGTCGTTGACGCTCAGCTCCTGCTGCTCGGCGACCAGGTCCAGCACGAACTGCGCCTTGATGGCGTCCTCGGAGCGCTTCTTCAGGTCCTCGTCGAACTCTTCCTGGGTCTGCTCCTCGCCCTCCAGGAACTGCTCGAACGACATCCCGGAGTACCCGAGCTGCTGCTCCAGGTTCTCCTTGCGGGCGGCCAGCTCGTCGGTCAGCAGGCCCTCGGGGACCGGCACGTCGACCAGGGTCAGGATCTTCTCGAGCACCGCGTCGCGGGCCTCGCCGGCCTGCTCGAGGCGCTTGCCGCGCTCCAGGCGAGCCTGTACGTCGGCCTTCAGCTCGTCGGCGGTGTCGAACTCCGACGCCGTCTGCGCGAACTCGTCGTCGAACGCCGGGAGCTCCTGCTCCTTGACCGCGGTCACGGTCACCGTCACGTCGACGTCGTCACCCTTGAGCGAACCGCCCACGAGCTGCGTGACGAAGGTCTTGCTCTCGCCGGCGCTCAGCCCGATGACCGCCTCGTCCAGACCGTCCAGCAGCTGACCGCTGCCGACCTGGTAGGACAGGCCGGTGGCCTGCGCCTCCTCGACCTTCTCGCCGTCCTTGCTGGCCGACAGGTCGATCGTGATGAAGTCCTTGTCGGCGACTGCGCGCTCGACCGGGTTCAGCGAGCCGAACCGCTGCCGCAGCGCCTCGATCTGCTCGTCGACCTCGGTGTCGGAGATCGCGATGTCCTCGACCTCGGCCTCCAGACCCTCCAGGTCCGGCAGCGTGATCTCCGGGCGCACCTCGACCTCGGCGGAGAACTGCAGGCTCTCCTTGTCGTTGAACTCGGTGACGTCCACCTCGGGCCGGCCGATGGCCTTGACCTGGTTGTCCTGGACCGCCTGCGAGTACAGCTTCGGCAGCGCGTCGTTGATGGCCTCTTCGAGAACCGGCGCCCGCCCGACCCGCTGGTCGATGACCTGCGGCGGGATCTTGCCCTTGCGGAAGCCCGGCACCTGGATCTGCTGGGCGATGCTCTTGTACGCCGCGTCGAGGCTCGGCTTGAGCTCCTCGAACGGCACCTCGACAATGAGCTTGACCTTCGTCGGGCTCAAGGACTCGACGGTGCTCTTCACGGTGGCGGTTCTCCTTGATCTGATGACATAACCGGCGCGGCGGGACAGCCCGCACCACAGCGGTGCTGCAGGGGGTTTGTCGGGGCGACAGGACTCGAACCTGCGGTCTCCTGCTCCCAAAGCAGGCGCGCTAGCCACTACGCTACGCCCCGCAGTGACCGCACGAGTCTAGTCGACCCGAAGGGGTGCTCGCGCCACCACCCCCACCCGGAACCAGTTTGAGCCGAGACCCGGGGATGTGGAATCATGTTCGCCGTACCCACTCAGGTGGGTGCACGCGGGTGTAGCTCAATGGTAGAGCCCCAGTCTTCCAAACTGACTACGCGAGTTCGATTCTCGTCACCCGCTCTCGGTCGATAGGCGAGGTGTGTCTGCGGAACGCGCAGACCACCTCGCCCTCGTCGTTTCGTGCGCCGTCGCTTCGCTCGGCGCGGGCGGGGGCTCCGCCACCCGCACCCCCTTTGCCTTCGCTTCGCTCGGCTGTTTGGGCTGGGGTGGGCTTGTTGCGTTCGGGCGGTGGCTGGGGCGGGCAGTCGGCTTCACCGCGGTGGCTGAGGTGGGCAGTCGGCTTTCCTCCAACACCCTCTGTTCTTCCTCGCCACGCGCTCCGCTCTCCCACGCATTTCCGCCCTTCTCGCCCATTTATTGGCTTGTGGGGGGTGGGGTGGGGTGGGTGATGGTTGGTGGGTGCGGAGTGTGGAGGAGGCGGCGGAGGCGGCTTATTGGGCTTGGTTGTATGGGCGGTGGGAGCCTATGGACCTGGCGGGGGTGGTGGGGTTCATGCGGGGGTTTGGGCGGCCTTGGTGGGTGGTTGGGGGGGGTGGGCGATTGATGCGTTCACGGGGGTGGGGCGCGAGCACTCGGATGTGGATGTGTCGATCTTTGCTTCTGATGTGGGGGTGCTTCGGGAGCATGTGGGTGGGCGGTGGCATCTGTGGAATTTGGCGGGTGGGGACATGCGGCCGCTGACGGATCGGCATCCGGAGGTGTTTGGGGCGGCTAGTCAGGTTTGGGTGCGGGAGCACGGGGATGCGCCTTGGGTGATCGATCTGCCGTTGACGCCGGATCGGGATGGGCTGTGGACCAACAAGTACGTGCCTGAGCATGTGGGGCGGCTTGAGGATGTGACGTGGGTGGCGGGTGACGGCGTGCGTTATCTCAATCCGGAGATTGTGCTGCTGTTCAAGGCGCGGCTGCATCGGACGAAGGATCAGCACGATTTCGAGCGCACCTGGCCGCTGCTGCCGGAGGCCAAGCAGGACTGGCTGCGCGAGTCGGTACGGCGGCACTACCCGGACTGCCCGTGGAAATTCGTGTGACAGGGATGCGCGGTGCGAGGACCCTGGGGAGTCACGGGACTTGACGAGAGGGCTGGATGCAGGCGGGGATTTCGGTTTCGGCGGGGGAACTGCCGGGGGTTTTGCTGCATGTGGCTGTGGTTCGGCCGGTGTTCTTGTGGGGGGCTCCTGGGATCGGGAAGAGCAGTTTGGTGCGGGCCTTCGCGGAGTCGCTGGGGCTTGAGTGTGTGACGCTGCTGGGGACGCAACTGGCACCCGAGGACCTGATCGGGGTTCCGCAGATCGTGGCCGGGCGGAGCCGGTTCGCGCCGCCGGTGGCTATTGCGCGGGACGAGCCTTATTGCTTGTTCCTGGACGAACTGAACGCTTCGTCGGCCGAGGTGCAGAAGGCGTTCTACTCGCTGATCCTGGATCGGCGGATCGGTGAGTACGAGCTGCCGGAGGGGTCGGTGGTGATCGGGGCGGGGAACCGGGCGACGGACAACGCGCTGGCGCGGCCGATGGCGAGTGCGCTGATCAACCGGCTGGTGCATGTGCACCTGCGGGCTTCCGCGAGTGACTGGCTGGAGTGGGCCGGTACGGCGGGGATCCACCCGTGGGTGCTCGACTATCTGCGGAACCGGCCGGACCACCTGTGGACTGCGCCACCGAAGACAGAGGAGCCGTTCTCGACGCCGCGGAGCTGGCACATGCTGTCGGACGCACTGCACTCGTACGGCGACGACATCACCGACGACACGTTGCGAGTGCTTGCCTTCGGCACCTTGTCGGCGGCGCACGCTTCGGCGTTCCGGGCGTTCGTGAAGACTGTGCGGAACGCGTTCGGGCTGGATGCGGTATTGAAGGGCGAGGCGGGTTGGCCGGCTGCGCCGGAGGACCGCGACCTGTTGTACTTCCTGGCTGAGACCTTCCGGGCCCGGCTGGTCAAGGAGCTGCCTGCGGACAAGAACTCCGGCAGCCCGGCCGCGCGTCAACTCGCGCACCGCGGGAAGGCGCTGCTGGTCGAGCTGGCCGAGATCTCGCTCGAGATCGCTCAGGTGGTGATCGCTTCGGACGACGACGGGCGCCCGGTGCTGCCGACCTGGTTCCTGGTCGAGGTCAGCCGGGACCTGCCTCGGCTGGTCGCCGCTCGTGCCTGAGCGTCGCAAGTCCCGCAAGGACCCCGCCTGGGAGGCAGTCCAGGCCGGTTGGGCCGCGGTCGACCGTCATCCGTTGTTCGCGCCGATGGCGGACAGGATCAACCACCCTGCCCGCCATAGCTCGGTGCCGCGCGACGGCTGGGCCACGATCGACTCCAACGGCCGCATCCTCGTTCACTCGTCCCGCCGCGCCACACCGGCCGAGTGGACGTGGGTCTTCGCGCACCTGCTCATTCACCTCGGCCTCGGGCACGCAGAACGCGAGCGCCCGGCTCCTGACCACGCTGCGAGCGCCGCGTGCGACACGGCGGTCAATCACTTCCTCTACTCGCTCAAGCTCGGCACTCCGGTCGTGCAGCTGCCCTCCGAGTACCCGACCACCGCAGAGGACGTTCTGGCTCGCCAGTGGCGGCGGAGCGCCGTACCGGCTGAGTACGACGGCCTCGGTGTCGCGGGCGGACAGGCCGACGTACGGATCGAGCGGTGGGACGGGTGGGGCAAGCCGCCGAACTGGAGTGAGCTTTTCGCCGCAGGGCTGTCGGATGCGGCCGCTGCTGCGGTGGACGTCGCCGGTGGCGCGCGGTCGTCGCTGAGCGACCGAGGTGCGAGTCGAAACGAGTGGGACCTCGCGCTGGGCTGGTTCGTCTCGTCGTACCCGCTGCTGGGTGCGCTCGCGGCCACCATGACGGTGGTGGCGGAGGCCGAGCTCGCCCGCGGGTGGGACATTCAGGTGGCCGCCGTCAACGCGGAGGTCGGCGAGATCTACGTCAACCCGCTCACCAGCCTGACGCAGAACGAGTGGCGCTTCGTCATGGCACACGAGATGCTGCACGCCGCACTGCGCCACGGTGAGCGCGTCGGCGGTCGCGATCCCTACCTGTGGAACGTCGCAGCAGACCTGGTCATCAACGGCTGGCTCCTGGAGATGGGTGTCGGCACTATGCCCGACGGTGCGCTGCACGACCCGGTCCTGAAGGGCATGTCCGCCGAGGAGGTCTACGACCGCATCGCCACTGACCTCCGCCGCTACCGCAAGCTGGCCACACTCCGCGGTACCGGGCTGGGCGACGTACTGGGGCATCCGCTCCCGCACACCGGCGAGGCTGCTCGCGCCGCCGGCCTGGACGACATCTACCGCCGCGCACTGAGCACCGGCCTCGCCTACCACGACCCCTCCCGCGGACTGGTCCCCGCAGGTCTCGTCGAGGAGATCCGCGCACTGGACCACCCACCGCTCAGCTGGGACGCCCAACTGGCCCGCTGGTTCGAAGAGCACGTCCCCGCGGTCGACCGCAGCCGCACGTACGCACGTGCCTCCCGCCGCCAGGCCAGTACGCCGGACATCCCGCGCCCCGCCTGGATCCGACCCACCGAACTGCAGCGACTCCCGACGTACGGCGTCGTGCTGGACACCTCCGGTTCGATGGACCGCGTGCTACTCGGCAAAGCGCTCGGCGCGATCGCGTCGTACTCCCGCGCCCGCGACGTCCCCGCCGCCCGCGTCATCTACTGCGACGCCGCCGCCTACGACGCCGGCTACCTCCCCGTCGACGACATCGCCGGCCGCGTCCAGGTCCGCGGCCGCGGCGGTACCGTCCTGCAACCCGCCGTAGACCTCCTCGAACGAGCCGACGACTTCCCCGCCACCGGCCCCATCCTCCTCATCACCGACGGCCAGTGCGACACAGTCCGCCTCCGCCGCCCCCACGCCTGGCTCCTCCCCCGAGGCGCAACCCTCCCGTTCACCGCCCGCGGCCCGATCTTCCGGGTCGAATAGTACACGCCGGCGGAGTCCGGTGCGGTATTGCTCGGGTTCGCCTCGGTCGGCCGCGGCCGCATCTTTGCCGATGGCAACCTTTTGAAGGAGGAGACCGCCGTACCGGTCGGGACGGACCTCGGCGCCGCCCTGTTGTCGCCGCCGTCGATCTCCACGCCGCTCGACGTGATCGCCGGCCGGCCGGTCGACGTACGGGTGGAGCTTGAACTGCCGACCCAGGACGGCGGTCTGAGCGGCGCCATGAGCCTCACGGTCGGCGTCGAGCCGGACCGCTCGAACCCGGAGGCGTTGATCGCCGAGGCCGTCGTGGCCGCGCGGGCGGCCGATGTCGCGGTCGTTGTGGTCGGCACCAATTCCAAGGTCGAGTCCGAGGGCTACGACCGTACGACGCTCGCGCTGCCGGGGCGCCAGGACGATCTGGTGCAGGCCGTAGTCGCGGCGAACCCTCGCACGGTCGTGGTCGTCAATGCGGGCTCGCCGGTCCAGCTGCCCTGGCGTGACGACGTTGCGGCGCTCCTGGTCACCTACTTCGGTGGCCAGGAGTACGGCAACGCGCTGGCCGACGTACTGCTTGGCGTTGTCGAGCCGGGCGGCCGGCTCCCCACGACTTGGGCGCGGGACGAGGCCGACGTACCGGTCATCGATGTCACTCCTCGCGACGGGATCGTCCGGTACGACGAAGGCGTCCACATCGGTTATCGGGCCTGGCTTCGTGCTGGGACCGGACCGGCCTTCGCGTTCGGGCACGGCCTCGGCTACACCACTTGGTCGCTCTCCGATCTCCGCGCCTCCACGACCTCCGCGTCGGTGACCGTGGCGAACACCGGTGAGCGGTCCGGAAAGCACGTCGTACAGGTGTACGCCGAACGCCCCGACAGCACCGTGGATCGTCCGATCCGCTGGCTCGCCGGCTTCGCGGTCGTGCGCCTGGAAGCCGGTGAAACGACCGAAGTCACCATCCCTCTGCACCAGCACACCTTCGAGCACTGGGACGGCGCCTGGACCACCGAGCCCGGCACCTTCACCCTCCGCGCGGGCTCGTCGGTCTCAGACCTTCCGCTGTCCGTCGACCTCGAGGTCTAGCGGGTGACGCGGCCGGTTTCGTAGGCCCACATGACGATCTCGACGCGGTTGCGGGCGCCGAGCTTGGCCATCACGCTGGCGAGGTGGGTCTTCACGGTGCTGAGGCTGATGTGCAGGTCCGCGGCGATCTCGGAGTTGGTCCGGCCGCGGGCCACGGTGATCAGCACCTCCTCCTCCCGGCTGGTCAGCGGTTCAACAGGCTGAACCGGCGGCCGGCCGAGGCGGGTGTCGGAGAACGCCGCGAGCAGGCGGGCGGTGATGCGCGGAGCAATCAACGCATCGCCCTCGGCCGCGGCGTGGATCGCCTGGACGAGAAGGTCGGGACCGGCGTCCTTGAGCAGGAAGCCGCGCGCGCCCGCCTTCAGCGCGCCGTGGACGTACTCGTCGAGGTCGAAAGTGGTGATCACCACGACCGCCAGCGGGTCGGCGACGTCGGGCCCGGCCAGCTCGCGGGTCGCCGCGATCCCGTCGATGCCTGGCATCCGGATGTCGAACAGGCACACATCCGGGCGGAGCCGGCGCGCGAGCGCCACCGCCTCCAGCCCGTCGACCGCCTGACCGACCACCTCGATCCCTGGCTGCGCGCCGAGGATCATCGACAACCCCGTCCGGATGAGTTCCTGGTCGTCGGCGACGAGCACGCGGATCGTCATCGGGCCGCGCCCGACCTCGGCAGCACGGCTTCGACCGTCCAGCCCCGATCCGATCCGGGCCCGGCCTCGAAGGAGCCACCCAGGAGCGCCGCGCGCTCGGTCATCCCGACCAGACCGTAGCCCGACGGATTCTTCACCGTGGCACCCGCGTCTCCGTCGTCGCGGACGGTCAGCCGCACGCTGCGGTCCTCCCCGGCAACCCGTACGTCGATCCGCGTGACATGACGCGCGTGCCGTACGGCGTTGGTGATGGCTTCCTGGGCGATCCGGTACACCGCCGCGCCGACGGCGGGCTGCAGATCGGCAAGATCGCCGGACAACTCCAGCTCCACGCGGGGCTGGTCCCCGACGCTCCGGGCCAGTCGTTCGAGATCGGCGACGCCCTGCTGGGGAGCCAGCGCGGCCGTCTCGTCCTCCCGCAGATTGCCCACCATGACGCGCATCTCGGCGAGCGTACGCGAGGCCTCCGCCTCGATCACGCTCAGCGCATCGACGGCAGCGGACGGATCGATCGCGGCGACCACCCGGCCGGCCTGGGCCCGGATGGCGATCGCCGAGACATGGTGAGCGACCGTGTCGTGCAGTTCGCGCGCCAGCTGGGCCCGCTCCTGCAGCCGCATCTTGTCGAGTTCGCGGGTCCGGGAGGTCGCCCAGTACCGCACCGCGTGCCCGAGCGAAGCCGGGAAGAACAGCACTACGCCGCCGAGGAACGCGTTGAGCAGACCGGTGTAGTCCGCCGCAGAGCCGGTGAGCAGAGCGACCAGAAAGATTCCGAGCCCGATGCCGATCTCCCGGCCGGATCCCCAACGCAACAAGGCGTAAGGCAGGAGGATCACGGCGATCATCGTGTTGAGGCCGATCACCGGCAGGTCGCCGACCAGGCTGATCAGACTGCTGACGATCGCGACACCGAACACGGCGGCCGACACCGCGAGTGGATGCGTACGCCGCCACAGCAGCGCGAGGATCGATCCCACGGCCACCGCGATCGCGACCGGTCGCCAGTGGACGTCCTCCCGCAGTACCCCTTCGAGGATCGCCGTGGGCAGCAGCAACCCGATCAGAACCCAGTCTCGCCAGACCCGCCGGGGAGGGTGCGGCGCACGCGGCTCCGCCCACAGCGAGCGCAGCACGTTGTTGGACATGGCCTCAGCGTAGAGAACTCGGGGCGGATCGGGGATCGGCCGGAAGTACGGGACTCCCGTCGGCCGGACGGCCGGGCCAAGTCCGGCCCATCGCCCGAGGTGCGCAGTGCCGCGGCTGACCACGCTGAGAGCACTGTCCCGCTGGGTCTTTGAGGAGAACACCGATGATGTCGAACGCCTTGTATCGCTTGGGCCGGTACGCCGCCCGTCGCCCCTGGACGGTGATCGGAACCTGGATCGCGCTGGCGGTCCTCGTCGTCACCGCGGCCGGCGTCCTCGGCCAGAAACTGGAGAACACCGTCGGAGCGCCCGGGCTCGACTCGCAGCGCGCGACCGAGCTGCTGACCGCGGCCGGCAACTCCCAGGCCGGCCTCACCGCCCAGCTGGTCGTCACTCCGCGCGACGACCAGGCAACCCTCTCCACGTCGGCTCCGGCGCCCTCCTCCGCTTCCACTCAGGCGCAGGCGGCCTGGACCAGACTGCAATCAGACGTCGCCGGCTTGCCCAAGGTGCTCGGCACCGGCGGGACGGTCTCGCCCGACGGCCGGGTCGGGATCATCCGGCTGCAGTACCCAGTGATCGAGGACCTGTCGGCAGCCGACCTGGAGAACCTGCAGACCTTCGCGGCCGCGCACGCAACGGGCTCTCCCTTGCGCATCGAGATGGGCGGCGACCTGTTTTCGGCGTTCGCGGAAGCGGAGACCGGCCGCGGTGAGCTGATCGGTCTGGTCGCCGCCGTGATCATTCTGCTGGTCGCGTTCGGCTCGCTGATCGCGATGGGGCTGCCGATCGGGCTCGCCATCTTCGGCATCGCGCTCGGTATCAGCTCATTGTCGCTGGTCACCTACCTGATCGACATCCCCAGCTGGGCACCGGTGATCGGCAGCATGGTCGGACTGGGCGTGGGGATCGACTACGCGCTCTTCCTGGTCACCCGGCACCGCGAATACCTGGCGCGGGGGCTCGCAGTCGACGAGTCGATCGGCCGGGCGGTCGCGACGGCGGGTCAGGCCGTCGTCATCGCCGGTGGGACCGTGGTGATCGCGATCCTCGGGCTGGCGGTCGCCGGCGTACCGTTCCTGACCGGGGGAGGGGTTGCCGTCTCGATCATCGTGCTGATCATGGTCGCTGCCTCGATCACCTTGCTCCCCGCGTTCCTCGGGCTCGCCGGTCACTGGATCAACCGGCTCGCAGTACGGCGTACGCGGACGACGGCCGGTGCTGGTTGGCAGCGGTGGGGCCGGCATGTCGCCAAGTACGCCAAGACGTACGCCGTCACGGCGACCGTCGTACTGCTGGCTCTGGCCGCCCCGGTGGTAGCTCTCCGCGTCGGTACGCCGGACGAGGGCACATTGCCCGACAGCCGCACGGAACGCCGCGCGTACGACCTTGTTGCCAAGGGCTTCGGTCCCGGCCTGAACGGCCCGCTGATCGTTGCCGTCGACATCTCGCGGGACGCCAGTGTGGTCGAGCCTCTGCTCAGCGCCATCACCGCTGACAAAGGCATCGCCGCGGCCCTGCCGCCACAGGTGAAAGCGGGTGTCGCGACGATCGTCGCTTACCCGGTCACCGGACCGCAGGACGATGCGACAGTGGACACGATTCACCGGCTCCGCGCCGAGGTGTTCCCCGCCGTACTCGGAGAAAGCGCGGCGCGCGCCCACGTCGGCGGTCAGACGGCGCTTTCGGCCGACCTCGGCGGGCGGGTCAGCGACCGGCTACCGCTGTTCATCGGTGCGGTGGTGCTGTTGTCCTTCCTGCTGCTGATGCTGGTCTTCCGCTCGGTGCTGGTGCCTTTGAAGGCAGCCGTGATGAACCTGCTCAGCATCGGCGCTTCCTTCGGCGTGATGGTGATGGTGTTCCAGTGGGGCTGGGGCGCGAACCTGATCGGGCTCAAGTCGGCCGTGCCGATCCTGCCGTTCATCCCGATGTTCATGTTCGCAATCGTCTTCGGCCTGTCGATGGACTACGAGGTGTTCCTGCTGTCCCGGATCCGCGAGCGCTACCTGGCCACCGGCGACAACCTCAGCGCCGTCATCGACGGCATCGCGAGCACCGGCCGGGTGATCACGTCGGCCGCGCTGATCATGATCTCCGTCTTCCTCGGCTTCGTTCTCGGCGACGACCCGACAGCCAAGATGTTCGGCCTCGGCCTGGCGGTGGCGATCTTCGTCGATGCGACCATCGTCCGGATGGTGCTGGTGCCCGCAACAATGAAGCTGCTGGGCAACGCCAACTGGTGGATCCCCCGTTGGCTTGATCGCCTGCTCCCGCAGGTCAGTCTCGAAGGCAAGCCGCAACCCGCGTCTGATCCGATCCGGGAAGAGGTCCTCGTCTAACGCCGGGCCGGGCCGGTGCTCTCGCGGATGACGAGGGACGTCCGGAGGAGTTGGGCCGAGTTGACCGGGGGAGTGCCCTGGGCGATGGCTTGCAGCAGGAGGTTGGTCGCCTGCCGAGCCATCTCCCGGCTGGGGATCGCGACAGCGGTCAGTGCGGGATGGGTCAGGCTGACGGGGGCGGTGTCGTCGAACCCGATCACCGAGACGTCGCCGGGCACCGAGCGGCCCGACTCCTTCACCGCCTCGAGCACCCCCAGCGCCAGCAGGTCGTGGGAGGCGAAGATGGCCGTCAGCGAAGGATGGGCGGCCAGCGCGGCTTGGGCCGCGGCGAAGCCACCCGCCGGTGTCGCCTCCGTGGGAGCGAAGACCATGTCGTCGCCGATCCGAAGCCGGTGCCGCGCGAACGCCGATCGTAGACCGGCCAGCCGGCGTTCGTGGGTCGGCAACTCGACGACAGCCGCCACCCGCTTGTGTCCCAGGCTGCGCAGGTGCTTGCCGGCCAGGAAGCCGGCGTGCTCGTAGTCGATGGTCACCACCGGCAGCGAGTCGGGGATCTGCGTTTCCCAAGCACACAAGGCGATCGGGAACCGAGGGTCCGGAAGCAGTGCCAACGGATCGGTCAGATCCCGGTCACCTGCGATCAGCAGCGCGTCGACCAGCCGGCTGGACAGGCCGGCCAGTTGCCGCTTGGCGCGATCGCCGTCGGCTCGCGTCGTGGTCAGCACCAAGTGGTAGCCGTGCTGGTCGAGCACATCCTCGACCTCTTCGACGATCTCGGAGTAGAACGGGCTGGCGACGGTCGGCACGATCAGTCCCACGGTCATCGTCGTACCGGTGGCCAGTGAGCGTGCGACCAGGTTGGGTTTGTAGCCCAAGGTCGCGATCGCGTCCCGCACCCGGGCCGCCGTGTCCGGGCGGACCGCGGCCCGGCCGGTGACCACGTTCGACACCGTCTGTTTGGTGACACCGGCCAGGGTGGCCACGTCCTGCATCGTCACCACGGGCGAACCTCATCTGTTGGACCGGTCAACTAGTTCCCGCAGTATCGACCGCTGCGGCAGTGACCGTCAACGACGCACTGCCTTATAGAGATGATTTTTCTATCACCCTCACTCTTGTTTACCGGTCAAATGAGTCTTACTGTCCCGGCTATGTCTCGATCCTGGAAAACAGTTGTGGTGGGCCTACTCGGCGCGGGGCTCACGGTCTCGGCCGCCTCGGCGTCGACCACGGCGCTGCCGAACGCGTCGTACACGGTGACTGTCGGGAGCAAGGGCACCTGGAGTACGCCGACCGACACCCCGGCCGGCACGTACATCGACAAGGACGGGACCTTCTACTTCCAGCAGTCCGCCGCCCTGTACGGCGCCACCGAGCCGCGCAAGTGGGACTTCTACACGGGCACCAACCTCGACACCGCGACCAAGTCGACCGCGATCAGCTCCGCGGTCAATCCGGCCAACGCGAACGACAAGAACAACGACACCACCTGGCGATGCAACAACAGCCCCACCGGGCTGGAGGCGACGTACGCGCCGAGCGGTTCGGGCTACTCGCAACGGAACTTCTGTGACCTGGCCGGTCTCTGGGTCGACCCGGACACCGGCCATTGGTACGGCCTGGTGCACAACGAGTTCACGCCGCAGCCCTTCGGTGACGGACTGCACTACGACGCGATCGACTACGCGGTCTCCACCGACCAGGGCCGGACGTGGGCGATCAAGAGCCATGTGATCACGTCGCCGTACAGCACCAAACGCAACGACACCGCCGCGTTCCCGAACCAGACCTACCACTACGGCGACGGCGACCAGCGGCTCTTCGCCGACACCGCCTCCGGCTACTTCTACGTGTACTACGGTTCGCGGATCGTCGACAAAGCCGGTGGCTGGAAGAACTTCCGGCAGCATGTCGCCCGGTCCAAGATGTCGGCGAAGATGGCGCCGGGCTCCTGGCAGAAGTGGTACGACGGCGCCTGGTCGCAGCCCGGAGTTGGCGGCCGCGAGAGCAACCTCGTACCGGTCGACGCGAGCAACCCGAACGGCTACACGCCACTGGCGAAGGAGTACAACCCGGCTGCCTCCGGCACGGTGGACCAGCAAGTTGCCGCAGGCACCTTGTCGCCGACGTCGCCGCTCTTCGTGATGGACATCGCGTACAACGCCTACCTCGGCCTGTACGTCGGCGAGCCGCAAGCGGTCCGGCAGGACGGCAACGAGCCGCAGCACTTCTACGTCACCGATGACCTGACCAGCCAGAAGTGGTACTCGGTCGGCGACACCGGCAGCTACACCACAGCCTCGTGGTACCGGTGGTTCCTCGACAGCGCGAACAAGACCAGCTCAACGATCATCGGCAAGAACTTCCGCTCGTACTGCTCGTTCGGCTGCTCCGCCGGCGCGTCCGGCGAGTACGTGAACCTGACGATCGACTCCACCTCTCCCGCCGCCGCGCCGTTCGACCTCACCAAGACGTACCGGATCGCCGCCGGCAGCAACCGCATCCTCGCCCAGCAGTCCGGTTCGACGGCCACCACCTCGGTCGGCACCTCCTCGGGCAGCACCCTGGAGTCCTGGTACTTCGCCGCCGTCGGTGACGGTTCGTACCAGATCCTCAACTCGTCCTCCGGCCAAGCGCTCGGCGTCGACACCAGTACGACGACCACCCGCGCCTGGGGCACCAAGCCGACCGTAGGTACCGGCGGATCGGTCGGCCGGCAATGGTGGCTGATCAAGAACGCCGATGGCACCTTCCGATTCGTCAACCGCTACAGCGGTCTCGTCCTCGGCCTCTCCGGCGACTCCAGCCGTCTCGCCGAGACCACCCCGACCCGCGACTGGACCAACACCACCGGCAACACCGTTGGCGGCAACCGCACCGCCGCCGAGCAGACGCTCACCCTCACCCAGGTCGGCACCGCGCCCCAGAACCTCAACGGCGTACACACAGTCTCCACAGGCGGCAAAGCCCTGGATGACCCCGACCGCAGCACCGCGACCGGCACCCAGCTGATCACCTGGACCAACCACGGCGACCTCAACCAGCAATGGACGTTCACGCAGCAGACCGACGGCTCCTACACCCTCAAAAACAACTCGTCCAACCTCTGCGTAGACGTCAGCGGCGGTGCCGCCACCGCGGGCACGGCCATCATCCAGTGGACTTGCACCAACGGCACCAATCAACGCTGGACCGCCACCAAGTTGGCCAACGGCACCTACACCCTCACCTCAGTCAGCAGCGGCCTCCTGCTGACCACCGCCTCCACCACCGACGGCGCAAAGGTCACCCAACAACCCAACACCGGCACCGCCCTCCAGCAATGGTCGATCAACTAGCTTCCTACTTCTGCGGGGTTCCGAGGTAGAGAGCCACGGAGACCAGTGAGACGATCGCACCGATGATGGTGACGGCGACGGAACCCGTCATGAGGTAGAGGGTTCCGACGGCGGCGAAAGCGGCGGTGATGACCGACACGACGGCGTGCGGGCCTCTGGGCTCCCGGGGCGTCGGCGTGTTGTCGTCCGAGCCGGGGACTTGTAAGTCGTTGGTCATTTCGGTGCCTCCTCGAACTGGAAGCCGTTTTCGTCGGGGTTTCCGACTAAGGCGCGGAGGATCTTGATTGTTGACCGCGAGGGCCTTAGGATAACGACTTGGTAACTCGAGTCGAGGTTCGCGAAAGAGCGGGTCCGGCCGAGGTTGCAGCGCGCGACTTTAGACCTCTGTGTTCAGCTCCAGAGTAAGTCAGAAACAGTTCGCTGGACTTTGTCGCAGGTTTTTTCCGATGGTCGAGCGATGGTCCGATCGCGTCACCTGTTGTTAATGTCTGCCTTCTGTTGTCAGACATTGTCGGGTGTCGTCGGACGTTGTGGTGTGGGGGTCTGGGTGGTCGGAGAGCCAAGCGATGCACCTTCGGCAGCCGGGCTCGAGGCTGCACTTCGCTGGCTCGCCACACGGCGCCATGCGGTTCCCCTTGAACTGCTGCATCTCGCCCTGCAGGATCCGACCAGCGAGTCGGGCGTTCACCTTGAGTCGCTCGTGAAGACCGTTGCCGATCTGCCCGACATGACGACCGAACTGCGTGCGCTCGCAGTCTGGGGCGTGATCATCGATCTGGTGCGGCAAGTGGGATCCGACCGGCGGTCGCGCCGGCGGAACGTGCTGATCGCCGCGTTCCGGCTGCCGCCGCCTGATGAGGTGACGGGTCCGTGGAAGCCCGTCCTGGGGGCCCGGTTCGATCAGTTGATGGCCCTCAAAGGTGTCTACGGTGATCCGCAACCGACGACCAACACTCCAATGCATCAAGCCTGGAGCCGGGCGCTCCGGGAGAACCTTGTGCCAGGTGCGCGGACCAAGCTGGCCGAACTGGTGCACCATCGCCGCGGGTGGGACGGGTACGTGCAACTCGCCCGCGAAGTAGAGGCCGAGCTCGCTCGAGACCCGGGAGCGTCCGGCCAACCCATCGGCTACCGTTCCCCTTCTGCCACTGCTCAACCTGTCTTCGTGGATCTGTTCGTCACAACGGTCTTCATGAAGAAGCGGACCGCCTATCGGCGAATCACGGAGCGTCTGATCACGTCGCAGGTGGACGACCTTAGCGGCTACAAGGCAAGAGCTCTCGCATCCGCGGCAGGTGATCCACCTGAGCTTTCGGTGCGGCCGTTGTGGGGCTGCACCGTCGAACCCATGTCGCCGGTTCAGGGTCGAGAGGAGGTCACCGTTCGACTCAGGTTCGCGCATCCACTCGCACGGAACGAGAAGTATTACTTCTCCTCCGAGGCGATCGACGAACATCTGACGGCACCGGACCGGATCTGGGTCAACGTGGAGGTCGATCACCACGGGATCGCGCCCGGCGGACGACTCGGCGGACACATCCCGACCAGCGGTCTGACCATCCGGATCAGGTTCGACGAGTCAGAACTGCCGGCAGCCTGCTGGTGGTACGCCGAAGCCACGGACCGGGAGCGACGTGAGCAACCGCCGGACGGAGATCCGCACCTACTGAAGCTCAGCGGCGGGGCGGTAGAGCACACTTTTGCCGATAAGTGCCACCCCCGCGAGAATTACGGCGTGTCGATTTTGTGGACCACGGAATGACGTGCTATGAAATGACACCTGTGTTATTTGCGGGAGGAGTTGAAAATGTCCGGCGATGGCGGCAACAGCAGCGGTAACTGATTTCCTGTGACGGAAAGCCTGCGCGGCAAGAATTGCGCAGATTTTCTCTGTCGGAGGGGTAGTTGATAAAGCAGTGAAGGATCATCCTTCACTGGGCGAAGCTGCTGATGGCCCCTGGTCCGCAGAAATGTGGAGACCAGGGGCTTCCTTCTGGGCGCTACCGTGTGCTCGTGAGCATTGATCCGGTAGCGCACAACCGCGCGGCGTGGGACCTCGAGGTCGAGAGCGGCAATGAGTGGTCGCGTCCGGTCACTCCGGAGACGATCGAGCGAGCACGGGCCGGTGACTGGTCCGTCGTACTGATCGGGTATCGGCCGGTGGACCGGACGTGGTTCCCGGCCGACCTGTCCGCTGTGGATGTTTTGTGCCTGGCGTCGGGTGGTGGACAGCAAGGCCCGACGCTGGCCGCGGCGGGCGCGCGGGTGACGGTCTTCGACAACTCGCCGCGGCAGCTCGCGCAGGATCAGATGGTCGCGGAGCGGGAGGGTCTGGAGCTGCGGACGGTACTGGGTGACATGCGCGACCTGTCGGAGTTCGGCGACGCGTCGTTCGACCTCATCTTCAACCCTGTCTCGAACCTGTTCGTGCCCGAACTCGCACCCGTGTGGCGCGAGTGCTTCCGGGTCCTGCGTCCGGGCGGCGCCCTGCTGTGCGGCTTCCTCAATCCTGACGTCTACCTGTTCGACAACGAGGCCCTGGACACCCGCGGCGAGCTGGTCGTCCGCCACCGTCTGCCGTACAGCGATTTGACGCACGTCCCGGCCGAGGAGCGCGAGCGGCTGTGGGGAGCCAACGCGCCGCTCGAGTACAGCCACACAATGGCGGAGCAGCTCGGCGGCCAGCTCGCCGCCGGCTTCGTGATCACCGGCTTCGAAGAGGCCCCGCACCATTCCGCCGCCACCGCCGGTTGGCTCCCCGGTTACTACGCCACCCGAGCCCTCAAACCCTGAGCGACTCACGACTCGGCCGTCGGCTGTGACCTGACTCATAGGACGTCACAAAGCGGCGTACCGCGGGGTCCTGTGTATGGCTGCGGGTTGCAGCCGAGAGGACTCTGTGGCGGGAGGTCGGGCTGATGCGCCGCTGGCTGGATGGGTTGCGGGGGAGGGTTTTCCCCGATCACTGGTCGTTGTTGTTCGGGCAGATCGCGTTCTACAGCTTCGTTGTGGTGTGCGTCAGTGGCTTGGTGCTGATGGTGCCGTACGAGCCGTCGCTCGACCCGGTCGTGTACGACGGCCCGTACGCGCCACTGCGTGGGGTGACGATCTCGCGGGCGCTGGACTCGACGCTGGCGATCAGCTTCGAGATGCGCGCGGGACTGCTGGTGCGGCAGGTTCACCACTGGGCCTCACTGCTGATGGTGGCGGCGATCATGCTGCACCTCTTGCGACTGTTCTTCACCGGTGGCTTCCGGCGGCCGCGACGGACGAGCTGGATCGTGGTGTTCACGCTGTTCCTGGTGATGCTGGGCGCAGCCCTCACCGGTACGTCGTTGCCCGACGACATGCTCTCGGGATCGAGTCTCGCCGTCCTCGACGGGGTGGTGAAGTCGATCCCGTTCATCGGGGCGGAGTTGTCGTCGCTGATGTTCGGGGGCCAGTTCCCGGGCGATGTGATCGGGCTCTTCTACCCGCTGCACGTCTACGTGCTACCCGCCGTCATCGTCGTGCTGTTCGTCGTCCTCGCGGCCCTCGCGCTCAAGCACCGCCCCGCGCAGTTCAGCGGCCCGGGGCGGACGAACGACAACATCGTCGGCCGCCCGGCGATCGTCGCCGCGGTGAAGGGCGCCGGTCTGTTCGCGTTCGTGGCCGGCGTCTCGTTGCTGATGGGCGCCACGGCAACGATCAACCCGATCTGGATGTACGGACCGGCCGACCCGGCGGACGCCTCGGCGGGCATCGGCCCAGCCTGGTACCTCGCCTTCCTGGACGGCGCGCTGCGGCTGGCGCCGGGATGGGAGGTCGAGCTGTGGGGCAGGACTCTCACGCTGGCGATCCTGCTTCCGGTCGCGCTGTGCACCTTGTTCTTCATCGTGCTCGCGGCGTACCCCTTCATCGAGGAGTGGATCCTCGGCGACCGCACGGATCAGAACCTCCTGGAACGCCCCCGCAACAACCCGACCCGCACGGGGATCGGCGTGGCCGGCATCGTCTTCTACGGCGTGCTCTGGGCCGCCGCCGGCGCTGACACCCTCGCGATCACGTTCCACCAGTCGTTCAACACGCTGATCCACCTGTTCCAGGTGCTGCTGCTCATCGGCCCTCCGATCGCGCTGGTGGTGACCCGCCGCATCTGCATCGGCCTGGAGCGAGCGGACCTGGATGTCGCCGAGCACGGCGTGGAGACCGGACGGGTCGTTCGTCTGCCGGACGGCGGCTACGTCGAGGACCATCGCCCGCTCACCCCCTACCGCCGCTGGGCGCTCGCCGGTCACCCCCACGCCGTACCGGCGCCGCCCACAGGCTTCAAAATCTCGCTCGTACGTCGGCTCCGCTTCCGCCTCGCGACGCTCTTCGACGACCACGGATGACGGGTTCCTGCCCGCGACCTTGACGAGCCCCGACCCCAGCGCGTATAAAACCAGTAGGTTATTGAACTGAAAGGTTATCTACATGGTTGCAAGCGACACGCTGGACGCGACGTTCGCGGCGCTGGCCGACCCCACGCGGCGGGCGATTCTGGCCCGGCTCGCGACGGGGGACGCGACAGTCACCGAGCTGGCCGCGCCGTTCGCGATGAGCCAGCCGGCCATCTCCAAACACCTGCGGGTGCTCGAGCGAGCCGGTCTGGTCAGTCGCAGCCGTGACGCGCAACGCCGGCCGTGCCGGCTGGTGGCCGAACCGCTCCGGACGGCCACGGACTGGCTGGCCGACTACCGCGACTACTGGGAAGCGAGCTACCAGCGACTGGACCTCCTGCTAGAAGACCTGCAGGAGGGTGAAAAGTGACATCTCCACACCCCGGCTTCGGGCTGCGGGTGGTCGCCTCCGGGACCACCGACCTCGTTCTCACCCGCACCTTCGCCGCTCCGGCGCCGCTGCTCTTCTCCGCGCTCACGCAGCCGGAGCTGCTCCGCCGCTGGTACGGCGCGCGCGGCTGGCAGCTCACCGTCTGCGAAGTCGACCCGCGCCCCGGCGGCGCCTGGCGGTTCGTCTCCACCGGCCCGGGCGGCGCCGAGATGGAAACCCATGGGCTGTACCGCGAGTTCGTGCCGCCGGCGCGCGTCGTACAGACCGAGATCCACCGGGACTGGGCCGACGGTGCAGCACTGGTCACCACTGTTCTGGACGAGACCGATGGGTCCACCGCGATGACCGTCACCGCGCAGTATTCCTCGTCCGAGATCCGCGACGCCGTTCTTCGCAGCCCGATGGAACGCGGGGCCGGCGAAGGCTACGACCGACTTGCCGCCGTACTCGACACGCTCATCAACGAAAGGCGCGAATCATGACTGACACGTCCACCCCCGCCAACGAGGTCGTCAACCCGCCCGTGCCGCCCGGCACGCTGTTGCTGGAGCTAGTGCCCGTGCCGGTCACCGACATCGAACGCTCCAAAGCGTTCTACGCCGACCAGCTCGGCTTCCGCCTCGACGTCGACGTCAGCCCGACGCCCGGTGTCCGCATCGTCCAATTCACCCCGCCCGGTTCGGCCTGCTCGATCGCCCTCGCCGAAGGTCTGCCCAACCTCGACATGCCGCCGGGAACCCTGCGCGGTCTGCACCTGGTCGTCGCCGACATCGAGGCGGCCCGCGCCGAACTCGTTCAGCGCGGCGTCGAGGTCGGCGAGGTCGAGGATCTCGGCGGAGTGTTCTACGCGTTCTTCGCCGACCCCGACGGCAACACCTGGTGCCTCCAGCACATGCCCTGGCGCTGAGCGGAGGCTCACGCGCCGGATTGTCCTTGCGAGGTGCGACGTCGGAGGCGGACGCCGATCAGGATGAAGGCGAGGAGCGCGACGGCAACGGCCGCGAGGGTGGCCGGAAGGCGGAGGGAGGCGCGGCTGGCCGCAGTCGGGGTGGTTGCCGGGGGCGTGTTGTCCGCGGTGGGCTGGTCGAGGATTGCCTTCGCCTTAACGGGTTTCAGCGTGACATCGTTGCCGTCGCCGCCTTTGTAGGTGATCTGGTACGCCGCGACCCGGGCGCCTTCGGGGAGGTTGGCGAACGCGCCGGCGATCGGGTCGGCGCCATCGTTGGCGATGAGCAGGGTCTCCTTGGTGAGGTTGGCCGGGTGAGTGAGGTCGAGCTGTCCGGCCAGCGATACCTTGCCGGATACGCGGATCGGCGTACCGTCCGCGCGAGCGGACAGCCGGCCGTCGGGAGTCTGCTCGAAATCGCCCTTGACGGCGAACGTTCCGCCGGCAGTGCCGACGTTGACGAGCCGGCCGCCCACGAAGGTGCCGGAGAGCTTGGACTGACGGCTCAAGGTGAGCGTGGCGCGATCGCCGTACTGGACTGTGCTGCCGGAGGCCTGGCTGAGGTTTCGGAGTGTTTGGTTGCCGGCCTTGGTCAGATCCAGCTTGGCGCCGGATTTGGCGAGCGTCACGGCGCTGCTGGACGTCAGGCTGCCACCGGTGAGCGCCAGAACTCCGCGCGAGATCGTGGTGGTGCCGGTGTAGGTCAGCGCCCCGGCGAGGCGAGTTGTCGCCGCGCCGGCCTGGGTCAATGAACCGGTGCCGCTGATCTTCGACAACGTGATCTCCTTGCTGGTGTTGCGAACCACCAGTGAGCCCTCGTTGACGATCCGGTACGACGGGGCCTTCGTCAACAGGCTGCCGTCACCGCCGGGCCGGCCACTTCCGAGGCGCAGGGTCGCACCCTTCTCGATGGTCGTCGAGCCGTCGTAGTACTGGCCGGCGGCGAACGTCACGTCGTTGCCGCGGACCGACTTGATCACGACGTCACCGGCGCCAGGCGACTTCAGGGTGTCGTGGAACACGCCGCCGCCGATCGGGGCGCCGAGCGTGACCGGTCCGTTGTAGGCGAAGGTGAGTTTGGAGCGCGACCGCGCGGCCAGCAGGTTGATGTAGACGGTGTCCGCGGTGCCCGGCATGAAGATCTTGCTGGTGGTGCCGTCGCCCCACTGGACATTGGCGCCCTTGATGTTGGTGCCGCGTTTGTTCAGGTTGTGCGGAATCTTCCGCCAGTTGATCGCCGGGTCGCTCAGCGACGGGTTCGTGCTGCCGCCGCGGTCCGAGTAGCTGTACTGGCCGGTCAGGATCACTTTGCTGCCCGGGCGGGACTGGACGTTGATGTCGCTGCCGTACTCACGTTGGTAGAAGTTCTGCCGGATGGTGACTGTCTGGTGCAGTGGAGTGTCGACGGTCCAGGTGCCCTGGTTGAGGATGGCCCGGGCGTTCGGCAGTGCGACCGAGGTCTCCGGTTTGCCGGCGGACGCCTGGGTCCCGTTGTCGATCACACCCGAGAACGGGTTGGTGCCGGCCAGATCAAGGGTGCCCCAGAGGAAGCGCGGCTGGCTGATCAGCCCGGAGCCGCTGATCGTGCCGAGGTTGATGGACCGGATGAGCGACAACCGCAGAGTGCCGTTGACCTCGATGTTGTCCTGATTGAGCTGGTAGCCGGGTGTGTTGTACGGGAAGTTGCCGATCAGGCCGGTGCCGCCGCCGTTGCCGTACTGCAGGGTCGCTCCCTTGTCGACGACGATCGCCGGCGGATCGGGGCGCGTGACCACGACGTACGGGTGGTTGCCGCCGAGGATCCGGACCGCCTGCCGTTGTCTTGCCTTGGGCAACGAGAAGTTGCTGTCCCTGGTGAGGATCAACGTGCCGCTGCCCGCGATCCGCAGCGTTCCTTCGCCGCGGATCACCCCGTCGTACGTCGTGGTGCCGTCGGGCACGTTCACCACCGCGGCACCGGTCAGAGTGATGTCCCGGTTCGCCCGGATGTCGAGCGTGATGTCGCCGCTGCCCGCCGCGACCGCCGGCGCTGCAGGGAGCAGCAACGTGGCGAGCACAGCCGAGCTCCCGATCAGGCGTCTCATGGTGTGGTCCTCCTCGAATCCGGCGCCACCCTAGTGTGCGGAGCGGCGCCGCTTCGATGGATTCGGCAAGCCTTTGGACAGGCTTGACGTGGGGTCAGGACGGGTCGCCGTACTGCAGGCCGCGCCCGTTGGTGCCGATGTACACGCGGCCGTAGGTGTCGGGGTCTCCGGTGATCACGCCGACTCCGCCGATGCTGCCCCACTGGTGGGCGTCGTCGTTGACACGGAGCCAGGTGGCGCCCTTGTCGGTGGAGCGGAAGACCCCGGTGACGTCCTTGACACTGCCGATCAGATACAGGGCCTGGTAGGTGGTGCCCGGCGCGGCCTTGCCGAAGCCGAGGGCGGAGGCGGACTGCACCGAGGTGAGCGTGGTGAAGCTGCGGCCCCCGTCGGTGGAGTGCAGCAGCCCCTTGCCGCCGCCCGAAATCCACAGGTCACCGGCGATGCCCGGTACGGCGGTCAGTCGGCCGGTCGGCAGGTTGACCGCGCGGGCGGTGAAGGTCGCACCGCCGTCAGTGCTGGCGTAGAGCGTGCCGCCGGACGGTGAGTAGAAGGTATTGGCCGCGGAGCGGTCGGCGACGACCTCGGCGTCGGTGCCCAGGCCGCTGACCTTCGACCAGCTCGCACCCTTGTCAGTCGAGCGGTACGGCGCCTGGCCGGCCTCGGTCCAGACGATGGTGGAGCCGTCCGCCGCGAGCGCGACCCGGCCGCTGCTCGCGCTGCCCACCGGCTCTGCCGGGAAGCCGGTCCAGCTGCTGCCGCCGTCGGTGGAGTAAGCGCCGTCCTGCGCGCCGCCGGTGCCGACCCGGACCATCACCGAGGGCTTGGACTGGGCGAAGTCGATGTCGGTGCTGCTGCTCATCAGCGGGTTCTTCAGCCGTCCGGCGGGCACCTCGGTCAGGGAATCGTGGCGGAAACCGCCCTGGTCGCCCATGGAGGTGATGACGGTGGCGCCGCCGGGAGGGGCGATCGCGTCCGCCAGCGCGGTCTCCTCCAGACCGCGGGCCCCGGAGACCCAGTGGCTGGTGCCTCCGCTGTCGGAGGCATTGGCGTCCTTGCTGCGCCAGATGCCGTTGCCGGTGCCGTACAGCACGTGCCCGGAGTCGAAGGGATCGATGGCCAGCGCGGTCATCCAGTGCCCGGTGCCACTGCCGACGTACGGAGCGCCGGAGGCATCGCGCTGCGACTTGTCCGCCAGCGCCTTCCAGCTTGTACCGCCGTCAGTGGTTCGGTAGACCTCGTCCTCGGGCCACCAGCGGTCCAGGGTAGTGACCATCACCGTTGAAGGCTTCTGCGGGTCGACGGCCAGACCGGAGAACCCGTAACTGCCCTGCGACGGCGTGATGTTCTTCCATACTCCGCTGTACTTCCACACTGAGCCCGCTGTCGCGTCCATGGGGCCGATGCTGTTGCTGTATGTCAGGTACAGCGACCCGTCACCGGAGACCACGCCGTGCTGCGGCAGCTGGCCAGTGGGCTGCCCGGAAACAACCTGCCAGCTGCTGCCACCGTCGGTCGAGCGGTACAAAGACCTGGACTTGTCGTTGACGCCGACATAGACGGTGTTGCTGCCGGCCGGGCCGTACGTGACGAAGGAGATGCCGGCACCGCTGCTCGCCCCGTCCTTGACGGGGAACGAGGAGACCTGGCTCCAGGTCACGCCGTAGTCGGTGCTGCGCCACAGGCCGTTCTTACGGCTGCCCAGCAGCAGGGTGCCGTGATCCGCGGGGTTGATCACGAGCCGTTCGCCCGCCCCGCGGCCGGGTTCGTTGGAGCCCAGTTTGAAGGGCAGATTGGTGCGCTGGAAGGTGCGGCCCCGGTCGGTGGAGCGCAGGATCGCGCCATTGCCGGCCCAGTCGTTGGTGTAGGTGCCCGCAGCGAGGTAGAGCCGGTTGGGGTCGACGGGATCAGTGGCCACCGCATCGATGCCCAGCAGGTTCCAGTCCTTCTCGCCGACCCAGTCGGTCAGCGGGATCCACCGCTCGGCCGCGGTGTCCCAGCGGTAGGCGCCGCCCATGTCGGTACGTGCGTACAGCAGGCCCTTCTCGCGGGGGTTGAACACCAGACCGGTGACGTAGCCGCCACCCACCACCTGGGCGTTCTTCCAGGTATACGGTCCGGACCCGGCGGTATCGGGCTGGTCCGACTTCACCAGCTTCCATTGCTGGTTGGTACCGCCCGTACCGGGAAACTGGATGACTGCAGCGCCCTGCGCCGTGGAGTTGCCGGAGACGTCCAGGAGTTGGCCGCTCTTGCGAGAGGTGAAGGTGACGGCGTCAGAACCGCTCACCTCGCTGAGTTTCCACTCCTGGGCCGTGGAGGAGCTGTCGGTCTGCTGCTCGGCGGTCGCCGCGTTGGCGGTCGAATCACCCGCTATGCCGAGCACCTTGCCGCTGTTGCGGTTCACCAGTTCGTAGTAGCCGTTGCCGGTGGCCCTCAGCCTCCACTGCTGGTTGGCGGTGTGCTGGTCGGTCCACTGCTGGATACGGGCGCCGTCCGCGGTGGAGAACCCGTTGACGTCGAGCACCTTGCCGCTGTGCACGGCAACCAGCTGGTAGTAGGCGCTGCCGTCGATCGTCGCGGCCTGCGAGTCATCCTGCGCGAACAAGAGGCACGGTACGACGATCGCGGGCACGCCGACCAGCAGACCAGCGACTGTCCAGCGGCGGCCGCGACGCCCGCGGCGCGTGGGGTTGTCCATTGGGAGGTGTACTCCTTGCATGTCATTCGGAAGAAGGCGGATCCAGGCACCGGAGGGGCCCGATCCGCCCCCTAGTTGTCACCGGCACAGCAAAAGGTTGCCGCGGGCCTGGATTCTTTTCGCGGCCGCGTGCGGCGGTCCGACCTCTTGACCCGCTCGGCTGGTGATTGTTGAGTAGGGCGAACTTCGTCCTGGGTGGGCAGACTCGTCGGCCGGAGCAACCGCCGCCTGCCCACCGGGAGCTCTTGATGAAACGTCGTCGTGGTTCGGTCGTCCTCGCAGTTGTTGCGATCGTTGCAGCCCAGTTCGTCCTGCCCGCCGGTGGCGCCGGGGCGGACCCTGGTCACGGTCGGCCGTGTGTCCGCACCTTGAGTCCCGGCCTGCAAACCGCCGAGGTGTCCTTCGCCGGGCAGGTGTATCCGGTCCGGGTCAACGTGCCGCCGTCCGCTGGGCCGACAGAACGGCTGCCGATGGTGCTGAACCTGCACTACAGCAACGGGAACGCCGATCAGCAGGCGGCGTACTCGGGCCTCGAACCGGTCGGGGACCGCGAGGGTTTCATCACGGTGGAACCCAATGGGAACAGTCCCGCCGCGACGCCGAATCCGAACAAGATCTGGTTCTGGAACGTCCCTGGTGTCCCGACCACCGCGGGCAGCTATCCGCCGCCGGATGCGCGCGATGACATCTCCTATTTGACCCGGGTGATCGACGAGCTCGCCGAGTTGGGCTGCGTCGACCGCTCCCGGGTCTACATCACCGGTCATTCGGGGGGCGCCCGGATGGCGTCGGCGTACGCCTGCGCCCGCCCGGACAAGATTGCCGCCGCCGGTGCCAGCGCGGGCCTGCGAGCCGGCCGTCCCGCGCCGCTCGATCCGATGCTGGTGGAGGTGCAGAGCTGCCAGCCGGACCAGCCGGTGCCGGTGATCACCTTCCACGGAGATGCCGACACGACCAATCCGTACCAAGGCAGGCCGACCGACCTGCGGTGGGGCTACTCGACACCGCTCGCGGTCCAGTCCTGGGCACAGATCAACCGCTGCGCGTCCGGTCCGGCGATCACCACCGTTTCGGCCCACGTGACCAGGCTCGCCTACGGTGACTGCGCTCGCCGTGCGGAGGTCGTGCTGTACAAGGTTGCCGGAGGCACCCACAGCTGGCCCGGCAGTCCGACGGACACCGGCGCCACCCAGGAGATCGACGCCTCAACCCTGATGTGGCAGTTCTTCGCGGCGCACCGTCGTCCCTGAGCTGTGGTGCAGCACGCCTTACGTTTGACGTACGGCGGTACTGAGCACGGCTGACGCCATCGCGACGCCGGCCCCGCTGAGCGGTTGCGCGAGGACGACAGCCCTGGCACTTGCACCATCGAAGACCATGGTCAGCTCGCCGGCGAGTGTGGCCGGGTCGGCGAACCCCGCAACGATCGCCTCCGTACGGAAGAAGTCGGTCATCCGCTGCTTGAAGGCACGTGCGACGACGGTCCCTGGGTGGTCCGGTTGCTTGAGTTCGGTTGCGGTGTTGACGAACGGGCAGCCCCGGAAGGTCCTAGAGTTCGACATCTGGTCCTGACGTTCGAACACGTGCAGGATTCGCTCCCGGGGTGATCGCCCGTCGTTGTCTGTCGGTGCCAGCGCTGCCAGGAACTCCACACCTACGCTCGTCAGACTCTCCGCGATCAGAGTGTCCTTGGACCGGAACAACTGGTACATCGACTTCTTCGACACCCCAGCCGCTTTGCAGATCGCATCCACACCGATATGTACGCCCTCGAGGTAGAAGAGTTCCCCAGCCGCATGGAGCAGGCGCTCGCGAGGGGCCGTGGCACCGGCGTGCTGTGAGTCAGGTAGCAAGAGAACTCCTCGAGTTGGCGGCTGTCAGCGGGAAACGTCCAGTGCTTCCACCGGACCGGAAAGAGCGCCTTTGAAGTGCCGACTGTGATCGTCCGCGAGGAGTTCGAGGTCTCCCTTCTCCAGTGCTGCAACGATGTCCGCGGCCACGGCACCTGGATTGTTCTTCGGCCCATCCAGCCCGCGGACAAGATCGGTGTCGGTCAGGCCCAGTTGTACGCCGAGCACGTGCGTGCCTTGCGCGGACAGCTCCGCGCGCAGGCTGTTGGTGAACGAGATCAGTGCCGCCTTCGCGGCGCCGTACGTTCCGGACCCGGGGAAGCCGGCAATCCACGCGACGAGGGAGTGGATGTTGACCAGTGCGCCGCCGCCGTTCGCTGCCAGCACGGGCGCGAAGGCCTTCGCGACGCGCAGCGGCCCGAAAGCGACGATCCCGAAGACGCGGTCGACCTCGTCCTGGTCGTCGGCCAGGAGGGGGCCCATCGTCATGATCCCTGCGTTGTTCACGACGATGTCGACGTCGCCCGCGACGCGTGCGAGCTCGACGGCGGCCTGCGGATCCGCCAGCTCGAAGCTGACCGGGACGATCCTCGCGTCATCCTGCGCCACCGGGTTTCGCGAGGTGACGTAGACCTTCGCGGCTCCGGCCCGGAGCAGCTCACGCACGATCTCCCTGCCGAGCCCTTGTTGCCCGCCGGTCACCAGAACGGTCGCTCCACCGACAGTGGTCATCACAGGTCTCCTCTATGGTTGACATAGTCAAAGGGGCAATTGCTTCTGTTGTGGACGGTAGCCATCGCCGTTGACTGAGTCAAGTAGGGTTGACTTATGTCATGGGCAGCGACCGAGAGATTCGGAGCACGGACCGCGCCGGCCGGCCTGGCCCTGGTGCAGGACCTCGTCAACACCCATGCGGTCGAACGCGACGGCGAGGAACTACTGCTCGACCGCCCCTCGGCGCAGCGCTGGCTGCAGAACGCCGCTCGGCGCTGGGCCGAGGTTCGCGGCCGCACCGCTCCCGACCTCGCCCTGAGCGAAGCGGGCCTGCGGGACCTGCTGGATCTGCGATCGACAGTGGCCGGGTTGCTCGCCGTACCGGCGGATCAGCGTGCCGAAGGTGCACTTGCGGACATCCAGGTGCACGCCCGGGCGAAGCTCGTAGCGGACCCGCAAGGACGAGTCGGCATCGAACCCGAGGGTACGGACGGCGATTGGCTGGCGTCAGCTGTCTGGTCAGAGATCCTGCTCGCACAACTGACCGGGACCTGGGCCCGGCTCAAGCTGTGCCGCGAACCGGGCTGCCGGTCAGCCTTCTACGACACCTCCCGGAATCACAGCGGCCAGTGGCACGACGTCCACAGCTGCGGAAACATCAACAACCTCCGGGCCTCGCGCAGCCGGAAGAAAGATGCTCTGCAAACCAGTCCCGGAGGCCTGTGAGGCAACCGTGAATCCATCGCCGCGTAGGCGTCGAAATGTCCGCACGAATCTCACCCTTGTCCGATCTGCTTGGTGACGAACTCGGTCAGGTCGCCGATCTCCCGCCCGGCCACATCGTGGCCCAGACCGCGATAGACGCGGATGTCCGCAGCTGCATGGGTTTCCAGCCAGCGTTCGGTGCGCTGGACGGCCGCATTCGGGATGACCCAGTCACTTTCGCCGCGGCCCCAATACACGGGCGGCCGGGACTCGGCCAGTGCGGCGTCACCGGATTGCTCGTCGCGTACGACGAAACCCGCAAGGCTCACGCCGTACGCGAACCGGTCCGGCGCCAGCCGCATCAGCTGGTGCACCATCGCGCCGCCCTGCGAGAAGCCGAGCAGGCCGACCGAGGGCGCGGCGATGCCGGCTATCCACTGCAGCACATCATGGGCCGCCGCGTTCGCGACCTCGGGCTGCGGATCACCGATCGGATTGCCCCGGCTGGGAAACCAGGCGTACCCACCGGCCTCCGGTATGCGCGCCCGGACCGACGCGACAACCAGTTCCCGCGGCAGCTCCGGCACGAGCAGCCGATACAGGTGAGTCTCGTCGTAGCTCCACCCATGCAGCATCACCAGGACAGGCCGACTGCCGCGGGCGTGGCCGGACGCCGACCACAGAACTGCGTCCCGATCCATTCCAGGCTTGACCATTGCACTCCTCCGTTCACTGACGAGAGTGCCGCAGCGAAGGAAACCGCGTCCAAGACCTGTTCCGCGCTCTGTAATGCCCAACGGGTATCAGCGAGCTGAGCGCGAAACTCGGTCGACTGTGTCGCGCGGCCCGTGGAACGCTGCTCCCATGTCCGAGCGAGCACAGGCTCTTGCCGTCACGTGGGGATTGGACCTCGACCCGATGACGCGCCGGTACGGCGACTGGAACGAGATCCTGTTCGCCCACCGCGGCCGCGCACACTACGTCCTGAAGCTGGTCGGTGACGGCCACAGCGCGGCCGATGAGGCAGCAGCGCTCCGGGCTTGGGACGGTAACGGCGCCGTACTCCTGGTCGACGAAGCACCAGATGCACTTCTGCTCGAACGACTTGACCCGAACCGATGCTTGTCCGATCTGAATCTCACCGATGCAATCCCGGTCTACGCGAGACTTCTACGCCAACTCAGCGTGCCCGCACCCAGCGGCCTTCCCAGCGTGGCGATCACCGCAGCCGGCATGGCTCAGCTGTCAGATGTACCTCCCGAGGTACTGCCGCCACATCACGTCGCCCTCGTGCGCGGGTTGGCCGCCGAGCTGGCAAGCGACGATCCCGGCAATACGCTGGTCCACGGCGACCTGCACATGGGCAACATTCTGGCCGGGGACAGGGAGCCTTGGCTGGCGATCGACCCGAAACCCGCCGCCGGGCACCCCGAGCGAGCTCTCGCCGAGCTCTTCTGGACCCGGATCGACGAGATGGACGACATCCCGTCGACACTCGCCCACCTCGCTTCGGCCACGAACCTCAACGCAGACCGCGCACGTGCCTGGATCATCGTCCGTGCTGCCGACTACCTCCTCTGGGCGGTGGGCGCCGGCCTGACCGAGGATCCTGTCCGCTGCCGCCGACTCATCAACTCCTTGGCATAGCGTTGCCTGACTCACGATGTTGGTGGCTACTTTTGCGCAAATTCCCTTCTCGGTTAGCTGCGACTTCTATCGTCATTCCGTTCGCCCAATGGAAGGCATCCTCCATGCGCCTGATCGCCGCCGGTCTCGCTCTCGCACTGCTCGTCCCAGCCGCACCCGCCGCGGCGTCGTACGGGCCGGACGACCCTGCGGCGTCCGTGGATCCTCTGATCGGCTCGCTGCGCGACGGCACCACCTGGCCGGGTGCGGTCCGGCCGTTCGGGATGATCTCGTGGAGCCCGACGAGCACCCGTGGCGATCAGACCAGCACCGGCGCCGCGAACGGCTACCAGTACGACGTCACCCGTGTCCGCGGGTTCAGCCTCACTCACCTGAGTGGCGCGGGCTGTAACCCCGGCGCCGCCGGCGACATCCCGATCATGCCGTACGTCGGCGCGGTCGACTCGTCTCCGACGGCCGACACGAAGGACGCCAAGTACGCCACGAACTTCAGCCACGCGGCAGAGAAGGCCGTCCCCGGCCGCTACACAGTCACGCTGGACTCCGGCGTCAAGACCGATCTGGCGGTGACCACACGAGCCGGTGTCGGCGAGTTCACCTTCCCGGCCGACCAGACTGCGAACCTGCTGTTCCGTACGTCGAACTCCCTGAACGGCAGCGAAGACGCGGAGATCACCATCGACCCGAGTGGCCGGAAGGTGACCGGTTCTGTCCTGACCGGCGCGTTCTGCGGCCGCCGTGCCAACGGGGGAGTGAACAACCGCAAGACGTACTACCGGCTGTACTTCACCGCATCGTTCGATCAGCCGGTCGTTGCCAACGGCACCTGGAAGAACGGCGACCTGGCCGCGGGCAGCACGCACACCACCGGCGGTGAGGGATACGCGACCGGCGCCGACCGTGCGGGCCGCGGCTCGGGCGGCTACGTGACGTTCGCGCCGGGAGCGAAGGTGCGGATGCGGCTGGGTATCTCGTACGTGAGTCTGGCCGGTGCCGAGCAGAACCTCAGGACCGAGGTACGGCCGAACGCGACCGTCGACCGGATCGCGGCCGAAGGCTACGCGGCCTGGCGCCGGGAACTGCGGGCGATCGACGTTAGCGGTGGCACGGAGGCACAGCGGACGACGTTCTATACGGCGCTCTACCACGTGCTGCTGCAGCCGAACATCTTCAACGACGTGGACGGCCGGTACCTGGGGAGTGATCTGAAGATCCATCGGCTGGCCCGCGGTCAGAAGGCGCAGTACGGAACCTTCTCCGGGTGGGACCAGTACCGGGCGCACATCCAGTTGCTCGCCCTCCTCAAACCCGATGTGGCGGGTGACTTCGCGCAGTCGATGTATCAGTTTGCCCAGCAGAACAAGGGTGTGTGGGATCGCTGGCTGCACAACAACGGCCCGACACACGTGATGACCGGTGACCCGGCCGCGCCCACACTGGCCACGTTCGCCGCGATGGGAGTGCGGAACTTCGACGTACGGGGTGCGTTCGAGTCGCTCGGGCAGCAGGCCCGCGTGCAGAACGCCGAGGCCGAGAACGACGGTGGTTGCCCAGGGCAATGCACCGGGCAACGACCGGCTCTCAACACCTACCTGGCGCACCAGTACGCACCACAAGACGCCTGCCACTGCTGGGGCGGCGCGGCCGAGACCCTCGAGAACTCCCTCGCCGACTACTCCCTGGCCCAGTGGGCAGAGCGGATCGGAACCAGCGCACCGGATCTGAAGGCCCGCGGCACTTGGTGGAAGAACACCTTCGACCCCGCAGTCGGCTACCAGCGAGCACGCCGCGCCGACGGTACGTGGGAACCCAACTTCATCCCGTCCACCCAGACCGGCTTCGCGCAGGGTTCGAGCGCGACGTACACATGGATGGTTCCACAGGACGTCTCCAGCCTTGCAACGCTCATGAACGGCAAGGCGGTCGAGCGCCTCGACGCCTTCTTCCACGACGAGAACGGCAACTGGGCGGTCAAGGGCGGCAGCGCGCTGCGCTACGACCCGACCAACGAACCCGGTCTGCACGCCCCCTGGCTCTACAACGGCCTCGGTGTCGCCTGGAAGACGCAAGCGACGACCCGCGAGATCGTCGACACGGTCTACGGCACCGGCCCGGCCGGTCTCCCCGGCAATGACGACCTGGGCACGCTCTCAGCCTGGTACATCTTCGCCGCGATCGGCCTGTTCCCGCAGACGCCCGGCCGCGCCGAACTCCTGGTCGGCAGCCCGCTCTTCCCCAAGGTCGAGCTCCGCCGCAGCAACGGCGTACGCATCACGGTGGAAGCGCCGGCAACCTCGGACACCAACCAGTACGTCGGGTCGCTCCGGCTGAACGGGCAGGAGCGATCCGAGTCCTGGCTACCGGAATCGTTCACCACGCAGGGCGGGCGGATCGTCGTACAGATGGGAGCGGCGCCCACAACCTGGGGCACCGCTCCCGTTGACCGCTAGGACTGATATCAGGTGAGCAACTGCTGAAGAACCATGGTGGCCGCGCCTTTGAGGGCAATGTCGGGGGTGCTGACCGTGGTGACTCGAAGGTTGGCGGTGGCCAGGGGGAGCGATCGGGAGTAGATGTTCTCCCGGATTCCGGAGATCAGGGTTTCGCCGGTTTCCGCCAGGGAGCCGCCGATCACGATCACGGACGGGTTGAGCAGGTTGACGCAGGTGGCGAGGACGGAGCCGATCTCGCGGCCTGCTTGCCGGATCGCGGTGAGGGCGGCTGGGTGTCCGGAACGGGCCAGGTCGAGGAGGTCGCCGTGGACGCCCTGTTGTTCGAGGGTTGCGGTGATGCCGACGGTGCTGGCCACGGTGCCGAGGCAGCCGGTGTTACCGCAGCGGCGGCAGACGATGTCGTGACCGTCGGCCGTGCGCGCGTGGCCGAGTTCGCCGGCGAGGCCTTGCGCGCCGCGTTGGAGCCGGCCGCCGATGATCATCCCGGAGCCGATGCCTGCTGACACCTTGAGGAACAGCAGGTTGTTCGTGGTGGGGTAGGTGGCGGCGTGTTCGCCGAGTGCCATCAGGTTCACGTCGTTGTCGACGTACGCCGGCCGGCCGAGTTCGTCGGACAGGCGGCCCGCGACGTCGTAGTTGTCCCAGCCGGGCATGATCGGCCCGAGGTTGGGCCGGCTGGTCTCGGGATCGACCGGGCAGGGCAGTCCGACACCTATTCCGGCCAGTGGCCGGTCCTTCAAGAGCCGCCGGGCTTGCCGGACTGCTTTGCCCAGGACCGCCCGAGGGCCGGCATCGATGTCGTGCGCGGTGGTGGTGATGTCGACGGTGGTGCCGAGGAGATCGGTGACGGCGACCGTCAGGTGCCGGACCCCGACGTCGAGGGCGAGCAAGAAGCGGGACTGCGGAGCCAGTGCGAACCGGGACGGCGGCCGTCCGCCGGTGGAGGAAGCCTCACCGATCGGTACGACGAGGCCGGTGGCGAGCAGGGTGTCGATCCGGGAGACGACGGTGGATCGGGCGAGACCGGACAGCTCGATCAGGTCGGGGCGCGTGTGCGGGCGCCCGTCGAGCATCAGGCGCAGGAGGTCCTCCGCGCCGGTGGCCAAGGTCATGGAGCGACTTTAGTCGGCAGCTGGCGAAAAACACGACAGGTCAGGCCCCAACCGTTCGTCGTGCCTCAGCTACCGCTCGACCACTTGGTCGGGGTTTTGCGCAAACTTCTAACGGATCACAAGATTCTTTCGATTGACGCCAGTCATAAGTCGCTCTACTTTCCGGGTGATGCTGCCCTCAGAGAGAGATGTGACGCCATGCGCCTCAGACCATGGATTGCTCTACTCGGCCTCCTGGGAACGACGTTCTACAGCGCTGCACCGGCCACGGCGGCGGAGGTGAGTCCGATCGCGCCCTCGCTGGAGTTCACCAATCCGAACAGTCAGGCTCTGTTCGGTACGGCGTACGCGATGGCGCTGAAGAACCTGCTGGAGATCAACACCGTTCCGTACGACGCCGAGCACAGCAAGAGCGGTTTGATGGATCCGAGCGTCGGCATGGTCCGGGCCGGTGGTGGTTACGCACAGCCGTGGACCCGGGACGCCTCGATCAACAGCTGGAACGCGACGAGCCTACTGGCACCCGGCCTGGCGAAGAACACGTTGTGGGCGGTCGTCGACAAGGATGCCGCCGGCAACCTTAGGGTTCAGCAGGACAACCAGCAGTGGGACCAGGTGGTCTGGGCGACCGCCGCCTGGAACCACTACCTGGTCACGGGCGATCAGGACTTCCTCGGCAACGCCTACCGCACCACTTCCACCACCCTGGCGATCCGCGAACAGGCGAAGGTCTACGGTTTCAACTCCGGCTTCGGGCTCTTCAACGGCCCGTCGTTCTTCAACGACGGTGTCGCCGGTTTCCCGGCGCCTCCGGCGGATGCGAACGAGTCGTTCGGGAGCGGGAGCAGGTCGTACGCCGGGATCGCGTCGGGCATGTACCTGAGTACCAACGCGCTCTACTACTCGGCGTACGTCAGTGCCGCGAACATGGCGGCGAAGCTGCGCCGCCCGCCGGCGGAGATCGCGACGTACCGGGACAAGGCCGCGGCGCTGAAGAAGGCGATCAACAAGCAGTTCTGGAATCGCGCCACCGGCACGTACAACTACCAACTGCTGGCGGACGGGGCACGCGGGGCCTATCAGGAAGGCACGGGGCTGGCGTTCGTGCTGCTGTTCGGGATCGCCGATCAGGCGCAGGCCCGCTCGGTGATCGCGAAGGCCGAGGAGATGACGTGGGGGATGCCGGACACGTTCCCGCACTGGGACCGGTACTCCGCCGAGCAGCCGGGGCGGCACAACGCCATCGTCTGGCCGCTGGTCCAGGGCCTGTGGGCGAAGGCGCTGGCGAAGACCGGGGCTGAGCAGGAGTTCGCCAAGGAGACGGCTCTGCTGGCGAAGCTGGCCAACAACAATGGCGGGTTCTGGGAGATCTACAACGGCGACACCGGCGTGATCGACGGCGGCTACCAGATTCGCAACGGTGTCGTGAAGAACCATTGGAACTCGCAGCCCAACCAGACCTGGTCGGCGACCGGGTTCATCGACATGATCCACACCGGACTGTTCGGTCTGACCTTCGGCGAGCGGGAGCTTTCCTTCGCTCCTACGCTGCCGGTCGGCTGGGGCGACGTCACGCTGCGCGGGGTGCGGTACCGGAACGCCGACCTGACCATCACATTGAGCGGATCCGGCCGGAACATTCGCTCGTTCACGGTCGACGGCCGGCACGTACCCGGCAACTCCGTTCCGTCGTCTTTGCGCGGGAAGCACACCGTCGAGATCAGCCTGACGGGTGACGACGATCGAGGTCACGGCGGCCCGGGCCACGGGGACGGGCACCGTGAGCGACACGCAGGGAGCGGGGCCGGCGACCGGGATGCGGACCTGGTGCCGGATGCCCGCGACAACTGCGCGGACACCGCCGGTACCACCGCTCTCGGCGGCTGCCCCGATCCGAAGCTCATCGAGGCGGAGGACGCGACCAACAGCGGCGGTGTGAAGACGAACGGGAATCACAGCGGGTTCAGCGGCCGCGCCTTCGTCGACGGATTCAAGGCGACCGGCGCAACGTCGACCTACACAGTGCATCGCCGGGCCGCGGCCCCGGAGCGGGTGTCGGTCACGGTCAAGTACGCCAATGCGAACAACGACGCCCGGACGCTGACGCTGAAGGTTGACGGCACCACCGTTCGGCAGGTCAGCCTTCCGATCGTCTCGAAGAGCTGGGACGACTGGGGCAGCGCCACGATCGACGACGTCCCGATCAGTGGTCAGGCACCGGTGGTGTCTCTGGTCTACGAACCCGGCGACTCCGGCGGGATCAATCTCGACGCGCTGGAGATCGGCACGAAAACTGTGCAGAGCTGCGATGCAGCCGCGGCCGGCTTCACGCCGGTCCTGCAGCTCGAGCTGCCGGAACAAGGTGGTTTCCTGAACAAGGAATTGCCGTACAGCCTGGATCGCCGTACCGAGGTTGGTGCGAACTTCGACCGGGTCGGGTACTGCCTGCAGCTGAACGGCCCGAACGGGTCGCAGTGGGTATGGACGGCGATGGAGCCGTTCTCGCCGGACGCGAGCAGGATCGGGCTGCCGACGAAGGCGGGCGAGGTGGTGCGGCAGCGTGTCGATGATCTCGACGTGTGGTCCAACGTTCCCGGTGTCACCGCCGGGACCGGGCAGACCGGCTACCTCGAGATGTGGCCGAACAGCTATGCGGCCGGTGCGAGCACTCAGGTCGCGAATTCGTCGTCGACCGTCTTCGATGCGGACGACAGCCCGACCGCGGCACTGAACTACGGTTCGTTCCAGGTCTCACAGATCGGCGCGACGCGAGCGTCCGGCGTTCCGCCCAAGACCGTGTTCGCGGTCAACTCGTTCATCCAACCGGGCAGTGCGTTGTCGGTGGGGATCGGCACCAGCCCGACCGCGCAGCCGGACTGGACCTTCGCCAACAACGCGGCGCAGTACACGCAACGCAAGCTGACGGCCTACGTCCGTACGTCGGCAGTCGCGCTGTCCGAGGCTCCGCAAGACCTGCAGCTGATCCCGCGGGACAGTCGCAACGGCGCGAACGTTCCGGTGGCCGGCCGGATCACCGACCCGCGTGTGCAGCAGGTCGAGCTCAGCGTGACCAGCAACGGGAAGACGCAGAAGTACACGTCGCGGTCGCGGGCCTTCCGGTTCACGCCGCGGATCAACGCGGCACTGCAGGAATACTCGTTCGTACTGCGTGCGTCCGGACGCGATGTCGATCGGGTCGTGGCTCGGCGTACCGGAGTTGTCTCCGGCGATGTGTACGTCGTCGAAGGCCAGTCCAATGCCGAGGCGGCGAAGCGCGACGGCGCCGCGAACGCCGAAGAGTCGCCGTACCTGCGCAGCTATGGAAGCTCGACCTCCGACGCGCCGCTGTCCCAGGCCGATCGGTCCTGGAACTATGCGACCGGCGACGTGACCGTCCAGTCCGGATCGGTCGGCCAATGGGCCATCCGGACCGGGCGGCGGATCGTGGACACCTACAAGGTGCCGGTGGCAATCATCCAGGGTGCGCACGGCGGCCGGCCGATCTCGTTCTTCCAGCGCAACGACGCCGAGCCCGACGACATCACCACGAACTATGGGCGCCTGCGGCAACGACTGACCGCCGCGGGAGTGATCGACGACGTCCGGGCCGTGCTCTGGTACCAAGGCGAGCAGGACAAGGACGATGCCGCTGTGCACGTGGCCGGGTTCCGGACCTTGCTGGCGGACTGGCGGGCCGAGATCGGGACTGCGGCAACCCGGTACTACGTCTACCAGGTCCGTACGTCGCCCTGTTCGGACTCGACCACGATCAAGCTGCGGGAGGCCCAGCGCAGACTCGGCGACACCGACGGCGTCACCGTCTTGTCGACCAACGGCTTGTCGGGTCATGACGGGTGCCACTACGCCTATGCCGGTGGCTATCGGGAGATGGGTGATCACACGTTGGCCGTACTGGCCAGAGATCTGTACGGCGGCCCGTCGGCCGGCGTGGCACCGCCGAACCCTTCCACGGTGACAGCAGCCGGATCACAACTCGTGGTGAACCTCCGCTCGGACGACGTACTGACGGTCGACAACGGAGCTGCCGCCGACTTCCGGGTCGAAGGTGCGCCGGTTACCGTCACCTCGGTGACCCAGGCCGGTGGGAAGCTGCTGCTCGACCTGTCCGGCCCGGCCACCGCGGCCACTGCGCTGACCTACCTTGGTCATCTCCGCGCAGGTCCGTGGATCACCAATGCCACGGGCGCCGGCCTGCTCTCCTTCACCCTCCCGATCGACCGATGACAAAGGGGAGACAGCCATGAGCCGGTCGGTCACGATGTCTGCGGTCGCAGCCGTCGCCGGGGTCTCGATCACGACTGTCTCCCATGTCCTGAACGGGACGCGGGTGGTCGCGCCGGCCACCCGCGAGCGGGTCCTGCAAGCGATCGAGCAGACCGGCTACCAGCCGCAGCCGACAGCGCGATCCCTGGCCGCCGGATCGAACCGGACCATCGGCCTGGCGATCACGGTGGCGAACAATCCGTACTGGGTCGACCTGATCCAAGGCATCGACACCGAAGCCGGCCGGGCCGGGCTCAAACTGGTCGTCGTCGACACCCGCGACGATGCGACGTACGAGCACAGCGCGGTGGCGAATCTCCTCGCGCACCGCATCGATGGGCTGGTGATCGCGCCGACGGCCGAATGGCGCGGCTCCACCCTGCCGCTGCTGCGCGATCAGGGTGCGCCGTTCGTCGTTGTCGACCGCATCGACCCCCAGTTGAGAGTCGATCAGGTCGGCGCCGAGAACGAAGCGGCGGTGACGGCTGTGATCGAACACCTGCTGCAGCGCGGTCACACGAGGATCGGCATGCTCGGCGGCATACCCGGTCTGTCCACCAGCGCTGAACGCCTGCGTGGATACCACCTTGCGCACGCGCGGTCCGGCGTACGGGTCGATCCGGAGCTGATCCGGGTCGGCGACTCCTCGACTCCCGGCGGGTACGCGGCCACCTCCCACCTGCTGCGCTTGGCGAAGCCGCCGACCGCCCTGTTCAGTGCCAACAGTGGCATGACGATCGGGGCCTTGGCCGCGTTGCAGCGGGCGGGCGTTCGGGTCCCCGACGACATGGCGTTGGCGGCCTTCGACGACTTTCCCTGGGCGGATCTGTTCAGCCCCGGTCTGACCACCATCGCTCAGCCTTCGGCAGCGATCGGCGCCCGTGCCGTCCAGTTGCTGGTACGTCGAATGCAGGATCCCTTCGCCACACCGCAGACCCTGCGGCTACCGGTCGAGGTGATGCATCGGGAGTCCTGCGGCTGCGTCCACAGCAGTTCTGTTGTATTGCAGGAGATTTGCGCAAGCGATTCGAGACCGCTCGCGGCATATTGACGCTGAATAGGTGAATTCGTAGATTGTTTGACAAGGCGGATCTCACGCCTCTTCGCAACCTGATTCTTTTCTGCGAATCTTGCCCTCGGCAACCGTCGCGTTGCCGAACCACCGGCCGGAACACCTCGTTGGAGGCGATTCACGTGCGCCCAATCAGTCGAAGAACCCTTTTCGCCGGCGGCCTCGCGGTAGCCGGAAGTGCAATTGTGCCCTTGAGAACGTCGGTGATCACGGCGGCGGCTGCAGATCCTTACCCGTTCGAAGTAGGCATCGCCTCCGGTGACCCTGACAGCAGCAGCGTGGTGTTGTGGACCAGGCTGGCTCCTTCGCCGTTGAACGACGACGGCCACGGTGGGATGGCAAATGTCAATGTGACAGTGGAATGGCAGGTCTCGCTGACCAACACGTTCGCTGCGCTGGTCGCTTCCGGAACGGTGACAGCCACGTATGCCAACGCACACTCGGTGCATGTGGTCGCGGGCGGCCTGCTCGCCGATACCGACTACTACTACCGGTTTCGCGCCCAGGGACACCTGTCGGACGTTGGCCGAACCCGGACGGCGCCCGCCGATGGAAGCAACGGCCGGAATCTGGAGATGTTGTTCACCTCCTGCGCAAACTACGAAGGGGGATATTTCACTGTTTATCGGCGGATGGCGGAGGAGAACCCCGGCGTCATCGTGCACCTGGGCGACTACTTCTACGAAGGAGGTGCCACGGCGGACGGGGTTCGGGTGCATGCGGGCGCCACCGAACTGGTTTCGTTGGCGGACTACCGGCGCCGGTACGCGCAGTACAAGACCGACCCGGATCTCCAGGCGGCGCACGCGGCGGCGCCGTGGCTGGTGGTCTTCGACGACCACGAGGTGGAGAACAACTGGGCTGGGATGGTGCGGGCCAACAATTCCCCGGCGCTGACGACAGCCGAGTGGACCGCCCGGCGGACCGCGGCGTTCCAGGCGTACTACGAGAACATGCCGCTGCGGCCGGCCCAGGCCAACAACGGCAACAGCATCCCGTTGTACCGGCGGGTCCGATGGGGGAGCCTGGCAACGTTCCACCTGCTCGACACCCGTCAGTATCGCGACGACCAGGCCTGCGGCGACGGTTGGCAGGTGTGCTCGGACGCGGATCTGGCATCGCGCAGTCTGCCGGGAAATACCCAGGAGACTTGGCTGCTCAACGGGCTGAACCAGCACTACGCGCGATGGGACATCCTTGCGCAGCAAGTCTTCTTCGCGCGGCGCTACGACTCGACCGGCGCAGCAGGTATGGATGCCTGGGACGGCTATCGCGCATCGCGAGCCCGAATACAGCAAGGCTGGGTCGACCGGGCGACCCGCAACCCCGTGGTGCTCACTGGTGATGTGCACCGCGCCTGGGCCAATGACCTGAAGGCGAACTACGACAATCCGAACTCGGCGACCATCGGCACCGAGTTGGTCACCAGCTCGGTGACCTCGGGCGGCGACGGAAGCGCCTCGACGGCGATCCCCGACGTGGACATCAATCCCTGGTTGAAGTTCTACAGCGCGCGACGCGGATACGTCCGTACGACGATCAGCCCGGCGCAGATGCGCGTCGACTTCCGATCTGTCGACCAGGTGACGGTCACCAACCGTCCCGCGGTGACGGCGAAGTCCTTCGTCATCGAAGACGGACAGCCCGGCGTACAGGCGATCTGACGCCGGGGCGTGCGTGGGTGAGCTGGGATAGTCCTTCAGCTTGGGACGCATACAACCGAGGTCAACAAGACAGTGGCGCTCGTGACGAGTCCGAGCCGACGTGTAGCGACAGGCAACTGTTGGACCGGCCCGGACTGTGAATAATTTCCAATCTGGCGAATGAATGCGTAAGCATTTACCCTGGGTCGTAGATACCGACCTGGGGGTTGCGATGATCCGCGTGCTCAGCTGCATCAGTCTCTTGGCCACCGTTTTGACTCCCTCTGCAGCAGCCCCTGCCGCTGCCGAGCCCGCCGCCGAGGCAGGCCGTTTGGTCGCTGTCACCGATCAGGACTACGACAACCTGCCGGCTGCCCGGATCCGGCTGATGGATCCAGCGGTGGCCGACTGGAACACCGCGGCCGCCGAGAAGTGGAGGTGGTCGCCGACGACGGCCAATGGCTTCTCCGGGCTGACCTCCGCCTGGGGCCTGCCCAGTGACGTGAAGCTCCGGCTCAGCTCGGCCGGGGCGTACGTCGCCGTGGTCGCGGACTCGAGAGGCCTGGCGGGGCTGATCAGCTACCCGGCCGGTCAGAAACTGTGGGGTGTCAATGTCGGTGCGGTCAACAACCCGCACAGTGTCGAGCTGCTGCCGAACGGGAACGTCGCGGTCGCTGCGAGCACCGGCGGCTTCGTCCGGATCTACACCGCGTCCCAAGGCTCGTCGTCGACCAGGTTCGTCACCTATCCGCTGCCGGATGCCCATGGCGTGCAGTGGGATCCTGCCCGGCAACTGCTCTGGGTCCTCGGCCGCAACAAGCTCGCCGGCCTGACGATCGGTGGTACACCGGCCAACCCGGTGATCGGCGACGGTCCGGTGATCGAGCTGCCGACCGGCGGCGGCCACGACCTGACTTCGGTGCTGGAGGATCACGATCGGCTGTGGGTTTCGACGGGTTCGAAGGTGTATCAGGTCAGCAAGTCGGCCGCGGCTGTCGTCGCAACGTTTGACCAAGCCGGGATCAAGAGCATCGGCAGCATGCCGAACGCTCAGCAGGTCCGGACCTCCCCGAAAACAGGCTGCCGTACGACGTGGTGCACCGACACCGTCAGCTTCGCCGTACCGGCGGCCACGCGGACCTTGAGCGGAGCGGAGATCTACAAGGCCCGCGTCTGGAGCTCCCATTACGAGTGATCGTCGCGGACGGGGTCGCGTCCAGTGCTGCCCTCGCGCAGTCGCGTCTACCGTGTTCGTAGTACGCGCCGGATACCACGTACGGACGATGCGAATCGGTTCAGCAGACACGTACTGTGAGCGTATGGGTGCACCTGTGGAGTGGGTCGGCCGGATCAGGGTGCACCCGCTGGTGGCCGATGGCGTTCTTGCGGTGATCGGCTTGGTGATCAGCGTCTGGCATCTCGTTGGCAAGTCCACCGAGAGCGACCAGATCAACGTGCCCGCAGGCGTGGTGCTCTGCGTGTTCGCCGGCGTGACGCTGGTCTTTCGCCGCGCAGCCCCGTTCACTGTGCTGGGTCTGACCACCCTCGCTGTGCTCGTTTACACGATCATTGAGCAGGTGAAGAGTCCGATCGCGCTGTTCATGGCGGTCGCGGTCTACACGGTGGTGACGCGGAAGGACCTGCGGACGCGCACGATCGTGGTCAGTACGGCGGCGGTCGGCACGATCCTCGTGTCGACCCGTTTCACCGAAGGCGATCTGTTCACCAACGTGTTCAGCGCGGTGATGGTGTTGTTCGCCGCTGTCCTCGGCGAAGCGGTCCGCTATCGCCAGGCGTATCTGACGGAGCTGGAGCAGCAGGCCCTGCGAGCTGAGCAGTTTCGCGAAGAGGAGGCGGAGCGCCGCTTGATCGAGGAGCGGCTCCGGATCGCTCACGAGTTGCACGACGTGATCGCTCATCACATCGCCTTGATGAACGTGCAGGCCGGGGTCGCGTCGCACTTGCTCCGTGAGCAACCGCACGAGGCGGACGAGGCGCTTGGCCTGGTCCGGGAGAACGGCCGGTCGGTTCTGCAGGAGCTGACCGTGCTGCTGGGTGTGCTCCGTCGCTCTGGTAGTTCGATGCCGACCTCGCCGGCACCTTCGCTACGCGATCTGGACTCGCTGATCGCCTCGTTCACCGCAGCGGGCCTTGAGATCGACTGGCGATCGCCGTCGACGGACGTCCTGCCCGAGGTGATCGGTCTGACGGCGTACCGGATCCTGCAGGAGTCCTTGACCAACGTGGTGAAGCATGCGCCGGGCGCCGTCGTACAGGTCCGGTTCGAGCAACGGCGCGGATCACTGCTCGTCGAGGTCGTGGATGACGGTGGCCGCCGGAGTACGCCGTTTCGGACTGCGGTCGATGCTTCGCCTGGCACCGGGCACGGATTGCTCGGGATGCGGGAGCGGGTGGCGGCGGTGGGCGGCGAGCTGTCGACTGGCCGGATCGTTGCCGGTGGGTTCCGTGTTCATGCTGTCATCCCGCTGGAGAATGGAGCTTTCGGTGACGATTCGGGTGCTGCTGGCCGACGATCAGACGTTGATCCGGAGCGGGTTCCGGGTGCTGGTGAACTCGGCGCCCGGCCTGGAGGTCGTAGCTGAGGCAGGCAACGGGCGACAGACGCTCGAGTTGGCTCGGAGCGAGCGTGTCGACGTAGTCCTCATGGACATCCGGATGCCGGTGCTTGACGGGCTGGCGGCGACCCGGGAAATCGTTGCGGACGAGTCGCTGGCCGGGGTGAAGGTACTGATCTTGACGACCTTCGAGGTCGACGAGTACGTGTTCGAGGCGATTCGGGCCGGAGCGAGCGGGTTCCTCGGCAAGAGCGTGGAGCCGGCCGAGCTGATCAACGGGATCCGGCTGGTGGCCCAGGGCGACGCCTTGTTGTCGCCGAAGGCCGTCCGGGGGCTGATGAACCGGTTCCTGGCCCAGCCGGAGCTCAGCGAGACGACGGGGATCCGGCGGCTGGATGTACTGACGACGCGGGAGCGTGAGGTTGTCGGGCTGGTGGCGCAGGGACTGTCCAACGAGGACATCGCCGAACGGCTGGTGCTGTCGCCGCTGACCGCCAAGACACACGTGAACCGGGCGATGATGAAGCTGGATGCCCGAGACCGGGCACAGTTGGTGGTGATCGCCTATCAGACGGGCCTGGTCCGGCCCGGTACGCCGGCCTGACGTACTGCGGCCGCAGTACGTCGTACCGCAGCCGCAGCAGGAGCGACAGCCTGCAGCTGGAAGACGCGGACTACCCGTGCGTCGCTGAAGTATCGGCCGCATGGCTACTTACCTCTACCGGCTGGGCCGGTTCGCGTTCCGGCGTCGACGTCTCGTCATCTTCCTGTGGCTCGGCCTACTCGCGGCAGGGGTGGTAGGCGCTGTCACCTTGTCCTCGTTGACATCGACGGGGTTCTCGATCCCTGGCACCGAGTCGCAACGCGCCGGCGATCTGCTGCACGAGCGGTTCCCGCAGATGGGCGGGAACAGTGCGACCGCCCGGATCGTCTTCGAGGCGCCGGCCGGGGAGAAGCTCACCGACCCCGCCAACCGCGCCCTCTTCAAGGACACTGTCCAGCGGCTCGCGTCGGCGCCACAGGTTGCCGCAGCGACCGATCCGTACGCAGCACGCGGCATTTCCGCCGACAGCCGGATCGGGTACACGCAGGTCGCCTACAAGGTCCCGGTGCAAGAAGTGACGCCGGAGGCCAGGGACGCTGTCAGAGCCGCGATCGAACCGGCGCGGACCGCCGGGCTGACGGTCGAGTACGGCGGGGACGCGATGAAGGAGACCGCAGCGCAGCACCTGACAGAGGTCATCGGGTTCGGTGTCGCCGCAGTGGTTCTGTTGTTCACCTTCGGGTCGTTGGTCGCAGCCGGGCTCCCGTTGCTGTCAGCAATCATCGGGGTCGGGATCGGAGTCACCTCGATCAGTACGGCGTCGGGGTTCCTCGACATCGCCTCAACCACGTCGGTGCTGGCGCTGATGATCGGACTGGCGGTCTCGATCGACTATGCCTTGTTCATCGTGTCCCGCTACCGCCAAGAGCTGACCGCAGGACTCGAACCCGAAGAAGCAGCCGGCCGCGCGGTCGGAACCGCCGGCTCGGCAGTGGTCTTCGCCGGCCTGACCGTCGTCATCGCTCTCGCCGGACTCTCGGTGGTCGGCATCCCCTTCCTCACCCAGATGGGACTCGCCGCCGCCTTCACCGTTCTCGTGGCCGTTGCGATGGCATTGACGTTCACGCCCGCCATGCTCGGCGCGGTCGGACCCCGAATCATGGGAGGCCGGATCCGAGGTCTTCGCAAGGCCGCCGCTCAGCGAACCACGGTCGCCAAGAAGACCATGGGCCGCCGATGGGCGGAGTTCGTCACCCGACGGCCGGCCGCCGTACTGGCGGTGGCGACACTCGGCCTGGGCACGCTCGCGATTCCAGCCCTCGATCTGCAGCTCGGACTGTCCAACGACAGCACCGCCAAGCCCGGCACGAGCCAGCGCGCAGCCTACGATCTGCTGAGTACCGGCTTCGGCCCTGGCTTCAACGGCCCGCTGCTGGTTGTCGTCGACGCGATGGCGTCGGCCGATCCGAAAGCGGCCGTTGCCGACACAGCTAACGCCGTACGACGTCTGTCGCACGTCCAGCTCGTGACGCCGCCGACCATGAACCCGGCCGGCAACACCGCCCTGATGACCGTGATACCGGCTGAAGGCCCCAGCTCCACCCAGACCGAGGATCTCGTCAACTCGATCCGCGACCTGCCATCGACGGGCGGCGCCACTGTGTCGGTGACCGGTGCCACCGCGGTCAATATCGACATCTCGGCCAAACTGGGCTCCGCGCTGGTGCCCTACCTGTTCCTGGTGGTCGGTCTCGCGTTCCTGCTGCTGATGCTGGTCTTCCGGTCAGTCCTGGTCCCTTTGAAGGCGACTCTGGGGTTCCTGCTCACCGTCGCCGCCACCTTCGGCTCGCTGGTAGCAGTCTTCCAATGGGGCTGGCTAGCCGGTCTCTTCGGGATCGAAGGACAAACCGGACCGATCCTCAGCATGCTCCCGATCTTCATGATCGGCGTCGTGTTCGGCCTGGCCATGGACTACCAGGTCTTCCTGGTCACCCGAATGCGCGAGGCCCACGTGCACGGCGCAACGCCACTGGGCTCGGTGATCCAGGGCTTCAGCCAGTCCGCCCGGGTCGTCACCGCCGCGGCCGTCATCATGATCGCCGTCTTCTCCGGGTTCATCCTCTCCAGCGAAACGCTCTTCCGCGAACTCGGCTTCGGGCTGGCTGTCGCAGTCGCGATCGACGCTTTCGTGGTCCGGATGACGATCGTCCCCGCAGTCATGGCGCTGCTCGGCCGATCCGCCTGGTGGTTGCCCGGCCGGCTCAACCGGCTACTGCCGAACATCGACGTCGAGGGCGAGAAGCTCCGCCGCGGCCTCGAGCCCGCCGTACCGGAACAGACCGCTGCCTACGCGGGACTGAAGAACCCTCGCAGAACGTCGGCGACAACCTGAGGATTCCCGTCGTCCGTGGGAGCGGAGTGGTCGAGCTTCGGCAGGACCCGCCGCGAGGACCGCGGGAGTACGGCGCTGAGCTCGTCCAGAGCGATGCCGAAGTAGGCCGGGCTCTTGGATCCCTCGAGCAACAGGACCTCGGCGTCGACGGCCGCGTAATCCTTCGTCGTGTCCGCCAGTTGTTCGACCAGGCCAAGATCGGCGGACATCGTCGGGATCAGATCCGTCATCGGTACGTCGTCCCCGTTCCGCTCCGAACGAAGACCGAGGGTCAGCAGCGGAACCAGCGCGAACCGGGGGACGACGGTGAAGGCCGGCTCGATCCGGAGCCCTTTGAGCACGGTCGCCAGCGCTGCGGCAGTCCGGCCGGCGGCGATCTCGCGACGATAGCGCCCGGCCCAGGCGCTCGGGACGGAACCGTTGATCGACAGCGGCGGCTCGTAGAGTGCGAGCTTCTCGATGGCCGGCGTGACAGCTGCAGTTCGCAGGGCGATGAGTGCGCCCGAGCTCAGCCCGAACACCCTGGCAGCACCGGTTTCCTTCACGAGCGCCTGGAGATCCTCGACCTCGCGCTCGATTCCGAAGTCCGGACCGTGCGGGCCGCTCAGCCCGCGCCCGCGACGGTCGGGCACGATGACGGTGAACTCGTCCGCGAGCGCTGCGGCGAGCTCCGTGAAGTGCTGCGCGGCAAGCATCGACCCATGGACGAGCACGACCGCCGGCCCGCCGCCCATCTGCCGATAGCCGACCACAGTCCCGTCTACCGAAACCACAGATCTCTTGCTGTAGGTCGTCTCCATGCCCCCAGCTTGACCCCACCCGCTGACACCTCGCTGGCATCCCACTGAGACTCCGCAGCAGTGCCATGCTCAGGCGGCGCTGGGGGCGGGTGGGATCTTCATGGCGATGCGTTCTCGAGCGTGGGGGCAGGTGTCGGTTTGACAATCGATGCTGATGGCAACTATTCGGTCCGGTCTGCGGCACGAACGTGTCCAGCAACGCATTGTGCCTGCCGAGCGCATACTCGGCCGGCACCGCGCACGCCGCATCGAGCGGCCACACATCCACCCCACGTTCGAGCCAGTACTCCAGCACCTTGATCACGCACTCGGCTGTGGTCGAGCGCAACCTTCAGTCCGCGGTGGGTGTGCGGCGACTAGCGCCGCCCGCACGACCTGCCAGACTCGCCGTGCTGCCTGGCATCCGGCGCTCGGACTCGGACGTGGAATACGACTAGAAGGGCGGTCCCTTCCTGTGCTTGCATGTGCGTCATGGTGTCTACTGACCGTTTGCTTGCCTTCGCGGCCATGTCGTTCTTGCTGATCGTGGTTCCCGGTCCCAGCGTGCTGTTCGTGATCGGGCGGGCGCTGGCGCAGGGACGGCGTGCCGCATTGACCACGGTTGTGGGGAACACGCTCGGCGCTTATGTGCTGATCGTGGCCGTGGCATTCGGGGTCGGGACAGTGGTGGAGCGCTCGGTTCTCGTCTTCACGGTGCTCAAGCTGGCGGGTGCCGCCTACTTGGTATTTCTCGGCGTCAAGGCGTGGCGTGAGCGTGGGTCGTTGCATGCGGTGGTCACCGGGGCGAAGGTCGCGCAGGGCGGTCTGCGGACGTTCTGGGAGGGGTTCGCCGTCGGCGTGACCAACCCCAAGACCATCGTGTTCTTCGCTGCCGTGCTGCCGCAGTTCGTCGACCGCGGTCAAGGGCATGTCGCCGTACAGATGCTGCTGTTGGGCCTGGTCTTCAACACCATCGCTGTTGCGTCCGACATGATCTGGGGGCTGGCCGCGGCCACTGCCCGGGACTGGTTCGCGCGCTCGCCGCAGCGGCTTTCGTTGGTCGGCGGAATCGGCGGGCTGACCATGATCGGGCTCGGTGTCACCGTCGCGGTGACAGGGCGAAAGGACTGATCCACCTCAGCCGTTCACGTGTTCGCGGAGCGTCCCGCTGCTCGTTGGCGCCGCGCGCCGGGACCTCACTCCGGAAACCGCGCCTCGGCAGTTGATCATGGTGCTCAGGCGCCGCGGGCGCGGAATTCGGTGGGTGTTTGGCCGGTGCGGTGGCGGAAGAACTTCGTGAAGATGGTGGCGCCGGCAAAGCCGAGTTGGTGGCTGATCGCTGCTGCGGGAAGGTCGGTGTGGACAAGGAGGCGTTTGGCTTCCAGGAGGACCCGGTCGTCGATGTACTGCTTGGCGCCGTGGCCCACCGCTGCGAGGCTGGCTCTGGTGAGCGTCCGCACGCTGTAGCCCAGTTGGTTCGCGTAGTCGTCGACACGGCGGGTGGAGGAGAAGCGTTCCTCGACCGCCTCGCGGAAGAGGAGGAACGCATCCCCGCCTGCGTCGGGTCCGCCGGGGGAGCCGTTGAGCGCGGTCAATCGGAGTACCAGGGTCGCGAGCAGATGCCGCAGTAGCTCCACTTGCAGTTGCGACGGCTGCCGGCTCCAGCGCGCGTACTCCTGTTCGAGCAGGTCGAGGATCTGGGCCAGGCTGTCGCGTCCTGCTGAGGCCGGCTCGGAAGCCGGTTGCCAGATGCCCAGTTCGGCGCCTGCCAGGTGGGCCGTCGTACGGCTGAGGAGATCAGGCAGGAACAACACCACCCGCCCATCGGCGGCGCCCAGGTCGGAGTCGTAGCGGTGTACCTGTCCTGGTCGGACCCAGAGCAAGCTCCCCGGGCCCAACGTGTAGTCGATGAAGTCGAGGGAACAGCGCAGCTCCCCGGACCGAACCGTGATCAGCTTGTGGAACTCCGGGCGCTGGAGGTCGTACGGGTCGACGCCGTGACCGGTGGCCCGTACAAGCAGGCGGTCGAAGTCGAGCACCTCGACGCCGGGCGGTGCGCCGACGCCGGCCCGGTAGGGCAGAGCGGTGATGGACAGTTGTCCGTTTTTGATCATCCAGCGTCCTCGAAGAGCCGGTACGACGCTCGCATCTCGCCATACTATCGGCTTCGCCTGGCCGAAAATGGCAACTGTCGATTCACCGGCACGGCTGGATCAACGTCGAAACAAAGGACCGTGACGAATGAACGACTATGGGCAATCCGGCTCTGGGGTGACTCCGCTGGACGCGCTGGTACTCGGAGGTGGCGGGCCGGTAGGGGTCGCGTGGACGTCGGGGATGCTGTTCGGTCTCGAATCCGCAGGGTTGCCGCTGTCCGAGTCCGGCCTGGTGGTGGGCACCTCGGCCGGATCGGTCGCAGGAGCCTGGCTGACAATGGACCAGCCCGGTCTGCAAGCGTTGCCGGGCCTGATGCAGAAGCGCGCCGCCTGGCATGCCAAGAACGCCGGGGCCGGCCTCGGCGATCGAAGTCTGCTGCGCCGCCTGGCCGGCGGCGGGCCCGACGACCCGGACCGCGCCGTACGGATCGGCCGGGCCGCCATCGCCGCGATCCCACCGATCTCGGTGGACGAGGCGGAGCACCTGTGGGAGCAGGCCTTGCCAACAGGCCCGTTTCCGCCCCAGCTGCGGATCGTCGCGGTCAACGCCGAGACCGGCGCCGCGCGTGGCTGGTCGGCGTCCGACAACATCCCGTTGGGGGTGGCGGTGTCGTGCTCGACCGCGGCACCTGGCGCCGCACCACCGGTCACCGTGGCGGGATCGGTATGGATCGACGGCGGCGTCCGTTCCGGCACCAACGCCGACCTGCTGCTCGATCCGGACTGGGCAGCTCTGCCGGCCGATTCGTCTCCGGGCCGCGTGCTCGTCCTGGCGCCGATGCCGTCCGAGGCCCTCGCCCGCGAACAGGCGGCCCTCGCCGAACACGGTCACCACGTGCGTGTGATCGTCGCAGAGCCGTTCTACGAGACTCCGCTCGACCTGCTCGACCCCCGCTTCGTCGACATCGCGGCAGCCGCGGGAACCAACCAGGCCAAGGACATCAGCGACGACCTGGCGAACTGGTGGAACCAATGAGCAGTCCCGATCCGCATCGCCAACCGCGACCTCTACGCACCGTCAATCCATTGCGTGGCGTCGCCAGCGACTCGGCGTACGTCGCTGGCTCGCCTCGAGGTCTGGGTCGTTCAGACAAGCAGCGGCGGTGGACCATCTCTGGTTGGAGCGGCCGCGCGCTACTGAGTGAACGCGCGCGGCCTGGCATGCCCCGTCTCGGGCGGAACTCACGCCTGGTTGGTTGGTGCTCCCACTCCGTGAAGTCATGCGACGGAATCCTGCGCGGCGCAGCGACTGGGAACTCTCCACGATGAACCGCGCAGACCCCCGCCCAGGTTGCGTACCTGTCTGCCGGGGTTGCTGTGGTCTGGCCGCTAGGCGGGTGGCGCTCAGGTGGAGGCGCTGGTCGGTGCGGTGATGACGCGGTTGCGGCCGGCTTCCTTGGCGGCGTACATCGCGGTGTCGGCCGCGAGCAGGGCGGCGTTGATGTCGGGGCCGGCGTCGGGGTAGGTGGCGGCGCCGATGGAGCAGGTCAGGCCGTCGACGACGGCCGGTCCGTTGCTGGTGGCAACCTCGACGGTCAGGGCGGCGATGCGGCGACGGATCCGCTCGCCGGTTGCGGTGGTGTCGGCCGCGGTGGTGTCGGGCAGGAGTGCGGCGAACTCTTCGCCGCCGAGGCGGCCGAGTTGGTCGTCGCCGCGCAGCTCGTGGCGCAGTTCGTCGGCGATTGCTGTGAGGACGGTATCGCCGGCGGCGTGCCCGTACGTGTCGTTGACGGTCTTGAAGTGGTCCAGGTCGATGTAGAGCACGCCGAGCGGCGTACCGCCGCGTTCGGCCCGGGCGATCTCGGTCGCGGCCAGCTGGTGCCAGAACGCCAGGTTGGCGACCCGAGTCAGTGGGTCGGTGCGGGCGGCGTCCTGGAAATGGCCGACGAGCAGGGCGCGGTGGAGCGCGAGGACGGTCACAAGGAGTGCGGCCAGCGTCCAGGGCTGGCCACTGATCAGCGCGGCGATCGCGATGCCGAGCCCGAGGGCTCCGGCCACGATGAACTGGTCGGCCAACCGTCCGAGCGCCTTGCCGGCTTCTCCGGTGGGGTTGGACAGCATGATCGCCCCGACGACGAGCGCGTAGTTGACGAACCAGTAGGCCAACGCGGCGGTGCCGACAGCGACAAGCCCGAGCGGGCCGTGCGGGTAGCCCGGGTAGGGGTCTGGGCTGATCGCGGTCAGGAAGACCGCGCCGGTCGCGGCCGCGAGCACGATCGTGGAGGCGGAGAAGTACCAGCGGTACGGCGGGACGCGGCTCAGCCGCAGCCACGAGTGGACGTAGGTCGTCACGATCAGCACGACGGCCAGCGGCGGCGGCAGGACGAGGATTCCTGCGAAGGTCCACATCCCTTTCAGGTTGACGTACGGCGGGCCGACGGTGGTGCGTTCGCGCAGCCGCTCGATGCGCAGCGAGCCTTCGATGTGGATCGCAGACCCGGCCGCGAGGATGGCGAGCCAGCGCCAGTGACTCGCGGTGAGGTCGACGAGATTGATCGTGGCCGCGATCGCCGCGAGCGCGAGCAGGTCGACGGCCAGGACGTAGCCGAGCACGGGCCGCGAAACGGACCACAGGTCCCAGCGCGCCGGCGACCAAGCTGCATCGGTTCGTCTGCGGCGCCTGCGCTGCCGCGCCCAATGGCGGATACTCGGCATGGAATCCCCACCCTCACTGTGGTCCCCGGTGATCAGAGTAGCTGTCGCGTCACGGATTGTCAGCGGCGGCTCGATCGTCCAGGCGGGCACCCCGGTTTGCCGGGAGGAGGTGCGTCGCCATGCGGAACAACGACTGGAACTGATCATTCCCTCGTTGAGCAACCCTACGTTCCCCAGCCGCAGCCGGCTGGTCGCCCTCCTGCGCCGTGCCCCGGATCAGTCGTCGCGGCGCAGGAGCAGCTCTCGGTCGGCGACAAGCCGGCGGAGGGCCGGCGTACTGGCGGACGGCTGCAGCTTGCGGGGACGCTCAGGCTGGTCGCGCGCAGGTGTACATGACGGTGCGGATGCGTCGCTCGGCGAGGTTGGCGACCTGGTTCGCGGCCATCTGGCCGAACGTGTCGCCGAGGAAGGCTGCGAAGGTGACCGGAGGTGGTCCGTCGCGCTGGATTCGGGCACGCATCTGCTGGAACCACACGAGGCTTTCGTCCGAGGAGTCGACTTCCGAGATGACTTCAAAGCCTGCAGCTGGGAGCAGTTCGCGCATGTCTTCGGGGGTCGCGAGAAAGCTCGTCGAGGAGTCGTTTGCCCACGGCACCGGGTAGTGGACGGCACCGCCTTCACCTTGGAGTACGTCGTACGCCACGAACCGGCCGCCGGGCCGGAGCACGCGGAAGGCTTCGGCGTACAGCGCATGCTTGCCGGAAATGTTCATCGCCACGTGCACTGTCAGCGCCGCGTCCATCGTCGCGTCCGGCAGACCGGTGGCGGTGGCGTCACGGACCAGGAATCGGGTGCGTTCCGAGAGGCCTGTCCAGTCCGAGAATGCCGTCGCCACCTCGCAGAATTCTGCCGTCAGATCGACGCCGGTGACCGTGCACCCGGTCAGCTCGGCGAGCGTTCGTGCAGGCCCGCCCAGCCCGCTGCCGAGGTCGAGCACCTGGGATTCGGAGGTGAGGGCGAGTGCCTCGAGGATTTCCAGCGATGCTGCCCGACCGCGGATGTGGAACTCGTCGACCGGAGCGAGGTCGGCCGGTCGCAGCGTCGCGCGGTCCAGACCGGCGGCATCCAAGGCGGACCCGATGGTCGCCAATAGCCCGCCGGGGCCGCCGTAGAACCGCGAAACCTCGTTCATCACGCCATCGTCGCACCGAGTGCCCCCGCCGTCGACGGGAAGTTCCTCCTTCCGGGGCGAGCCGGGATGACAGGAGCGAGTCCAGTGCGGGCGTCGCCGCCGGCGCCTCGGCCTTGTCGGTGCCGCAGGCAACGGTCGCCTACCCGGCGGCCGCCGTTGGCTCCGGTACGTCGCTGTCGTCCCACTCAACACCGTCCAGACGGCCGCCCCCTCCTACCCTCCAAGCCGCATCCGACCTCTACGGCGCGGCCAGCGTCGAATACCAAACGGTCAGCAAAGCCTGGGCCGCCGGCAACGTCACCGCCGCCAACCGCTGAGCCACAGATCAGCGCCCTCAGTCACGTGCTTCGGCGACGCCTTCGCGATCACTGAGGCCGGTGGGGGAGAGGTCGTCGAGGATCAGGCGATGTGGCGGCGCCAGTTGGGGTTTGGCCGGCCAGGCCGCTGAGCATGCCGAGCAGTTGCTGCACGTCGTCCGCGGTCAGGGCACCCGAGCCGTATACCCGGCGTTGCAGGTGGTGACCCATGACTAGCCCGGCTTGTTCGCGGTCGATTGCCAGGACTGTCACCCCGGCGGCTCGACCACACTCCGAACGGCGGTCAGCAGTGCGGCCCGATGCTCGCTCAGGCGATCGGTGTCGTCGTCGGCCACCGCCCGCAGCCCCGCCGGCGCACTCAACCAACTCTCGGTCATCCGCAGCACGATCGCGAACAGGTCCACCGCTGGGATGTCGGCCCGCAGCCGCCCTTCGCGTTGCGCGGTCTCGACCAGTTCGACCCGCTCGCGATAACTCGCCAACTCCGCCTCGGTCGGCTCGGCTCGTTCGAACCCACGCCAGATGGCGATCCGCCGAGCCGCCGGATTGGCCAGGACGTAGTCGAACCGGCGGGCCGCGAACGCGGTCAGATCCCCTTCGTCCAGCGGAATGGCCTTGACCACCGTCCGCGCCTGCTCGTCCACGACCGCGTCGAACAGCGCGTCCTTGTCCCCGAAGTACACGTAGATAAGCCTCTTGTTGGCTCCCGCACGCTCGGCGATGCGGTCGATTCGGGCACCGGCGAGTCCGTACTCCGCGAATTCCTCGGTCGCGGCTTGCAGCAGCAGCGCTTTGGTCGCCCCGGAATCGCGGGGACGCCGTTTACGCTCAGCGGTCGGCTCGGTCATGCGGTTCACCCTCTCATCTGTGTCACGCACCGACGATCGCGGTCAGCTCGTCCAGCCCCCGCGCACCGCCGACGGCTCGCTCGATCACCAGGCCAGCGGGCCGGCGGCGTCGAAGAACTGGCCGGTCGGTCCGTCCGGGCCGAGCTGTGCCAGCCGGACGATGACCTCCGCGCCCTCCTCGACTGTCTGCGTACCGGAGTTGTGATTCAGGTCGGTCTTGGTGAAACCAGGGTCCGCCGCGTTGATCCGGACACCCGGGTACGCCTTCGCGTACTGCACGGTGATGACGTTGACTGCAGCCTTCGACGCCGGGTACTCGACGGCCGGGTAGAAGCGGGCCGGGGACTCCGGATCAGCAATCCCCCGCACCAGCGACAGGCCACTGCTGACGTTGACCACGACCGGCGCTTCGGAGCGCTGCAGCAGCGGCAGAAACGCGTGCAGGGTGCGGATCTGGCCGAACACGTTGGTCTCGAACACGCTGCGCATGCTGTCCGCGGTGACCTCGGCCACCGGGACGAAGCCGCCGTCGGCCGCGCGTGGCTCGACCCCGGCGTTGTTGACCAGGACGTCCAGGCCGCCGTCGGCCTCGATGGTCTTGGCCGCGGCCTCGACCGAGGCGTCGTCGGAGACGTCGAGCTGGACGAAGCGGGCGCCCAGCGTGTCGGCGGCGGCGCGACCACGGTCGGCGTCGCGCGCTCCGACGTACACGGTGTGGCCGGCGGCGACGAGCTGCCGGGCGGTCTCGTAGCCGATGCCCTTGTTCGCGCCGGTGATCAGGACTGTGGACATGATGCCCTCTCCTCAGGGAGTAACTAACTGGATATATACAGCATGACGCGATCCAAGATCTAAGTCAATAGTTAGTTACTTAGCAGGCTTGTGAGTGGGTTGGGGGAGCGGGACGGGCAATACGTTGGTGCTATTGGGCGATCGGAACGCGCAGGCCATCGAGGATGACGGCAAGCGGCCGGTCGTCGGGGGCGTAGCGGCGGGTTTGAGAGGCGCCTGCGAGCAGCGCGATGACGTCCCTGACGTCGATGTCCCGGCGTACCGCCCCGGCGTGCTGCGCCTGCTGCAGTAGCGCGGTCAGGGCTTCGGTCACGTCTGCTGCGACCGGCGCGACCGCCTCGTTCGGTTCGATGCCGAGTTCGGCTAGCGCGTCCACGAGTTCGAGTTTGGTTGCCGAGCCATGGACAACCGCGGTGAAGAAGTCGAAGAACGCCGCTCCTGGGTCCGGTGATGTGGCGTGGTCGCGGGCGTCGGCGGCGATCCGGGTGAGGCGCTGCACGACAAGTGCCTGGAGCAACGCCTCCTTGCTCGGGAAATGCCGGAAGACGGTACCGACGCCGACGCCGGCTGTACGGGCCACCTCCTCGATCGAGGCTGCAGTACCTCGCTCGGCGAAGACCTGCTCGGCCGCTGCTAGTACCCGCCCGCGGTTGCGCTGGGCGTCGGCGCGTAGCGGCCGGCCCGTGGTCATCGACCCCGCCTTGCAAACGGAATGAGCAGTCCGTATTCTCTAAACGGAATCACGATTCCGATTCTAGCTCACTGGGTTCCGCGGCAACGGTAGGGAGACCGGCATGTGGCAAGCGGTACTGCTCGCGTTCCTGGCCGGCGTGCTGGGGTGCAACGCGTATCCCCACTTCGCCCAGGGAGTCACGGCACAACGGTTCCCTACGGTGTTCGGCTCGTCCCCGGTGGTCAACCTGATCGCCGGCTGGTCGGGCCTGACGCTCGCGGCGCTCTGTCTGTGGGGTGCCCACCCGGTGCGGCATCCGGGCTGGGCGCTGCTCGGCCTGGCCGTCGGTGCGCTGCCGATGGGTTTGTTCCACGCCGCCGGCCATACGATCGGCGCCCACGACTGACGTGAGCCGGCGTCGTACGCAAGCCGAAACCCACCCCAGTACGACACCAAATCCAACCCTGTAAAAGTGGAAGACCACGGATACTGTCGAGCCGATCGTCGCCGCAGTGACCGGGTCGCCGAGGTTCTGATCGCGGCCGGTGGCGAGTTCGCGCACGTTACAGTCCGGACGCTTCTAGCGACCGACGTAGAAGGCGAAGACGTTGCTTCCGTCAACGAACACCGCGAGCCCGCCGGCGTCGAACTGCTGGAGCGTGAACGCGAGCAGGTCGTTGCGCGGCGAGGAGGTCTTCGGGAGAGGTGTGGCCGACGTTGTTCCAGCCGGACGCTTAGTTGCCGGCCCGATCGTCTCGTACATGAGGTCGCCGTTGTTGCCCCTGACCCAGTGGGGGGTCTCGTTCAGTACGACGAACGTCGACAGGCCACCTCAGCGGTGACGGTGTCTGCCACAACCGGCAGCGTGGGTGACTCCGCTGGAATCACCCACCCTGGCCCTGTCCGTCCGTCCACATGCTCTGTATGCCTGACGTCAGCCCGGCGATTTCTCACCCTCGACCAGGGCGAGTCGAGCGCGACAAGCTCGAGGAGTACATCCAGCGGGCGTGTGAGGAACCCCGGCAGTTCATCGCGGAGCACCCGTATCCCGAGGCCGAACAAGGACTCGAGCAGACAAACTCCGACCCCGACGAGGCGGCCGCTCCGGCAGGTATGTCGAACCCCCGACCGCCGGCCGCAGCACTCAAGTCGGCACGGTGACCGCCGGACGCTGCGGGCGTGGTCAACGGTTCGATCAGCTGCACGGCACGGTTGACCTCATTGAGGTCAAGGTGCGCTAACAAGCGCAAAGGCTGGGTCCCGGTCCACCGGGGGCCCAGCCTTCACTTCCCGTCCACCCGAAGGTGGGAGGCAAGTCTGTTTACACCCACATTTGTGTCACGCATTTCGTGTCACTTCAACCACGCGGCCGGCTCGGTCATTCCGCCCCAGCTCGGGCGTGGGACTAGGCAAGCTGGCCGGCCGATCGGATCCGCGATCCGGTCTCAGCCTCCGGTCCGCAGCCGGGCCCGCAGATCGTCGACGGCCTTCAACCAAGCCGGGTCGTCTGCCTCCTCCCACAGCTCGGCCAGCTCGGAGTCATCCGCAACCACCCGGTCGATCGCCCTGAGCGCGACCGGGATCAGTTCGACCAGACCAGCGCGGCCAGACGCCCATGCGAGTGCGCGCTCGTTGTACGGGCTCACTCCGGTAGGAGCGCCGGCTGCGGCAGCGACGATCTCAGCCGCAGCCAGCGCCTGCGCACCTTCGGACGCCTCCAAGTACTCGCCACGTGCCGTCCCGGCGGCGCGCTCGAGTGCCTCAGCGACGCGCTGATCCTCGCCGGCGTCGGCCAGGTCACCGGCCCAGTCGGCTGCATCGTCGTTCCCGAACACTGTTGCGTCCCAAGCAGCCATGCCCGACACCGTACGACAAACCTGTCGCAACTCCCGGAGGCTCAGAGCCGATTGCAGTTGTTACGTCAGGCGCGACCTATGTAGACAGTGATGCGTCATCGCGAGCGTGACCACTTGAGGGCTCCGACGGCTGTCGGCCGGATGCTGGTTCGCCCGGCCGACCGGGGCCTCCGCTGACTACTCGGTCGACGTGGTGGGGCGCGCTACTAGAAGTCCGCGCTCCGCGAGAGCTTCTCGTTCTGGCGGAGCTCTGTGAGGGCGTTCTCGTGCATGGCGACGACGACGTCGTACCCGGAGTTGCCGAGCACGATCCGCTGCGGTGGAACGGCTGCGTTCATGGCGCTGATCACGGCCTGCACACCGCGGACGGGATCACCTGCCTGCTTGCCGTCCTGGTCGACGAACGCCGCCTTGACGCCCTCGATCATCGGTATGTAGGCGTCGACGGTCTCGTCGACGGGCTCCTCCTGGAAGCCGGCGTAGGCCTTGGTGCGGAACGCTCCTGGCTCCACGAGCAGCACGCGCACCCCGAACGGCTCGACCTCGGAACGCAAGGCCTCCGACAGCCCTTCGACAGCGAACTTGGCCGCCGCGTAATAGCCGAAGCCGGGAGCGCTGACGAGGCCTGCGACCGACGACATGTTCACGATCCAGCCGTCGCCCCGCGCCCGCATGCCCGGCAGAACCGCCCGTATTACCTCAACCACCCCGAACAGGTTCAGGTCGAACGTGCGGCGGATCACGTCGTCCCGAGCTCCTTCGACCGAACCGAACCAGCCTCGGCCGGCGTTGTTGACAAGCACGTCGATCCCGCCGAACCGCTCCTCCGCCGTACTGACCGCCGCGAGTACCTGAGCTGTGTCGGTCACGTCGAGCCCGAGAACCAGCACCCGGTCGCCGTACTGGTCGGCCCACTCCTGCAGTTCGGCCGGGCGCCGTGCGGTCACTACCACTTGATCGCCCTGTTCCAGTGCGGCCTCGGCGTAGGTCAGGCCGAACCCGCCGGGCGTGGCACCGGTGATGAACCAAGTCCTCATGAACTTCTCCTTCGCTATAACGTGTCATGTACCGCTGTCGATGGATGGGTTAGGCCTGCTTCAACTGCTCGACAAGCCACTTCGAGCCCAATTTGCTAAACGGGCAGTGGCATCTATCGCTCAGCGAAGCAGATCCGCTTCGCATCGGCAGGCTTGCACTCGTTCTTCCGCGCGGTAGCCGGCGCTGGGCGAGGGTTCAACCGAGGACGATGTCGAGCCGGTCGATGCGCTCATCCTCGAGCGCGAACCGGTAGTCCAGGTCCGCCTTCCCGCCGGGGAAGTCGCCTTCGAGGTGGTGGCTGACCACCCAGATCTCGCCGTCGCGATCGACCTTGGTGATCTCGCTGGTCACGGTGAACTCGGCTCCTGCCTCGGTGATGAAGCGTCGCAGCTCCGTGTCGCCGCTGAAGGACTCCCCGACGTCGGCGATCACGGCCTGCGGGGTGAGGAGAGCGAGAGCGGTGTCGGCATCGCGGGCGTCCTGGGCCTCCAGGAAGGCGCGGATCGTGGTGGGCAACTGTTCTGTGTGCTTGTTGGTATCCATATGTTGGAGCGTGCTGGCTCGCAGAGCGCGAGAGTCAAGAAGTGGACTCTCCCCCAGGGAGAGAGTGCAAACTGCTGCCATGTTGGCGATCGGTGAGTTCTCACGGATGACACACCTCAGCATCCGTACGTTGCGGCGCTACCACGAGGCGGGATTGCTCGAGCCGGAGATGGTGGACACCTCCAGCGGCTACCGCTACTACTCGGGTGCCCAGATCCCGATCGCGCAGGTCATCCACCGGCTACGTGAGCTCGACGTTCCACTCTCCGACGTCCAGCGCATCTTGCGCTCGCCCGACCCGGACCAACGAGCTGCCCTGGTTGCTCAGCACGTCGAGCGTTTGGAGTCCGAGCTGGCCCGCACCCGGGCGGCGGTCGTTTCTTTGCGACGTCTGCTGTCGCCGGAGCCGGCCCCGCTGCAGGTGGAGCTGCGCGCGGAGCCCGCCGTGACCGTGGCGGCGGTCGAGGACGAGGTCGGCGAGGACGACGTTGTGGCTTGGTACGCCGGAGCGATGGCCGAACTCGACGCGGCGCTCGGCCCGCCGGCGGGTCACGGACCGCCCGGCGGTCTCTACGACAACGCGCTCTTCGAGAACGGCCGAGGGCGCCTTCTGCTCTACCGGCCCACCCCGAAGCCCCCCACCCGCGGGCGCGTCCACCCCGTCACCCTGCCCGCCGCCGAACTCGTCGTCACTACCCACCAAGGTGAACACGAAGGCATCGACGTGACCTACGGCGAACTCGGCTCCTGGGTGGTAAGCAACGCGCTAGCAGTTGCCGGACCGGTGCGGGAGCGCTACCTGGTCGGCCCGCGCGACACCGACGACAGCGCCGCCTGGCGCACCGAGATCGGATGGCCGGTGTTCCGCGTAGCCAACAATCCCTGACCTGCCCGGCGCGGCCGCGCGCCCATCAGTGGCCCCTGCGAAACTTCCCCCGCCGGTGCCGAGCATGAAGGCGACGAGGTCGGGGAGCTCGGCGTCGACCGCGCGTGATCGGCAGCGAGGCTTGTCCGGAGGAGGGTGACTTCCTCGGCGGTCAGGGCTTTGGGTGGGTTCTTGGGGGCGGCCTCGATGGCTTCGATCTCGCGCGTCGGGTTGACCGCGATGGCGCCGTAGCGGACGGCGAGGCTCATCGCGCCGGAGATGATGGCGCGGGCGGTCTTGGCGGTGGAGGGGCCTGCGTTCTCGGTGATCTTGGTGATCACTTTGTCGAGTCGCTGGGTGGTCGCTTCGCCGATCCGAAGCTCGGCGACGGCCGGGCGGATGTGGAGGCGGGTCACGCGCTAGTAGGTGTCGTAGGAGGTGGGGGACCTCTTGCCGCGCTCGGCGAGCCTCTTGACCTCTTCTCCCACAGGTCGATCAGCAGGCCGACCTTATGCATTGCTGTCAGTTCGCCGGCGCCGCCGGTTCTTGCGCGGTCCTTGAGCTTGGCGAGGAGTGCCTGCTCGGCGGCGGACTTGGTGCGGCCGGTTGCCGTGACGTCGCGGACGTGGCCGTCGTGGTCGCGGAAGTTGGCCTTGGCTGTGTGGCCGAGGGGCTTGCCGTTGGCGTCGAAATTGGTGATCGAGGTCGACACCTTGCCCCAGGATCCGATCTGCAGCGGTGGTCTCGCCATCTCATGCCTCCAGCTCGTCTAGGAGCTGGATCAACGGGGCTGAGGCCGAAGATTTCGATAGGTCGGCAACGACGGCAACCGATGTGATCTGACGCACAGTCACGATCACGTAAACCGTCAGCCTGTGCCGGAGGCGGCAAAGAGGTGAGTTAAAGGTGAGTCGGGCAACACGAAGGCCCGGTGCAGATTGCGATGTCTGCCCGGGCCTCGGTGTTTGTGCGCCGCCAGGGACTCGAACCCCGAACCCGCTGATTTGCAGCCGAGGTTGATCGACCTGTGCCGTCAGTGGCCACGATCCCTTGCTGGTAAGGGCCTCCACCGCTTCTTGCTGTCTGTAGATGCTCATCATCGACCATCCTCTCGCGCTGATTGAGGTGCGTAAAGAGGTGCCCAAATCGCTCTACGCAGAGCGCGCCCACTAGAGTCCGGTCAGGACGTCCGTGGCAGTGGCCTGCTACTTTCGCCACGGGCTCCGCGATCCGCGAGTGTATCGAGGGCGCATCGTTCTAGCGGTGCTGAGTGCGGTCGGGTCCGCTGAATAAACGAGCGCGCCGTCGAGGTGATCGCTGCGCGGGAAGCCATCAGTCGATTCGAGATTTGGCGTGCTTGGGGTAGAAGAAGGTGTCATACGCATCTTTCACGTTCAGCGAGCCGCTGCGGACGGCGTCCATCGCTTCCAACAGGTCCTCCGGCGATGGCAGGCCGGCTAAAGAGAACGTGAAGGCGTCACTGCCGTACAGGCTCGCGTTCCCAGTGAACTGATTGAGAAAACTGACGGAGTCTTCGATCGACTCGACCCAGAACTTGACGAAGCGGAGCTGCCGGAAGGTCAGGTACGGCGACGTCACGTAGTCGTTGAAAGTTCCTCGAGCGTCCCAGCCGATACCTGCCGTAGATGCGGCTATGACGAGTTTCTGGGCGGTGAGTTGCTTCGAGAACTCGTAGCCCTTCCATGAGATGCGCGAGGTGCTGTAGCCGCCTAGATCCGTCGTGTCGACCTGCCTCAGTCCTTTGATCGCCCGATCCCAGTTGCGCTTGTTTTCTCTCCGTAGGCTGACGGAGTGGAGGCGGGAAGAGCTGATAGGCGTAGGCCGATGGCCGGCTTCGGGGGCGAACTGTAGAAGCCCGGTTCGATGTTTCGTGACTGACCATTGCGGGATAAAACCGAGGGTTGGCAGTGGCCCGGGCCGCTGGTCTGGGTCGTCGGTGTGCCGTCCGTGGCGGGATCTGCGGCCGCGGCGTCGACCGTCCGCACTGTGGAGCTCCAGAGTCATCTCCTTGCCATCAGATGACTCTTCGAGCAGGCGCATGGCAAATTCGACCACCAGTTCGGCGGGGCCGCTGTCGTAGCTAGTGTGGTTGAAGTCTTCCAGTAGCGCGGCCAGTAGCTGGGATGCACGGGGCTCGTGGACGCCGTGAGGAATGATCGAGAGGTCGTAGGAGTAGCGGTAGTTTTGGAGGTCTTCCTTCAGCATTCCCACGTAGAGACCGTCGCGCCTGCGGGCGGAGCGCGTTGTGCCGAGATGGTGCGACTGATAGAGCATCCAAGGAAAGGCGCTCTGTCTCGCATCGACGGCGTCGGTGTCAGTCATCGTCCTCGTCTTCCTCAATGTCACCGTCGAGGTCGAGGCGAGAGAGATATCGCTCGGCGTCAGTCGGGACGGTGGCACCGGCAGCGATCGCGGTCGGCCGAAGCCAATGGGCGTAAAACATCCCTTCGTAATTGCTCGACCGGACGGTGCGTAGGAGACGCTTCGCCTCATCGCTCACTGAAGCGGGCCTGCCGCCCTCTGTCGCTCCGAATCCACCAAAGTCGAACAAATCGTGGGAGACGCCGAGCTCCTCAAGTTTCTGGTGGGCTCTGATCTCAATACTCGAACGCGAGACGCCACCCGGCGTGAGTGCGAACAGCCCGGTGTCGGCGAACAGCGTCGCTGCCGCGCGCCCTAGCAGCGCTGTGGATCGGGTGGCACTTGTGAGTAGGGCAGTCCACGCTGACTCGAAGGGACGGAACAAGTCGGGAGTCTGCGTCACTTCCGAGAGGACGAGTGCGATTCCACAGAGTTGCAGGAACCTCAGGTAGGGCTCTGCGATGTAGGAGTTGATGAGCCGCTGGTCGTTGCGTCGAACGGTTGAACTCAACCGTTGTGTGGCTAGGTCGCCCGCCCAGTACAGCAGGAGTACTTGCTGGCGGAGCGCTTCGGGCTCACTTGGCTCGTCCGCGAGCAGCCGTCGCAGAACGTTTTCGTGTGCCCTGTGGTAGGCCCATCCGAAATGATCCGGTCGATCTGAGTCGGGGGTTGAGTCGACTGTTGTCGCCAACCGGGCTACGGGCAGCTCCAATTGGTCACGCAATGATCTGGCGCGCCGAAGAATGTCCGTCGTTGCGGTGTCAGGCCACCGATCGTCTTTTTCCCTGTGGGCTGTTTCGCAGTCGTCAAGGAGCCGTCGTGCGAACTCGAGCATGACCTCGAGCTTCGCAGCCACCTCCGTAGCGCGACTGAGTGCCGCCCCGGCGGCCCATGAGTTGGAACCGCCGACCTCAAGGACCCAGGGCCAGAGCTCGGTCTCCAGGTAGGCGAGGAGTTGCTGTAGCTCGTCGAGTGTCTCGGTGGCGAGGCCCCTCGCCATCAGCTGTGCCAGAGTGCTATCTGGCGTGACACGTTCGCTTTCAAGGGCGGTCTCGGTCGCCAGGGCTTCACGCGCGTTCCTCGCGATCTCGAGAACCAACCTACCGGCCACGAGCTGAGATTTGCTATTCGCGATGACTGCGCCGGCATCCATCAACTCGCTTTGCATACGAGCGAAGTAGTCGGTGTACCCGAGGCATGTGTTCAGCATCTCCAGGAGCACGAAGTCAACCAGGTTGTGAGAACTCGCCTCCCCGGGCAGCGCGAAATGCTTGGACCGTGACATGTACGACCGTTGCGCGTCACCCGCCGTGGGTGGCGTCTCGAGCGGTCCCCTCTGCCCGGCATACTCGCTGACGGCATTCATTGGAGAAAAGGTCGTAGCCGTCATCCACAGCCGCAGTTCGTCGAATTGGCCTCGGCCGCCGAGCGCTCGTGACAGAGGCATGAGGCCATCAACCGCCCTCTGGACTGAAAGAAGATCCCTTCCAGAGAGGAGGCGCTCGACCAGGGCGGCGATCCAGCGCTCAAACCAGAGGTCGTCGACCACCTGACTGCCGGCTAGCGTCGTCCCCGTGGCTACGGCAATGTCGACTTCCGAATAGGAGGCGAGGAACCAGTCCTTCGCCTGAGTGCGGGACGGATTCCATCCAGGAAGGCCACTCAGCATGTGCTTGCGGCGAGCGTAGGTCTCCCAGGTCAGCCGCAGGTGCTCTAACGCCGTGCGAATCCTGGGGTCGAAACTGGCTGCGATGCCGCGATCCGAAGCGCGTTCATACTCCCGATCGAGAATGAGTGTGACGAGATCGTCAAGCGTTGCTAGCTTTTCGCGGATCTTCTGGTTCGCGCGGAGGACAGCTGTCGGCGAGGGGTTGTTGCGACGGCCGAGCCTGTAGGCCCGATGTACCCAGAGGTTGAGGTCTCGCTGAATCGACGGGAACACTGAGGTCGGCTCGAGCGACACGAAGAGCGTGATCCAGATGCGACCAAAGGACAGCACGACTAGGGCGCCCGCGAATCCGGTGGTCACGAGTGTCAAGTGGGTGGCAACCTGGTCAACGACCGGCAGAGCCAAGGCCAGGCCCACGTACACCACCGAGGGCGTGAAGAACGCTACATACCAGCGTGTCTCTGGCTGCCGGACGATCTGGTCACGAAGCCGACGTGTGGCGTCCTTGTATGTCGTGGACACAACGAACGTCACTGTTGCGAAGTAGACCGCGACGAACACTCCGACGACCTCAATTGCTCCAGATGGGAGGGAGGCCGCGTCGAAAGTCGCTGAAACCGGCGAGGTGACCCACCCCGCTGCCTGTCTGACCCAGCCTGGTAATGAGTCTGACCAGGGCAGCGACCGGCCGTGAAGTCGAACGACCGATTGAGTCAGGATTAAAGCCAGGAGTGCAGGAAGGAGCAGGAGGGGAGATTTGGCGAGTGCCTGACTTCCGGTGCGTAGGAGAGATGTGTAGTCGGCCACGTTGGAGAGGCCCGCGATCCGCACCGACGCTGCCCGCATCCCCACGCCTTGGTGTATGGCACTTAGGCGCCAGTAGTGGCGTGACCCCATGGCTCGCAGATTCAGCCGGAGCCGCAACTGCGACATGCTCAGCCTCCGTCCCTAGATCTGGCGAAGCACGATAGACCAGACGACCCAAGTGATGCTATTTGCTCACGGACGCCGTGTGCTCGTCGGAGCCCGGCGGCCACGCCGTACCCAGCTTGATGTCAACGGCCTGACAGCCGAGCCGTTCGGTATGCGGATCGGCGATGCAACGACGGGATCTTGTTCATGGACCCTCCGGAGCACCTTCGGCAGCTAGCAGACCCTATGCTGAGCGCCTGGTGGCGAAGCTACTTCGGTACCGCACGCGTTTCCTGGTGGCGCTGTGCGCTCACCGTCAGAACCAGTTGATCCTGCCTGCAGGTCCTCCCGGGCACCGGATGCCGGACCGGTGTGGATTACAAGTACTAGCATGGAGGAGCCAGCCGACGATCGTGTCGCACACGGCGGCCACGACTGCGTCAGAGCTCAAGCTGCGGAGCTGGCAGTTTCCTATTCGGCCAGGCCAATGTCACGCTACCTCAGCACGACGGCTACCCAACTGGCGAGCGCAAGTCCGGCAGAGGTAACCGGAGCAGGGCCGGTTGCGTTCGTCCAGGCCGTCGGTGGGAGTCGCGGGGCTCACGGAGACTCGCTTCCCCGGGCTGGCGGGCGGTCGAGCCTAATCGCGTTCGCGGACGCCGTGTCGCCTGCAGCCGCAGCTTGCTGCCACCAGCGCTCGGCCTCGTCGTGGGCACCGCGGGCGGTGGCGCTCACTCCGAGGTTAAACATCGCGTCGGTGTCTCCGGCCTCGGCTGCGTTTCGCCACCATTCGTCCGCTTCGTCGTACTCTTCGCGCCTCCGCAGTGCCGTCCCTAGGTTGTTCATTGCGGCGGGTAGGCCTGTCATTGCGGCCTTCCGCCATATGGCTTCGGCCTCCGCGTGATTGCCGCGAGCTTGGAGTAAGAAGGCCAGGCTATTAATGGCGTGAGGCAGGCCGGCCGCGGCGGCTGTTTGCCACAGCCTCTCTGCCTCTTCAACTTCTCCGCGCCGGAGGAGCAGAACTGCAAGGCTGTTCATTGCTTCAGGCAGCTGGGCTTCTGCAGCAGCTCGCCACCAGCGCTCTGCCTGGTCGTCCTCTCCACGGCCATGGAGCATCACGGCCAGATCATTCATCGCGCTGGTCAACCCGTGTTCGGCGGCCCTCTGGCGCCAACTTTCGGATTCCACCAGGTCGTCCCGGAGCTCGGCTAAGAATGCCAGGTGCTCCATGGCCTGCACATGCCCGTTCGCAACAGCGTCCCGCCACCAGCGTTCTGCGGCCTCAAGATCGCCTTCTGCCTTCGCGACGACGGCCAGATTGTTCATTGCGTCGGCTATGCCGCAGGCTGCAGCTTGCGCCCACCACTGCGCAGCCGCTTCAAGATCGTCCTGCTCGGCGTAGAGAGCACCAAGGTTGTTCATCGCCTTGGCGTCGCCCTCTTCGACCGCGGCATAAAACCATCGCTCAGCTTCGACGAGCTCGCCGCGAGCTTGTAGCAGACCAGCAAGGTTTCGAGCTGCATCGGTCTGTCCCGCTTCGGCGGCCATCCGCCACCATCTCTCGCTTGCCGCCAGGTTGCCACGGCGCTTCTCGACGATTCCGAGGTTGTACATCGCGCTGACGTCTTTGCTCGCGGCCACTTTCTCCCACCAGGCTACGGCTTCTGTGTCGTCACCGCGCTTGCTCAGGAGAACACCTAGGTTGTACATGGCATCCGGCAGGCCGGCATCGGCTGCGCGTCGCCATAGGCGTTCCGCCTCAGCGGATTCGCCTTGCATAACCAGAACGACACCCAGGTTGTACATCGCGAAGACATTGTCGAGATCGACCGCAGGCCGTAGTAGCTGGATCGCGGCAGAAGGATTTTGATGCCCTTCGGCCGCGGCGGACCCCGCTGCGACGAGCTCCTTGGGCCGATCCCGTATCTCGTGAGCTATGGCCGCCCAAGTCACATCTGGGATTGGCCGGGGATAGTGTTTGGGCCAATGATCGAGCACGTAGTCGTGGACAACCAAGCCGGTACCGTCGGTCATCTGAGTTACCGTGCGGGTGCCGGACACGAGATCACAAGCCCAAATGAGACCTTCCTCGAATCGAACCAGTTGTGCTCCGTCGTCTGCCGGTAGGTAGGCGGGATACAACTCGCGGATGAGGTTCAGCGGGGCTGGTCGGGTGAGACCTGCTCGGTACCAATCTGTTGCTGCACGCACAACGGCAATACCGCTGGCCGGTGGTTGCCCCACTTGCAGGCGCTCGATGAGCTCTGGCCCGGCGACCAGATACTCGCCGAGGCCTCGACCTGTCTTGAGCGCCTGAGTCACGTCGGTCCGCTGGAGCCAGCTGTACTGATTCGCTGCCTGGTCGCGGTCGATTTCGTCCCAGCCGTCGAAGGAGACGAGGCCATGGTGTCTGATCGCCAGCTCAATCACGTCTCGGCCTTGGGGCCGTAGGTCCTCATGCGGAACGAGGCGCTGGTACTCGCCGTCGCGAATTGTGGCGACGACCGTGACACCTTCAATGTCGAGCAGTTGCTCAAGGAGCGCTGCGTCGACTCCAGCCGCGATGTGCTCCTGGAGATCGCTCAGCCAGATCAGCGCACCTTTGCTGACCGCGCCCGCGGCGAGAAGCTTCTGGAGCGCGTCGGTGCGACAGACCGGGATGAGCACCGGCCGGTCGCCGGACACCTGGATGGCCGCCTGGACGGTAGACCGAGATTTGCCGGCTGCGGATGGTCCATGGACAAGGACGAACCTCCGGTCCCGTAACGCAGACTGCAGACGCGGATCTAGGCTGTGCCGAGAGGCATAGGGAAGGTGGCTCTGGGCACCGCCCAGAGCATCCCTGGGATCTCTCACTCCGAGGTCGCTCAGCGAGACTTGGGAGAGGCGCGGAACGAGCCCGCGGTTGCCACCCTCGGTAAGATCTTTGATGGTCGATCGCTGCCTTGAGAAGGCAGCTGGCCCCCAACGCCAGAGACCCGTGACGATGACGCCGACCAGAGTGACAGCGGCGATGATCGTGCCAACGATCTGCGCCGCGTCTACCGGATTCGAGCTGGACAAGACACCGATCAGGACAGCGCAGGCGAGGACCGCCACCGTTGCAGACGATGCGATCGCCACGGTGGTCCGAATCGAAGGCCGCACAGGGCAGAGCATCGCACATGAGTTTCCGGATGTCCGCAGGTCGACGCCGATTACCCGGGCAGCCGTCAGAGGGGCGCGGCCTCCGGCGAATCAGACTGTCCTCGAACCGGTCGAGCGTCGGCTGTCTCAGTTCTGGCTGGCTGTTTCGGGCTGAGCTGGTTCCAGAGGCTGGGATTCAGGCGACCGTGATCGTCCTCCGGTGACCGGCCCGCAGCGGCTGACGATGGCCGGCCAGATCGCGAAGACGCTGGTGATTGGCGCCGTGCCGCCCGCAGTCGTCACTGCCTCGGGAAAGTTTGGCATGGCGGTTGGCGGAGCGTCGGGTGGTGCGCTCAAATTCTTTTGCGTCATTTGGGTTGCGGTGACCTGGATGTTGCAGCTGGATCCGCTCTTCAGCCAGAAGCTAGCGATTTTGCGGGAAGTCACCTCGACGATACGGACCCGCGCCGAGGAGAAGTAGCTGCGACCGCACAGCCGGAGCCGGACGACCAGACGATGAAGCCTCGCTGGGCCTTTGCACGTTGTCTGTGGATGGAACCATCGTTTGCTTATGGCGTCAGCTTCGCTGTGGAGCTGCTGCCTGCGGGGAAGACTTCCGTTCGCAATACTTCTGCGCCAGACTGCAAGCCTTTCGTACGGGACTGCCCCCGGTTCGGTTGACTCCTGATCTGTGAGGACTTGGGTCCTTGCTGGAAGGATGTCTGTCATGCCGAAAGCTTTTCCTGAGGAGT